>NZ_CP027229.1:1260000-1885000 GCF_002999135.1 Capnocytophaga sp. oral taxon 878
GCCCCATTCGGAGATTTGCGTATCAATTCGTATGTGCCAATCCACGCAACTTTTCGCAGCTTATCACGTCCTTCTTCGCCTCTGAGAGCCTAGGCATCCCCCATACGCCCTTACATAACTTTTCGCGCTTGTAGTTCCTATTGATTCTCTCAATAGAATACCTCGTTCTCTTTGATTCTTTTTAATATTTTTTCGTTAGATGATCAATAATCCTTTATTGATCTCTTATGCTCTTTATCCCAATATGTCAATGTACTGTTGTTGTGGAGAATAAGGGATTCGAACCCTTGACCCCCTGCGTGCAAGGCAGGTGCTCTAGCCAGCTGAGCTAATTCCCCGCATCAGCTTCCAGAATTTCCTTTTCAGCTCTTATTGTAGTCCCAGGCAGACTCGAACTGCCGACCTCTACATTATCAGTGTAGCGCTCTAACCAGCTGAGCTATGAGACTGCTTATTCAATTAGCAAATTTGTAAATTCACAAATTTGCAAATCTTATTTTGTCATACAGCAAGATTTAAAGAAGAGATAACCTTCTTTCCATAACATCGGTTTCTCTAGAAAGGAGGTGTTCCAGCCGCACCTTCCGGTACGGCTACCTTGTTACGACTTAGCCCCAGTCACTAGTTTTACCCTAAACAGCTCCTCGCGGTAACCGTCTTCAGGTACCCCCAGCTTCCATGGCTTGACGGGCGGTGTGTACAAGGCCCGGGAACGTATTCACCGGATCATGGCTGATATCCGATTACTAGCGATTCCAGCTTCACGGAGTCGAGTTGCAGACTCCGATCCGAACTGTGATCGTCTTTATAGATTCGCGCCTGCTCACGCAGTGGCTGCTCTCTGTAACGACCATTGTAGCACGTGTGTAGCCCAAGATGTAAGGGCCGTGATGATTTGACGTCATCCCCACCTTCCTCACGGTTTGCACCGGCAGTCCCAATAGAGTGCTCGACTTAACTCGTTAGCAACTATCGGCAGGGGTTGCGCTCGTTATAGGACTTAACCTGACACCTCACGGCACGAGCTGACGACAACCATGCAGCACCTTGAAAACTGTCCGAAGAAGGGCATATCTCTACACCTGTCAGTCTCCATTTAAACCTTGGTAAGGTTCCTCGCGTATCATCGAATTAAACCACATGCTCCACCGCTTGTGCGGGCCCCCGTCAATTCCTTTGAGTTTCATTCTTGCGAACGTACTCCCCAGGTGGGATACTTATCACTTTCGCTTAGCCACTCAGTCTTACAACCAAACAGCTAGTATCCATCGTTTACAGCGTGGACTACCAGGGTATCTAATCCTGTTCGCTCCCCACGCTTTCGTCCATCAGCGTCAATTAATTGTTAGTAATATGCCTTCGCTATCGGTGTTCTGTGTAATATCTAAGCATTTCACCGCTACACTACACATTCCAACTACTTCACAACCATTCAAGACAAACAGTTTCAAAGGCAGTTGCTTAGTTGAGCTAAGCGCTTTCACCTCTGACTTATCTGCCCGCCTACAGACCCTTTAAACCCAATGATTCCGGATAACGCTTGCATCCTCCGTATTACCGCGGCTGCTGGCACGGAGTTAGCCGATGCTTATTCATAAGGTACCGTCATCAAAGTACGCGTACTCCTTATTCTTCCCTTACAAAAGCAGTTTACAATCCATAGGACCTTCATCCTGCACGCGGCATGGCTGGATCAGTCTTCCGACCATTGTCCAATATTCCTCACTGCTGCCTCCCGTAGGAGTCTGGTCCGTATCTCAGTACCAGTGTGGGGGACATCCCTCTCAGAACCCCTATCTATCGTAGCCTTGGGGAGCCGTTACCTCTCCAACTAGCTAATAGAACGCATACTCATCTTTCACCACCAAGGCTTTAATATAAAAACGATGCCGTCCCTATATACTATGGGGTATTAATCCAAATTTCTTCGGGCTATCCCCCAGTGAAAGGCAGATTGTATACGCGTTACGCACCCGTGCGCCGGTTTCAGCCCGAAGGCTTATCCCTCGACTTGCATGTGTTAGGCCTGCCGCTAGCGTTCATCCTGAGCCAGGATCAAACTCTTCATCGTTAAAATCTTTAATGTTTTAAACCGACTCGTAAGTTATTGACTTCAGGTTTCACTCAATTCTTTAAATCTTTGTTTTGTGCTGTACAACATTATGTCAATGTACGTGTTGTTTTCTTACGCTTACAAGACTAATTTTCGTCTCATTTGCGGGTGCAAAGGTACGGCGTTTTTTTAATTCTCCAAATTTTTTCAAGACTTTTTTTGAAGTTTTTTTGAGTTTATTTGTTAAATGGTTGATTGTCAGTTATGTGAGAAGTGAAGTTTTTTTTTGATGAAAAAAGGATGAAAGGGAGAAAAGGGGGGAATATGGGGGGATGGGTGGGGGAAAATGTAGGGATGTGGGGGAAGGGGGTGTGGAATTATAATAATATATAGGTAAGGGGGTGGGGTGTTTTTTATTTATCCTTCGTTTAGAGTTCGTTTATCCTTCGTTATTAGTTCGTTCAGGTTGGGGGGCGCTTTTAAGATAGTTCTAATATAAAAAAATCCTACTTGAGAGATAGTTGGATTTTTAGCGTATGTACTTTTTGACATATAGGGCTTTTTCTTGGTAATGACAAGTTCCTGGCTTAGGAGAAAATATATTTTCGTGCTAATTAAGGTATTATTTATCAAAGGGTATTTGGGCTAATTCTGCTTTATCAAATTGATTTAACACATTAAATATATGAAGGTTATTGATTGGATATTTTAAGAAAATAATAGTTTGTTAAGTACATTTTCGATTGCTTTGTAACCATAAATGCCATATAGATAGTATGTTTTGGCTTCTTCTTCGGATATTATTTTTCGGGTGAAATTTTTAATATCATTATCATACATAGCTGCGTAGTAAACAGAGGTATTTATAGGGTCTTGCTGTCGTAAGATTGGCACTTGCCATTCATTTCTATCCCATTGAGGAAGCTGTCCTAATAGTTGCCAATTTCCATTTTTTAGTCCTAAACGCCCTCCAAAGAGAGCTATGAGAATTACTTCAGAGGGTTGCCATTGTTCTATCGTTGGTAGTTCAGTATAACGCTCTTTAAAAAAATAGCCTAATGATATACTCCCGTTTTGCCTTATTACTAAGGAGGTTACAAATGTATTATCCTGTAAAGGAACTGCTATGATATGCCCTTCAAGTTTTCGTTTCATGTGTTGTTTTATATTTGTATAATGAATTAGAATTAGGTTTAATTGTCTTAGTATCGCTTATTTTATTAGATTAAGCTTTTAAATAGTTGGTGAAATTTTTATTACATTTTGGAATTTTATTATTGGAATTCAAATATCAATCTGTTTTTAGGGTGTTGTTTTTCCCACCATATTTTCCACTCTTGCAAGTCGTTAATAATTTCATTGTAGATAGGTTGTTTTTTTAGAGCTCCGCTACGAAGAAAGAGCATTTTAATTTTGCGGTACCCTAACCAAGATGAAAAAATATACCAATGCGTATCATTGATATTTTCTTCATAGTTTGTATGAATAAAAAAGGCTTCATTAAGAGCTTTGATAAAGCCTTTATAAGTTCTGCAATTAGTAGCTTCTATAAATGCTACATATTCTTTTTCTTCTTCAAAAAGGGATTGTTCCATTATTTTTGAGGTATTGTTGTGGTAGAAGAAGCTGTTATTATCTTTGTTAGAAATAGGAAAGAAATCAATATTATCAGCAAGAGTGAGCCTAAATTCTGCTTTTCTACTAATTGAGTAATTGGCTTATTTCTTTAAAGTACGCTACATGTTTCAGGGCATAAAGTTTTTCAAATTTAAGAGCGTACTCTTTCGGAAAACATTGCCAAAAGGTTTTGGCTTGCATTACGTTCATATAATCATAGTGAGAGGGCTGCTTCATCGAGGCTAAAGACTCATATATTATCTCAAACCTTTGGGGTATATTACGTTTCATTATAAGCTGATACAACCACGATGTATCATTCAGCGAAGCTTGGGGCAATAGTTGGAGTATAAGTTGGTTTAATGATTCGCTATCTGGCAAAAGTACATCTAAAACTACTAAGGCTTTGAACTCATAATCTTCTGTTTTGGGACTATTTTGCAAAAACTGTAACAATATAGTTGCCCAACGTGGATCAGTAAAAGATTCTTTCACCTCGAACTTCAGAGGCGTATAGTAACCTGCATTGTATTGGTAGCCCGAAAAAGTCTCAATAATATTCTGTGATAACAAATCAAAATAAGGGGCAAAAATATCGTATAACTTTTCTTTAGAATATATTGTTATAGCTTCATAAAAATAGTCTGTTGCCAATATTCGCACCCATTGTGTTTTTGGAAGTACCGCTAAGTGTTTTTCATAAAAAGCTATTCTTTTATTAAAAGAAAAAGATCTAAGTATTTCTACCACAGTAGGCATTAAGTGATAGGGTACAGTATCATACTTTTCTGCAATTGCGTGGTACTCATCATTGTATAAGAGCTTTTCCAAAAAATCATATACTTCTTTTTGATCTTTATGCTGAAGTATATGTAATTCTATCTCAAAAAGATTATAAGCAGCTTTTACACTACTCTCATTGCTTTTATCCATAGCAAGCAGCAATTCAAAATGTTGCTCTAGCACCTCTAAAAACTTGAGATAATAAGTAGGAAGTGCTACTTTGGAGAGTGCTTCAACAAGCATCTGAGTATTAGTACGGGTAAGTTTCCCTTTATAAGTAGATAGTAGGGCTTCCAAAGCCTGTGGCGTAGCTATTGCTGCCAAACCTTTATAGGCTGCTCCTCTCACCAATCGGTTATTATCAGTACTGAGGGCTATGAGTTTCTTTTCATTATCAAGAGTTTTAGTGTCCGCTAATATTGCTACAGCTTCTACTTGCAAAGAAGGAAGGTTTTGTGATAAAACCCGATTAGCTAAGTCTTCTATATCATTATATTTCAATTTTCGCAATAAGCGCAATCGCCTCCTATTATCGTAAGTATCAGCAAAGGTAAAGGTATCACACAGATAGGGCAACATTGGTTTGCCTATTTTTGGTATAACTACCTCTTCTATATAATTAGCTAGTTCATTATACTGGCTACCTACCAAAGCCTCAGCAAGATATTTATGAGTGTCAGAATTTGCAAACTCACCATCATTAAAGGCTTGTACTACCTCCTCCAATCGTCCTTTCTTATTCTTAATAAGAGCTTCAATAACAGATTCTAACATATTTATAAGGAGCTTTAATTATCTTGTACCACAGTTAAACTCTCTCAATGCCGATTTAGGTATATCCTTCCCTGTACTATCGTAATATTTTATTCCTTGTTCATTCTCTACTTCCACTGCCAAATTAACAAAACGAGCACTTTTCACCTTTCCACAATTCAGTTTCTGAAAGAATTGGTTATAAATACTTACTTCCTCTTTATTTTTAGTAATGATAAAAATATGATTTCTAGTAATACTATCATAGGTTCCCGGTAAGGCTTTATTCTTAAAAATGTCTAAGATTTCATATTTCTTACCCTTAGGAAATACTTCAAAATAATCATCAAAATCACGAGAACTATAGCGGTAGTTTTTAAGATTATAAGTTTCTGATGTAACCTTTCTAAAGGTATATCTAGCCTCATCTAGCAAAACTACTTTTTCTCCCATAGGGATAAATATCTTCTCCAAATCCCCATTCTCTTTAATAAACAGATATATTTGTTTATGATCTTTTAGTTTTAACACCAAAATAGCGTATTGTTCTTCATCAAAAGTAAGCCAACAAGGTGTATCTTCAGGGGTATCAATAATATGCTCTCCAAAACCATAAGTAGGTATCTTATTAGCTATACGTGCCACTACTGCGCTATGATTATTTACCATCTCACAAATAATATGCCCTTTTTCTTCCTCCTCTGATGATATAGGAGTTTCACACCAATAAGTTTGCCCTACAAAATCCCGAAATGAAGTTTTACTTATATCTTTAGTAAATATCATTTCAGTATTGTCTTCTAAAATCTCTTCTTCTGAATATTCATCATCATCTTCCAACCAATATGGAGATAAAAAATTGAAAAACGTATCTTTTATAGGTTTTTCATCATCAAAATACAAGTCTAAGCTCCGGTAATTCCCATTCTTCAGCTTATGGTAAAATGTATAATTACCACTATCGTCATAAGCAATAGCATCTACCTTACCTGCATTAAAACTTTCTTGTGCGCAAAGCACTGTAGTAATATGCAATAGCAAAATAAATAATAATCTTTTCATAGCTTCTATATATAAAAACAATAGCTTTGCCAAAGTTTTTAATTTACTCTAACAAAGCTCTGTGTATGAATACTAATCTCCGTCCCAATACTCCACAAACTCTTTAACAAGTTTTGTAGGATTTGCTTTCTTAGTCCAAGCTATGGGCAGATCTTCAAGATCTTTCTGGTACAAAAGCACTGGGATATTCCTATCAAAATGCTGCTCTAAAATCCCTTCATCAAAAAGACGCTTAGTAAGTGCTATAACTTCTTTTACAAATTCCTTATCAAACTTATCTCCCTTTTTAAGAAGTTTTTCATAAAGATCTTCATCTTCCTCTATCGCACGGTCATTCTCCTCGTCCGAGTAGTAATAAGGACTTTTAGCAAACCATTTCTTCAGATGAGTATCTTTCTTGCCTCCTATGGTTTCCATATCGTGCTGCAGCCAATAATCAAAATGCCACTTAGCCTCTTCTGCGGTATCTGCATTATAAGACTCTTCTTTTGCGTTTGAAAGGGTATTGTAATTCAATGTAACTTTAGGAAATCGCAAATCATCGTTATCGCAAGAGTAGCATAACGATAGTGCGTATACGTCTTTTTTATCCTCTTCATTCACAATCTCTTGAATTGCATTTTTCAGCTTCTCATAACTCTTCTCAGTAAAATTCTTTCTTTCCTTTTCCACTATTGAAATTGTTGTTTAGTTCTTGTGTTTTTTTAAATGTGTGCAAAAGTACAGCTTTTATTTTAGATAGCGAAATTTTTCAGCTTATTTTTTTAGTACGCCAATTCCTTTATCTGTGCCTTTTACCATTATATTATTAGGATTAAATTACTATCTTATAGGTGTTTGTAAGCTTTAAGGCTACCGTATCTCCCATATTAGTTATACTTTTCACTATTACCTCATCCCCTTCACTTATTATATGCAGACTAATTTGTAACTCAGGATTTATTTTCGGGTTTATAAGTGCCATAAATTTCACATTCACCGTCTTTGCCAAAAACAAGCTCTTCCCAGTAATCTCTTCTGTAATATTCTTAATAATCTGCATCATACACACCCCTGGTGTTATCGGATTATCAGGAAAATGCCCCTCAAAAATAGAGTGCTCTGCATTCAGGGTTATTCTACAAAGGTAGTGCTCTGCATCTTGCTGCTCCAAAGAGTCCAGTCTATAAAAATCTTTTAATATCATCGCTATTAACTATTAACCATTAGTTATCTACTGTAAAGTTTACCTCTCAAATAGCTTCCAAATCTATCTTAATATCCAGAGTATGGTGCGTTATTGCTATATATTTCTTATCATAACCAAAAGTGGTATACAGTTGCTTCCCTTGCGTATTTAGCTGTCTTTTTAGTTCCTTCTCTCCCGAAAAAAATAAGTAAACCATATCATTCTTATCTGTACATTCCCACACTCGTTCCTCTCCTTTGGCATACTCTTTAATCACCGCAAAATGGGTTATCAATAGCTTCTCAAAGTCTGCCGTAAGGGTACGGATAATAATCTTTTTATTTAGGTCGGGCATAGCGTAATGTACTTTAATACCATTACTATTCTTTTCAAAATCAAAAAGAGTATTACCAAAATCTGTTGTCAAAGCCACTCGCCAGCTATTCCTATCCATTATTTTAGCTGCCAAAAGCCCCCCAAATGTATGCCCATAAGCAGCAATAGTAGTGCGGTAAAGGTACTCCTCCCCTACCCTCACATAACTATTCTCATAAGTCTCTTGCCTCTCTCTCGTTACCTTATATTCCTCCGGAAGTTTATATGATGAACATCCCACAAGTAACAGTAGCCAACTACATTTTAAAATGTGCTTCATCTATTGGGCTATTTAGTTTTTTATTGCTGAATAGTATTTCGGTGTAATCACTTGTCGGTTCTATAAGTTTCACCCTCTCTACCACATAATCATTCCCAAAGTAAAGATATATTTCACTCACGTATTTCAGTAGCGTTTTATCTGTTGGCAGTAATCGCACTTGGGTTACCCCTTGTGCCTTGCTAAAGCTCATCTTAAAATCCTTTTCAGCAAACATATCTCCACTAATCGTACTCACTATCAGGTTGTTTATCTTTTTAAACACCTTGTTATCGGCTTTCATCTCCGATACTTTTCCTCCATCATTAACTTTGATATTGTTTTTCTGAAAGATGATACGGTACTGGTAAGGCTTCGTATACTGCCAGTTTAGGCGGTCGGGCTTCGCAAAAGCCATCTTCCCAAAAGTCTCAATATCCTTACTCATAAAGTCCAAATGCTTTTTCTGTACAAAGTCTGCTTGCATCGTTTCTATAGCCTTGTTTTTGGCTATGGCTTGTGCCTTAAAGTCGCGTATTTGGGCTTCTGTAAGCACTTGTGCAGCTCCCATCAAGGGTAGGCACAGGCTAATATATAATATAATTCTTCTCATTCCAAATCGTTTGTAACAGTGTAATTATTATCTTTCAGGTATTGCAATAAGCGTTCCAAAACTTTAAGTGTATGCCCCAGTCGGTCGTGCATTAGTATGATATTGCCGTTACTTAGTTTGCCCACTATACGCCTATAAAGCCGCTCCTCATCTTTAATAACCGTATCCAATGATCTTATATCCCAACCTATTGCCTTCTTCCCCGTGAGCGCAATAGCACCTGCCACCGGCGGACTTGTAATACCAAAGGGCGGACGAAAAAGCTCCGTTACCACTCCTACCTTCTTCAGTGCCTCATCCGTATCCCGAATCTCTTCCGCTAACGCCTGCTTCTTAAAAATATTCTTAGGCTTATGGGTAAAGGTGTGGTTCCCTACCACGTGCCCTTCTGCCACCATACGTCTCACTACCTCAGGATATTTTTCCACCTGCTCGCCTATACAGAAAAACACAGCCTTTACCTTATACTTTTCTAACAAATCCAAAAAAGCAGACGTATACTCCGATGGCCCATCGTCAAAAGTCAAAACAACCTTTTTAGCTGGCCTATTCTTTAAGTGCCATTGGGTCGGAGTAAAAAATGAGAGCCTAATATCAAACACACCCCACGAAACAAACCCCAAAAGCAAAACTATCAATACCAAAAACACCATAGTTCATCGTACTAATTACACGCCGCAAAGGTACAAATAATTACCAAAATAACAAGAAACTCCCTTCCTCTACCCCTCCCTCTCCTCCCTATTTTTCACTTTTCACCTCTTTTCTCTTATTTTATTACCAATTCTTCAAAAAATCCCTTCCCACTACCTCCCAACTCCTTTCTCCTGATAATCAGCACATTTCACCCCCTACCATACCCCAAGCACCATATAGCTACCCCTTAGGTTGAACGAACCTATAACGAAGGATAAACGAACTATAAACGAAGGATAGCCGTTACTTCCCTGATTATCAAACCTTCTCCCTCCACTCTCTATCTTTGCATTATTCGCAACAAAATCCCCCAAACACTGCATTTTTCTCATTGCCTCCCACCTCCTTTCTCACAAAAAAATTTTGCTCAATCAAAAAATAATCGTATCTTCGCCGATATTATTTCCTTTAATCCCAATACAAAATCTACCAATGATGTAATATATGATAATACTCCTTGAAAATAAACACTTATCAGATGATTAATATGAAAAATACAATATCTTATATCATAATCCTTAGCCTATGTTTACTACCTATAACAAGTTGCCAAAAAAAAGAAGTTATGCCTGAATTTCACGTACAAATATCGCACCCTGATAATAAATATCGAATAACCCCTATAAAGGATTATATCTTAACCTTAGAAGAAACTCCTGCTGGTTTGCCCTATGGCTCCTCTTCGGGGCGTTGGGCAGATTCTGGTGCTAGGTGGACAGAACAACTGGGTACCCCTATAGGGGCAGATATAGTCTACTATTCTAATTATGAGGATGTTTTTTACCACTTAAAGGCAGACTTTCCCGTAGATTATATGAAGGAAATGAGCCAACGTGCGTATTTTATCTATGAGCCAAAAAACTTTGAGGGGAACCTTCCCCAGTACATAGATCTTAGGGAAAAACGCAGTTATTTTTCTCAGGTTAATTTTACGGGAACAGTTTGTAATGAGTTTGATAACCTCATTTTTGGTTTTGCCCCTAAGGGGATGGTAGTAGTGTGGTTGGGCTATGGACCTACCCGTATAGAACTGGCGAGATACCAAGCTGAGCTTGTTAAAGATGAAAAGCTCATCAAAGAGTATGAAGATAGATTAGCAACTATGTATTATAACGTTAGTAGGAAAGATAAGTATGAAATACATAAAGAAATACATGGTGAAAAAGTGTCAAAAGCAACTCCTGAGAGATGGGATAATTATCGTAAAAAGTACAAACTAAAGGTGGTAATTTCGTCCGAAAATAAAGGATTTAGAGTGTTTCGCATCAGTACAGAATATTTCAATGGAGAAAAAAGAATCACCTTATGCCCTTATATGACTTCTCCTAAGGCTGAGGAACGAGCTATCCCTGAGATGATGCGTTTTATATTTGAAACAGCCAAAGGTGCCTCCTATAATTGTGAAGTTTTTTTTGATTGGGACAAACTTCATACAATTTTAGAAAAAAATCCAACAGACGAGCACACTTTAGAAGTCAAGCTAAATGCTACCTCCACCGATTTAGAAGTGTTTTTAGATGGAGAACCAATAAAAACAGAAGGGCAATATATCAGAAAAAATGATGATGGAGACTTTGTCTTTAAAGATTCGTATAAATAGAAGATGAATCAAGGCTACTACAAACACCATTTATCGAGCTAAAAAATAATTAATACACTATGAAAAAGAATGATATAATAATCCTATACCATATTGATTTAGAAGTATATAAAAAAGTAAAAACAAAAAATTACCACCACTTTTCTAAATCCGAAATCACTGAAAAAATGCTATGGGGAGAGGTTATAATTTTAAATGAAGATAAAACTCTTTTTTCATTTGAAGCCGATTTGCTCAAGCTTTTCATTCTTTTTACCAACAATCTAAGAAAAATATCTTTCAATGAAGAGCAAAATAATGAAATATTCAGTGTTTATAATGATTATCATTTTTCCTTTAAAAGATATGACCAAGAGTATGTTAATATCATATTCAATCAACAAAAAAAGTCATTGTTTAATATCAAAAAGTTATTACATATAACAGAAAACATAAAGCACAAATTACTCACCGACTTTAAAATACTATACCCCGATTATCAACAATTAAAAAACTTTGATTACTTAACAAGTAAGATAAATGAATAGAGATAGTAGATGATATATCATTAAGTTTTCAATATATTACCTATCATTTTTAACTCTATTTCCCTTTACATATTATAAAAAGCGAATTTTAGAAGGAAAAATAAAAAGTAGAAATGATTTATCTGGAACACAATATTCAACCGATAAAACATTGATGTTATGTAAGGACCCTTGTTTTTAGGTCTAAAATGTCCTTTAAAGAGTGTATATGAGTGCACTATGGCGCAGTTTGTTGGCTAACCTAAATATTAGCCCAAAGGGCTATGTTTTACCATCACCAGATGGTAGCAAGTTGTGTTTTGAGCAGCTGAAAACCTTTTAGGCTGCTCAAAACTACTTGTGTGAAAGGGAGCGCAGAATGTGGCACTCCGAAGTCGTGGAGAGTTTAATAGCATTATTCACTTACAAAGTCTTGTTCTGATTTTACTACTGAGATAATTCCTCCCACTGCACACCTGCAAGTTGAGCAATCTAATAGTTCTTTTTGTCCATCAATTTCAAAAGGTGAGGTATTTTCCCATTTAATGGGTGTAGGTACACAAGGTTGATACCCGAAGAAAGTCGGTTTTAGTTTACATAAAGCAAAAGGTTTTATATTTATATTAGCCTCTTTATCTCCTTCTGTAGCTTGTAATTTGTCCTTTATACTTATAAAGGTCTGACTTGTAACTTTTAAAGTACTTATCTGAGTACCTTGATTACACTGCAATTGGGTGCTATCTATAATTGGGTTTGGCATAGTATTTCATTTAATGATTATAGATTTCAAACTCTTCTAAATAATAATCTGCTTTTTCTTTATCGTATTTATATTTATAGAGAGCAAAAGTAAGTTGTTTTTTCATCCCAATACCTTTATCCGCTTCTTTGTTTAAAAACACACTACCAGCTTCAAAGCATATATAAATATCATAGTTTACACTATGAAGAACTATTTTTACAAAATCAAATCCTTTTACTTTTTGTTTTTTTATTATTTTTTTTGCAATAAGAGGCTCTCTCCAAAAGCTTTTAAATGAATAAAAAGGTCTGATGTACTTAATCATCTCTTGATTAAAATAAGAACTATTATAAAAATATCCTCCTTCTGTTATCAATACAGATCTTTTCATCATACTAAGCAGTTCTTTATCTGTAATATCATTAGAAGAAGATAGTGTTTTATGTAGATGTTCTATACTTCTTTCTACCACTATATCATACCAACCATAGTAAGGATAATCTTGAGAATAGAGCGTAGAACTAAAAGATAAAAATATAATGATTATATAGATTTTCATTTCTGTGGATTTGTATTTGTTAAATAATTCCTTAAAAAACTATGCGGTAAAGTGGCTATAACTCCATTTCTATTATACACATATACAGTCTTATTTTTTCTTGCGAAAACATAATGTATTGCAGGATCTTCATCTTGTAAATTATAAATATCCCCAAAGATTTTATTATTTTCTTCATTGAGGTGTCTATTTAGCTACATACTAATTGACTTTGGGAAACGGGAGAACGTTCTACAATTCTTTTCATTAATTTGTTAAAGATAGTATCTTTATTTTGTGAACGATTAATTCTAAAACTGTATTCCGCTAAATATCGGTCTATGTTAAACTCTGATACCCAAGAATATATACCTCGTATCCAAGACTTTACTTGATGTATTACCTTATGTAATGTAGGAAAATTCTTCCCATCATTACTAGAAATTTGAGTTATATTAAAGTCTTTTATAGGTTTATATCCTTTCCATTCGTCAGTAGTAACTTGTGCTGTTTTACTAATATGTTTGTCAAATATTGTTCGTAATGATTTTGAGGAAAAATCAGGTATTTTTAGTGCGTAAAAGCGCTTTACTTTGCCTTGGGTCAGTAAGTTCCATTGCACAAAGAACTTTCTTTTTCTTTGTGTCATAGCTTCAACCTTGTTTTCCTTCCTCTTTTCCTCCTATGGTAAATTCATCAACCTTGCACTTTGCCATCCATTTTCTGTGACTCACTGGATTTCATAGCTTCACAAACCTTGTGCATAAAATAATGTGCTGTTTGTCGACTAATTTCATAACGACGAGCAACTTGTGAGGCTGATAACCCTTTAGTTGTAGTTGTCATTTCAAAACATATAAAAAATACTTTACGTAACCCAAATTTTAGTCTATGAAATAGTGATCCATCAGCACGTGCATCTTTTACCGAATCACCAGCCATAGGCTGTAAGCCATAGTTAAGGTCTATGGTTTGCAGGGCTATTGCATCTCTAACGCTGTCGCACAGCAATAAAATGGCTGCTGCTTAGCTTCATTCCGTCTATCCAATTTATAGGATAATGGGTGAGTAGATTGTTCTTTGTTCTATCTTGTTTTATTTATTGTTTGCAAAGGTAAGAGTTTTTTCATAAACTTACATCATAGAAATTTTAGTAAGTATTATTATGCCGTTAATATTATTATTCCTACTATTATATACCGTTTGCCTTTTTTCAAAAGAACAACTTCAATAGGAGCAACAATTTCCGTTGATTTTATTACAAAGCAGTTTTTATCTTTAAACTTATGGCAATCTCCACGAGAAATACTAACCGCTGAAAGTAACCCGTCCTTAAAAATAGCATCATATAGCATTATGTTGTCCTTTATTTCAGCAAAAGAATAAAATTTATCCTCAAAAACATTTAAATTTTCATCAAGTCCCCTTACTCGTAACGGAAAATTTATCATCTTTTGTAATTCAACATCAGATAGAGCTGCTTTTTTGGCTCTTTGTAAAAATTCATCAATGGTTTCACCTTTATCAGAAGAAAATACAACTTTACCCTCTCCTTTCAACGACTTTTTAATTTGATTTTTTACCTCTGTAGTAAACAAAGAGTACCCCCTATCCTCCAGAATCCCAATCATATCACACACCTTTTTCTTGATACCCAAAGGCAAGGCATCAAAACTTTGATCCACTTGGGTAAGTCTGCCGTCATCTAACGACGAATTTTGCTGACGAATAGCTATTTTCTTTCCAAGATGATAGATAATGATTTTTACTCTTCCTTCTTCAAAGCCTTTCCCATAGTTTGATTTCGTTCCATACACTACAATCGGATCTACAAAGCCATCATTATCTAAATCTTTCAAATTCAGATATTGCGTCCAAAACCCAATAGATTTCTCTGTTTCGTCAATGTAATCAGTAATAGTCCATCGCACTTTTACAGTCTTATCCTCTTCAAAAGATACGTTAAAAGCTTTTATAGACTGCTTCAAACTATTTTCGTCCTGTATATTCCCTTTTGTCACCTTTTCAGTAAGAATCAAATACTGCTTGCCATCTTTATCCTCAAAAGGATACACCCTAAATATAGGAAATTCAACTCCTATCTGCTCCAATACCTCAACAGGGAAAAGCTTTTTTATTTCTATTTCTGTCAGAGATGTCTCTCTATAATTTTTATCCTCTTGTGCTATACTCATAGTACAAATGAATATACTACAAATAGTAAATAATATCTTAAAATGTATGTTCATTTTCTTCTGTTTCTAAATTTAAAAAATGTTTCTTATTCGCCTCATCAGCAGTTATTTTGGGAATATTATAATTGAGGTGTCTATTTAGCTACATACTAATTGACTTTGGGAAACGGGAGAACGTTCTACAATTCTTTTCATTAATTTGTTAAAGATAGTCTCTTTGCTTTGTGAGCGATTGATTCTAAAACTGTATTCCGCTAAATATCGGTCTATATTAAATTCTGATACCCAAGAATATATACCTCGTATCCAAGACTTTACTTGGTGTATTACTTTGTGTAATGTAGGAAAATTCTTCCCTCTTTAAAAAAGCTAAGTATTCTTCGCAATCTAAGTCAGTTTTAAAGCGTTCAGTAAACTCTAAGAGGCTTTGTCCTTTGAATAATTCCATAATACATTAATTTTCAGAGTGCAAACATATGAAAATACTTTGACACCTCAATTATTTTTTTATAAAACATCGTGTTCTATTTACAATAATGGTCAGAATAAATGATAATGTATATACAGTAGTTAAAAAATTCAATAATGATGCCAATATGATTAAAAAAAACAATAAAATGGGAGGTATATCTTTTAAATATTCGAGGGGGGAATGCCAAAAGTTAGATGAAAAATATAGATTATCTACTACACTATTTATAAGATATGCTTTTTGGGAGTAATTTGTAATCTCTTCATATTCTGCAATATAAGGTAAAGTATATATGTAGAATAAGAATAGCATAATAATGATTATTAATGTATAAAAATTAAAATCCCGTAGAATGATACATCCTAATTTGTTCTTCAATTTCATTTTCACTATAATAAATAAATGAATAAATACCTTTTAAAGCATAAATAATTACTTGAGCACAATAGAATAGTGTATATTCATCTATAGTTGCATGAAAAATTAGATTGCCTTTAGAGTCTCTATTGAAAGTTATCCCAACATTTTTTACATTTTTACCTTCATTCCACCATCCATGTGAAAGTATTCCACTTGGTTTTAATTGAAAAATATTTAGATTAAATTTAACGTTGTCAGGAATATCATCATTTTTTATTTATCATAAAATAACTTCCATTTATCAGCGTTTACAGTGTCGTTAGTAAGAATAAAATCTCTTACTAAATTGAAAATATCTAATTCTTTTTGTGTAGGTCTAAAGCAAGAATAAATTAACTGATTATCTTTAAAATATGTAAAAGATATATAGACATATTCATCTGGCATAGGCGGGTGATTGGAACAAGAAAAGGGCTGTCCCTCATTCAAAATGTTATTTATTTTTATAAATAACTTATCTGTTTTTTGAGATATTTTGTTATCTATTACCTTTCCTTTAGGATAAATACTATAAGCGGAAGTCCATTTGATATTATAACTTGGTGGTGGAGGTGGAGGGTTGAATTCAAATATTCCTTCATCTGCAATATTATGAATAAAAATTGATTTATCTTTAAAATCTAAGGTAATACTATGGGAAGGTACTTTTTTTGAAGTATATAGATTGAAAATAATACATCTACTATCTATTATTTCTCGATTACAAAATATGAAAAAGATAAAGAGTAATAAATATAATAAAAAATGTTTCATAATTTCTTTCTAGTTTTAATATTGTATCGGCTTTACATTACTATACAAATCTTGATATGTATTGACTTTCATTTTACTACCATAAATAAAATCACTCCAGGCATCATATTGAAATTTATAAGGAATTTTCTCTGAATGAGGACGATATATTACAAATGCAGGCATTCTTTTTATTCCTTTTTTATAAAGTCTGTTTTAAAGCGTTCAGTAAACTCTAAGAGGCTTTGTCCCTTAAATAATTCCATAATACATTAATTTTCAGAGCGCAAATATATGAAATTATTTTGATACCTCAATTAATATATTTAGAACATTATCAACACACCACAAATGAAAAATCCAATTCTATTTCCTGCATTTCTTTTATCAAATACATAATATATGAAGGAAGCCTAAAACCTCCATTGTCATAAGATGATATAATAGAACAATATATATTTCCTTTTTTAATATTGAGTTTTTTACAAAGCTGAATAATTGTATTGACATCTTCTTTGTTATTAATATCAATAATAATGTTTCTATACTCCTCATTCATCTCAAAGTCTAAATCTACCCCCTCTACCAAATGTTGTAGCTGAGTAAATTGTTCAAGACTCATATTCAGCATTCTGAAAGCACAATTCACTTCATCAATTCCATTTTCTCTTTGTATATTCATAGTAAAGTTATTTTTCTCTATATTTCTTGTACATATTTAGAACATTACCCATCTGCAATATTATTATTTAAAAACAGATAATATAATTAATACCAAAAGTATTATTATTAGTATAAATGAATCAAATACCCTCGCTATATTCATTGGGTTGTCATCATTTTTCTTCTTTTTTTTATCCTTTATATAAATAAGTGTAAGAACTATTAATACAATATAAATAGGGATATATTCTTTTGCTATCATTTACTTTACTTCTAATTATTTTATCACCTTCTTTTTCTGCTTTTTTCAATTTAAGTAAAAACTCCCAGTCTGCTTTGGTAGGGTGAAATTAACTATCAATAGTTATCTTTCAAGAATAAAAAAACCGCAACACCTATTACTTCAGTGTTGCAGCTTTTTCTATTTCTTTAATAATACAAAACTAAAATCTTTCCCCAAGTATGAGTTCACTAACAATATATGCCTTATAGGGCTTGATACCGGTAGCCCCGCTACCGAAGGAATTCGCTGGCACCTAAGCACTTGGCAAGCAAGCCAAAAGCCAAAAGCCGAAGCGGTGTAATACTCCCCGCTAAGATTTTTATAAGCATAAGTAGGGCGCCCCCAGTTGGGCGGGGTAGCCTCTCCTGTAAGCACCAAATCTATATCAGCAAGGGTAAGCTCATTCCTAAACAAAAAACTATGAAGCATCATCTCTTGCTCATCCCCAGTTAATTCATTATAAAGGGCTACATCCACCAGCTGCCCATAAGTAGTAGCACTTTCCTCTCCCGACAGAGCAAAAAAAGCCGCTCCTTCTCCCTTTTGGTTCAAACCTACCAAATCGTGCAAAAAAACAGTATGCGGACTGTGTTCATCCACTCCTCCTACTAAGGCTGTCCCTACAGTCTCTTGCTCCATCTGCATCCTCGCCGCCAGTAATGCCGACTCAAATGATACTGCTCCATTCACATAAGTAAGGTTCTCACCCTTGCATTGTAGCAAAAGGGCTATTTGCCCTCCCACTGTATTATGTGTTGATTGTATAAAAGCTGTAGGTGTAAGGTGTGCTTCATTGTTATCAAGCAGCGCAGTCAAAAATTTCTCCGAGTCTTGCACACAGCCCATACCCGTACCTACAAAAATAGCCTCAGGGGTTGTAAGGTTTGCTTCTTTTAGGGCTTCAGCAGCAGTAGCAATACCCATCTTCACACCCTTAGCCATACGCCTACTAGCATTAGGGGCTATATATTCTTTATATGAAGGTTCGGCAGCATAACACACTTCATCTGCTGCTACTGGCAAAGCTCCTTCAAGAAAAGTATCCGCTAAAAAAGTAGCTTGCACCGATATGCAGGCTGCACCATTAATATAAGATTTCATTTCAATTATCAGTTTTAAAATTAATAAGTTAAGCTATGTAAGTTCACTATATTTTATTAATGAAAGTATTTATCTTGTCAAGTGTTTCAGCATCTACTGGCAAGGTTTTACCTACCAAAATACTATCTATCTTTTCATCATTATATAACACACGTATATAATTCAAAAAAGGTTTATCCTGTAATACAATCTCGTATTCATCTACACGCGCATTCCCTTGAGCTATCTCCAGTTTTAAGCTCTCTACTCCCTTTTTAAGATAAAAATAATTTGCCGAAATAGTATCACCCCGTACTATAAAATGATGAGGAATAAGGTACAAATTGCCTAAATACTGCAAGTAATAATCATTACTCTTCTCATCTTGGTAGCACCTAATGGTATCTCCTTCCCATACTGTTACAGCACCAACAGTAAGTGTTTCTGTAGTTTCCTTCCCTTGTGTTCTTTGTTGCTTTGGGGTACAACCAAATAGTAATAAAGCAATAAATATATATCTCATTTTCTTTCACTTAGTAGTTTCTTCTTTAACAGCTTTGTTCCACTCCGAAACAGTTTTTTGGCACCGAAAAACTTTTACCTTTACTTTGCACCCAGAAAAGTTCTAAGAACCTTTTCTCTGTTAGTTCTTTGTCATATTGTTTCTATTTTGCTTGGCTCGTATGTATGATACTATTCCCAATAATAGCACTATTCCCACCGCGTAATACACAAAAGCCGGAGTAATAATTTTCTCTCCCGTAGCATAGCTATGCATACCGGTAAGGTAAAAATTCACCCCAAAATAAGTCATTAGTATACTCCCAAAAGCCACCACACTCATAAAGTTGAATATCCATCGCCCACGCCAATGAGGTATTAATCGTAAGTGTATTACCAAAGCATAAATCATAATGCTAATAAGCGCCCATGTTTCCTTAGGATCCCATCCCCAGTAGCGTCCCCAGCTTTCATTAGCCCACATACCTCCCAAAAAGTTACCTATGGTAAGCATTACAAGCCCTACAGTAAGGGCTAATTCATTTACAATACCTAGTTCTCGTTGTATAAGGTCTAATTTATGAGCATTCTTTTTAGTTGTTAGTGTCATCAGCAAAAGATTGATAGCCCCTAAAAGCATTCCTAAAGCAAAAGGTCCATAACTACCTACTATCACAGCCACGTGTAGCATCAGCCAATAGCTATTAAGTACAGGCTGAAGAGTAGCTATCGCCGGATCCATCCAGTTCCAATGGGCTATCATCAGTATCATAGATGTTACAAAAGCAGTAGCAGCTACTGTAAGCGGCGAACGCTTTGAAAAAAACAAACCTGCCCCTATTGCTGTCCAGCCTACATATATCATACTCTCATAAGCATCGCTAAAAGGTGCGTGTCCCGATAAATACCACCGCACTATCAGCCCTGCAGTATGCAAAACAAAGCACACCCATAGTAAGCCAATACCTACTTTCGTAAGTATCCTAAAAATGCGCTTTGTCCAGAAAATATGCCATAGCAATACCACAAATAGTGCTGTTCCTATGTACAAGTAAGCCTGAAAAAGCCTCTCAAATATATTAACCCGATTGTACCATAATTCAGTTTGCACTTTAGTTACTGAAGGCAAAACTTCTGCTGTGTAAAACTCTTGTTGCAGTTTAATTTGTTCCAATACCTTTTCTGCCTTGCTATAATCACCAGTTTCTATACCCTGCTGCACTAACAGAAGATAAGCAGGCAACGCATTTTTCACAAACTGTTGGTATTGTCCATTACTTATTTGAAGAGTATCACGCAAATATTCTCGTTGCGAAATCCATTTGTAGTTAGTATCATTAGGCAAAGGGAATACCTTAAAAATATCACCACTCAGTGCTCTATTAAGTAGACCAATACGCTGGTCTACCTCTTTAAAATCTTTCTGAAACTGGTTAGGGGTATTGGTATGATAGATGTCTGCTAGTAGTGGTGTGAGTTTGTATTGCCCTTGTGCATCAAAAAAATCCTTAGGCTTTATCCATTTTGCACCTTCTGCCACCCCCAAAAAGCGATGCAAGCTGTCATTAGCTTTCTTTACATACACTATATCGGCCTCATACCACACTTGGGGTGATACTAACATTGAAAGTAGCACTTGGTCTGATGTTAAGCCTTTATAAGTATCGTGCTTGCTTAGCTTTCGCAAAAGTTCAGACGAAAAAGTATTTACAGGTTTAAAACGTCCATCATCTTGGATAAGCATAGCCCCAAACTTAGCGGCGTGTTCTTTATCAGGCACTAACATTGGCGTCTGTCCTATTGCCATTACCGAGATGAGGAAAAAGAAAATGGTAATCAGTCTTTTATGATTCAATTCTTTAAGCTGCTGGTTCAGTTTCCTAAACCTTGATTTGCCTACAAACATAAACGCTAGCAAACTACCAAAAAGTAGTATATAACCTATATAGGTAAGTAATGTACCCCAATAATCACGATTTACAGAAAGCACGGTACCTTCTTCATCAGGATGAAAAGACGATTGAAAAAGGCGGTAACCTTTATAGTTTAGTATGTGGTTCATATAAATATCATAACCAAAAGAGTCCTTTCCTCCACTACCACTAATGGTTACTTTACTTTTAAAGGAAGCATAGCTATTTTCTGTACCAGGGTATTTTTCAGCTATAAATTTATTAAGAGTAATACTAAAAGGCATCATCACCTCGCGGGCACCATAACTAAGTCTAAAAACTAAGTCATTAAGACTTACAGTAACAGGAGGATGTATTAAGCCACGCTTCTGTATAAGGGTAACCTCTTTGCGCTCACCCCCCGAAGCTACTTCTAGCACTAATACATTCATATCCTTGCCCATTGGCTTAAATGATTTGTAAGTAACACTAAAAGGTTTCCCTTTAAAATCTGATGACCACTGATAACTATTAGAGGTGTGTGAAGAAAAAAGCACCTCTTTTTGTTTCTTTTTACGCAATTTCTGCTGATAGCCTCCATCTACCATTACTGTAATATAAGTACGATCTGACAGATAAGTATAAGTAGTTTCACCCTCACGCAAAGAGATAGTCCCTTCATCACCAAAATAACGGGTAACACCTGCCCCTACTATAATAAACACCCACGAAAGATGTAAAAAAAGAACTGCCCAATTCTCTTTTCTAAGCAAGTTATAACGCTTGATATTTCCTATAAAATTGAACACAAAAAGAAGCATTATTGCCTCAAACCACCAAGTGTTATACACCCAGATACGTGCTGTATCAGTATCATAGTTGCTTTCAATAAAAGTTCCTACTGCCATTGATATAGCAAAGGCAATAAAAAGCACTGTCATTAGCTTAGTAGAATAGAAAAAAGATGTAATTTTATATCTCATTTTTGGTAATTCAGAAAAAAATTGTACTTTTGTGCGATTATTAGCAACATAAAGACTATGGAAAAATTTGGTGATATAATAAATGTAAACACCCCTGTACTTATTTGTTTCTATTCAGAAGGAATAGAAAATTCATTGCGTATGAACGCTGTATTACAAAAAATAGTAACTACCCTTAAAAACCGTATAAAGGTAGTAAAAGTAGATATTAATAGAAATAAAGAGCTAAGCAACGCCTTAAAAATAAGTTCAATCCCTACTGTAATTATATTTAATAACCTCAGCCTTATATGGCGTGGAGAGGGCTTTCAGGACAGTGAAGTACTACTAATGGAACTCAATAAATTCTTGTAGTTTTAATTCCTATTACCTAAAGATAATGAGGTATTAGTAACCCCGTAACTAAATCATAACTATTAATGCCTTGCACTTGTTTGTTAGCTTTTAAAAAAGCATCATAGCTGGACTTAAAAATAGGTTCAGCTTTATTTTTATACTGTTGCCAAAAAAGACGTACTTCCTTATAATTCTCAAAAATACCTTGACGCACCTTACTTCTAAACTCATCATACTTTTCAGGAGAGAGAACTGCTACTTCATTTAAGAAACAACGTAAAGCAAAAAGTTCGGCACTATATTTAAAATAAGGGTTATTAGCTTTCATAGCTGCTAAATAACCTAAATAATTAGCTTCTTCTTCGGCAGCATAACCCATTTGGTGCGCTATTTCATGACAAGCTGTAACCGGAATGCTATAACCTACCATCTGGCTATTTACTTGAGCTTCATTAGTAAAAGGATTTAGATAGCCGCTGTAGCCCATATAGGTAAGTAGGGTGCTATATAATGATGACTTCACACTTTTGATAGCCTTAAAATCAGCTATATTGGTGATATTTAAGGGATAACTTTCGGATGCAATACGATAAATTTCTCGGTTGGTAAAAGGAATTACAACCTTACTACTATCATTATCGGCGAGGCGCAAATGTAGGGCATTGGCTCGGGCTATACAAGCCTCTGTAGCTTGGTACAACTGCTGCTGAGAATATTGTGTATTCACTTCTAATTGCTGTGCCAAAGGCATCCTAAAATAATTAAACCCCCATAGAAAGAAAAAAGCAAAAGTAACACTTATAAGCTTACCTACTACCTTATCTAATACCCATAAGGGGTTTTGCCATATTTTACTAAAATGCCTTATGGTAGCGCCTATCGCTCCTATTATGAAAAGCGTATAGAGCACATCGCCAAATGAAAAGGGTACCCACCCAAAAGCCAAGTGCAAAATTTTGGCTATATAAGGATAGATACCATTACTATAAAAGCACTCGGTAAAAGTAGGAAAGTTACGAAATACCAACCAAATAGCTACATATATAGCCCATAAACTATAGCGGCGTACTTTCTTCCTTTCCATACTTATTTTTTATCGTCTTTACCTTCTAAATCTCTTTCAAATTGTTTTACTTCTTTGAGTTGCTCCACTATTTTATCAATAGTTTCTTTCTTATCTATTTCAATAGGGATTTCAACTTTTACATATTCCCAGCGTATTACTAAATTGAGTTTTTCATTGGATAGTGTTTCAAAAGAAAACTCTAAGGACTCTTGCAGCTCTTTGGTTTGGGTTACTGGTACAGTGAACTCAATAGCGTTTTCATTAGGGTCATAGCTATAAGCGCCCCAAGCATCGGCATCATAGTTAAGTACTATCTTCCATTGGTTGGCCTCGGGGGTTACGAAAATAGCATACTCACCTTTTTTAACGGGCTTACCGCCAAACTTTACTGGCTGTAAAAAGCTGATACTTGTAGCCTGATTGGCCCCTACACGCCATACTTTACCATAGGGTACTAACTCACCAAATATTTTACGACCGCGTACACTAGGGCGACCATAATCAACTGTGATTTGGCTTACGGAGAACTGCTGGGTAATTACCTGCCGAGGGCTTGCCATAGGGTAGCTAAAATTCTGTGCATAAGTAGCTACACTTAACAACAAGCCTGTTATAATTAAGATTTTCTTCATATTATTCAAAATTAAGATTTATCAAGAAACCGCGTGTTTTGAGACCATTAAGGTTACCTGTCCAAGGGCTGGCGGGGTTATTATCGGGTATTAGTTCATTATTTACTGAGAACAGAGCCCTTATAGAGGGAGATACTCTAAAATAATGTGTATAAAAATCAAAGCCGAAGCCCAACTCATAAAAGAATACATTCTTGGAAGAACGGAAAGTTCTTTCGGCGTTATCAATAGCTAAACTTGCATTGCTACTAAGGTTAAATACTACTGATGCTCCTGCTGAAACATAAGGCTTCACATTGTACCAACGTGCTGCACTAAACTTGAGCAAGAGAGGAATGTAAATGTATGTAGAGGGTACTTCACGAACTATATCGCGATTTTCGGTAAAGCCAGGGAAGGTTAATACGCGCTTGTTATAGACCAAACCGGGCTCGATACGCAGGTCGAGGTACTTGATGAGGTGTACTTGCCCTGTAAGTCCTACATTGAAGCCTATTTTCTTTTCGGTTTGTATTTCACGTAGGCGCTCGGTTTGGTAATTTAGTTCTTTATAATCGATTTTAAAATCGAAGGTGTTGGCGCCAAAATAATACCCCCATTGGAAGCGCCTGTCATCAAAGTGCTCCAAGTTAATCATAGGGGTTTTGAATTGCCCATACAAACTAGTTACCCCTACGGTGAGGAGTAGCATTGTAAAAATTTTCTTTATTATATTCAAATTCATTATTTTTTGCTTATCGTAAGTCTTTTATTTGTTAGCGATGTAAATGGTTGCTACCCCTCCTAATGTTTTGGGGTAGTATTGTGTGTGCTTATAGCCTGCCTTATCTAATATCTGTTGGAACTTTTTGCCGTAAGGGAAATGGATAGCCGAGTTTGACAAGTACTTATAAGCTGATTTATCTTTTGAAAAGACTTTGCCTATAAAGGGCATTATGTAGTTGGTATACAGGTGATAGCCTTGCTTGAAAGGAAACTTTTCGGGGATTGAGGTTTCAAGTATTACCAAGCGCCCTTGGGGTTTGAGTACTCTATAAATTTCGGATAGTCCTTTTTCTAAATCTTCAAAATTGCGCACTCCAAAGCCGACAGTTACAGCATCAAAAGAGGCATCGGGGAAGGGGAGTTGCTCACTATCACCTTGTTGCAAGGTAATGCGGTGGCTGAGTTGTTTTTTTTCTACCTTTTCACGCCCTACGGAGAGCATTCCTTCGGAAATATCTAAGCCTGTGATTTTGGCATCGGGAATGGCTGTGAGAGCTATGGCTAAATCGGCAGTACCTGTAGCTACATCGAGCACTGTAGTGGGATGGATTTCGGCTACTTTGCTTACTACAAACTTGCGCCATTTTATATCAGCTCCCCACGAAATAACACGGTTAAAGCCATCATAATTACCTGATATAGTGTTAAACATCTGGATTACTTGCTGCTTTTTGCCTTGTGTTGAGTTGTGGTAGGGAGTAACTGGTTTTTCAGTCATATAATGCTTAATTTTTTGCAAAGATAATAATTAATTACCAATTGGCAATGAACAATAAAATAATTAAATTGTTTTTTGGTTTTATTGGTAGCTATTTTTTTGGTTTTAAGGCTATAAAGTTGTTCTTCTTACTTATTTACTTAAATGTTTTTGTATTCTTCTGAATGATAGCTTCTTTATCGGTTTCGGGGATGTTGTACTTATAGCCATAAGGTGCTCCTTCCCAATCGCCATAGGAGAAGTTGGGGAATACGATGAAGCGCTTACCGAACTGACTTTTGTTTTGGTGTACTGCTTGAGAACGGTCTTGAGGGGTACGCTCGTCAAAATCTTTAGCAAAATCGGTAAGGTTATCGCCCATTAGGAGTACTATATCGTACTCTTTGGCTATTTGCTGACGGCGATTTTCTTTACTTTTTTCGGCTGTACGCAAGATAAGACGGCTATCGGAAGGGAATGGGAAGTTATACTTGCGGAGGTTTTTGGCGGTGCCTTCACGTTCTTTTTCAAGGCGATTGGTAACGTAAAAGATGGCTACGCCCTTGCTATGGGCGTATTCAAAAAACTCTAACGCTCCGGCTAAGGGTTTGGCTTCGCCTAATACAGTCCATTCTTCCCACGCTTTTTGTGAATAGCTAATGCCTTGCTTGGCGCAATAGGCTTCAAAGGGTGAGTTATCTAGAAATGTTTCATCGATATCGGTTACTATTGCCAGCGGCTGGGTGCCTTTTTTGGCTAAAGCCTCATCTAACCTAAGTTGGGCTATATTGAAGGCTTGAAGGCATAGTGCTTCATACTCGGCGGCATTTTGCTGGTAGTATGAAGACCACAATTTACCATTGGCTATGAGTTTGTTTTCGGTAGTAGTAGTTGTTGTGTTTTTGGTAGGGCAGCAGCTATTGAGGCACAAGGCTGCTATGCCCATAAGTAGGATATTTTTTTTCATCTGACGGTTAATTATTAAAAAGTGAAATTATTTTATCTACAATTATTTGTGCTAGTTTTTCTTTGCTTTCCAAACTCCAGCCGGCGATGTGAGGGGTAAGTATTACGTTATCGGCTTGGAGGAGGTATTTGAAGGGCTCGGGGAGGTTATCGCCAGAGAAGAAATCTTCAAAGGAGGCTTTTTCATACTCTAACACATCTAAGCCAGCCCCGAGTACTTTGCCTGATTGCAAGGCTTGTACTAAATGAGCTGTTACAACACTCTTACCGCGTGCTGTATTGAGGAACCAGAAGTTTTTGGCAAAGCTATTGATAAATGTTTGGTTAATCATCCCGATGGTTTGGGGTGTTTGGGGTGTGTGAAGGCTTACGATATCGGCTTGGCGGAAGAAATCGACGAGGGTTACTTGTTTGGCGTTTTCATCGCCTTTGTTGGGGAGTATATCATAGCATATCACATTACAATCAAAGCCTCGTAATTTTTTGGCGAAGCTTTTGCCCATATTGCCATAGCCTATGATGCCTACGGTTTTGCCATCGAGTTCCCATCCTCTGTTTTCTTCGCGTAGCCATTTGCCGTTTTTTATTTCGTTATTGGCTATTTTAAAGCGGTTAAGGAGTGAGAGGAGCATTCCGAGTGCGTGTTCGCCTACGGCATTGGAGTTGCCTTCGGGGGCTGCTATGAGGGTGATGCCTTTGCTTTGGGCGTAGGCTACGTCGATATTTTCGAGGCCTGCCCCTACCCTACCGATGAATTTAAGATTTTTTGCTTTGCTTAAAAAATCTTGGTCGATAGTGAAGCGGCTGCGGATGATAATTCCGTCGTAATTGGCTATTTTGGCTTCGATTTCTTGTTTGCTACTTGTATAATCTTCGTGGTTTTCAAACCCGTGAGCTGCTAATTGAGAGAGCATTAGGGGGTGGTTGGTATCAAGATGTAATATTTTCATTGTTTTTTATTTTCATTTAATATTAACAGGTGGTGAGCTAACACTCGGTTACCTGAGTGCAAAGGTACGAAATAATTATAAAATAGCAATATTTTTGGGGTTAGGTTTTAGGGTGTAGAGGAAAGGAATGAGCTTGTGGTAACTGATTAAGTATCTTTGGTGACATACTTAGCTGCAGCAGCTCACTGACTATCCTTCGCCACATACTCAGCTGTGCCTGCTCGCTGACTATCCTTCGCGACATACTCAGCTGTGCCAGCTCGCTGACTATCCTTCGTTTATCCTTCGTTTATCCTTCGTTATTCGTTCGTTCAGGCTTTTTTAATTTTAGACTGATTATTGGGGTATTATATTGGGGGGGTGAAAGGTGGGGATTGGGTGGTAGAAATTGGCAAGGGGGACGGGGGCTTTTGAGGAGGGAGGTGTAAAAAGTTATTTGCTAATTTATATTTTTTTTGTACCTTTGCGGCATTAAATATAATTGTTAATTATTAATTGAAAAATATATGATACTGCACTCATTATTAGACAACGATTTTTATAAGTTCACTATGCAATGCGGTGTAGTGCAGCTGTTCCCGAAGAACAAAGCACGCTACACTTTCATCAATAGAGGTAAACACGAGTTTCCTGAGGGGTTTGCTGAAGCTTTGCGGGAGGAAGTAAATGCTATGGCACAGCTAAAACTGACGAAGAGTGAAAAGCAGTTTTTAAAAGATAATTGTCCTTATTTGAGTCCGTTGTATTTGGACTTTTTAGAGGGATATCATTATGACCCTTCGGAAGTTCATATAACGCAAGAGGGGAATGATTTAAATGTAACAGTAGAAGGTTATTGGTACAGGACGATACTGTGGGAAGTGCCATTGCTTTCGGTAATAAGTGAGCTTTTTTACAAGCTGACTAATGCGACGGCTTGGACAGATGCACAGGTGATAGAGAATACTAGAGAGAAGGAGCAGTTTTACAAGGATTTGGGTGTGGTATTTGCTGAATTTGGCACGCGCCGTAGGCATTCATATCATGTACACGACATAGTGATGCGTACCCTTATAGAGGGCTATAAAAGTACTTTTATAGGCTCCAGCAATGTGCATTTTGCAATGAAATATCAGGTAAAAACAATAGGCACACATGCTCACGAATGGTTTATGTTTCACGCTGCTGAATATAGCTATAAGATGGCTAATGCCCTCTCATTAGAGCATTGGGTAGATGTGTACCGTGGTGACCTTGGGGTAGCACTATCGGACACTTACACTACGGATGTGTTCTTTAAGCAGTTCGACAAGAAATTCAGTAAGCTGTTTGACGGGGTAAGGCACGATAGTGGTGACCCTATAGTATTTGCTGAAAAGACGATTGCGCACTACAACAAGATGGGTATCAATCCGCTATCTAAATACATTATTTTCTCGGACGGGTTAAATCCTAAGAAAGTACAAGCGATTACCGAAGCGTGCAAAGGCAAGATAGGTATTTCATTCGGGATAGGTACTGACCTTACTAATGATGTAGGGTTGCGCCCTATGAACATTGTAATGAAACTTACTGAGGTGCTTACCAGCGATAACGAGTGGGTGCCTACGGTAAAACTATCGGACGAGCCTAATAAACACACTGGTGATAAAAGAATGATAGAACTAGCAAAGGGAATATTGGCTATTAATTAGCTTATTAGCAGCTATTAAAAATTAAAAAACTAAAGACTAATGATTAATTACATATTAATGATTTTGGGGGTATTGGTAGGCTTATCGCGTTATTTATTTCCGCAGTATGACCAAGCCTTACTTATAGGAGGTATGAGCTTACTGATGATAGGAATTTACCGTATATCACGTAGGCTGCCTTCTAAAAATGAGGAAGATTTTCAAGACCCTGCAACTAAAATAAGAAACCCTGAAGACAATTAGTTAATGGTAATATAGCGGGATTGGCTAATTAGTAAATAGACATACTTAACCAGTGAATATAGGAGATTACATAGAAGTATTGGATGATACAATTAAAGGGCATGTGGTGCGCCTAACAGCAGGACAAGTAACTATGCTTACTACTGAAGGGTTTGAACTTAACTTTCGACCTGAAGAAGTAATTGTTATTGATAAAGAAACGCCCTTTAAGAGTGCTTTTACGAATATTGATGAAGAGAGCTTACGCAAGGATGTAGTAAGCAAACGCAAGGACAAATCGGTACTGACAAAAAAAGAGCGCAATATACCGCCAATGGAGGTGGACTTGCATATAGAACAGTTAGTAGATTCGACCAAGAATATGACTAATTACGATATGCTTACCCTACAATTAGAAACTGCACGCAGGCGCCTTGAATGGGCCATAGAGCAACGGATACAACGAGTGGTTTTTATTCACGGAGTGGGTGAAGGGGTATTACGTACTGAATTGGAGTTTTTGTTGGGACGCTACCCTAATGTAACCTTCTACGATGCCGAATACGCTAAGTATGGTGTTGGGGCTACTGAAGTGTATATCTATCAAAATGCAAAACGATGATTGAAGCAACTAACATACATAAGACTTATAAAGATTTAGAAGTTCTGAAAGGTGTATCGGTAAGTGTAGCAAAAGGAGAAATAGTATCGGTAGTAGGAGCTTCGGGAGCTGGCAAAACTACCTTGTTACATATATTAGGCACATTAGATAGTCCTGATAGCAATAAACAATCGGCTTTGAAGATCAATGGGACGGATATTTTATCACTCTCATCTAAAGCTTTGGCACGGTTTAGGAATGAGCATATAGGGTTTATTTTTCAGTTTCACCAATTATTGCCAGAGTTTACAGCTTTGGAAAACATTTGTATTCCTGCTCTGATAAAAGGTATGGGCAAGAAAGATGCTGAAAAACGCGCCATAGAACTATTAGATTTTTTGCATCTTGCAAATCGTGCTCACCATAAACCTAATGCACTATCGGGAGGGGAGCAGCAACGAGTATCGGTAGCTCGTGCCCTAATGAACCAACCTTCAGTAGTTTTTGCTGATGAACCCAGTGGGAACTTAGACTCGGAAAGTGCTGAAAAGCTACACCAGCTATTTTTCCAGCTGCGAAAGGAGTTCCAACAAACCTTTGTAATAGTAACTCATAACGAGGAACTTGCTACTATGGCCGATAGAAAACTCGTAATGATAGATGGAAATATTATTAGCAAATGAAATATATTATCTTGACATTAGCTCTCAGTTGTTTTGTAGGCTGCCAATACTTTAGTTCACAAACAGAAAAAGAAACAAATAAGGAACAAGATAGCCTTGTTCCTGATATTGTAGACAATAAATTAGAACAGGAAGTTCAAGACACCCTCATTTATGATGAAGAGTTTGAAGATGAGTGTTGTGATGAAGAAGCTTTTTTTATCATTATTGATGAAGAACGCTCAGAAGAAGACATTGCCCGTGAGAATACCCTTAAAGGTGATGTAAAAGAAATGACTACTGTCTATTTGAATCCTGTAAATGATGATACTATCTCCCATTTCACTACTGAAAAGACTGAAAAGGTACGGTACAAGAACAAAAAAAAGCAGGAAACACTGACTACTACTTACTATAAACGTGTAAAAACAAAGTATTTTTACAACAGGAAACGACTTGTGAGGCAAGAACGTATTTTTATACAGAAAGAAAATCCTAATAGTAATCATATAGCTTATGATACTCTTCGCAATGACTACAAATATAATGAGAAATATGATGAAAATAATAATTTGATAAAATCTATAAAAAAGCAAGGAATACACGATGTGGCAGCTGGAGTAGATTGGGACATATATCTATATGAAAATAAATGGTATGAAAATGATTTATTAAAGGAAGAAGATTACGAGAAAAACAATGGAGGTGGTAGTTATACCAAGGAGCGCAAAACTTATGATTATGTGTTTTATCCAAATAAAAAGATAAAGAAAAAACGTGTGCAGCGTTTTGATCCTGATAATAATAATCAAATATATGTAGCATATTACATCTACAACTCTAAAGGGCAGCTCATAGAGTACAAAGAAACAAGAGGAGGCACTTACTATGAGCAGTTTACTTATGAGGATTTCAACGATAAAGCTGATGAAACTATAGAAAAACATATCTTCACTTATAATGCTCAAGGACTACGAGCAACCAAAACTGTAGAAAGCCCTTATTTATCAGAAACTTACAGCGGAAAATACACTTATAAATACGATAATTATAAAAACTTAGTAGGTGTAACCCTCTACAATTTAAAAGACAGCCTATTGGCTAAATCTTCCTGTACTTTTAAGTATGACAAACAAGGTAACTGGATACAAAAAGTAGTATATGATGCACAAGGCAAACCTTACAGCCTCATAAAACGATTCATCACCTACACCGACCCGGAGCTTAACATCCCTTCTCCTATGGCTAATGAAAATGTAACCTTAGAGGAATACAATCAGGACGCCTATTCCAAAATATATGAATGGATACCCATTAACCTTGAGTAATATGGACAAACAAACCTTACAACAAAAATGGAATGCCTTGCCCGAAAATAACCTAATGCGCGACTGGCAAATGAATATTACCGAAATAGGCAATGATTCCCTCACTCTTTCAATGCCTGTTACCGACCGCCTTACACAGGTAGATGGCGTGCTACATGGCGGAGCTACCTTAACTTTGGCCGAAACTGCTGGCAGTATGGCTGCTTTCCTCTTACATTGTAATGAAGGTGAGCAAATACGCGGTATTGAACTCAGTGCCAACCACTTGCGCGCTGGTAAGGTAGGTGATACCCTCTATGCCCAAGCTCAATGCCTTAATGCAGGGCGCACTCTTCAGCTTTGGGATATTAAAATTACAAATCAGGAAGGCAAACTCATATCTTATTGCAAGTTTACAACTATAAAAATAGTGGCAGATTCTAAAAATTAAAATCTAATAACTATCTACAAAAAACTAACATCTAATATGGCTCAATTCATCAAATTATACAACGAAAATCCTAATGAAAAGGAAATTGCCAAAGTAGTGGAAGTACTGCGCAAAGGCGGACTTATCATATACCCTACCGATACCGTTTACGGCTTAGGGTGCGACATTACCAATACCAAAGCCCTTGAAAAGATAGCGCGCATTAAAGGCGTAAAGCTTGAAAAAGCAAACTTCTCTTTTGTATGCTCCGATCTTAAAAACTTATCCGATTATGTGAAGCAGATAGATAGCAGCACCTTTAAGCTGCTAAAACGTGCCCTACCAGGGGCTTATACTTTTATTATGCAGGGCAATAACAACCTGCCTAAGGATTTTAAGAAGAAAAAAACAGTAGGTATACGCGTGCCCGATAACAACATCGCCCGCTCTATAGTCCAACTTCTGGGCAACCCCATTGTATCTACTTCTATTTATGATGAAGACGAGCTGATAGAATACACTACCGACCCCGAACTCATCTTTGAAAAATGGCAAAACCAAGTAGATATGGTCATCGATGGCGGCTATGGGGACAATGTAGCCTCTACTGTTATTGACCTTTCCGGCGATACTCCCGTTATTATTCGCGAAGGAAAAGGCGACATTTCAATTATCAATTAGCAACCGGCAACCTCTCTAATTCTCTCCTTCTTCTCTTCATCGCCCAAGCAACATACATTCGTCTTAAAACATCAATATAGATTGAACGAACGATGAACGAACTATAAACGAACTATAAACGAAGGATAGTGAGTCAGCCTCTTTGCTTCCCCTACCCCTAAATATTGCTATTTCAAAAATTATTATTACCTTTGCCCCATTAATCTCTAACACTTATGGCAGACGATAAAAAGATTATTTTCTCGATGAATAAGGTAAGTAAAACCTATTCATCTACTAATAAGCAAGTGCTTAAAGACATTTACCTGAGCTTCTTCTACGGGGCTAAGATTGGTATTTTAGGGCTTAACGGGTCGGGTAAGTCCTCTTTGCTAAAAATTATAGCCGGTATTGATAAAAACTACCAAGGCGAAGTGGTTTTTGCCCCTAACTACACGGTAGGCTATCTAGAACAAGAACCGCATCTGGACGATGAGAAAACCGTTATTGAGGTAGTGCGCGAAGGCGTAGCCGAAACCGTTAAACTACTCGATGAGTTTAACCATATTAACGACCTTTTTGGCTTGGAAGAGAACTATTCCGACCCCGATAAGATGCAGAAGCTGATGGATAAGCAAGCCGAGCTACAGGACAAGATTGATGCCCTGAACGCTTGGGAGCTGGACAACCAGCTGGAAGTGGCTATGGAAGCCCTACGCACCCCCGACCCTGATACGCCTATCAAAGTACTTTCGGGAGGGGAACGCCGCCGTGTAGCCTTGTGTCGCCTGCTTTTACAACAACCTGATGTACTCCTTTTAGACGAGCCTACGAACCACTTAGACGCTGAATCGGTATTGTGGTTAGAGCAGCACCTACAACAGTACGCCGGCACCGTGATAGCTGTAACCCACGACCGTTATTTCTTGGACAATGTAGCGGGCTGGATATTAGAGCTTGACCGCGGTGAGGGTATCCCTTGGAAGGGTAACTATTCTTCTTGGCTCGACCAAAAAGCCAAACGCCTTGCCCAAGAACAGAAAACCGAAAGCAAACGCCAAAAGGTGTTAGAACGCGAGTTGGAATGGGTACGCCAAGGGGCTAAAGGGCGACAAGCAAAACAGAAAGCACGTTTGCAAAACTACGATCGCCTGCTGAATGAAGACCAAAAGCAATTAGAAGAAAAACTTGAAATATACATTCCCAACGGGCCTCGCTTGGGTACCAATGTAATAGAGGCGCGCCACGTGGCAAAAGCCTTTGGTGATAAGCTATTGTATGACGACCTTAACTTTGTACTGCCACAGGCGGGCATAGTGGGGGTGATAGGACCTAACGGAGCAGGTAAATCTACCATTTTCCGTATGATTATGGGAGAAGAGCAGCCCGATAGCGGCGACTTTTTGGTAGGCGAAACCGTAAAGATAGCTTACGTAGATCAAACCCATAAGCAGATAGACCCTGAAAAGTCTATTTGGGAGAACTTCTCGGGCGGACAAGACCTTATAATGATGGGCGGCAGGCAGGTGAACTCACGTGCTTACCTAAGCCGTTTTAACTTTGGCGGCAGTGAACAGAACAAGAAAGTAGCGACCCTTTCGGGGGGTGAGCGCAACCGCTTGCACCTTGCAATGACCTTAAAAGAAGAAGGCAACGTGTTGCTGTTGGACGAGCCTACCAACGATTTGGACGTGAATACCCTCCGCGCCTTAGAAGAAGGGTTGGAAAACTTCGCTGGCTGTGCGGTAGTAATTTCGCACGACCGCTGGTTCCTAGATCGTATTTGTACCCACATCTTAGCTTTTGAGGGCGACTCGCAAGTGTATTTCTTTGAAGGCAGTTTTTCGGAATACGAAGAGAACAAGAAAAAACGCCTTGGCAAAGAAGTAACCCCTACACGGATTAAATATAAGAAGCTGGTAAGATAGTCCATACTAGTTAAAATCTCTGTGAGAATCTTATGAATATCAATATACCCGAAATAGAGTCTCTTTTAAAAGAAGGATGTAAACTAGCTGCTGTAAAGCTAGTGTTTGATGCCAACCGTGATAGTGGTATTGGCTTAGACGAGGCAAAGCACTTGGTAGAAGAGATAGAAAGAGGTAATGAACCTACACTACAGAATTTTAATAGGCAAAATGTGAGTAAGGCGCGCTATAGCATTAGCACCTTTAATGGCAAAACCGAAGTACGTTTTGCCAAAGATGGAGCTGCTTTGCAAGAAATCACTCCCGAAAGTCCGCTCTGGAATGATTTAAAAGAGGCTTTTCCTCAAAAAAAGGAAGAGTTTGCAATGTTAGAAAAGCAATACAAACAAGCCTATAATACTGAGGCGCTCCGCCCTGAGAATAGTTTATTCATAAGCAAAAACAAGAACAGTATTCCTCCCATTGTAGTGGTAAGTATAGCTGTAATTATAGTGCTTTTAGCCATCTTCCTACTATAATGAAAAAGTATTATGTAGTATGGGAAGGACACGAAACAGGTATATTCACTTCCTGGAATAAATGCAAAAAAGCTATTGAGGGCTACCCTTATGCCAAGTTCAAGAGCTTCCCTACAGAAGCTATGGCACAAAAAGCATATAGTGAGAATTTTGAACAGTACAAAGGTAAAAAGCTAAGCAATACCCCTACCCTTTCAGCTGCCGAGCTGCAGCGTATAGGCACTCCTATACTGCCTTCTATAGCTGTAGATGCAGCTTGCAGTGGTAACCCCGGGGTAATGGAATACCGAGGGGTAGATACCGAAACCCAAGCCGAAATATTTAGGCTACAGCCAATGAAGGACGGCACTAATAACATAGGCGAGTTCTTAGCAATTGTACACGCTTTAGCTTTCTTAAAGCAGCGTAACCTTACTATACCCATCTATTCCGATAGTCAAATAGCTATTGGCTGGATACGCCAAAAGGTATGCAAAACCAAAGTACCGCGCACCCCTCATAACGAAAAAATATTTGAGTTAATAGCTCGCGCCGAACAATGGTTACGTACCAATACTTACCCTAACCCTATCCTGAAATGGGAAACCCAAGCGTGGGGCGAATGTCCTGCCGATTTTGGACGAAAAGACAAATAAGAATGACAGACCTTACCCTTACGGTGCAAGCCACCTCTCACCCCGATATCATTAAGCTGGAAGCAAACCGCGCCTTAGTGAAAGGGAGTTATGAGTTTAAAAATATTGATGAAGCCAAAGGGGCTCCCCTCGCAAGGGAGCTCTTTTATTTGCCTTTTGTAAAAACAGTGTACATATCTAGCAACTTCATCGCCCTTAAGCGCTTCCCTATTATAGAATGGACTGATGTACAGGAAGAGGTGCGTGAGCAGGTGTTAATATACTTACAATCAGGGAAGGCTATTGTAAATAACGATGGAGGACAAGAAATAGCAACTACCGTATATACCGAAACTACCCCCAATCCCGCTGTAATGAAGTTTGTTCTGAACAAACGTTTAGTTCCTATCGTAATAGAATACAAAAACGCTACTGAAGCTACCGAGGCTCCTATTGCCTTAGCTTTGTTTGAGAACTTTCCGTTTATAACAGAAGTATTTTTAGATGATAACTATATATCACTTACCAAAAGTGATACGGAGGAATGGGAACAATACACCGCAGCTATAAGGCTATTTATCACCAATTATGCCAATGAAGGGCGTACTTTCATCAGTCAGGCAGAAATAAAAAAACAACAAGCCTCTGCACAAGCCTATTGGCTAAGCCAAACCACCAATGATGCTATTTCACAGCAAATAGCTGCTCTTATTGAGGAGCATATCAAGCCCGCAGTAGCCAGTGATGGGGGCAATATACAATTCATATCATACACCCCCGATACCTTCCTAGTACGTGTGTTGTTACAGGGGGCTTGTAGCGGCTGTCCTTCTTCTACCCAAACATTAAAAAAGGGTATTCAAGCACTTTTAAAAAGCAAATTAAGCAATCCAAAAATTCAAGTAGAAGCGATATAAATACATCTAAAAACTTGCATTATTAAGAAAAATATAATATCTTTGCGCCGTTTTTTAACGAAGATATGCAAATCTCACTCATACAGAAATATAATGTAGCCGGACCTCGCTACACTAGCTATCCCACCGTACCTTATTGGGAAAATGAGGCATTTACTACTGAAAAATGGTTGGATAGCTTGGCTAAATCATACAATGAAAGTAATGAACGTGAGGGGATTAGTCTCTATATACACTTGCCTTTTTGTGAGAGCTTATGCACTTTTTGCGGTTGCCACAAGCGTATTACCAAGCGGCATGAAATGGAGCAGCCTTATATTGATGCCGTACTAAAAGAATGGCAGCTGTATACAGCTCTTTTCACAACCAAGCCTATTATTAAAGAAATACATTTAGGAGGAGGTACACCAACCTTTTTTGCTCCTACCGAGTTAGAAAGACTTATTAATGGCATTTTTGAAAGGGCAGAACGTGCTGCTCATTATGAATTTAGCTTTGAAGGACACCCCAATAACACTACCAAAGCACACCTGCAAACTCTTTACCGCTTAGGTTTTAGGAGGGTAAGCTATGGAGTACAGGATTATTCGGCTAAGGTACAAAAAGCAATTCACCGTATACAACCTTTTGAGAAAGTACAACAAGCTACTGAGTTAGCTCGTCAAATAGGTTACACCTCAGTAAGTCACGATTTGGTTTTTGGGTTACCATTCCAAACTCTGGACGATGTACTCTTTACTATTGATAAAAGTAATAGTTTGCGACCAGACCGTATCGCTTTTTATAGTTACGCCCATGTACCTTGGATTAAAGGCAATGGGCAAAGAGGTTTTAAAGATGAAGATGTACCTACAGGCGAGGTAAAACGTCAGTTGTATGAAGAAGGAAAAGAACGCTTACTACAAGTAGGTTATGCCGAGATAGGAATGGATCACTTTGCGCTCCCTACTGATAGTATGTACAAGGCGTTCCAAGCACACCAATTGCACCGCAATTTTATGGGCTATACAGCATCAAAAACACAACTGATGATAGGCTTAGGAATGTCTGCTATTAGTGATAGTTGGTATGCTTTTGCTCAGAATGAGAAAGAGTTAGAAGCCTATTATGCAAGGCTTGAACGCAATGAAATACCTGTGTGCAAAGGGCATATCTTAAATAATGAAGATTTGATTATTAGGCGACATATACTAAACTTAATGTGCCAGTTTAATACTTCGTGGGAAGATGCCGCAATGCAGTTTGAAGGGATACAAGAGGTATTAGCTCGCCTTTCCGAAATGCAAAGTGATGGCCTGCTACAGATAAATAATGATAGTATTACCGTACCCGATGAGGGTAAACCATTTATAAGAAATATATGTATGGCTTTTGACCTGCGATTGCAGCGCAAAATGCCGAACACCAAAATATTCAGTATGACAGTATAAAAACATATTGTAAAAATATAGTGATTGAGTTTTTTAGTTAGTGATGAAAAGGGACAGTTGTGAAATTCGTCCCTTTTCTTTTTGTTATTTTGAAAAAAAGTATTACTTTTGCCCCCGAATTTAAATAATAAGTAAGTTTTTAACTAAAAACAAGTCATTATGGGATTTTTAAAAGAATTTAAAGAGTTTGCCGTAAAAGGTAACGTAGTTGATTTAGCCATTGGTGTTATCATTGGTAGTGCTTTTGGAGCTATTGTATCATCGTTAGTAGGTGATGTAATTACTCCTTTATTGCTTACTCCAGCTTTAGAAGCTACTGGAGCTAAGAATTTGGAAGGCTTAGTAGCGAATGGAGTAGCTTATGGTAAGTTCCTTGCTGCTGTTATTAACTTCTTGTGTGTGGCTTTTGTACTATTTATGATAGTAAAAGGTATCAACAAGATGAAGAAAAAGAAAGAAGAGGCTCCTGCTGCACCTGCTGGTCCTACTCAAGAGGAATTACTTGCTGAAATCAGAGATTTATTGAAAAATAAATAAGAAAAACTAAAGTGTAACCGCACACTACACATTTCAAAATTTATTTCTAATCTAAACCACGCTGAAAAAGCGTGGTTTTTTTATTCCAGTAAGTACTAACTGCTACACTTATACTCAACTGTAATTACCCTCTTACTTTCCTACTTTAATTCTATAGTCATCTTTAACTTATCCTTTGTTTATCCTTTGATAATCGGAGATGATTGTACAATAATACTTGTAAGTATTTCAAAACTTTCTTTCCGCTTTCACGTAATTTAAACCTTTATGTGATTGCCCCATTTTTTAAAAAAATATTTGTAAGTTCAGATTTATTTCATACTTTTGCGGCACTAAACATTAAATATATTTTTTATGGAAACAAAAGCTGATTTTAAAAGTATTGTTATTAAAAATGGACTCCTTTTAGGAGGTATTTCTGTAGCTCTTAGCATAATACAGTACCTAACTGGTATTATTTATTCAACTAATACAATGTTGAGTATTTTGACTGTGTTAGTAAGTATAGGACTTTTTATATGGTTTATTTCGGCAGCCATTCAGCAATACAAAGATGCTAATGGAGGTTTTTTAACTGTAGGCGAAGGGGTTAAAATAGGTGTTGTTGTAGCTCTTATAGCTGGAGTTATTGGTGGTGCATACGCTGTACTTTTAAACACTGTTATTGAGCCCGATTTCTACCAAAAAGTAGTTGCTTTAACTGTTGAAAAATTGGAAACCATGGGGGTTATGAATGAGGAACAATTAGAGGCTTTTGAAGCAGAAATGCTTAAAAGCAAGCCTTCAGTGGTATGGACATTCCTTTCACCTGTTATGTGGAGTACCATAGGGGGGCTTATTATAGGTGCTATTATAGGTGCTGTTAAGAAACAAAATAAAGATACAACTGCTTTTTAATAAGTAATATATAAAAACATTTTTAGCTTTGCCAAAGTAGTACACTTTGGCAAAGTTTTTGTTATAAGAGTGGCTGTTTTTGGGGCTTTTTGGAGGGGAGTTATTAATCGTTATTTTTTTTAATTGTTAATTGTGAAAGAGTTATTACAATTATTTGCAGAGAATACTGCTTACAAAGATTTATTAGCTGAAATTAAGGCAGAGCATAGTACCGTTGCCAATGGATTGGCGGGGGCTTCATTATCATTGCTTATTGCTAATGTATACGCCGAAACTAAGCGTCCGCTATTGGTGCTTTTGCCTGATAAGGAAGAAAGTGCTTACCTGTTAAACGATTTAGAGACCCTTATAGGAGAGCAAAAAGTGCTCTTCTTTCCTGATAGTTATCGTAGGCCATACCAAATAGAGGATACTGATAATGCCAATGTGCTATTGCGTGCAGAGGTGCTGAACCAGCTAAGCCATAGTACTACACCTTTGGTAGTGGTATCATATCCTGAAGCTCTTTTTGAAAAGGTTATCACAAGGAAGCAGTTAGAAGCAAATACTCTTAAAATAAGTAAAGGAGACCAGTTAACAATTGAGTTCTTAAATGAGGTATTGTTCTCATACAATTTTAATCGCACTGATTTTGTAACTGAGCCAGGTGAGTTCTCGGTTCGAGGTGGGATAGTGGATGTCTTTTCTTTCTCTAATAATGAGCCTTACCGTATTGAGTTTTTTGGCAATGAGGTGGAAAGTATCCGGACTTTTGATGTAGAGAGCCAACTATCAACAGCACAACTGAATGGGGTAACGATTATTCCTAATGTGGAAAACAAAGAAGGAGATGAGGTAAGGCAATCATTTTTGGATTACATCAGTGAGCGAACGCTTGTGATTACTAAAGAAATGAGTACTTTTGAGAGTAAAATAGATAAGCTATTTACCAAAGCTACTGATATTTATGAAAAACTTCCTAATGAAGTAAAACGCAGTGAGCCTGAGGTGTTATACTGCCAATCAGGGGTACTTTTAAAGCAGATAGAAGGCTTTCAGCAAATTACAGTAAACCTTCCTTCATCTTTTTCTAAAACAGAAAAAGAGATTCTTTTTAGCACAACTCCACAGCCTTCATTCAACAAGCAATTTGAGCTACTCATAGCTTATTTAAACGACAAACACGAGAAGGGTTACCAAAACTATATTCTTTGTGGTACGGAGCAGCAAGCTAAGCGTTTTAATGATATTTTTGAGGAGATGGATCAAAAGGTGCATTACCAAACAGCTATCTTATCCTTACACGCGGGGTTTGTAGATACCAAACGCAAACTAAATGTATTCACAGATCATCAGATATTTGAGCGGTATTATAAGTTTCAGCTGAAGAATGGGTATGCTAAAAAACAGGCTATCACCCTTAAAGAACTTATGCAACTGGAAGTAGGCGACTATGTAACCCATATAGATCACGGCATAGGTAAATTTGCTGGATTACAGAAGATAGAAGTAGAGGGCAAACATCAAGAAGCTATCAAGCTGATTTACGGTGACCGCGATGTGCTTTTTGTAAGCATTCACGCATTGCACAAAATTACTAAATACAACGGAAAAGATGGTAAACCTCCTAAAATATACAAGTTAGGTTCAGGAGCGTGGAAGGCACTGAAACAGAAAACCAAAGCACGGGTGAAGGAAATAGCCTTTAACCTTATTAAACTATATGCTAAACGCAAGGAAGCACAAGGTTTTGCTTTTGCACACGATAGCTATATGCAGAATGAATTAGAAGCCTCATTCCTGTACGAAGATACCCCCGACCAAAGCAAGGCTACCGCTGATGTAAAAGCTGATATGGAAAGTGCTAAACCTATGGATAGGCTGGTATGTGGTGATGTAGGCTTTGGCAAAACTGAAGTGGCTATAAGAGCTGCTTTTAAGGCTGTAGATAATGGCAAGCAGGTAGCTGTATTAGTACCTACTACTGTACTTGCTTTTCAGCATTACCAGACGTTTAGCCAGCGGATGAAAGACTTCCCTGTAAGGATTGATTACCTGAATCGTTTTCGTACTGCTAAAGAGAAAAAGAACATCTTGGAAGAGCTTGCTAAAGGGCAGTTAGATATTATTATTGGGACACACCAGATAGTAGGTGAAAAAATGCAATATAAAGATTTAGGACTGCTAATAGTAGATGAAGAACAGAAGTTTGGCGTAGGAGTGAAAGATAAACTCAAAACACTAAAAGAGAATTTGGATGTACTTACCCTTACTGCTACCCCTATACCACGTACCTTACAATTCAGCTTAATGGCGGCTCGAGACTTATCGGTTATTAATACACCACCACCTAACCGCTACCCTATAGACTCACAAGTAGTACCTTTTAACGAAGAGATAATACGCGATGGTATACGTTATGAAATTCAGCGTGGTGGACAGGTGTTCTTTATGCACAACAGAGTGGAGAACATTCAGGAAGTAGCAGGTATGATACAACGGCTTCTACCCGATGCTCGTATTGCAGTAGGACACGGGCAAATGGATGGTAAGAAATTGGAAGAGACCATGCTTGCCTTTATGGGGGGTGCTTACGATGTGCTGGTAGCTACTACTATTATTGAAAGCGGACTGGATGTGCCTAATGCTAATACTATCTTCATTAATAATGCTCATAACTTTGGCTTATCAGACTTGCACCAAATGCGTGGACGTGTAGGACGCAGTAACAAGAAGGCTTTCTGCTATTTTATTACCCCTCCGCTTGTAGCTATGAGTGATGATGCCCGCAAGCGTATTGAAGCTATAGCTCAGTTTTCGGACTTAGGCAGTGGCTTTAATATTGCAATGAAGGACTTGGAAATACGTGGTGCTGGTGACCTATTGGGCGGTGAACAAAGTGGTTTTATTAATGAAATAGGCTTTGAAACGTATCAGAAGATATTGCAAGAGGCTATTGTAGAACTGAAAGAGAATGAGTTCTCGGAACTATATCACACTGCTGAAGAGGATAAAACTTACCTTAGTGATACCCAAATAGACACTGATTTTGAACTGCTTTTTCCTGATACTTATGTAAATAGAGTAGCAGAGCGACTGAACCTTTACAATGAACTTAGTAACCTTACTACTGAGGAAGCCTTACAACAATATCAAAGTAATCTTATTGACCGTTTTGGCAAGTTGCCTTCACAAGCTATTGACTTACTAAATAGTGTGCGTGTGAAGTGGATTGCTACGCGCTTGGGCATAGAGAAATTGGTTATGAAAAACGGGAAGATGACAGGCTATTTCATTTCAGACCAGAACAGTCCGTTTTACCAAAGTGCGCGCTTCCAGAAGGTATTACTCTTCGTACAACGCTACCCCGACAAGTGCCGTATGCAGGAAAAAGAAACCCGCAACGGCTTACGTTTACTTCTTAATTTTGAGGGGATTAATAGCGTATATCAAGCTTTAAAAGTAATGCAAATGATAGAACAATAGGAAATCGGGGGGGAGTTATACCGATTTCCTATAGGTACGCCACCAGCGCTCGGGTATGGAGCCGCGAATGGCCTCTTCATAATCTTGAGGGAGGCAAGGCACTAAGCCCGATGGTACGTGGTTTTGTGGCCCTGAATACTTATCGCCGCCTGGTTTCATCCACCAGCGTTCGGTTTGTGTACTTTTAAAGAATTCTATTTGTATATCATCGATAGGGACGATGTATTTGGTGTAATTTTCATCGTTAATTACTGGCAATTCCTTAATACGGAAGTTGCTACCTTCACAGAAATACCATAGCATTTCGGCTACAAGTTGGCTTGCTAAATCGGTATTAGGAACTTCAAAAATACCCATTACTTGTACATTACTACTGATGCCTGCATAGCGTGTGATGGCGCATATTTCTCGGCTATTAAATCCATTGACATTACCCATAGCGAGCATATCTTTTGCTTGTACGCTGGTCATATCGATGCTTACGATATCGGCATCGCGCATGGCTGGCTCTATACTCTTCAAATCATTGGTTACATTACCTAATCGGATTGCTTCGAAGCACATTTTTTCTAACAAATCGAGTTCTTCTTGGGCTACATAGTAGGATTGGTAGCCTAAATTGGTAAAATCGAGCAAATTTACTGGGGGTTCGGATATGAGTCGGCTCATATAGGAGTTTTCGACGAATAACTCATCGGCGTTACCGAAGTCGAATTTAGCATCGACGCTTACGAGGTTTACCATTTGCTCGAGGCTATCGAAGGCGCGGTAGAGGGAGTAGGTGAACTCTTGAGAGCCTCCTACCACTACGGGTATGACGCCTTCTTTGATGAGCTGGGCTACAATTTGGCTGATGGCGAAGTGAGTTTGTTCGAGGGTTTCGCCTTGTGGTAGGTTACCTAAATCGGCGATATTGAAATCCCAATTTCCGACGAATAGGGAATAGAAGTGTTCGCGAAATCGGTTAAAGGATTGGCTGAGGGTATCGAGGCAGAAGAAGGCGATTTTGATATCGGTAAGATCGGGGATTCCGAGTGATGGGAGGTGTTTTTGTATGACGAACCCTACTTGTTGGGGTTTGTAATCTTCGGATATAAAAGTGTCATCAACGGGTTGTAGGTATGATAGTGACATATAATTTCTTTATAAGTTTTAATTTTTGTGGGCAAAGGTACAAAACTATTATGAATTAGCAAGTTTTAGGGGGGTGGTTTTGGGAGGTAGGGGCTTTTGTTGTGTTCTAAAACTATCCTTCGTTTATCCTTCGTTTATCCTTCGTTATTCGTTCGTTCAGTCTTTACTGATGTTGGGGGTATGTTATAAGGTGGGTGGAGGAGTATTATTTTGTGTTTGGGGGGTGGTTGGATTTTTTGTGGGGTGGGGTTATTGACAAAAAAGTAGATTAGGAAGTGTTGTTCCTATTTTTTTCCCAAATTGAGTTATACTTTTGCCCCTGTAAAACTTAAAAAACATATTGAACGATGAAAAAATTAGTATCATTAATTGCGACTTTTTTGTTAGTATTTGTAGCTGTACAAGATGTATCGGCTAGGGATTTTCCTATTACTTTTGATCAATTACCTGCTAATGCTCAGGCTTTTGTGAAGAAACATTTTAAGGTGACTGATATTGCATCGGTATGGAAGGATGATGATATTCATGACCAAGATTATAAAGTATATTTTAATAACGGTACTGAGATTGAATTTTATGCAAATGGTGATTGGGAAGAGGTGAGAGCTCGTACTGGTGTGATTCCTGCTGCTATTATTCCTAATGGTATTGCTACTTATGTAAAGAACAACTATGCTGGTGCTTCTATCTACAAAATTCAGAAAAAACGTTATGGTTATGAGGTAGAATTGACCAATGGTTTGGAAATGGAATTTGACACAAATGGTAGATTTTTAAGATTTGACAACTAATGAAAAAAGTTTTTTTAGCTGCTTTTGCAGTCTTAGCATTGACTTCATGCGCCCGCTTACCGCAGCCAGCTCGTAACTTTATAAGCACGCACTTTCCATACACTTCAATTAGAGAAGTTGAGAGAGAGTGGGATACTTATGGTTACTCGGTTGAATTGAGGGATCATACTGATCTTGAGTTCACTAAAACTGGTGATTGGGTAAAGGTGGAAGCTGAGGATGGGAATAGTATCCCGACGACTTTTTTCCCTCAGAAAATAGTTGATTATGTTACTCAACATGGTTTTATTATTGAGGGAATTAGGAAAACTAATATTGGCTATAAGGTAGATCTTATTGGCTCACATACTGATTTGTTTTTCAATCATAATGGAGAGTTGATGGGAAATTATTAATTGGCAAATTAGAGAATTAGCAAATTAGCGAATTAGCGAATTATCAGGCTAAATAAATATGCCGATTAGCAAATACAAATTTGCTGATTGGCATATTTTTTGTATTTTTGCATTGTGAAACGTATTATAATAAAATGATGAATACACTAAAAACATTATCGGCAGTAGTTTTTTCGCTCTTTACTTTTGGGGTGGCTACTGCTCAAGAGGAGGGACTTATACCTGTAGAGGGGCTTCCTGCTAAAGCGCGAAGTTTTATTAAAGAACATTTTGCGACTAATAGTATTGTATCGGTATGGCAAGATACTGAAAAGGGTGTGCGCAGTGAGTATACTGTGCTTTTTGCTAATGGTACTGAGGTGGAATTTTACCCTAATGGTGAATGGGATGAGGTAAAAGCGAGAAGTGGTGAGGTGCCTGCGAAAATTGTTCCTCATAAAATAAGCAAGTATGTACAGAAAAACTTTCCTAGAACTATTATTAAGGAGATTAAAAAGGGGCGTACTAAATACGAGGTAAACTTATCAAACGGTATTGAACTTATATTTAACCTAAAAGGTAAATTTATAAAAATAGACGACTAAAATGAAAAAAGGATTATTACTTATTGTGGCTGTTTTGAGTTTTGGCTTTGCAGCTGCACAAGATAAAAAAGTGGAATTTAATGACCTTCCTGCTGATGCTATTAACTTTGTACGTCAGTATTTTTTGGTAGCTGATATTGCCTCGGTATGGAAAGATACTGATTATAATGATGAGGAATACAGCGTGATTTTTAAAGATGGACTAGAAGTAGAATTCAATGGAGAAGGAGACTGGAAAGATATTAAAGTGCGCAGGGGTAGAGTGCCTAACCACGTAGTGCCTGAGAAGATATTGACACAAGTACAGGCTACTTTCCCTTTTGAATCAATTAAAGAAGTGTCGCGTAGCCTTAAGTATAAAAAATACGAAGTTGAACTTACTGATGGACAAGAACTGAAGTTTGATGAGCAGTTTAACTTTATTGGGATGAAATAATTTGTATCGTGCCCCTTGATGAAGGGGAAGGTGCAAATGTTCGGAATGAACTTTGCCAGAGTGTGGAACTTTGGCAAAGTTTTTTTATTAATTGTTACTTATTAATTATGTATGATCTTCTGATTATTGGTGGGGGTGCTGCAGGATTTTTTACTGCTATTAATGTAGCAGAAAGGCATCCGCACTTTAAGATTGCTATATTAGAAAAAAGTAAAGAAGTACTACAAAAAGTACGTATTTCGGGTGGGGGGCGTTGTAACCTGACTAATGCTACTTTTACCCCTGATGAACTTGTGAAGTACTATCCGAGAGGTAGTAAAGAACTGTTAAGCCCTTTTCATCGATTTATGTGTGGAGATACAATGGAGTGGTTTGAAGCACATGGAGTAGCTTTAAAAACTGAGCCTGATGGACGAGTGTTTCCTGTTTCAAATACTTCGGAAAGTATCATTAATTGTTTTTTGATAGAAATAAAAAAACATAGTATTGAGCTTTTTACCCAGCAAAATGTGCAAGCTATTAGCCAAACAGAAAACATTTGGGAGGTAGAGACCCCTACACACACGTATAAAGCACGTAAAATAGCTATTACTACTGGCAGTAACCCTAAGATATGGAAACTATTGGCTGGATTAGGTCATACTATAGTACCCCCTGTACCATCTCTTTTTACCTTTAATACTACTGAGAGGTGGGTAAAGGAACTATCGGGGATAGCAGTGACAGTTCGGTTGGAATTATTAAGTAAAGAAGGAAAGCACTTAAAAATAAGTGAGACAGCACCTTTACTTTTTACTCATACAGGATTTAGTGGTCCTGCAGTATTACGAGCATCGGCTTGGGGAGCAAGGATATTAGAAGGACTAAACTATGAATGTATAATGGTAGTAAATTTTACTGCTAATGCTGGTGAACCACTTAGCTATAACGAAGTTATGGCACAACTACAAGATGTAAAACAGCAACAAGGACGTAAAGTAGTACAGAATACTTCTTTATTCCAACTACCTAAACGCCTTTGGATAGGCTTACTAGAAGTAGCAGGTATTGCTCCGCAACAAGTATGGGCAGAAATAAATAAAGCACAGCTACAACAACTAGGCAAAGCTGTGAGTGCGCAAAGTTTTACTATTGAGGGAAAAGCTGCTTTTAAAGAAGAGTTTGTAACAGCTGGAGGAGTTAAACTCTCGGAAGTTAATTTCAAGACTTATGAAAGCAAACTCCTCAAAAATCTTTATTTAGCTGGGGAAGTGCTGGATATAGATGCTGTTACGGGTGGCTTTAATTTTCAAAATGCTTGGACCGGGGGATATCACATCTCATTAATGATGGAAGATTAGTAAGCAAAGAGTTTTTCAATAGCTTGCATAGTAGATGTTACATCATTACTTTGAGTGAGTATTACAATGCTAGTACCTACTATCACACCATCGGCATAGCGGCGCATAGTTTGTACATCGGTATTGGTTTTTATACCAAATCCTAAGGCTATAGGTAGCGAGGTATATTGCCTGATTTGCGTTATGAACTGTTCTAATCTGCCTAAATCAACTTGCTTGCTTCCTGTAACACCTAATGAGCCTACTGCATATACAAAGCCATCTTGGGCTAGGGAGGCTATATTGGGAATACGATTACCAGAAGTTACGCTTACTAACGGTATAAAGGCAATATTATAAGCGTTTAGTAGGCGGGCTACTTCGGTAGCTTCTTCATAAGGCAAATCGGGGATAATCATACCCTTAATACCTGCTTCGGCACTCTTCTTAACAAAATTTTCTAAGCCATAAGCAAATACAAGGTTATAATACACTAAAAATATAAGGGGCTTATGTACTTTGCTCTTTACAGAATTAAGAAGGTTAAAAACTACATCGGTAGTAACACCTGCTTGTGATGCAGCAAATGAGGCTTCGGCTATGTGTTTGCCATCGGCTAAAGGATCGGAGTAAGGTATACCTATTTCCAACATATCAATAGCAGAGTCATCTAACTTACTAAGAAACTCTTGAGTAAAAGCTATGTTAGGATAGCCTGCAACAATATAGCCGATATTTACTTTCTTCTTTTCGGCAAAAATATCTGTAATGTTCTTATTCTTCATAATGTTCTCCTTTTAATACTGAAAATACAGTGTGCATATCTTTATCGCCCCTGCCTGATACATTTACTATAATAGTTTGTTTGGGTTCGGCAGGTAATTTGGGGCATAAATGCTGTAAGTAAGCTAAAGCGTGGGCACTTTCAATAGCAGGGATAATACCTTCGGCACGAGTAGTACGCACTAAGGCATCCATAGCTTCGGCATCGGTAATGGGGGTGTAAGTAGCCTTACCACTTTCAAAAAGATAAGCGTGTTGAGGGCCTACCCCAGGATAATCGAGTCCAGCTGAAATAGAATGTACAGGGCTTATTTGTCCGTATTTATCTTGCAATACATAGGTTTTCATTCCGTGAATGATACCCTCTTTGCCTAAGGTAAGAGTAGCAGCATGCATATTGGTATTGATACCATAGCCACCAGCTTCTACTCCATAAAGGTGCGTAGTATCATCATCTAAAAAGCCGGAGAAGATACCAATAGCATTGCTTCCCCCTCCTACACAAGCAATAACATGATCGGCGTGTTTGCCTAAAGAAGTGAGTTGCTGACGACATTCTTTACCTATGATAGATTGGAAATCTTTAACCATTGAAGGGTAAGGGTGAGGGCCTACCGCTGAGCCTATAACATAGAAAACTGTTTCAATCTCGGCTACCCACGATTGGATAGCAGCGGTAGTAGCTTCTTTAAGTGTTTTAAGTCCTTCATTGATAGCAACTACTTTAGCTCCTAAAAGCTCCATACGGAAAACATTTAATTTTTGGCGTTCCATATCGACAGCTCCCATATAAACATCACATTCTAGACCTAAGAGAGCCGCTGCAGTAGCTGTTGCCACCCCATGTTGGCCAGCACCAGTTTCGGCTATAACCTTTTTCTTACCCATACGTTTGGCAAGGAGTAGTTGCCCCAAAGCATTATTAATTTTATGAGCCCCTGTATGGTTTAGGTCTTCACGTTTTAGGTAAATATCGTGACCATAAAGGACACTTAGTTTTTTGGCGTGATATAGAGGAGTAGGTCTGCCCACATAGTTTTTGAGCAAGTCTTCAAGTTCGGCCTGAAAAGAAGGATCGGCTTTGGCTTTTTGGTATTCGGTTTCTAGTTCGATAAGAGCGAACATAGCTGTTTCGGGCACATACTGTCCACCAAATTTTCCGAAGTAAGCCTTTTTATTATTAGGTTTTGTATTCATTTATATATTTTTTATCAAATCAATTACAAGAGAACGGTCTTTACGATTATGAAGTTCTACCTTGCTATTCACATCTAATACTGCTGGGTGATAGGTTAGTGCTTCCGGCACGTGGGTAGCCTCAATGCCACCTGCTAAAACATAGGAGTATGGTGACATAGTTTTTAGTATTTCCCATTTAAAGCGAGTGCCGTTACCACCTTCGGAAATGCCTTTGGTATCGAATAAAGGATATTGAATATAAGGCTGATAGGGAGTAATATCAGGTAAAATATCGTATACTGAAAAGACTTTCCAAAGAGTGTAGCCTGCGCTGTGTAAGGTACTACAATCTTCAACGCTTTCATTGCCATGTAGTTGCAGTATATCAATGTTTGTTTGTTGCTGAATTTGTTGTAGTTCGTGTATAGGGGTATTCACAAATACCCCTACTGCCAGTTTGCCAACTGAGTGTATTTCAGTAACTATATCTTTTGCTAAATCCACGCTCACATAACGCGGACTTTTAGGCGCAAAGATACAGCCGAAGTAATCAATAGGCAAATCCTTCAGTTCTTGGATTTCACTAAGAGAGCGAATTCCACATATTTTTAGTTGAGTGGTCATTTGTAAAAATACTGGTCTATATCAATCTCACCATTGAGTTGATGAAGTATATCAAGAATAGTAGTTTCAAAAGTCAAAGCTGCATTTATTTCATAGTGATTTACACAAAACTGTAATTTAGAGGTGAGTTGATGATCTTTGATAAAAGCTGAAAGTTCTTTTAAAACAGGTTTTACCATTTGCTCAAATTCAGCTAAACAATCTTCAACAAGCAATGTTTCTATAGGAGCAAATTTGTATTCCCAAAAAGTTTCTTCACTAATGCGATACTTCAGTTGGTCTCCTTTATAGGCTTGATCTGTAGGAGTTACTCCTATAATGCGAGTGAGTTGCTCAATATCAAACATTTCACCATACACAATAAAAGTAAGTTTTATATTAGTTTTTTCTTTTGTCATCTTATCTCTCGTAATTCGTCATTCGTCTCTCGTCATTCGTTCCTCGTCATTAAAAAATCTCTCCTTTCATCAGTGCTTCTCCTATTAAAAGAGCATCAACGCCTAAACTTTCGGCATATACAATATCTTCTTTACTGTGATAGCCACTTTCGCTTACTATCAATAGTTTTTCTCGTTGGCTTTTGGGAATTGCTTTGAGTAGTTGCTCTGTTGTTTTTAGCGATACCTCAAAAGTATTGAGGTTGCGATTATTGATACCTAAGAGTTCTAAATCAGGCACTTGTAAAGCGCGTTGTAGTTCTTCTTTATTGTGAACTTCTACTAATACTTCTAAATCCAAAGAATGTGCTAACAGATGCAAGAACATCAGCTCATCATCAGTAAGCATACGTACAATCAGCAAAATTGCCGAAGCTCCTAAACTCTTGGCGTGGAATACCTGAAAAGGGGTATAGATAAAATCCTTGCGGAGGATAGGCATCATAGGGAAAGCTTTGGCTACAATGGGAATAAAAGCGTTATCTCCCTTAAAGTGAGCTTCTTCAGTGAGGATAGAAAAGGCAGCTACGCGGTTATTTGCGTAGTGTTGAGCTTGCTTTAGAAGGTCGAAATCTTCTGTTGCTATTTGTCCTTTAGAGGGAGAAGCACGTTTGATTTCACCAATAATGCTAATACCAGGTTGTTGTATAGCCTGCGTTAAATAAGGGCGCGCCCATTCTTCTATTTCACGATGTAATTGTATTTCGCGTTGTTCTTTGATTTTTGAAAGAATATCCATAATTAGACAGTGTTATACTAATGTGATACTAATTAATAAATTTGCTAGCATACTCCCACACTTTACCACTACGCAAGGCTTCTTCAATAAGAGGTTTGGCATTAATAGGGTGAGGTACTACATTGGCTGCATAAAGAGCAAACATAGCATTTAAGATTACAATATCGGCTTTGGGGCCATATTCATCACCTTTGAGAGTGCGGCGGAGTATTTCGGCATTTTCTTGTGGAGTACCTCCTTGTATATCTGAATGAAAAGCACGTTTAAAGCCAAACATTTCGGGAGTTATGGTGTACTCCAATATTTGGTTATTTTTTACTTCGACTATTTTGGTTTCGTCGCAAAGAGTTATTTCATCTAAACCATCATTACCACGTACTACCAAAGCGTGTTCTCGGCCTAATAACTGTAGTGTTTCGGCATAGAGGCGCATAACAGGTTCGCGGTATAGGCCTACCAATTGGTATTTCAGTTTGGTATTGGGGTGCAATAGAGGGCCGAGTACATTAAACACTGTACGGATACCCAAGCGCTGGCGTACCTCACGCACTTCGCCTACCAAAGGGTGGAAGAAAGGAGCGTGAAAGAAAGCTAAGCCATTTTTATCTAATCCGTCTAACTGTTTCATTAAATTGGACTCCATAGTGAGACCCAATTGGGCTAACACATCGGTACTACCACTTTGGCTAGTAACAGAGCGATTACCGTGTTTGGCTACTTTTACCCCCATAGCCGCTACTATAAAGGCTACAGTGGTAGAGATATTAATGGTTTTAAGTCCGTCGCCACCAGTGCCGCAAAGATCAATCATAGAACTAGAATCGGCAAAGGTAGTGCTATAAGCTAAAATATTACGTACAAAAGCAGTAAGCGATTGTGGGTACAGGCTCTTCTCACTGATAAGCACCAGCAAAGCCCCTAACTGTACAATGTCATACTGCTTGCTATGTAATACGGCACATATTTCTTTAAAATCAGTATCGCGCAAGGGCTGGTTATCCTGTAATTTTTTCAGAGCTGTTTTGAACACCTCATTGGCATAAGAGAGGGCTTTCTCATTAGAACTATGAGCTGCAGCGGCTACAGGCTGTGTACCTACTATAAAATTCTTAATAATATTCTTCCCATACTCTGTAAAGAACGATTCGGGGTGAAACTGAATGCCGTGAATGGGTTTGGTTTTATGCTGTAGTGCCATAATGATACCATCATCGGAAAGGGCTGTTACGGTGAGTTCCTGTGGGAGAGTATCCTTATCGACATATAACGAGTGATAGCGCATTACGCTAAACTGCTGGGGTAATCCTTTAAAAAGTAGTGCCTGAGGGTCGGTAACTGTAAGGGTTGAAGTTTTGCCGTGTAAAGGTACTTCGAGCCGCTTAATAGTAGCCCCGTGCACTAAGCCAAATGCTTGATGCCCTAAGCAAATGCCCAAGATAGGTATATCGGTAATTTGGTTAAGTATTTCAAGGCAAATACCACTATCATTAGGATGTTTAGGGCCTGGTGAAAGCACAATACGTGAAGGCTTAAGGGCTTGTATTTGAGCAAGAGTAAGCTGGTCATTACGCACAGTACGCACCTCCTCATCGGTGAGTTCGGAGAGGTATTGGGCTACATTAAACACAAATGAATCATAATTATCTATAAGTAATATCATAGGTTTCAGGAGTTAGGGATTAGGAGTTAGGGGTTAAGGTACAGTTTTTTTCAAATACTTTTAATACAGAGGCTCTTTTGTGCTGGATTTCGGCATATTCTTTTTCTTGGGTGGAATCATACACTATGCCTGCGCCTGCTTGGATAAACACGCGGGTGTTATCGGTATTAAGAAAGTCGGTTTTTTCAAAGAAGGCACTGCGTATTACAATAGCTAACTGTGCATTGCCATTAAAATGCAAGAAGCCTATGCCCCCTCCGTACACATTACGGCGGTAGGACTCCAGTTCGGCTATGATTTCCATTGCACGTATTTTAGGAGCACCGCTAAGGGTACCTGCAGGGAATACTGCCCCAATCACCTCAAAAAGGGATATCTCCTTGCGCTTTCGTCCGTACACATCGGTTACAATATGCATAACGTGCTCTAACTGCTTGATGTGCATCATATTCTTTACCTGTACAGTACCTTTTTCGGCAAAGCGCCCTATATCATTACGAGCTAAATCGACTAACATACGATGTTCGGCACACTCTTTAGGGTCGGACAATAGTTCTTGTGCTAAGAGGGCATCGTGATTGGCATCAGTACCGCGCTTACGTGTGCCAGCTATAGGGGCTATGTATATAGTATCGGAATTGATTTCGACTAATATTTCGGGACTTGAACCTACCACCTCACCATAAGGTGTGGGGAAGTGAAACATATAAGGCGAAGGGTTTGCCTTGCTGAGCAACTTATAGAACTGTAGGGAATCTAGATTACTTTCTAAACAAAGCTGCTCACTAAGTACTACCTGAAATATATCGCCAGCGTGTAGGTACTCTTTAGCTTTTTCAACTACCTCATAAAAGTGTGCTTGCTCCTGATTGAGATTGGTAGAGATGCGATAATAAGGCTTGGGGGAGGGAGTATCCGCTTGGGGTTCTTCCTCTAAAAAGCTAAAATACTGCTGCTCATCACCGTAAAAAGAGTATACCTTATTGACTTTGGAATAATGTAAATAAGCCTTTGCGTTGGCAAACACAAAGGCGGGGAAGTTATACTGAGCTGTATCTTTTTGGGGAATATTTTCAAAGAAATGAATAGCCTCATACCCTAATACCCCGAAGAGCCCTGCGAAGGGAGCTATGGGAGTTTGCTGCTGGTAATAGGCTTGGAGTGAGGCATAATTATGGCTATAAGCGTCAAAATACTCACAATCTATACCAATGATAACCTGCTGATTATCTTCGGCTAGGTATGAATTTTTGTAATGCTTACGTATGATTGTATAATAATATAAAGGTTCTTTAGTATGCATAAAATATTACTTTTGGAAGGGCAAAGATACAAAAAAATACTAATTTATCAATTAAAAATCACCGTAATTTACCTGAAAACAGGGTAGGTTAAGTTCTTTTCGCCACATATCAACGACTTGGTTACGGTCGTCCAAAAGGAATTGCACAAAGTATTTACCTTGAATTTCGGCTAAGAAAAGTTCTTTTTTGATGATATTATCTTTTCGGAAATCATTGGTAGTGCGCATTAGCAGCAAGTCATAGCTTATTTGGTGCTTGGTAAGGAAGCGCACGGTAGGCTCGCGGAACTTATCTTCACGCCCTGAAAGTAGGATTATTTTGTAGTCTTGAGCTTTTGCCATTTGGAGAGCTGCTGCTACGGGCTCATTAAGGAGATCGTTATCACAGGTAGCTGCATTGTAGGGGTCGCGACCATTGAGCAAAGAGAGGGTACCATCTAAATCACAAATTATGGCTTTGGGCAGAGATGTATCCTGTGTGCTATAGCTAATGGAGGGCTGTACTATCTGGCGAGGTATGGGGTTAAAATCAAATTTTTCCATAGCGTGCTGGAGGTTGGCTACGTTTTTTTCGACCACGCTTTTGGGAATGTATTTACCTGTTTCGGTATAGCGCTTATCACAGCGTTTTACGAGGACATCGGCAGGAAGGTTAAATACCTTGAAGCTGATATCGGCGTGAGGGGTGTAGGTGCTTACCATATCTTGGATAGTGCGGAGTGAAGTGTTGGTAGCATCAAGCACAACATTAGTACCCCCTTTTAGAAGGGCGAGTACAGACGCCTCGACCATTTGGCTGATTCGTTCCTCATAGAAAGGAATCATCAGGGAATCGCCGAACTGCATTAGGCGAAAATCATCACGGTTTACGCGTATCCAATTATCTTCGGTACGCAAAAAGTAACGGGCGAAGGTAGATTTACCTGAACCGGGAGCGCCCACCAATATAAGTAATTTACTCATAATCTGCTATCTAACTGATTTTCTATCTCTTCGCCCAAGATGCGGTCGAGTACTAAGTTTTTAAATTCGTAATTTTCTTCGTGGATATCGGAGTAGGGAGTTTGCAAGAGTTTGGCATTGATAGCCCAGTCGTTGATTGAGCATTTGAGTTTGCCTTTGATATTGCGTTTGCTAATTTGTTCGGCTAATCGGTCTTGAAAATCGACTCCGTATATAAGGGTGAGGTAGTTATTATTGCGTACCTTAAAGGCAGGAGGCATTGAAGGCAAGAAAGCTGTTCGAGGCTTAATAACTACGCCTTCTTCGTTGTGATTGGTGAGTTCATCGACCCAAGCGCGTATTTGGGGGTACTTGGCTTGGAGTTCGGCTTCGTTGGCAAAGGTGTAATGCAAGAAATCATCGTCATTCACCTGGGCAAAGGTAAGGTTATCATTGACAAAGAGTTCGGAACCATCGTCATTAATTTGCTTAAGGATATTGAAAGGCTTAAAGTAGACTTGAGCCTCGGTGCCGAAGACATCTAACTGCTGCTTAAAGAGGTTAATATTTGCCTGATAATTAGGCAGATTAAGCATTTTAAAATCACGTACTGACTGGTACTGGCGTATGATGTGTGTAGGGTATTTGTCTTTGAGTTCTTTGCCTGAGAGTTTTTTGGCATCGGCGATGAAGGCCAGATACTCGGGTTTTTGGCGTATGGCTTCTATTTTTTGGTACAAATCACTATTTTGCAAGTAATTACAGTGTATGTGGTGAGAAATGTAATAGGCTGAAAACTCGTTGGTAATGAGCCCTTTACCTAAAGCAGACCACGGCATCAGTTCGGACTGAATGATGCGTAGGGATACCCCTTCCCAGTTAAGACGCTGGTGCAGCCCTGTGAGAGCAGGCATCCATAAGTGAGGTTTTAGATGGTTGATTTTATAGCCGTTACGGCTTACTAAATAGCTATTTTCCAGTTCTTTATGCAGGTAAATATCACAATAAGAACCCATATATTTTTTTTGGATTAGCAGTTCATTTACGCCGTGTTGTACGAACCAGAGCAGCCCTTCATAGAGGCTCTCGATTTCATTGTTTTCGGGAGCTTTGGGGGCTGGGGAAATAGTAGGTGAAAAGGCGTTGATTTTGTTTTTGCAAAACCAATCGATACGTTTTTTTATGAGTAGTTTATCGTCCATTTTAGGGGTAGGGGGCTAAGGATTGATATTAGGCTGCAAAAGTAGTAATAATTTGGGGAATAGCAAATTTTTATTGGGATAATGGAAAAGAAAGAAAATAAGGAAAAATATTTGTTTTTGATATGAAAAAGTGCAAAGCAATGAGCCTTATATAGTGGGGGTAACACTTACGGCTGTACTATCGGGTTTATTTATTATGGGGAACTTACTACACATACAATGGATTAATGATTTTAAAGGTTTGCTTCCTTTGGCTGCCTACCGAATAGAGTGGGTTCTGCCAGCTTTTGTATCGTTTGGGATAACGGCACTGATAACAGGTACAAGAAAGCGATAGTTCCGTTTATATAGAAAAAAATCTGTTTTGACTCATATTCAAGCAAAAAAGGCTACCTACAATATGTAGATAGCCTTTTTTTCATTTAGGGATTTTTGTAAGAGATTATCGTTTTTCTCGGAGAGACCAACCTGTTTTGAGACCGATGATAAAGTATACCAAGAGCAATTCGCCTAAAGCTAAAAGCGTATCACCAGGAACACGTAACCAACGGATGAGTTGCATGGTATCGGTTTGCATAAACTCTTCGGAGCGTGCTGACCAATAGCCATTTTGGATAGCTTCTACTGCTTGTAGAATACCTATAGGCAATAAGCTGCCTACTAACATTACGAACAAGCCTATATTGATAAGCCAGAATGACCAACCGAGTATTTTGTAGTTCCAATGACGATCGGCATACAAGCCTCGCAATACGAATAAAATAAGCCCTATACCCAAGATACCATATACCCCAAACAAGGCAGCGTGACCGTGAACGGCAGTGGTATTAAGCCCTTGAATGTAGTACAAAGCAATAGGTGGATTTATAGCAAAGCCAAAGATACCTGCCCCAAGGAAGTTCCAGAAGCACATAGCTATAAAGCAGTAAATAGGCCACTTGTAGGCTTTAATCCACTCGGTAGTTTTGGACAATTGGTAGTTATGATATGCCTCATAACCTATGAGTACCAAAGGTACGATTTCTAAGGCACTGAAAGTAGCTCCTAATGCTAATACAGCTGTAGGGGTAGCGCTGAAGTAGAGGTGGTGGAAAGTACCTAATATACCGCCTGCTAAGAATATAATAGTAGAGAAAAGCACTGCTGTACTTGCTACCTTAATGCGTAACAAGCCCAAGCGAGAGAACAAGAAAGCAGCTACTACGGTAGCAAACACCTCGAAGAAGCCTTCTACCCAAAGGTGTACTACCCACCAACGCCAGTATTCGGCTATTGCCATGTGTGTTTGGCGACCATACATTAACCCTGCGCCATAGAAGGCAGCAATAGCTACTGATGAAAGTACGAATAACAACAATAAATGACGACTTTCATCTTTGCGTTTGAGAGCTGGAATTAAAGCTCTAACCATTAAGAACAACCATAGGAATAGACCTACAAGTAGGAGGATTTGCCAGAAGCGACCGAGCTCAATATACTCATAGCCTTGATGCCCGAAGTAGAAGTTTTCGACCAAGCCTAATTTTTGCATTACGCCTAACCATTGGCCTGCTAATGAGCCTAATACTACGATAAGCAAGGCTACAAAGAGTACATTCACGCCAAGACGTTGGTACTTGGGTTCATACCCTGATACGGCAGGAGCTATATACAGACCTGTAGCTAACCAAGAGGTAGCAATCCAGAAGATGGCTAACTGTACGTGCCAGCTACGAGAAATGGCCTGTGGCAGTACTACATCGAGAGGGATGCCAAAGAAGCCGCTGCCTTCGACCCCATAGTGAGCTGTAATAACCCCAGAAATCATTTGGACGATGATAAGCAAAGACACTATCCAGATGTATTTAAGGGTTGCTTTCATTGAAGGGGTAGGCTTCATATTGCGCAAAGGATCTTGGGAAGGGAAGGTATCGGAGGTTTCTTCTTCTTTGTTGCGAGCGTGGTAATACACGAGTAATCCGACCCCGAAGAGGAGCATCAGTACGCTAAAGCCTGACCACATCTGCAATGAAGTAGAAGGGTGGTTACCAATGAGAGGGTCGTAAGGCCAGTTATTGGTATAGGTAACATCGTCATTAGGGCGATTGGTGCTGCAAACCCAAGAGGTCCAAGTAAAGAAAGCGTTCATTTGTGCCATACGGGCAGGGTCTTTGATGGCGTTCTTGGGGATGGCGTAATGGTCACGTGTTTGCTCAAGTGCAGGGTCGTCCATAAAGAGTTGGCTATAATAGTTAGCTAACTCTTTAGCTACTTGAGCACGCTCGGGAGAGAATGTGATAACCCCCGTTTGCTGATTGAAAGTATTGGTACGAAGCTCTTTTCGGAGCTGTACTTGATACTTGGCTTGCTCTTCTTCGGGGAGGTCTTTATAGACTTTTCCGTCTTTTTGAGCAAAGATATCTAATAAGAGCATAGACTCTCGGTGGAGGTAATCGGCATTCCAGTCGGGGGCTATGTAAGCTCCGTGTCCCCATATACTTCCTACGGTTTGTCCGCCTATTGATTGCCAAGCGTTCTGACCGTCTTTGATGTCTTGCCCTTCATAGAGCGTTTCCCCATTAGTAGTTACGATTTTTTGGGGGAAAGGAGGTGCTGTACGGTATATTTCTACACCGAAAAAGATAAGCACCAAGAAAGAGGCTGCTACTGTAGCCCCTAACCAGATCCACAATTTTTTTGCTGTCATAATAAAATTGTTAGTGTTTTAAAATTTCGGGCGCAAAGGTATAAAAGATATTGTTATCTTAAATAAAAAATGAAGATTTTTTTTCAATTAATAATTAAAAAAAGACTGATTAAGGGGGTGAAAATCCTTAAATGTTGGACAAAAAAGTCTGATTTTTAGACAAATATACTTCAAGCTATAAAAAGATAAAAATAATGAGAAGAAAAGAGCAAGTTTGCTACTAAATTGGGGAAAAGAGGAGGTAAAGGGAGGGAGTGCTGCTGCTGTAGTGTAGCGGGAAGTAAAGGAAAAGAAGGATATGCAATGTTTTGGGCGTTTTGTTGCGAAATATGCAAAATAGGGTATAAGAAGAATTTGACTGATTATCAGTTGGTTTGCGTTTATAGTTCGTTTACAGTTCGTTTATCCTTCGTTCATCCTATAAGGTAGGTGTATGCTTCTTGGAGGTGGAGTAATTTATTAAAATATTGATTATTAGGAGAGTATGTTTTTATGGTATGAGGAAGATTGCTTTTGCATAAATCGTAACAAAAATTGGATTTTATTACGAATAATGCAATTTGAGAAGAAAAAGAAAGGAAGTACAAGAAAATGCTTGGGGCGTGGAGAAGACTTTGGGAGGCAGGGGCGATGATGGCATTAGTAGAGCAAGGAGAAGGGAAGTAAAAGAGTGCTAAATGATAAAAACTACCCTACTGATAATCAGTATCATTCAAAAAAAGTGAAAATATTTTTTTAAGAAAATTTTTGTATTTGCGGCAAAAGATATACCTTTGCCGTTTGAAGATATAAAATAAGTAATTAATTTTTAAAAAATGCAAAACAAAGGACTTATTAAACTATTTGCCTTACTTTTTGGGCTGGTAAGTATTTACCAACTTTCATTTACGTATGTGGCAGGTAGTGTGGAAGACAAAGCTAAAGCGTTTGCTGAGGCAAAAGTACCTAATACTCAAGCTGACTACATTACTAAGCGTGAGGCTGTGGAGGCTAAGTATTTGGACTCAATGTTGGGGCGCGATGTGTATAACATCGGTATTGCAAAGTTCACTTATGCTGAAATAAAAGAAAAGGAATTGAACCGAGGGCTTGACTTAAAGGGCGGTATCAATGTTATTTTGCAAATTTCGGTAAAAGATATTCTTCGTGGACTTGCAAACAACTCAAAAGATCCCATCTTTAACAAATCATTAGTGGAAGCCGATGAACAGCTTCGTAAGACAGATAGAACTTACTTGGAATTGTTCTTTGAAGCGTACGAGAAAAATGGAGGAAAATTGGCTTCACCTGATGTGTTCGCTAACAAGACACTTAGCGATCAAATAAACTTCCAGATGAGCAACAGCCAAGTTCGTCCTATTATCAGTCGTAAAGTGGACGAATCAATAGTTTCGGCTTTTGAAGTATTGCGTAAACGTATTGATAAATTTGGGGTATCACAGCCTAATATTCAACGTTTGGGTACCTCTGGGCGTATTCTTATAGAGCTTCCAGGAGCTAAGGATATAGACCGAGTAAAGGGGTTATTGCAAAGTACTGCGCAACTTGAGTTTTGGGAAACCTTTAAAGCAAAAGACGTGCTTCCTTATTTCCAGGCTCTCAACGAACAACTTAAGACTACAACTGCTAACAAAAAACCAGCAGCTACTACTGATACACTTACTGCAGCTACGCAAAGTGCAAGTAGTGCTATAGACTCATTACTTACTACTACACAAAAAGATTCGGTACCGGCTGGACAAAATGCTGTTAATCCGCTATTTAGTTTGGCTACAATAACTAGAGATCAAACTTCGCCAGTTATTTTGTCAGTAAGTATTAAAGATACTATGCAGTTTAATAGTTATCTTCATTCACCAGAAGCTAAACTACTATTACCTGCAGAGTTACAATATGCTAAATTTGTATGGAGCAAGCCAGATAGTAAAGCTTCGGTTGTACAGTTATATGCTTTGAAAGGCAATCGTGATGGTGTAGCACCACTTACTGGTAATGTAATTACTGATGCGAACCAAACTTATGATGTACTAAGCCAACCAGCAGTATCAATGCAAATGGATAGTAAAGGGGCTCGTATTTGGGAAAACCTTACTGGTAAAGCCTTTACAGAGAGAGGTAATATAGCTATTGTACTTGATGATATAGTATATTCGGCACCAGGGGTGAGCAATGGAGCTATTTCGGGAGGTCGTTCGGAGATTACAGGTAACTTTACTTTAAATGAGGCTATTGACCTTGCAAACGTGCTTCGTGCGGGTAAACTACCTGCTGGGGCAGACATTGTACAATCGGAAATAGTAGGGCCTTCATTAGGACAAGAGGCTATTGACAGCGGTATGATGTCGTTCTTTATTGCTACTATTTTCATTTTTGGATGGATGATATTCTACTACGGACGTGCAGGTATTTATGCTGACCTTGCACTGCTAGTGAATATACTTCTTATATTTGGTGTACTTGCAAGTATTGGTGCGGTGCTTACCTTACCAGGTATTGCGGGTATAGTACTTACCATAGGTATGGCGGTGGATGCGAACGTGCTTATCTTTGAGCGCTCAAAAGAAGAGTTGCGCAAGGGCAAGAACGTAGCACAAGCTGTGGTAGATGGATTTAAACACGCTTTATCATCTATCTTAGACTCTAACATTACTACTGCCTTGACAGCACTTATATTGTTGTTCTTTGGTAGTGGTCCTATTCAAGGTTTTGCTACTACCCTACTTATAGGTATTGCTACTACCCTATTCACTGCTATCTTTATCACCCGTTTACTTATTGATTACAGTGTTGAGAAACGCCATAACCTTGCCTTCAGTACTCCTATTACGAAGAATTGGCTTGCTAATGTAAATCTGAACTTTATAGGCAAACGCAAGATAGGTTATGCAATCTCGATCGTACTAAGTATTATAGGTCTTATCTCACTATTTACTCGTGGTTTAGATCAAGGTATTGACTTTGTGGGTGGACGTACTTACCAAGTGCGTTTTGAACACGAAGTGAACCCAACCCAAGTGGGTGAAGCGTTGAAAAATGACTTAGGTAATGTAGAGGTGAAGACTTTTGGTGCTCCTAACCAAGTGAAAATCTCTACTAAATACAAAGTAGAGGAAGAAAGTACTGAGGTAGATAACGAGGTACAAGAGTTACTATACAAAGGCTTACAAAGCTTCTTACCACAAGGACTTTCATACAATGACTTTGCGCAAGCAAACTCAAGTGATAAGATAGGTATTATGCAATCAATGAAGGTAGGACCTACCATAGCTGAAGATATTAAGAGCAGTGCATTCTGGTCGGTAATTGGTTCGCTAATAGTGATTGGTTTGTATATATTGTTCCGTTTCCGCAAATGGCAATTCTCGATGGGTGCGATCCTATCATCGGCTCACGACGTGCTTTTGGTATTGGGTATTTACTCACTTACTTACAGCATTATGCCTTTCAATATGGAGATAGACCAAGCGTTCATAGCTGCTATTCTGACAGTAGTGGGTTACTCATTGAACGACACGGTGATTATTTACGACCGTATTAGGGAGGTAATGCGCGAGCCACACTGGTCACGTGAGAAGATTAACCACGCACTGAATACTACCCTTAGCCGTACGCTGAACACCTCGTTCACTACATTGGCGGTATTGGTAACTATCTTTATTTTTGGTGGTGAGACCTTACGAGGCTTTATGTTTGCTATGATTATAGGTGTATTTGTAGGTACTTATTCATCTATATTTGTAGCGGCTCCTATCATCTATGATACTGTAAAAGATGAATCAGAGCCTAAAGCAGAGCTTAAAAAATAATAATTTCTAAATAAAAGAGGCTATTCAGAGATGAGTAGCCTCTGCTTTTAATAATATGAAAAAATACGACATTGCAGTTATTGGATCGGGGCCTGGAGGCTATGTAGCCGCTATACGGGCTGCACAATTAGGCTTTAAAACAGCCTTGATTGAGAAATACAATACTTTGGGAGGTACTTGCCTGAATGTAGGCTGTATTCCTTCTAAAGCGTTGTTAGATTCGTCACACCATTATGACGATACTGTAAAACACCTTGATGCGCACGGCATTACCATAAGCGGAGAAATCAGTTTTAGTTTAGAAAAGATGATTGCCCGCAAAAACGAGGTAGTGGCACAAACTTGTGCTGGAGTACAATTCTTGATGGATAAAAACAAGGTAGATGTACTGAAGGGTGTGGGTAGTTTCCTCTCAAAGAATGAAATACAGGTAACCCCTAATGAGGGTGCTGCTGAAACAATTGAAGCTACATACACTATTATTGCTACGGGCTCAAAGCCAGCGTCATTACCTTTTATTACAATAGACAAAGAGCGCATTATCACTTCGACAGAAGCCTTAGGGCTAAAAGAAGTACCTCAGCACCTTATCGTAATAGGTGGGGGTGTGATAGGTTTAGAATTGGGACAGGTGTACCAACGCTTGGGGGCTAAAGTATCGGTAGTGGAATACACTGATAGTATTATACCTACTATGGACAGAGGCTTGGGACGTGAGCTTACTAAAGTGCTTAAGAAACAAGGTTTTGGATTCTATACAGGGCATCAGGTGAAAGAGGTAACCCGTGAAGGGGATACTGTAATTGTAAAAGCTACTACCCCTAAAGGTGAAGAGCTTAGCTTAGAAGGTGATTACTGCTTGGTAGCGGTAGGTAGGCGTCCTTACACTGAAGGACTGAACCTTGGCGCTGCTGGTGTAACTACTGATGAACGCGGTAGGGTAATAGTGAATGACCACTTGCAAACATCGGTGGGGAACATATATGCTATAGGTGATGTGGTACGTGGGGCTATGCTTGCCCATAAAGCTGAAGAAGAAGGTGTACTGGTAGTGGAACAACTGGCAGGACAAAAACCTCATATTGACTACAATTGCATACCAGGGGTAGTATATACCACTCCTGAGGTAGCTAGTGTAGGCAAGAGTGAAGAACAGCTGAAGGCTGAAGGTGTAAGCTACAAGGTAGGGCAATTTGCTTTCCGTGCCTTAGGACGTGCCCGTGCTAGTATGGAAACTGATGGCTTTGTGAAGATATTGGCTGATACTAAGACTGATGAGGTATTAGGGGTGCATATTATTGGTGCCCGTGCAGCAGATATTATAGCTGAAGCTGTTACGGCTATGGAGTTTAGGGCTAGTGCTGAGGATATTGCTCGTATTTGCCACGCTCACCCGACTTTTACTGAAGCTGTGAAGGAAGCTGCTCTTGCTGCTACTGAAAATAGAGCGATACACGCGTGAGCAAATTAGCAAATGAGTGAATGAGCGAATGAGCACATTAGTAAATTAGCAAATGAGTGAATGAGCAAATGAGTGAATTAGTGAATTAGCAATATTATACTTTGCCAAAGTTTGTAGCAGAAGAGGCTATAAGACTTTGGCAAAGTTTTTTATATCTGGTGTAGAGTTTAATTGGGTAATGAATGTATAAGATTGATTTTTCACATCAAATGGAGATTAAATTGCATTTTTAATATGAGAGTAATTATCTTATTTTTTCTGTCTTTTTGTCCTTTATTTGTTTTTTCTCAGTATAGTATTACAGGGAACTTAACCAATAAAGAAATGCCTGTAAAAAGTATTAAAAGTATTGAAGTGGTTGATAAGATTGATGCTAGTGTGGATAGCTCAAAGGCAGGTGTGATAAAAATAAGTACTATTGTAAAAGACGGCTGGGTAGGCTCATTGGGTCATTATTTTCAATACAAGCAAAAATTGGGATATAGTGATGAGCTCAGTCTGTTTTGGGCAAAAAAACTTTAGCAATAGATATTTTTAAGACGTCTCGTTCTAAAAGTGAATACGATTTCAATGGTGTTTATAATAGATATTATTCAATTAGTAATAGTAGGCAGTTTGGCATTGGTATTAGTTATGATTTTGCGAAAGGCAAGGAGGTAAATGAAAACATAAGAAATACAGGGGTGGAAGAAGAAAAAAATAGGCTTAAGTAGGCTAATAGGTCATTTTATTATTAGAAAAACCGCAGTACTTACTATGAGGTGAGTACTGCGGTTTTTTTATAGTGAGCTGGCTTATGGAGTTTTTCTTCTTAAAAAAATGAAGATAGGAGTGATACAGAAAATGCAATGTTTTGGGAATTTTGTTGCGAATTATGCAAAAAGACAGGTTGGGAATGAAAGGGTTGATTATCAGTGATGTAACAGCTATCCTTCGTTTATAGTTCGTTTATCCTTCGTTATAGGTTCGTTTATCCTAAGGTATAGCTGAGGGGTGCTGGGGGTATGGCTGGGGGAGGAATGTACTGATTATCAAAGGATAGCGATTGGGAGGTAGGGGATGGAGATTTTTGAAGAATTGGTAATAAAATAAGAGAAAAGGGGTAAAAAGTAAAAAAATAGGGAGGGGGTGCTTTATGGGGGCGTTATGCGTGTGAGGAGAGAGGGGATAAGGCAGGTGTAGCAGTTAATCAGAGTAAGTGTTGCGTTTTTCTTCGTAAAAAAAATGAAGGAAAATTTGCGTATTAAAAAAATAAGTTTTATTTTTGCGTTAATTAATTCGTTTATTACTAATCTTATGGAAAATCGTTTTGCAGACACTAAGACGGCTTTTGCTCTTAAAAGCCAATCGGAATTGAATTGGGCTTATTGGCTCTTTAAACTTATAGGGAGCCCTACCCTTACTAAAGTAGGGACAGCGCTTACTAACTTCTCATTAAAAATGCGATTGCCTGTAGAGGGGCTTATAAAACGCACTGTTTTCAAGCAATTTTGTGGTGGTATATCGGAACAAGACTGCTTGCCTGTAATTAAGAAAATGCATGAAAAGGGAGTGGGCTCGGTACTGGACTACTCGGTAGAAGGTAAGGAAGATGAAGCATCGTTGGAAGCTACATTTAAGAAGACAATGGAGACTATTGACTTTGGTAATGCGCACCGCAATGAGGGGATTCCTATTGTGGTATTCAAACCGACAGGTTTTGGGCGATTTGCTATATTCCAGAAAATTACTGAAAGAGAGCCTTTAACAGCTGAAGAAGAAAAGGAATGGGAACGTATAAAAGAGCGTTTTGATGCGGCTTGTAAAAAGGCTTATGAGTATAAGATTCCTATTTTGGTGGATGCTGAAGAGAGCTGGATGCAAACTGCTGCTGACGACCTTGTAGAGGAGATGATGCGCAAATATAACAAAGAAGAGGCTGTAGTGTACAATACCTTGCAAATGTATAGACACGACCGCTTGCCTTACTTAAAGGGCTTATATGAGCGTGCTGTAGCTGATGGTTTTTATATAGGAGTGAAGATAGTACGTGGGGCATATATGGAAAAAGAAAATGAACGTGCTGCACAAAAAGGCTATCCGACCCCTATATGTGCTAACAAACAAGCTACTGATGATAACTACAATGCTGTGGTTACTTATATTTTAGACCATATAGATAGAATTGCTCTTTTTGCGGGTACTCATAACGAACAAAGTACGGCTCTTATTATGAACTTGATGAAAGAAAAGGGCTTGCAACCTAATGACAAACGAGTGTGGATAGCACAACTGTACGGTATGAGTGACCATATTAGCTTTAACGCATCGGAAGAGGGGTATAATGTAGCTAAATACTTGCCTTTTGGACCGGTACGTGAAGTGATGCCTTACTTAATACGCAGGGCAGAGGAAAATACTTCGGTAGCAGGGCAAACGGGGCGTGAACTTAGCTTACTGAGCGCTGAGAAGAAAAGAAGGAAAGAAGAAAATTAGCAAATGAGAGAATTAGGAAATTAGCAAATGAGGGTGATGCCTTCATTTGCTAATTTTTTAATTTGGTTGCTTTGTAAATTATTTGTACTTTTGCACTTTGATATTTGTTAATCACTAAATTATTAATTGTTAATAGCTTAAATGTCAGTAGATTCATTTAATAGACGTAGATTACTCAGTTCCTATTTTTCTGTAATAGTAAGTATTACGTTGGTGCTTTTTTTGTTAGGTTTTTTTGGATTTTTGGTACTTAGTACTAAAAAGTTGGCTAATCATTTTAAAGAGCAAGTTACAGTAACTGTACTAATAAAAGATAATGCAAAGGAAGCGGATATTACGCAATTACAGAAGACCTTATCGGTAGCAGACTTTGTAAAATCACTGCATTTGGTATCAAAGGAAGAAGCGGCAGAGATGCTGAGCAAAAAGATAGGTGAGGATTTTGTTACCTTTTTGGGTACCAATCCGCTGCAAAACACTATTGATTTGAGTTTGAAAGCTGAGTATGCAGAGCCAGAAAAGATGCAAGAGATAAAGCGGGAATTGGAGCAAAACTCTTTTGTTTCGGAAGTGATATACGACCAATCGTTGGTTGCTTTGATTCACGAGAATGTAAACCAAATAGGGCTAGTAACCTTGGTATTTAGTGCGTTATTTACTTTTATATCAGTATTGCTTATCAATGCTTCGATAAGGCTTTCGATCTACTCTAAGAGGTTTATTATTAAAACAATGCAACTGGTAGGCGCCACCCGTAGTTTTATACGCAGGCCTTTTATTCGTACTAATGTGCGATTGGGTATAGTGGGGGCGCTGATAGCGATTGGGTTATTCTATCTGTCATTATGGGGAATTGTGCGTTCATACCCTGAATTTGGTGTATTGATAGATAATACAATATTATTTATAGTTTTTGCGGGTATTTTGCTAGTAGGAATACTCATAAGCTGGGGTAGTACTTTTTTTGCGACCCAACGTTTTTTGAATCTAAACACTAATGACCTTTACTATTAAAGAAATAAAGAAATGATATTTAAAGAAAAGAATTACTTTTTTATGGCGGTGGGATTGGCTGTAATCACTTTGGGTTTTATACTGATGAGTGGTGGAGGCAGTGATAATCCTGCTGTGTTTGACCCTTCGGTATTTAGTTTTAGGCGGATTCATCTTGCGCCAGGTTTGGTGCTTTTGGGCTTTGCCATTGAAATATATGCTATATTATTAAACCCAGATAAAGAGTCTTTGAAAAAAAAAGATAAATAATGAATACACTACAAGCTATTATTATTGCTATTATTGAGGGGCTTACTGAATATCTCCCAATTTCATCAACTGCCCATATGGGCTTTACAGCAGCCCTAATGGGTATGCCAGATGACGAGTATTTGAAGATGTTCCAAGTATCTATTCAGTTTGGAGCTATACTTTCGGTAGTAGTGCTGTATTGGCGTAAATTTTTTGACTTTAAAAACTGGAACTTTTACTTTAAGTTAGCTTGTGCTGTAGTGCCTGCTCTTATTTTGGGAATGTTATTTGACGATAAGATAGAAGCCGTATTAGGGAACCAAAAAGCTATTTCGGTAGTGCTTATTGTGGGAGGAATCATTCTTATTTTTGTAGATAAGTGGTTTAAAAACCCTAAGATTGACAATGAAAAAGATATTACCATTAAAAAAGCTGTTACTATTGGCTTTTGGCAATGCTTGGCAATGATGCCAGGTACTTCACGCTCGGCAGCTTCTATTATTGGAGGGATGACACAAGGACTTACCCGCAAGGCTGCAGCTGAATTTTCATTTTTCTTAGCTGTGCCTACCATGTTGGCTGTAACTGTATATTCTATCTTCCTAAAAAAATGGGGGGTTGCAGAAGAAAAAGGCTATGAGCTAATAATGAAAACTGATGAGAGTTTTTGGTTATTTATCATAGGTAATGTGATAGCTTTTATAGTGGCAATGATAGCAGTGAAATTTTTCATACATATACTCACTAAATTTGGTTTTAAAGTATGGGGTATTTACCGTATTGTAATTGGTACGGTATTATTGTGGTATTTTTGGTAAAGTTTGAAACTGATTTCGCTGATATAAATGAAGATATTTTTTTTTATTGTAATACTTCTGTTTGCTTTTTTACCTTTAAAAGCACAAACTGATAGTCTTTCATACAAACCTAAGTTTAAAGAGGTTTTATTACCAGCATCGCTGGTTACAGTAGGGCTTATTTCTAACGCTACTTACATCAATAGATATGTGCAACGGCATGCTTATGGGTATTCGGGGGGTAAAAAACTGCGTTTTGACGATTATGTGCAGTACTTACCAGCTGCGAGTGTATTTCTATTCAGTAATTTAGGATTTAAGGCTAAGCATAGCATAAAAGAACGGCTGATAGTAGGCGCAACAGCGTACGCTATTACAGCTGCCTTGGTGAATGGGATAAAATACACAACCAAAATACATAGGCCTGATGGTAGTGCTTTTAATTCATTCCCCTCGGGACATACGGCTACTGCTTTTACTGGTATGGAGCTATTATGGCAGGAATATAAAGATGAAAATATATGGGTAGGTATTAGCGGTTATGCTATTGCTACTACGGTTGGTGCTATGCGACTATACAATAACCGTCACTGGGTAGGTGATGTATGTGTAGGGGCAGGGATAGGAATACTGAGTACTCGTATAGCTTATTGGACATTGCCTTATACTTCACGACTATTCAGCCCTAAAAATAATGAAAATAGTAGTACCCAAATGGTGTTCTACCCTATTTATTCTTCTGAAATGACAGGTTTAGGATTCATTCTTAATTACTAATTATTTTGTTCTCATTTATTCTAAATATTATACCTCGCCCTTGGCTTATTAAAATAAGTTACTTAGTACGTCCGTTTTTGGCATTCTATTTGAGGGGAAAAAAATATAAAGACCCTATAGATGGACGTACCTTTAGGAAATTTTTACCTTATGGTTATGGGGTACAACGTGCTAATGTACTGTCTCCTTCAACCTTATCATTGGAAAGACATAGGCTGTTATGGTTGTATTTAAAAGGAGAAACTGACTTTTTCACAAAGAAATTAAAAGTGCTACACGTAGCTCCTGAACAAGCGTTTTACAAGCGTTTTAAAAAGCAGGCTAATCTTGAATATACCACAACTGACCTATATTCGCCTTTGGCTGATGTAAAAGCAGACCTGTGTGCTTTGCCCTTTGCTAATGAGAGTTTTGATGTAATATTCTGTAACCATGTATTAGAACATATTACAGATGACACCCAAGCAATGAAAGAGCTGTACCGTGTAATGAAAAAAGGAGGTTGGGGCATATTTCAAGTTCCGCAAGATTATAATAGAGCTGTTACTTTTGAAGATAATAGTATTACTGACCCTAAGGAACGGACACGTATTTTTGGCCAGTATGACCATGTACGGATTTATGGACTTGATTACTTTGACAAACTGAGAGCAATAGGATTTGAGGTAACAGAAGTGCGTTATAGTAAGGAGTTTACAACTGAACAGATAGAACAATACAGAATAGTAGAAAATGAGATAATTCCTGTTTGCAAGAAGCCTTTATAAAAGTAAAAAAAAAGTAGTTGATTAACAGAGTGTTAATAGGATGTTAAATTAGATGTAAAAATAAATATTGTAAAACTCTTGTAGATTTCAAAATTTAGTACTAATTTTGCAATTCAATTATTAAAATGATGAAATATTTATTATTCATAATGGTTGCTTTAGCAGGTTGCCAATTTGCTCCTAAACAGAAATTACAATTTATAGAAGGAGAGGCACAAGGCTCTACTTATCATATTAAGTACATAAGTAATAGTGATGAGAATTTAAAACCTGCTATTGATTCAATCCTTAAAGTAATAGATCTTTCAATGTCTACTTATCGTACTGATTCGGCCATATCAAAAATTAATACTGGTGATACTACAGTAATAGTAGATGAACATTTTAGAAAAGTGTTTGAAGCCTCACAACAAATATGGAAAGAAAGTGAAGGACTCTTTGACCCCACTGTAGGAATATTAGTAAATGCTTGGGGTTTCGGCAAACAGAAAATAGAAGAGAAAGACCTACCTACTGATGATAAAATAGAAGAACTTAAACAATATGTAGGTTTTAATAAAGTACACCTAACCAACGATAACTATATAAAAAAAGATTTCTCACAAATATTGTTTGATTTTAATGCAATAGCTCAAGGATATACTTCTGATGTTGTTGCTAAGTTTTTTGAGTCAAAGCATATAGAGAACTTTATTATAGAAATAGCTGGTGAAATGTATTTAAAAGGAAGAAACACCCTTGAAGATAAACCTTGGAGGATAGGAGTAGAAAACCCTTTTAAACCTTTGGATGATCGTGAACTAGTAGCGACTGTTGAGTTTACTAATCAGGGGTTGGCTACATCAGGAAACTACCGAAAAGTGTGGACTGATAGTAATGGAAGAAAATATGTACATTCTATAAACCCACTTACAGGAAAGGCTACTCAAAGTGATGTGCTTAGTGCTACTGTAATAGCCCCTAGTACTATGTATGCAGATGGTTATGCTACTATGTTTATGGTAATGGGGTTAGAAAAAAGCAAATCTTTCTTAGAAAAACACCCTAAACTTGCTGTTTTATTAGTATATAGCACCTCTGATAACAAAGAAGCTACTTTTAAAACAAAACCTTTTGAGGAATTAATGATTCACTAACTAATAATAAACTTTTTAAAATAAAAGCAAATATGACTAAAAAATTTTTGACTTTGTGTGTAGGTGCTTTGCTATTGTTTTCATGCGAGCCTAAAAAAGAAGCTTTTAAACTTCAAGAATTAGAAGGTATTGCTGGTACTGTAGAGTATAGAGTAAAATATATTTCAGCAGACACCACCAATCTTAAACATGCCATTGACTCTATAGTAAGAGAGGTAGATAATTCACTTTCTATATACAATCAAGAGTCTATAGTATCAAAAATTAATAGGGGATATGTGCCAACAAAAGCTGATGCGCACTTTAAAGAAGTATACACCGCTGCCCGACAAATATGGAAAGAAAGTGGTGGTATGTATGACCCTACTATAGGAATTTTAGTAAATGTATGGGGATTTGGTCGTGAGCAAATACAACCTATATCTACACTTCCTACTGATAAACTACTGGATAGCTTAAAACAATATGTAGGGTTTGATAAAGTACATATTGGAGAAGATGGTTATGTAAAAAAAGAAAGTCCTGCTGTTCAAGTTGATTTAACTTCGGTAGTGAGAGGCTATACAGCTGACAAAATTGCTGCTTTCTTAAAAGATAAAGACATAAATGATTATGTAGTAAGAGTAGCAGGAGAAATTGTTGTAAATGGTAAAAATATTATTGAAAATAAGCCTTGGCTAACTTCGATAGTAGACCCTTACCAACTTGATGAAAATTATTCTGAGCTCACTTTAAAACTTGACAATGAAGCTATATCTACTGATGAGAGTTTTCGCCGTGTATGGATTGATGGTACAGGAAGACGTTTTGTACACATTATCAACCCTTTTACTGGGAAACCTTTAGAAAGTGAAATGCTAAGTGCTACTGTAGTAACTAAAACAGCACGTGAATCAGACTCATACGCTACTATGTTTATGCTTATTGGAGTTGAGAAAAGTAAGGAGTTTTTATCTAAACATCCTGAAATAAAGGCTTTATTAATTTATAGCGACAAAGATAATAAAGTACAAAGTTATATTACCAAAAACTTAGAACCTCTTTTGGTAGCTGATAATAAGTAAATAGATAACGGTTCATATTTATATGTAATAGAGGCTGCCCGTAATTAATTTATGGGCAGCCTCTTATTTTTTATTATTAATTAATTTTATATGATTGGAATTATAGGAGCTATGGAGCTTGAGATTACTACTCTAAAAGCTGCCATACATAATTGTAAAGAAGTTAAAATAGGGCGTTTTGCCTTTTATGAAGGAACTTTGGATGGTAGTAAAGTAGTAGTACTACTTTCGGGAATTGGTAAGGTAAGTGCTGCTGTAGCTACAACTTTACTTATTGAACACTACCAACCGACTCTAATTATTAATACAGGAACAGCTGGAGGACTAAATGACACCTCTGTTCATGATATTATTTTAGCCACTGAAGTACGCCATCATGATGTAGATGTTACTGCTTTTGGCTATGAAATAGGACAACAAGCGCAAATGCCTCCTGCTTTCATTGCTGATGTACATTGGGCAGGAAAGATAAAGAAAGCTGCAGAAAAGCATGAGAGGAAGTTGCATTACGGGCAAGTAGTAAGCGGAGATTCATTTATTTCGGATCCTGAGCGCTTGCAACAAATAGCACGTACTTTCCCTGAAGCTAAAGCTGTAGAAATGGAAGCTGCCGCTATTGCCCAAACATGTTATCTACTTGGGGTTCCGTTTGTGATGCTTCGTGCTATATCGGATAAGGCTGGAGAAGGCAATGCTATTTCATATAATGAGTTTGTAAATGAAGCTGGAAGAATCTCGGCTGCTATAGTACAAGATTTTGTTGCTACACTACATTAAACTTCCATCAAAAAGGAAAGGAAGGAGATCTTTAATAGAGTCGGTTTGGATAATATTACCTTCGGCACCCATAAAGTAGACTGGTATGAGCTTTTGCTGTTTGGTTTCATATTCTGACAACGATTGCCTACACGAGCCACAAGGTGATACAGGATGAGCTGTAGGAATTTCGGCTGTACCACTAATAGCAATCATCTCAATTTCCTCATCGGGGTATTGGGTAGAGGCCTGATAGATGGCAACCCTTTCGGCACATAATCCTGAAGGATAAGCTGCATTTTCTTGATTAGAACCTATGAATATATGTCCGTTTTTTAGCAATACTGCTGCTCCTACCTTAAAATGAGAGTAAGGTGCATAGGCTTTTTGGCGTGCTGCTATAGCTTCTTTCATTAAGTGAGCTGCTTTTTCGGGAAGCTCGGTGAGGTTTTGATAAATGGTGTAGTGAATATGTAAGTGATGTTCTGCCTTCATAACCAATCTGCTTTTAAGATGGTGCAAAGGTAGTAATATTTTTATTGAAATGCAATATTTTAAACCTATTTTTTAACAAAAAAGAGGCTGCCATATAATTAGGCAGCCTCTTTTTATTTTAATAAGAATTATTTTGAGAGTTCCTCGATATTTTTGAATTTGCCCCAATTTTCATCGGATTGGTAAGCGGCTTTGGAACCTTTAGGAACGTAGAGAGTGACTGTTTTTGTTGAGTTATTCCATACCCCTGCAAAGGATTGGCTATGTACAGTAGGAGGAGTTGCTTTTAGTACTGTAATTTTGGTCAAATCTCGGTTATTCATAAAAGCTCTTTGCCCTATGCTCTTAATTGTAGCAGGGAGGGTAAGCTGGGTAAGCCCTGAGGTAGTAAAAGCTGCATCACCTATTTCTTCGACTTTTGTCATTATTACTTTTGTTAGTTTGGAGGTACCTGCAAAGGCATTTTCGCCTATTTCGGTTACATTATTTAAATCGACAGAGGTGATATCCTTATTATTATAAAACACTTCACTATCAATAGAAGTACCTTTAGAAGGTATTTTGATAGCTCCGGTAGGTGTTGCATCTTCTTTGAGAGTTACTACACCATAATCATCAATTTCAAACAAACTAGTCTCTTCTTCTGCATTTACAGTTACTTTAATTAAAGTGCTTTTATTGCTGCCATCGGTAAGGGTGAGGGTAGCTGTACCAGCTCCTACTCCTTTGATGCGTATAGCTTTGGTTGTTTTGCCTATGATAATGGCTGTCGCTACATTATCATCACTGGAAGTTACAGTATAATCGGGGGTACCAGAAGTGATAGCAACCTCTTCAACCGAAGTACCTTCCAACACTACACTGTGTTTGGCTACTGTTAATTTAGGGCTTGTAATAGTTACATTAATGGTTATTTTCTTGTTTTGACTGTCGGTAAGGGTTATTATTGCGTTACCTGCTTTGACACCTTTAATTCGCACTACTTTAAATTCTTTACCTATTACTTCGGCAGTGGCTACTTGAGGGTTATCGGAAGTTGCTGTATAATTGGGTGTGCCAGAGGTAATTTTAACTTCTTCGGCAGCTGTACCTTCAAGAGTTACAGTGTTTTTGGCTACTGTTAGTTCGGGAGCATTAACTGTTACATTGATAGTAACTTTTTGGTTACTGGCATCGGTGAGGGTAATGGTAGTTGAACCTACAGCTATAGCACGGATACGCACTTTTTCGCCCATACCTATACCTATTATTTCGGCAGTAGCAACTTGATCATTACTGCTGCTTACGGTGTAATTGGGGGTGCCAGAAGTGATTTTTACATCTTCATCGGCAGTGCCTACAATTACTACTTGTGTTTTTTCGACAATTAACTTTGGAGCTGTAACAGTTACCTTAATAGTTTGTTCTTTTTCGGTTTGAGGGTCTTTTACTATTATATCGGTTTGACCTTCGGTAAGGGCTGTAATAGTGAGCAAACTATTACTTACTGTGGCAGTAGCTACAGCTGTTTTCAGAACATTAAGGGTATAATTGCTACCAAAAGTAAGGGTGTAGGTGGCTGTAGTGCCTGTAGTAAGGCTTACCGTTTGGCCAGGAACAATGAGGTTGATAACCTTTACAGCTATTTTGGCTGTTTGGTTTTCGGCATCGGTAAGGGTGAGTAAAGTTTCGCCTTCAGCCTTACCTGTAACGGTAATAGCGTTGCCTTTTAGGGTGGCAGTAGCCTTAGTTTGGTCGGCAGATTTTAGGACATAATTACCATTACCGCTGGTAATAGCAATGGTACTTGTTTCATTAATTTTTACCGTTACTTGGCTTTTATCAACGGTAAGTGTTGCAATTGGCTTATTGTCGTCCTTTTTACAGGCAACAAAGAATAGGGCGACTATTGCCGCCAGATTCACTAACTTTAATTTGAACATAATGATTATTTAATTTAGAATTTTGGGGCAAAATTAGTAGATTTATTCTAAATAGCAAATAAATAAGTGTTTTTTTTTGAGAGAGAAAACAGGCTACATTTATAGGTTACACTTGCTGTTTTTAGGGATTAGTAACTTTTCTGATTTTTGGAAGAAAAATAGAAAAATATTCTATTTTTAATTAGTTTAGCAGAAACTCAGGGTTTGTTATTTGGATTTTTATCCTTCGTTGAAGCTCCAAGGTTCCTCTATGGTAGCTCTAAGATAGCTCTAACAGAAAATTTTTCTGTTAGGAAGAAAGTAAAAAAATATTGCTTATTATTCATTATTTTGTACTTTTGCCGCGTTTTTGAGATATGGTTTATGGAACAGGTTAAGAAATTTAGACTTGATTTTATTGATGTGATTAGAGCTTTTGCTATCTGTATGATGTTGCAAGGGCACTTTGTGGGCAAACTTTTGGCTGCACGTTATCATGATGAGAATAACTTTATTTATTGGCTTTGGCATTATTGCACAGGTATTACTGCGCCTGTGTTCTTTACAGTTTCGGGCTTTATTTTTACTTTTTTGCTGGTAAAAGAGAGCGATCCTACAAAAATAGGGTGGAACAATCCGCGTGTGAAGAAAGGTATAAGACGAGGCTTGATGCTGATAGGAATTGCTTACTTTTTGCGAATGAGCTTTCAGAGTGTGGATGTGTTGCACTGCATTGGCTTATCGTTATTATTACTTATTACAACTTACTTGCTTACCTACCAGCGAAAAGCGTGGGTGATGCCTACTATACTAATTTCGGTTACCCTGCTTGCTTTTACTTTTGAGCCTTTTTATAATAACTTGCCTTTTAATTCATTACCTTTACCTATTGCTAATTATTTAACAAAAGTACACGGTAGTATTTTCCCTATTTTTCCGTGGTTTGGGTATGTATCATTTGGTGGTTTTATGGGGTATTTGTTTCAGTATTACAAGAATTATTCGCACTTATACCGCAATGCGATAGTGATTTTTTTGAGTACTGGGGCTTTCTTCCTTTGGGCTTATCATTACTTGGTAGAGCAATTGTATTACACTACTCATTGGGATTTTGTAGCTACAATGCTAGAAGATTTTACATTCTTGCGCTTGGGTAATGTATTGCTTATTTTTGGCTTCTTTGCCTTGATGCGCAACATAATTACATGGGGGTTACTGAAAAAAATCGGACAAAATACGCTATCAATATATGTGATACACTGCTTTATACTGTATGGTAGTATTACCTCGCACGGGCTGGCACAGCACTTTAGTGGTATGCTGAACCCTTATGGGACTGTAGCAGGAGCTATTGCCTTTATAGCGGTATGTGTATGCTTGTCATTCATCTACAACAAAGTAAAACCTGTTATAAAGGCAGGCATTGGCTTTGTATTGAAAGAAATAAGAGATTTTTTTGTGGAAAGTTATCATTCTATCGTGAAGATATTGGGTGTTAAAAATTACGATTAAAATATGAAGAGATATATTTTTTTATTGGTAGGTATTATGACTTTGAATAATATAGAAGGACAAGAGCTCCTTACCCCTGAAAAGTTATGGGCTTTGCACCGTGTGAATGGGATTGGCATTACTCCTGATGAACAATATGTACTGCTTAGTGTAAGTACACCTAATGTAAAGGACAATTCTTTTAACAAGGAATATTACAAATTGGCAGTAAAAGGAGGGGTGCCTATACCTGTAAGTAAGGAAGAGATAGAACGGCTTACCGCCAAATACAGTCCTAACAAAAAAGAAGGCTTAGTGAAACTTATACATAAAGAAGTAAAAGTAGAGCCTGTATTAGGTAAAGATTTCTATCCTGACTTGGAAAAATCGTCGGGGAGGCTATATAGTAGTTTAGACCACCGCCATTGGGATACGTGGAATGAAGGCAAATACAACCACGTGTTTATAGAAGATGCTGAGGGCAAGCAAAAAGATTTAATGCAAGGGTTATCATTTTACTGTCCGCAAGTGCCCTTTGGTGGTGATGAGGATTATATATGGAGCCCTGATGGAGAGAAGGTACTGTTTGTAACTAAAGCTAAAACAGGAACTGAGTATGTACTGAGCACTAATACTGACATATACGAGTTAGACCTCTCTACGATGAAAAGCAAGAATCTGACAGAGGGAATGATGGGCTATGACACTCACCCCCAATACAGCAAAGAAGGGGTACTAGCATGGCTGAGTATGGAGCATGATGGCAATGAGGCTGATAAGAACGACTTATATATACTAAAAGATAACAAACGCATCAACCTTACTGCTAAGTGGGATAATACTGTATTTAGTTACCGCTGGAGCAAAGATGGTAAACAGATTTACCTGATTGCCCCTACCCAAGGTACTGAACAGCTATTTGTAGTAGATGTTTATGGCAAAGACACTACCCCAAAACAGCTTACTAAGGGAGTATTTGATGTGAGCAGTATAGTAGGACAAAGTGGTAACCTATTGGTGGTAATGCGTAATGATATGAACCACGCTGGTGAATTGTATACCATCAACTTAAGGGAGAAGAAAAAAGGCTTTTTATCACTCACACAGCTTTCGCACTTTAATGATGAAGCCTACAAACAGATAGCCCAATGTGGTATAAAAGAACGTATTATAAAGACTACTGACGGTAAAGATATGCACGCTTGGGTGATTTACCCTCCTGATTTCAATCCTAATAAGAAGTACCCTACCCTACTCTATTGCCAAGGAGGTCCGCAATCTGTAGTAAGTCAGTTTTATAGTTTTAGGTGGAACTTCCAACTAATGGCATCGGAAGGGTATATAGTAATAGCACCTAACAGACGTGGCTTGCCAGGTTTTGGGGTAGAATGGAATGATCAAATTAGTGGGGATTGGGGTGGACAACCTATGCGCGATTACCTATCGGCAATTGATGATATAGCTAAAGAGCCTTATGTGGATAAAGAACGATTGGGAGCTGTAGGGGCTAGCTATGGTGGTTATTCTATCTACTATTTGGCTGGTATTCATCAAAAGAGATTTAAGAGCTTTATTGCCCATTGCGGGGTATTCAACCTAGAAAGTATGTATGGTACTACTGAAGAGCTTTTCTTCAACAATCACGAAATAGGTGGGCCTTATTGGGAAAAAGAGAATACTATTGCACAAAAATCATATAAGGAGTTTAACCCAATAAAGAGGATTACTGAGTGGGATACTCCTATCTTGATTATTCATGGTGGTAAAGATTACCGTGTGCCTGAAGAACAAGGTTTTCAAGCCTTTACTGCAGCACAACTAAGGGGTATTAAGAGTGAGTTTTTATACTTCCCTGATGAGAACCACTGGGTGTTACAGCCTCAAAATGGACTGTTATGGCAGCGCACTTTCTTCAAGTGGCTGAAAGAGACTCTCAAATAGTAAATATAAACAATAAATAAAAAAAGCTGGTTTAACAACCAGCTTTTTTTATTTATTTACTTATTTATTAAAATACGTCGCCTTCTTTGAGTTTTTCGGCATTTTCGGCGAGTTGGAGTTCGTCGATAAGGCGTTGTACATCACCATTGATGACGTTTTGCAGATCATAAAGGGTGAGCCCTATGCGGTGATCGGTTACGCGGCCTTGTGGATAATTATAGGTACGTATTTTGGCTGAACGGTCGCCGCTGGATACCATTGATTTGCGGCGGGCAGAATCGGCTTCCATTTTTTTAGCAAGCTCCATTTCATACAGGCGAGAACGGAGTACTTTGAGGGCTTTTTCGAGGTTTTTGTGTTGAGATTTTTCGTCTTGGCATCGTACCTCGATACCTGTAGGTATGTGCTGTAACTGGATAGCTGAGTAGGTGGTGTTCACTGACTGTCCGCCTGGCCCTGTAGAGGTGGTACGGATGATTTTTACATCGGCCATATCGAGTTCTACATCAAATTCTTCGGCTTCGGGTAGTACCATAACGGTAGCGGCAGAGGTATGTACGCGGCCTTGAGTTTCGGTTTGGGGTACGCGTTGTACGCGGTGTACTCCTGCTTCAAACTTAAGGGTTCCGTATACGTTTTCGCCAGTAACTTCGAATATTATTTCTTTATATCCGCCTGCTGTACCTTCATTGAAGTCCATTACTGAGGTGCTCCATCCTTTATTTTGGCAGTATTTGGTGTACATACGGTAGAGGTCGCCAGCAAAGATAGATGCTTCATCGCCCCCTGTACCGGCGCGTATTTCCATTACTGCGTTTTTGGCATCTTCGGGGTCTTTGGGGATGAGCATAAATTTGATTTCCTCTTCGAGTTGTGGTAGTTTTTCTTTGCATTCTTCGAGTTGAATTTTAGCCATTTCGGTCATTTCGGGGTCGGATCCGTCGGCTATAATTTCTTCAGCTTCGGTGAGGTTACCTGTGAGGTTGATATATTCATCGCGTTTGTCCATCAGTTCTTTAAGGTCTTTATATTCCTTATTGAGTTGGACATAGCGTTTTTGGTCGGCGATGATATCGGGTTGTATAATTAGGTCGGATACCTCGTCGAAGCGTTGTTTTACGATATTGAGTTTATCGAGCATAATTGTTTTAAATTCTTATTTTGAGGGCGCAAAGGTACGAAATATTTTGCAAAAAAGCAAATTTTTGAGGGTGGGGGTCTTAATGCACAAGAGTGGGATGGGATTATATTGGGTGAGATAGTTGGTTCCTACTATCCTTCGTTTATAGTTCGTTTATCCTTCGTTATTCGTTCGTTCAGGCTAAGGGGTGGTTGGGGGGTGTTATAATGAGACAAGAGCAGCATAATGATAGATATAAGGCTGAAAAATGATGTGGGATAGTATGATTTATATGGGTGTTTTTTAGGGTAATATTTTGTGGTTAAAAAAATAATTCGTACATTTGTGCCGAAATTTGGATTGGAATAATAACCTTAAAAATTTATATATTATGGCAAAGACAGCAAATGTAGTATTAGGATTGGCAGTTGGTACTGCTATTGGGGTAGGATTAGGTATTCTTTTTGCCCCAGATAAGGGTAAAAATACTCGTGAGAAGATCAAAGACAGTGTAAGTGAGAAAGCTGATAAGCTAAAAGAGCAATTGGAACGCCTTACGGATAGTGTTCGTGAGAAATCGGCGGAATTAAAGGGTTCATTGGAAGAAAAAGTAGAGACTTTGCTTTCAAAATCGAGTTATAAAGCTGAGGATGTGATTACTTTTTTAGAGAAGAAGTTGGCTGCGCTTAAAGAAGCTAACGCTAAATTACAGAAATAGGGCTTATGTCTGTACTTTCGGTTAAAGAAACTTTTGAGGAAGTTCCTACAAAAGCGAACTCGGCTTTGAACTCGCAAGTGGCTTACTACAAGCTTTTTCTATTTAGGTTTATAGCGAAGTCGTCGTACGGGCTTATTACTCTTTTTGTAGTGGCTTTTGCGGGTTTGTTGATACTTTTTTTCCTATCGCTAGCTGGGGCTTATGCTATAGGCGAGGCCTTGGGAAGCAATGGGTTGGGGTTTGCTATTGTAGGAGCTTTCTATATATTGGTAGCTGTATTGGTGCTTTTATTTCGCAAGCGACTGATAGAGAGACCACTATTGGAAAAGCTTTCTGAAATTTATTTTAAAGAGGAGCCTGATGATGAAGAATAAAATATACCGCTCATTTGAGGAGATTGATACTGATTTAAGGATATTGCGATTAGAGAAGGAGATAGATAGGTTATCACTTACGCAACAGGTATCGGCATCGGTAGAGAGTTTAACTCCTAAGAATCTTTTGGGAGGCACATGGCTGTCGGTTTTATTTAAAGGGAATAGATGGGTGAATGTGCTTTTGGAGTTTGGTTTAGGTTTTCTACTCAGGCGCTTGAGACGATAGTTATTGATATTCAAACTGTTAATTGTTAATTTAATTGTAACTTATTAGTTGAAGCATAGTTTTTTAAAGAGCATAGATTGGATTAGTGTACTGCTTTACCTATTATTGGTAATGTGCGGTTGGGTGGCTATTTTTGCTACTACATATACTGACTTAAATGTGACGTCGGTATTTGATTTGAATCAGTTTTATGGGAAACAAATGCTTTTTATAGGGCTTAGCTTTGTGCTGATAGCTTTTATTTTGGCATTAGACAGTAAGTTCTATATGAACTTTTCGGTAGCCTTTTACATTTTTGCCATAGTACTATTGGCGGGTTTGTTTGTTTTTGGCAAGGAGACTAATGGTGCTAAGGCGTGGTATGCTATTGGGAGTATTACGGTGCAGCCAAGTGAGTTTGCCAAGGTGGCAACTGCCTTGGCTTTTTCGCGTTATGTGAGTGACATACACACAGATGTGCGACGCACACCTCACTTAGTGCGTGCTATAGCTATTGTTATTGTACCTGCGGTGCTTATCCTACTACAGCCTGATGTGGGGAGCTTATTAGTATTCTTCTCTTTGGCTTTTGTACTTTTCCGTGAAGGAATGCCCTCTGCCCTACTCTTCTATTTATTTTTGGCAGCAGTGGTATTTATTTCGGCTTTAAAATTTGGCACTACCTTGACTATTATAGGCTGTGGGGTGCTGATAACCTTATATAGTTTTTGGCATAAGCGGAGTACAAACCGGATTCCGTTTCAGAATATTTTTATCTTATCGGTGTTGTGCTTGGTAACGGCTTTGGCTACGCACCCTGTGTATGAGAATGTACTGAAACAACACCACAGAAACCGCTTGAACTTATGGTTGCGCCTTGAGACTGACCCACAGAAGATTGCAGCTATGAAACGTGATTTTGCATATAATACTAATATGGCAGAATCGGCAATTACATCGGGGGGTACCTTGGGTAAGGGGTTCTTACAGGGCACACGTACTAAAGGAAGTTTCATCCCTGAACAACACACTGACTATATTTTCACTACCATAGGAGAAGAATGGGGCTTTGCAGGAACTGCGGTAGTAGTAGTACTTTTTGCCTTACTCTTACTGCGACTTATAGCACTGGCTGAGCGACAGAAAACTAAGTTTGCAAGGGTGTATGGTTATTGCGTGGTCTCGATACTTTTTGTGCATTTTGCTATTAATATAGGTATGGTTATCAGCTTGATACCTACCATTGGGATTCCGTTACCTTTCTTCAGTTATGGGGGCTCGGGATTATGGGCTTTCACTATATTACTATTTATATTTTTAAAATTAGATGCAGCAAGTAAATATTAAACTCTTCTTTTTTATAATAGCTTTGTTTTCGGTAACAATGGCTATGGGACAAAAGGATAAGAAAACATCCTTTAACTATATAGAATACGCTGAAAAACGCATTGGAAAGTACGATGCTAAAGAGGTAGGCTATATAAAACCTTTGTTTGATAAAGCTAAGGGAATAAACAAAAGAGTACTACCTCAAGCTAATATACTTTTTGACGAGATTTTTACAAACTTCAAACATAAGATAAACAGTGAAAAGGACTCTCTTTTTATGATTCATAAATGTATTGAGTTTATGGAGGAAAAGGAGTATTTTAAGCTTCTAAAAAAGCTGGAGGACCTTTATGAATTACAAGATATTATTGATGAAATAAAGTCTGAAAAGGAATAATACTACTATGACGGAACTTTACCAAGAGAGACTGCAAGCTGCCACCATACGTTATGAGCAGCTGAATAAACAATATAACCAACTGGCTTTTGTACGGTTTCTTACTATTATGGGGACTATTAGTCCGTTATACAAGGCTTTTAAGGAAGGGTCTTGGCTTATGGGAGCTATTTCGGTAGCTTTTTTTATTATTTTTCTTCTTCTGATAGTAAAGCACAAGAAAATAGCCCTACAACGTACTATTGCGCAGACTAAAATGCGCATTAATGAACAGGAGATTGCTTTTTTAGAGCGACAAATATATCCTGCGGATAATGGTTCTTCTTTTCAGCAGGAAAATCACCCTTATGCTTATGATTTGGATGTACTGGGAGAGCGCTCGGTGTATCATTACTTGAATCGTACTCATACTTTTTTGGGGAGAAAGCTTCTGGCAGAGAAACTACTTTGCACAAACTATACTGCTGAGGAGATTAAACATACCCAAGGGCAAATAAAAGCTTTGACCCCTGAAATAGCTTGGCGGCAGACTTTTATGGCATACGCCCAACAGATAGATGATACTGAAGACTTCTACACTAAACTACAGCAGTGGGCTAAAGCACCTGTAAAACATATTGGCAAGGAAGTAGTATGGTGGATAGTTGCATCGCCGATATTACTGCTTACAAGCCTTATCATAGGTTATGGATGGAGTAATGAGGTGGTAAAAAGTATTTCTAACCTACTTATTTCGGCTAATTTGCTTACTTTCTTCTTCTTTATAGGAAAAATTAGTAAAGAGAAACTCGGTTTTGAGCGTACTTATAATATGTTACACGCTTTTAAGGAGTGTATTACCCAAGTGGAAATGCATTTTGGTGATAAAAACACCCAAGCAAGTAGTAAAATAGCACGATTATCGGGGTTATTGGACGATATGGATAATGTGAGTAACATATTGGTATCGGTACCGCTGAACCTTTTTACTTTTTACCACGTACACCAATACCGAAAACTACTGCAATGGAAAGCGCAATATGGGGCACAGATTGAGGAATGGCTGATGCTGGTGGCTGAGACAGAGGTGCTGTGTAGTTTTGCTAACTTTGGGTATAATAATCCTGATTTTGTATTCCCGACACTGAATAATGAGTATAGAATTGTGCTGGAGGAGGTAGGGCATCCGCTTATACCTTCGGGGCAGTGTGTGAGGAATAGTATTAGGCTTGATGAGGAGAGTTTTGTGCTGCTTACAGGCTCAAATATGTCGGGGAAGAGTACTTTTTTGCGTACTATAGGGGTAAATATGCTGCTTACACTAATGGGATTGCCTGTTTGTGCTAAGAAAGCAGATGTACACCCTTTGAGATTGCTGGTTTCGATGCGATTATCGGACTCATTGAGTGATGGGAAGTCGTATTTTTTTGCTGAAATAAATAGAATGCAACAAATAATACACACTTTGGAGCAAGAACGCTGCTTGGTGCTACTTGATGAGGTGCTAAGGGGTACGAACTCGGATGATAAACAACATGGTACTATTAAAATTATTGAGCGACTGCTATCGTTACGGGCTTTGGGTGTATTGGCAACTCACGATATTGAGGTGTGCAAGCTGGCAGAAAAGTACCCTAAGGCGCTGAAAAACAAATGTTTTGAATCGGAGATAAAGAATGATGAGCTTACTTTTGACTATAAACTGAGAGAGGGTGTTTGTAAGAATAAAAATGCTACTTTTTTGATGAAAAAACTGAAAATAATTAATAGTTAGCAACAAGGATATACTATTTTTTTCAGACGAAAATAGAAAATATACTGCTTTTGAGGCTTTAAAAGATGCCTTAAAAGCAGTTTTTTTATGCTTATTTTTTGCTTATCGATAGGGAGAACTGGGGGTGAGGGTTGGGGGTGTATCCTTGGGTGATTTATCAAGAGGATGGGCCATAGGGACGGAGCTATATATTAAAAGATGAGAAAAATGTAGTGTTTGGTGGATTTTGTTGCGAATTTGGCAAAAAGGAAGTAGAGAGATGAAACAACTGATAGTCAGGATAGTAAGGCTTATCCTTCGTTTATAGTTCGTTTATCCTTCGTTATAGGTTCGTTTATCCTAAGCTTATCCTATAAGATGCCTTGGGCTATGTTGGTAGAAAATAAGTTTGATTATCAGGGTATTATATTTTTTCCTAAAAATAAAATTGGGGATAGCAATTTTTGAAATATTGGCAATGAAAATGAAAAAAGAGTGCGAATTTTTCAATTTTAGGCAAGAGCTGTAAGTTAGGTTATATATTGGGCTTGGACTTTGTTATGTAGTGTCCTATTATTAAGGGAAGTAGATTGGGATTTTAGGATACTTTAATTTTTTATTTACATTTTTTTGCTTGTTTTTTAAAAAAATAACGTACCTTTGCCGCGTCAAACTAATATTAGTAATGAAAACAATATTATGGTATTGTTGCGCATTGTTTATAGGTTGGCAAACTACCAATGCACAACAAAGATTACAACATCTCTTCAATCATTTTTTACAACCACAACCTATCAGCTGGACAATTTCTCTTCCAAATGCCCAAGCACTAACTATTGAATGGCAAGAACGCAAAGTGGGTTCAAACACGACAGGTTTTCGTAGTTTTGTAGGTTATTATCAGGAACAATTAGTGGGAGTTATTAGTTTCAACCAGAAAACGCTTAGTGGTGAGCTTCTTTACAATGGGAAATCATACATATTGAGCAGCAATGACAAAGGTTGGATAGAGGTAACTGAAACGAAAGAAGGCGTGAACTGTGGGAATAAGGGTGGGACATCACATAGTGTTACAGGACGCAATCAGTACTATGAGGGTAATGAAGATAAGAATGACCCGCCAATTGAGAAACCTGAAATATACAATTCACTATACCCCGATGCTCTTATTCACACCGATGGGGTATTTAGGCACTACCGATTGGCGCTTCCGGTAGATTACAGCATTTACAATTCGAAATATTTTAATAAAGATGTAAATAAGGTTAGGGCATTTTGGTATGCTACTATTGCCTTTGTGAATGAATTATACCGCAATGATGTAGGGGTAGATTTTACTTTGGTAGATGATGAAGCACTTATTTTTACTACTGAAAAAGATCACCTATTCCGCAGAAGGGAAGCAGCTAATGAGGTAGTGAACAATGGTACTATCACTTTAAACAAACGTTATGATCCTAAAAAGTATGATTTGGCAGTTATTCTGACTGATTATAAGGAGAAATATAATGGTATGGCAGCTGTTTATTCGGCTTATGAACAACATAACAAAGCGAATGCTACTGCACGGCCTATAAAACCTTCGACTATAGCTCACGAGATCGGACATATGTTTGGGGCAGACCATACTTTTTCTAACGGAGGGCAGTATTCGAGTAAAACAGAAATAGGCTCAGGGCAGTCGATTATGAGTTATGGACACGAGTACCCTCGTGATTTCTTCTCATTGATAAGTTTGGAAACTATACGCAGATTCTTGGGTAACTCGATGGCGTATTATGCTGATGAGGGACGTACTCAAGTAGCTGGCAAACGTGTGGAAGGTACAGGCTCTAACCTTGTGTATGGGGTGAAGAGTAATAACCAGCCTCCAGTGCTTGACAGGTCGCACTTAAAGAAAGAATATGTAATTCCGAAAGATACTTACTTTCAGTTTTACCTAACAGGAAGGGATGCTGAGAATGATACCATTACCTATATAGCTCATCAAGCAGATAGGCGTTTTCACTCTACTAATTCAAACGCGCGCTTTATGACTTATAAAGGGAAGACTAATGGTAATATACGCTTTGAAGCTACGTGGTTTGAGCAAGAACGCAATACTTTTGTACCTATAGCTGCTACTTCACCCTTAAATTACACCCCTGGTACTTTTACATTTTGGTTGGCTGCTGCTGACCATAACAGAGCTGACCGCAACCACGTGGTGAAATATGATGTGGAGGAAGTAAAAGTGAAAATAGCTGAAGGAAAACCTTTTCAAATACAAGATTTTGACAATGGTACTTGGGAGCGAAACCGCACTTACAAAGGAGGGCAACTACTCACCTTACATTGGCAGGTAGATGAAAAAATCTTTGATAAAGATAGTAAAGTGAGGATTTTACTTTCGGACGACTCGGGAAAGACTTATAAATACATATTGAAAGAGATAGCTGATAACAATGGAGTATGTGATGTGATACTGCCTAACATCAATATTGGCACTACAAATGGGCATTTTGGCAAGCAAAGAGGGCGAGGTATTATCAAAATAGAAGTGATAGATGGTTTGGCTTTTGCCCTTTCATGTACTAAACCTTACCATGTAGGCGGTTTTATGATTGAGAAGAATAAAAACACTCCTACTCCACTTACATTGGTAGCAGGCAGTGTACCACCTAAGTACACTACAATAGCCTGTGCTAATGAAATGCCCATTGCTGCTAAGATAGAGACAGAAGGCGGCTGTAGTAGCATTACTTCGGATATAACAGAAGAGAAAACAAATGAAAAATGCGAACATAGTTATACGCTCAAACGGACTTATACTTTTAAAGATGAGTGTAATAATAGTGTAAGCTATGAGCAATTTATTACTGTAAAAGATGATAAAGCACCTGCTTTTGTAGGAATTCTGCCCAGTGATATGACTATAGAAGAAGGAGCTTCTTTACCTGAAGCTAAGACGCTTACTGCTAAGGATAATTGTGTAGGAAATTGGCAAGTAACACCTTCGGTAAGTAAAGCTAATAATAAGGTTGTATACTTATGGAAAGCGACTGACAGCTGTGGTAATAGTACAGTGCATACTCAAACTATTTCTATACATATTAAACCACAAATAGCGACACCAACAGTGAGTACGCCAACAGTGAGTACGCCAACAGTGAGTACACCAACAGTGAGTACGCCAACAGTAAGTACGCCAACAGTAAGTACACCAACAGTAAGTACACCAACAGTGAGCACTCCGACAGTGAGCACACCAACAGTGAGTACACCAACAGTCAGTACACCGACAGTGAGTACGCCTACAGTAAGTACGCCTACAGTGAGCACTCCGACAGTGAGCACACCAACAGTGAGTACACCAACAGTGAGTACGCCAACGGTGAGTACACCGACAGTGAGTACGCCAACGGTGAGTACACCGACTGTAAGTACGCCAACAGTAAGTACGCCAACGGTTACAAATCTGACAGAAATAATAACTGTTTATAATGGGGTTTCGACAAGTAACCCAAGTAACTATTTGAAAATAGAAAACACTGATGCTGATAAACCTATTTCAGTACTTATTTTTGATGAAATGGGGCTAAAAGTATATGAGAATAATGATTATGGTAAGACAGAAGTATTTAGAGGAGAGGCTAATGTAGATACTATAATAAGAGGAAAGAGAAAATTGGCAGGTACTTATTTCTATATTATTACTTATTACAAAAACGGACAATTAGCATACAAAAAAGGATACTTATACGTCAAATAATAATTGACAACTAACAATCAAAAAAATGAAAATATTACGACTATTGGTATGGTTCTTATTTATAGGAACCACTGTAAACGCGCAACAAAGTGCTGCAGAAGTAATACGCTTGTTTCGGCAAAATACTTCGATAGAATGGCATTTACACGTAAAGGGAGAAAGCATACCCTTTATGTGGTATGAACGCAACAACTCCTTTGCAAAAGAAGGCTTTCGTACTTTTGTAGCTTATCACAATGGAGCTTTTTCAGGGAGTATTTCTGTAGCCCCTTCTACCCTATCGGGGGAAGTATGGCACGAAGGGAAGGCTTATTTTCTGAGTACCGAAAAAGGCATACTAAAGATTAGTACCGAAAAGAGTCAGTTTAGTTGTGGTACTTGTGCTGATGGGCATTGTAATACTGATATGGCTACCCCTACAGCCCCTAAAACAAGTCCTACTGCACGCGGTATAGCCCTTGCTGAAATAGCTTTGCCTTCAGAAGACAAACGAGTGCTGTACAACACTAATGTAATGAGAACGTACCGCTTGGCAATGCTTATAGATTACAGTTTTTACAAAGGACATTGCCGCAGTGATATGAACAAAGTAAAAGCCTTTATGACGGAAGTACAAGCTGGACTGAATGAGGTATGTGGTAGGGAGATAGGTTGCCAATTTGAATTGGTAAACGACCCTCGCCTTATCATCACTACTAAAGAAAAGGAAGTGTATGACTTTCCCGTAGTAAGAACGGTAGTTGAGAGAGCTACAGGCGATTTTAACAGCTTGATAGGTGAAGAAAATTACGATGCGGGTATAGTATTTTCGGTATACAAAGATAATCGTGGATTGGCACATCTGGGTGAAATCACAGGGAAACTAAAAGGTGGTTGTATAGCTAACCACGAATTTTATATCATTCTTCACGAGTTCGGACACCTATTAGGTTCGGCGCATACCTTTACTATTGGAGGACAAACGGCTTCGTCATTTACAGAGCCTGATAGGGGAAACTCGATAATGAGTTACATTAATGACCCTTATGGGACTTACTTTTCGTTGCCTTCTATCTATACCATTCGCAATCGTACTAACCTACACGATGCTTACTATAGCGATAAAGCACGTACCCAGTTGGTAGGATTGCCACAAGCGAATATACCTTATGGAGAAGTATCGGATAATCGTGCCCCAGTGATACATCGTGCCAAGTTGAAAAAGAACTATACTTTGCCTCCTAATACTTATTTTCGGTTTGACATAGAAGCCAGCGACCCTGATGGAGACCCGCTACTTTATATGGCACACCAAGCTGACTTTAAGATATTTGGCAAAGCCCGTTTCCCTTCTAACAGACCTACAGAGAGTAACCGTATAGAGTTTTATCAACCATATAGAAAGAATAGAAGCAATGAATGGGAAGCTGTTCCTTTCAAATTTACTAAAAAAAATGAAACAGGTGAGTTTACTTTTTGGTTGGGCGTATGTGATGGCAAAGTAGGAGCCTATAAAGATGGTAAACCCCATGTGCCTCTCTATGATGTGTATGAAACCAAAGTGAATATAGTAGCTGGAACACCTTTTAAAATAACGAACATAAGCAAGAGTAGTAGATATTTTAAACGAGGTAAAGAAGTAACTATCAATTGGGGAGTTGATAAAAATATCTTTGGTGAAGATAGTAAGGTGCGCATTCTCTTTTCAGACGATTATGGAAAGAGCTATAAATATGTGTTGGCTGATGGAATCCCTAACAATGGAAAAGCTACTGTTATTTTCCCGACGCAAGCCAAAGGTTGGAATGGGGGTACTCTTTTTGTGGAAGGACTTTTCAAAATAGAAGTGCTTAATCATATAGCCTATGCTGTGAGTAGTGATACTCCTGCCTATCTGGATATGCACAGTCCTGATATTACCTTTAATAATTTGCCAGAGCCTACAATAACAGTGAAGAAAAATGCTGTACCCGCTGTTCCGAATGTTACTGCTATTTCTAATTATTGTTCTAGTAATAAGGTTGCAAAAGTAGCTTTTTCTGAAGAAAATCATACTACCTACTTATTGCGCAAATGGGTAGCGACTGATAATTGCAAGAATACCGCTACCGCTCAGCAATTTATCTATTACGAAAAAGAAACTCCTATTAATAGTTTGCATTTTGTAGGAGACCTTCCTAAAGATATGCATATAGAATGCCGAGGTGAGATACCTGAAAAAGCAACAGTAAAGGCTGCAGGAGCTGATAATATTCGTATAGATTATGAAGAAGAAATGACTGAAGGTGATAAAAAAGCTTATAAACTCACGCGTTCTTGGATAGCATACGCTGATGGGGTATTGCCTATTCGGCATACTCAGCAAATCTTCCTTAGGGATACCAAAAGGCCAGAGCTTTCGGCTTACCCTAAGAGTATGATAGTGAAGAGTGAGGATCAAGTGCCTTTCAAAGAAAACCTTACAGCTACTGATAACTGCGATGGGGTATTAAATGTAACTTCAAGTGAAGAAAGTAAATATGACAAAAATGGTAAAAAGAAAGAGGTAACCTATGTATGGTTTGTAGAGGATAATGCTCATAACGAAAATCGTTATGTACAGGTAATTACTATTAATCCTGCTATAACTACGCCTACAGTAAGTACGCCTACGGTAACTACGCCTACGGTAACTACGCCTACGGTAACTACGCCTACGGTAACTACGCCTACGGTAACTACTCCGACTGTAAGTACACCGACTGTAAGTACACCGACAGTAGCTACTCCGACTGTAAGTACTCCAACTGTAACTACTCCGACTGTAAGTACTCCGACTGTAAGTACTCCAACAGTAACGACGCCAACAGTAAGTACTCCGACGGTAACTACGCCAACGGTAAGTACTCCGACGGTAACTACGCCAACAGTGAGTACACCAACAGTAACGACGCCAACAGTAACGACGCCAACGGTAACGACGCCAACGGTAACGACGCCAACGGTAACGACACCAACAGTAACGACGCCAACAGTAACGACGCCAACGGTAACGACGCCAACAGTGAGTACACCAACGGTAACGACGCCAACGGTAACGACGCCAACGGTGAATATACCTTCTACTTCTGATGTTTCGGAAGTAATTATTTACAATGGAGTTTCGACAGCTAATTCTTGTAACTATTTCAAAATAGAAAATACGGACAAAGATAGACCTATCTACATAGCTGTTTTTGATGAAACTGGTTTAAAGGTATATGAGAATGCTGACTATGGTAAAAATGAAGTATTTAGAGGCTATGCTAATGTGAAAAACGTAATAGGCAACAGAGCTTTGGCTGGAACTTATTTCTATATATTGAGGTATTACAAAAATAATACTTTGGAAGAGAAAAAAGGATTTTTATACGTTAAATAAGAAATTATTACAGTAGAAGATTAAAACACTGTTTCTGAGACATTTTTAGATGTTGAGGAAATAGTGTTTTTTTTGTTTCATAATTATTAGAGAGATATAATTTAATGATTAAAAGGCTGATTCTTTACTAATCCTACATCACATATTTTGAGCTGTGGCAGCTGGATGACTATCCTTCGTTTATAGTTCGTTTATCCTTCGTTATTCGTTCGTTCAGGCTAAGGGGTGGTTGAGAGGGGATAGGAAGGTGGTTGGGGGGTGGAGCATAAATGTGGAGAGAATTGGTGTATTGACTTCTTGCTAATTTATAAATTATTCTTATCTTTGCGCCCAAATTCTAAAACATATAAAATATGAAATGGGAAGGTAGAAGACAAAGTAATAATGTGGAAGACCGTAGAGGTATCAGCGGTAAAGGCGGACTGATTGCTGGCGGTGGTATTGTGGGTATCATTGTGGTACTGTTACAACTGTTTGGAGGAGAGACCGGACAACAGGTAGCTTCGATGGTAAATCAGGTAGCTGGTGGTGGTACCAGTGGGCAGCAAGTAGAAAAAGTAGAGCTGACTGCTGAGCAAAAGAAAATAGGTGAGTTCACTGCTACTGTATTGGCTGATACTGAGGATGTTTGGGAAATGGTTTTTAATCAGAATGGATTGGGTACTTATAAGCAACCGACCTTAGTTCTTTTCACCGATAATGTAAGTACTGGCTGTGGAACGGCCTCATCGGCAGTAGGGCCTTTTTACTGTCCTGCTGATTATAAACTTTATATGGATATGGCTTTTTTTGAGGAGCTTAAGACACGTTTTGGGGCTAAAGGAGGTGACTTTGCTATTGCATACGTGATGGCTCATGAGGTGGGACACCATGTACAGACCTTATTGGGGACATCGGCAGAGGTGCGCAAAAGGCAACAAGGCTTGAGCAAAGCAGCGGCTAATAAATGGTCGGTAGCACAAGAATTGCAAGCTGATTTTTACGCGGGAGTTTGGGCTCATCACAATAAAAAATACTTGGATGCGGATGATATAGACGAGGCTTTAAGCGCTGCCAATGCAGTGGGTGATGATGCTATACAGAAACGTATGCAAGGGCATGTGGTACCAGATTCATTTACTCATGGTACTTCGGAACAAAGAAAATACTGGTTCAATAAAGGATACACTACAGGTGATATACGCCAAGGAAACATTCAGACCATTTATGAACAAACAAGTAATCGTTAAAGATTTAGGGAATAAAGATTATAAGGAGACGTGGGATTACCAAGAGAATCTTTTTGAGGAGATAGTAGCCCAAAAGACAGCTAATAGAGCTAATAATACGGCTTTACCTACTGATAACTACTTCCTTTTTGTAGAACACCCACACGTGTATACCTTGGGCAAGAGTGGACATATAGAGAACCTACTTATTGACGAGGATGGATTAAAAAAGAAAGGAGCTACCTTTTACAAAATAAACCGTGGTGGAGATATTACCTATCACGGGCCAGGGCAGATTGTAGGTTATCCTATTTTAGACTTAGATAACTTTTTCACTGACATACATAAGTACCTGCGTTTTTTGGAAGAAGTGATTATTCGCACCCTTGCTGATTACGGGCTTAAAGCAGAACGGAGTGAAGGAGAAACAGGAGTGTGGCTAGATGTTGGCACGCCTTTTGCGCGCAAAATATGTGCTATGGGAGTGCGCTGCTCACGGTGGGTTACAATGCATGGTTTTGCCCTAAATGTAAATACTGATTTGGGGTATTTTGACAATATTATCCCTTGTGGTATACGGGGTAAGGCAGTAACCTCACTAAATGTAGAGTTATCCAAAGAAAAAGTGGATATAGAAGAAGTAAAGATGCGGATTTTGGAACACTTTAAAGAAATGTTTGAGGTAGAGATTTTAAACAGATAGCGCAGATAACAAGGATTTATAGACCCTATAAACGCATATTGATATGAAAAAAATACTATTACACTTTGCCGTTTTGACAGCTGTATTTCTTAGTTTGCAGTGGAGTTGTGAAAAGGATGATGATGAGACAATCATAGAGACTAAAAGCAAGCTTTTTGAGCATAATTACGTATTGGTAAATACGCTTGATGGAAGTACGGCACAAGTAGAGGTAAGCTATTCGGTATACAGCAACTTATCGGGAGGAAATATTGTAAAAATACAAACCCTAAGCACACCTTTTGTAATTGGAGGCGAACAGGTAATGGTGAAATACGATAGCTTATATACCAGCTATGGTAAAAATATGCAGCACTTACACAGAAAGTTACAGAAAAATTACAATGAAAAAGGAGCTGACCACTTAGTAATAAAAAACTTATCGGGTAGTGCATTACAATACGCTGTTGTTAGCCATCTACCTGTGAAGTATTTTAGCAGAAGTGAGGTGAATAGTAACCCAGAGATAGGTAATAAAAATGAGGTAGACATTAGTAAAATACTAAAGGACTACTCACTACCCATCTACAAAGGTACACCTGTGTTATACCTATTTAAACCAGAGCTTGCCCCACAAACAGATGTGTATGTGTATTGGGAGCGTATTATAGGTAACAGTGCTTACGATTATACTGTTTTTGTAAAGAAATTTCCTTTGAAAACACCTAATTTTGGAGAGCTTAGCCTTTCAGCCCCTATGAGTATTGATGAAGTTATTAATCTGTACAAAGAAGAGTTTGCTAGAGGTAACCTTTTATTTACAAATTACAATGGATACCACGCCTATAGCTTAGGAGCTACCGATAGAAGCTTAAAGCCTAATTATGAGAAACAAATAGTGAAATGGTATGGCATAATTTCTGCAGGAGCTACTTTGGAAAATAATGGTCAGTTATGGTTTGTAAACACAAAAGATGGCGATATAGGTCGGACTGTTTTCAGCAATGATAGGATGTAATAATAATAAATGAAATACTACAAAGCACATAAGCGTATTTTTGCTTTCTCCCTACTATTATGTATGTTGAAAGTAGCTTTCCCGATAGGTGAATTCTTCCATAGTCACTATACGGGTAAGGAGCTATGTGCTATAAATACAGGTGATGAGTGTCATCACAGTGCGCACTTCAGTACTGTAGATAGTCATCACGATTGTATTTTTGTACAAATACACCAGTATTTTACCCCTTCTGATTTTGTATATCAGTTATGGGAGCAATGTACTGATTTTATATTCTTCTTTATAGAAAAAGGCGTTACACAAAGAGCCTTTACAATCTTCTTAAGAGGTCCGCCAAATAATTTTGCATAATTGTTAATTTCTTAATTAACAAATAAAATGGTAAAGGACTTATAGTTTGCTAATTAGCTAATATGCTAATTTTCTAATTAAAAAATTTATGCAAAAGATATTATATCTTCTGCTGCTTGGTTGCGCGTTTGGTTATGGACAAGAAACGTTACAATTAAGAGTAGAAGAGGGTAGCCATTTGCCTTTGGCAGGAGCTGTAGTGCATTTTATAGGTAAACACTACCTTACTGACGTTGAAGGTAAAATAAGTATACCCAAAGTGAATAAGGGAAAGTACCCTATAAAAGTAAGCTACTTGGGTTTTCAGGACTATGAAGCTACTATTAGCATACCCGCTTCCAAACCTTATGTAGTGGTTATGAAGGAAAAGGCTACAGAACTGGAAGAAACAGTTATTATTAGCAAGTATATACACGCATATAACCCTGTAAAAACTGTAGCAGTAATAGGTAAGAATAAGATACAAGAAAACTCGGGCAATGAGCTGGCAAAAGTGCTTAGCAATGCAGCAGGCGTATCGATGATACAAACAGGAGCTACAATAGCTAAGCCCGTAATTCACGGATTACACAGCAATAGGATTTTAATACTAAACAACGAAGTTCGGCAAGAAGGGCAACAATGGGGAGCAGACCACGCTCCTGAAATTGACCCTACTGTAGCAGACCAAATAACAGTAGTAAAAGGAGCTGAAGCTGTGCGCTATGGAGCTGATGCCTTAGGAGGAATTATCATTATTTCGCCTAATAAGTTGCCTTATGGTGATGGGCTACACGGAGAGCTAACACCCTCATTCACTACTAATGGACGTAAGCTAGCTACTAGCTTGAAGTTAGAAAGTTCGGTACCTAAGCTACACGAATGGGCATGGCGCGTACAAGGAACTGTGAAACGCTCGGGCGATATTAGTACAGCTAATTATCTTCTGAACAATACTGCTGCCCGTGAAGCTAACTTTTCGGTAGCTACTGGAGTGCAAAAAGATAAAGGTACAGCAGAAGTATTCTATAGTAGATACGAAAATGAAAGCAGTGTGTTCTATGGTTCGCACATAGGTAATTTGGATGATTTGCTAGCTCGGTTTGAGATAGGTAAACCACTGACTACTTATCCGTTTTCATACAATATCAATGCTCCTAAACAAAAGGTAATACACCACCTACTGAAAGGTAAGGCTTTTTACTTATTGCCTTTTGGTGGAAAACTGACTGCTCAATATGCCTTTCAAAAAGACATTAGACAAGAGTATAGTGTAAGGCGTATGGATAGAACACGTATCCCTGCACTGAATATGGAGCTCACAACCCATACTCTTGATATGTACTGGGAACATAGTTACAACCACTGGAAAAGTACTATAGGAGGTAGTTTAAACAAGCAAGATAACTACAACCAACCAGGCACTGGAGTAGTACCTGTAATTCCGAATTACGCTTCCTTAAGCTATGGGGCATTTGCTATTCAAAAGTACGAAAAGAATATTTTACTTTTGGAAGCTGGTTTACGTTATGATTACAAATACCTAAATGCTGATGGTTATGATATGTACTCTGCAAGATATGGTGGTGAGCACTACTTTCACAACCTCACTTATAGTTTAGGAACTGCCTTGCCTCTGATGAGCAAATATAACAATGATTTGCGTATAAAAACGAATATAGGAATTGCTTGGCGCGCTCCTCACGTAAATGAGTTGTATAGTAGTGGACTACATCACGGTGCTGGTACTTACGATTTGGGAGATGAAAAACTCAAAGCTGAAACAGGTGCTAAATGGGTTGTATCGCTTAACTATGACAGAGATAGTAAACCCAAATGTCGGGTAAATCTTGATCTTTATGCACAGCTTATTAAGAACTACATTTATGATTACCCAACAGGAGAAACACGCACCTTATTTTCGGGAGTATACCCTATTTTTCAGTATACCCAAGCTGATGCATTTTTCCGAGGGGCTGACTTAAATGCGAGTTTGCAGCTACACAATAATTTTAACTATCAGCTAAAAGGTTCGGTAGTGCTGGCAAATGAACTACATACGAAGCGTTACTTCCCGTTCATTCCTGCACCTCGTGTAAGTCAGCAGTTGGAATATAAGGTAGCTCCTAAAAGGTTTTTCAATAACATCCTGCTAAGTATAGGACATACTTTTGTAGCTAAGCAAACTCGTTTTGAGCCTTCACAAGAGTTAGTACCTACTACTCCTAATGCATATCATCTTTTTGAGGGAAGTATAGGAGTTACTTTACCCATACATAAACAGCAAACTCTTACCATAAAGCTTTCTGCTGAAAACCTTTTCAATACCGAATATAAAGAATATACCAATAGGTTTAGGTATTATGCCCACGATTTGGGTAGGAATATATTCGTAAGAGTAAATTACAATTTTTAAAACTATCAAAAAAATGAAGAAAATATCATATTTATTCACTATTATTACAGGAATATTTTTTACTATTTTTCTATTTTCTTGTTCTAAAGAAGGTAAGAATGACATTGATGCCACTATAGCTGATCCTAAGATAGAAAACATAGAATTAGGAGAGAAAAATTCTAAAATAGGAGAAATAGGAGAGGAACTGCATTTAGAAGCAACTCTTACTGTAGAAGGAAATATTGAAGAAGTAAAATTAGAAATCACTTATCAAGGAAATGAGTCTTCTAGTTTTAATGTAAAAGAAACTTTTCCTAATCTTAAAGGCTTGAAAGGAGGTAATATTCATAAACATTTTGATATTCCAACAGATGCCAAAGAAGGAAATTATAATTTTTCACTGAGTATTACTGACCAAAAAGGAAAAAGAGTTGAGATAAAAGAAATACTTAAATTGGAAAAGAAGTATAATTTCAGTGAAAATGAAGCTTTATCCTTTAGCATTCTACAATTAGGTGTGTTAAATAAAAGTATCGGAATGAAAAAAGACGATTTTGTAGCATTACTGACCTCTCACAATATCAGTTATGAGTGGACAGATGATTTTGAGCCACAATTAATATATTATGCAGAAAAAGAAATGGAAGCCTTTAAAAAATATAAAGTAACTGTTTCTTTCGAGGATATTTTTGATTTAGATCTTCGCCCTTATCAAAGATACAAAGGGGTAGGAAGTATTATAGTAGTGCCTGTAGATAATGCTAATGAAAGCTTACAAAGTAAGAATGTAGTGGAAAACATTACTTTTTTAGATAAGTACATTAGCTCTTTTGCTAACAAAGCTTATAGATATAGAAGATTTAATGATGATAAAAACTATGATTATGCTCAATTTACAAAAGAGCAATTTTATCATTCTTTAACCAAAGAAGAGTTAGGAAGTGCAACAATATATTGGAATAATAATCCTAATGCTTTAGCAGAAAATAGCAGTAAGGCTAAAAATACTCCTAAAATCACTCTTAACTACGAACACGAAACACAAACCTATAATATTTCCTTAGAATTTAATCGTCCTGAAGATTTTCATAAATATTTGAAGAATAACTAATAATAGATTACTAAAATGAAAAAAATTACATACACTTTCAAAGCTATATTTGTTTTTATAGCATTAACAATTATTTTTACTGCTTGTAGTAAAGAACCTATTGCCCCTACTGATGAAAGAAAAGGTAAAGGACATGAAGACCCTGCCAAAGTAGAGTTCATTATTAGAAAAGGACACTTGCATGACAAAATGTTTCATGCCGACCCTATAAGTGCTATCAATCCTGTACAAAAATTCTTTTTTGAATTAGATAATGTAAGTAAAAACTGGGTACGAAAAAATGAATCTGGCAAAATCCTTACAGAAAGTGACCCTGTATTAATGATAGAAAATAGTGGTAAAACTGTTTATGCTTTAGAGATTATTTATTATAATCATAAAGGAGAGAGAATGAATAGTGAATTTACAACTTCCGAAATGCTACCTATCCACCAACATTTCTTTGAAGTAAATAGCTATATAAATACAAAGAACAATGAAACAGTAACCCAAACCGATGATCTTTGGAGCTATGAATATAGAGACACTGACCCTGAAGACATTATGATAAATCAATTTATAGACCCTACTAATTCTCCAAGAAGGTCTGCTCTTACAGATAACCCATTAGGCCTTAAAGGTTATTTTTCTCCTAAAAAAGCCTATGTAAAATTCAATTTACAGATCACTCTATTTCATGTTACTAAAGGTACAAAATATATAAATGATATAAAATCTAAAGGATTTTATCCTTTTAATAAAGTTGGTGATGAATTAGAAGCAAGAAGCTCTACTGACTTTTCTCAAAAAGTACCTATATACATATTTACAACACTTCCTGATGGTAGTGAAGCTGAAACAATGCGATATTACAGCGATATAGCTAGACAATATAACATAACAGAAGAAGAAGCTAAGCGTTTAATAAAAGAGGAGAAACGAAATCAAGAAAACGAAAGTTTTTGGATGTAGTTTTACTTTAGAATTCTAGTTTCAAATGAACAAATTTAGTAATTTAGTAAATTGGGGAGGGTAAACTCAGATCCTTTTGGAAAGTCTCAAACAGATTTTTCTATTTAAGTATAGATTAATATTTTCTATGCTTTACTAATGATACTTTTACAGATTTGTGATTTTATAAAAAACTAAACAAAGAAGTGGTTGCAAGCAAATGCTTGGCTGCCACTTCTTTTTAGTTAAATATTTTTACCACTTTGTCTTATAAGTAAGTGTTAGGCCAAACTGGGAACTGGTAAGCGGATCTGTATAAATAAAAGGCTCTAAAGTAAGTCTCTCATCTACATTAAACTGCTTTAAGTGGGCATCTACATTAGCTTCAATCACTGTTAGAGCATATAAACCTACACCTACTAGTATTGATAGCTCTTTATAACGCCTATAAAACTGTATACCACGTCTCAAACCATCAGTACTAACTCTAGGTTGTCCATTAGATTGGTTACCGTAAAATTCATCATCTGTATATCCCTGCTGCCTGTGTTTATAGGCATTTAGATAACGATCATAGTAATTTGAATTACGAATATAAAAATAGATAGGAGTGCCTATAGCTGCATATACAAAAGGTACCTTCCAATAACTCTTATTATATATTTGTCCTAAACCTGGCAATACTGCCGAATAAAAAGCAGCTTTAGCAGGCGATAGCGGATCAGTATTCCATGTAATGCTTTTCACATTATTGCGCATAGCAGCTATTTGCACCGAGTCACTAGGCACTTCAAGTTTTTCTCCTTTATTGGTTTGTGCCTGCAAAATCCCCATACAGCCAAAAAGCGCTATTATAAAAACAATATGTTTATTCATTATATGTACGTAAGAGTTGTTGAATTCGTTTAAAATCTTCTTCTGAAGTAAAAGGAATTGTAAGGCTTCCTTTACCATCTTTACTCATTTTCACTCCTACCTTAGCACCAAAAAATTTACTGATAGCTCCTACATTTTCACGTATATAGGTAGGCAAATCTGTCTTTACTACACTCTTAGGTATTTGTATACTCACTATATTATCAGTAAGTTGCTCAGGGTTTTGCATGCGGCGTACCAACTCTTCCGTATCGCGTACTGATAGATTTTCAGCTACAATACGTTGGTATATTTCAGCTTGCTGGTCAGCATCTTCAATAGCAATAATAGCTCTACCATGTCCCATTGTAATGAAGCCATCACGTATACCTGTTTGCACTATAGGGGCTAACTTCAGTAATCGCAAGTAATTAGTAATTGTAGAGCGTTTTTTGCCTACACGTTTACTCATTTGGTCTTGAGTAAGGTTTACTTGTTCAATAAGCTGTTGGTATGAAAGAGCTATTTCTATAGGATCTAAGTCTTGTCGCTGAATATTCTCTACCAATGCCATTGTAAGCGACTCGTTATCATCAGCTATACGTATATAAGCAGGTATAGTTTTCAATCCTGCCAATCTAGATGCACGAAAACGACGTTCGCCCGAAATGAGTTGATATTTATTCTTTCCTTCCAGCTTGCGTACAGTAATAGGCTGTACTACCCCTAATTCTTCAATAGAAGATGCCAAGCCTTGCAGCTCTTCTTCATTGAATGAAGTACGGGGCTGAAAAGGGTTCACTTCTATCAGGTCAAGTTCCAACTCAATAATATTCCCCACTATCTTATCAGCATTCTTATCTTCTATAGAATTGATTGCCAATTCAGGACTATTACCAAAAATAACATCTAAGCCTCTTCCTAATGATTGTTTTTTTAAAGGTTTCGCCATTTATGTTGTTCTGTTTTTATCAATAATTTCTTGCGCCAAACTAATATGGTTTGTAGCTCCTTTGCTAGTAGCATCATAGTTAATGATTGTTTCACCAAAGCTCGGTGCCTCACTCAAGCGCACATTACGCTGAATGATAGTCTTAAACACCATATTGCTAAAATGCTTTTGTACCTCCTCTACTACTTGGTTTGATAGGCGCAAGCGGGCATCATACATAGTAAGTAGCAAGCCTTCAATATCCAAATTAGGATTAAAAGCTTTCTGCACACTCTTAATAGTATTAAGTAATTTACCCAAACCTTCCAAAGCAAAGTATTCACACTGTATAGGCACTATTACCGAGTTTGCAGCAGTAAGAGCATTTAGGGTAATAAGTCCTAATGAAGGCGCGCAGTCTATCAAAATATAGTCGTATTGGTCTTTAATAGGGGCTAAGGCCTTTTTAAGCATAAATTCACGCTGTTCCTTATCCACCAATTCAATCTCAATAGCTACTAAGTTAATATGTGCTGCTATAAGGTCAAGGTTAGGCGAACTGGTATGAATAATCATATTTTTAGCCTCCATAGTGTGCTCCAAAAGCTCATAAGTACCATGTTCTATTGAGTCAACATTAATACCTAAGCCCGAAGTAGCATTTGCCTGTGGGTCAGCATCAATAAGTAATACTTTCTTCTCCAGCACCCCTAACGAAGCTGCTAAATTCACTGAGGTTGTAGTTTTACCTACCCCTCCTTTTTGGTTTGCAATAGCAATTATTTTACCCATTTGTTTTGTGTTTTTTTGTGTTTTAAAAATTAAAAGGAAGTCCTTGTTTAGCTACCTCTGCCAAAGCTGCTTCATTCTTTTCTGTAGCTCTAGCTATAGCTTTATTCAAGGTAAGTATCAAAAAGTCTTCTAAGGCTTCTTTATCTTCCAAAAGTGTATCATCTATACTAATAGATTTTATTTCTCTATTAGCATTAATAGTTACTTTCACATTCCCATCAGCAGATGTTTCTTCCAAGAGTACGCTATTTAGCTGGGCTTTAGCTTCATCGGTTTTTTGTTTAATTTCCTGAAGCCTACCCATCATATCCATCATATTTCCAAACATAGTATTATATTTTTAGGGCGCAAAAGTACATATTTTTTTTTAAAACATCACATAAAAAGTACTATCAATAATTGCGCTACCATTATCCTCATAAACGTAGTAAGCGGATATACACTAGCATACGTAAGGGCAGGTATTTCCGAGTTGGACATATCATTAGCAAAAGCCAATGCTGGTGGGTCTGTCGATGCTCCTGAAAGTAATCCACAGATTTCCAAATAGTCTAACTTAGCTTTTATACGTGCTACAAGTGAGGTTACCAATAATGGTATTAGGGTAATAAGCGCTCCTAAGCCCATCCAGTACAAACCTTGTCCGTACAAAAGAGTATCAATAAAATTAGCTCTTTCATCCAAGCCTACACTGGCAAGGAAAAGCACAATACCTATCTCGCGCACCATTAGGTTAGCACTTTGTGATACATAGTGCGTTACCGAAAACTTACCTCCGTAACGGCTTATGAGTATAGCTACAATCAGCGGACCACCAGCCAATCCCAAGCGCACAGCCCCTGGTATACCTGGTATAGCAAAAGGTATACTACCCAATAGCACCCCAAGAGTAATACCCATAAAAAGCTCTGCTATATGTGGGGTTTGCATACGGCGTTTAGAGTTACCAAACTCTTTACTTACTTGTTGTATATGAGCTTCTTCTCCTATTACGGTAATAGTATCACCAAATTGTAATTTAGTATTAGCCGAAGGCACAAACTCAATACCTGCACGGAATACACGAGTGATATTTACTCCAAAACGTTTGCGTACATCCAGCTCTGCAAGCGTTTTAGTAAAGATTGATCTTTGCGTAACGTTAATGCGGTGTGATGTGTAACGCGTTGTCTTTTCTTCAGGGAAATAATCCAAAATCGATACATTCTGTCCCATTAAAGTCAAGAACTTCTCATTCTCTTTTTGGTTTGCTACTACCAATATCACATCATCTTCTTCAATTAGTGTATCTTCACTGGCAAGTAGTACCTCACCTTTTCTGCTAACACGTGAAATAGAAAAATCAAAGTGTAAAGTTTCTTTAATCACACTTAGCGGCTTGCCATAAAGCGCTGGGTTGGTAACTTTTACTGCAAATCGGTTAATAATAACTTGGTCTTTAGAGCGGCGTAGTGCATTAAGCCGCTTCTCCGCATCCAAGTTTACCTTAAAGATGCTTTTCAAGCCAAGCATTACAATAATAATACCCAATACCCCAAAAGGATAAGCTACCGCATACATAGTAGTAAGTGAAGGCGCTCCTTCACCAAACTTCTCTGCCAAAGCCGCATTAGCAGCTCCAAGTCCTGGCGTATTAGTTACTGCCCCCGACATTATACCTACTAGCGTACCCATATCGGTATTGGTAATGTAGTGAATAGCAATAACTGTTGCTACACAAGTACTTACCGAAAGTATTGCCAATAAATTAAGCTTAATACCTTCTTTCTTAAAGGCTGCAAAAAAGCTTGGCCCTACCTGTAACCCTATCGTATATACAAATAGTATAAGCCCAAACTCCTTAATAAAATGCTGAATATGATGATTCACCGTGAACCCCATTTCAGCCATTGCAATCCCTGCAAACAGCACCCACGCTATCCCAAACGAGATGCCAAAAATCTTTACTTTCCCTAAGGCAACCCCTACTGCTATTACAATACTATACACAATAACCGTATAGGCTACACTTTCATGATTGGTCATTAAGTTAATAAGCCAGTCCATTTCAAATGTTTAACGTTTAATGATTAATGATGATTATTATTTTAATATTAGCATTAACTTTGCCAAAGTTTATAGCCTCTTATTCTGCTATAACCTTTGGCAAAGTATAATTTATCTATTGTTTAATTCTTATTTAAAAAAGGATATCTATAATCTACAGGAGGCACAAAAGTCTCTTTAATAAGGCGTGGCGATACCCAGCGTAATAAGTTTTGGGCTGACCCTGCCTTGTCATTAGTTCCTGATGCACGAGCACCACCAAAAGGCTGTTGTCCTACTACAGCACCCGTAGGTTTATCATTCACATAGAAGTTACCCGCAGCATTCTCCAATACCTTCACTGCCTCATCCACAGCATAACGGCAGGTAGCAAATACAGCACCTGTAAGCGCATAGTCCGAAGTCTCATCTACCAAATGCAATGTCTCTATCCATTTCGCATCCTCATACACATACACAGTTACTACCGGACCAAAAAGCTCAGTTTCCATAGTAGTGTATTTAGGATTAGTAGTTACAATTACTGTAGGTTCAATAAAATAACCTTTACTCTTATCATAACCACCGCCTACAAATATTTCAGCATCTTTATCCTTCTTCGCTTGGTCTATATAGCGCGCCAATTTATCAAATGAATGCTCGTGAATAACAGCTGTAATAAAGTTCTCAAAGTTCTCAGGTGAACCCATCTTGAATGATAGTACATCTTTCTTCACCAAAGCCAAAATCTCATCAGCCTTACTCTTTGGCAGGTACACGCGTGAAGCAGCACTACACTTCTGTCCCTGATACTCAAACGCACCACGGCTTATAGCTGTTGCCACCTCTTGTGCATCAGCAGTAGGGTGTGCAATAATAAAGTCTTTACCACCAGTTTCTCCTACTATTTTAGGATAAGTTCTGTAGTTATGAATATTATTACCTATTTTCTTCCATATATCTTGAAACACATTAGTCGAGCCCGTAAAGTGAATACCAGCAAAATCTTTGCTCGCCAATATAGTATCAGTAATCATAGCCGCATCACCGTGTACTACGTTTATCACCCCAGCAGGTAATCCCGCTTTCTGTAGCACTTCCACTATCATTTCAGCCGAAAAAATCTGCGAAGTACTTGGCTTCCACACCACCACATTACCCATAAGGGCAGCGCTGGCAGGTAAGTTACCCGATATAGCAGTAAAGTTAAACGGAGTCACAGCATACACAAATCCCTCAAGCGGACGATATTCCACACGGTTCCATACCCCCTCGCTTGAATTAGGTTGGTCAGCATAAATATCCGCCATAAACTGCACATTAAAACGCAAAAAATCTATCAGCTCACAAGCCGAATCTATCTCTGCCTGATGCACCGTTTTTGATTGCGCAATCATCGTAGCAGCATTCATACGGGCACGGTACGGACCCGCAATAAGGTCAGCAGCCTTCAAAAAGATAGCCGCACGTTCTTCCCACGCAAGGGCAGCCCATTGTTTTTTAGCCTCCAAAGCCGCTTCTATAGCTTGCTTTACATGCTCGCTACTAGCTTTGTGATACACCCCAAGCAAGTGCTTATGATCGTGCGGACAGTACATTTCGGCAGTATCGCCTGTACGCACGGCCTTACCACCTATATACAAAGGCGCATTAATTTCAGTAGCCCATAAATCTTTATAGGCTGCTTGCACCGCAGTGCGTTCAGCTGTGCCAGGAGCATAGCTTTTTACCGGTTCATTGGTAGCATTAGGTACCTTAAAAAATCCTTTTCCCATTGTAAATGCTTGTTTTTAGTTGATACAACTGTTTTAAATTTTGGGGCTAAATTACGACAAAAAAATGAATCTGCAAGTTTTTAATAAGTTTTTTATTTTGCCAAAACATTTTACCTCCTCCCAAGGCTCACCACCCCTCCACTCCCCTACCCTTCTTCCTCACGCCACCCCCAGCCTACTATAGTTAAGCTCCCCCCCACCCCTCAACTGCCTACCAACTATCCCCAAGGCTGAACGAACGAATAACGAAGGATAAACGAACTATAAACGAAGGATAGTTGCTCAGCTACCGCAACCAAGTATGTAATGCAAAATGAAGAAACTTCACCCTCCTCCCCCCTAAATCCTAAAAAATATTGCTATTTGTCAATTATTCTGTATCTTTGCACCAAAAATTACCGATTATTATGATTTATGAAATATGTGCCAGCTCTTTTGAGTCGGCTAAAAATGCTCAAATAGCGGGCGCTACCCGTATTGAATTGTGTAGTGAATTAGGCGTAGGAGGTATCACCCCCAGCTACGGACTTACAAAAAAAGTAATGGACGAACTCAGTATTGGTAACTGTGTACTCATACGTCCACGCAGTGGTAACTTCACCTATACCGATGAAGAGTTCGATGTAATGCTACGTGATATCCTTCTCTGTCGCGAACTCGGTTGCCAAGGCGTAGTTACAGGCGTACTACATCGTGACAATACCATCGATCAGGAGCGTACTGCCCGCCTCAAAGAAGCCGCAGGCACTATGGAGTTCATCTACCACCGCGCCTTTGATTGCACCCCCTGCCCTATCACAGCTATCCAAACACTCAAAAGCTTAGGTGTTGATCGCATTCTCACCTCAGGAGGCAAAAAATCAGCTATCGAAGGACTTGAGTTATTAAAACAACTCAATAACATTGCCAAGGGGCAACCTACCATTATGCCTGGAGGAGGTATCAACCCACAAAGCATACAACAGATAAAAGCCGCTGGCTTTACCGATGTACATTTTTCAGGCACTATCTTTGAAGATATGGGCACTACCCTACCCTTCTCATTCAAAACCGAAGCCTTCCTCGACGAAAGCAAGCGCCCCATCTCATCAGTCGAAAATATAAAGAAAATTATCCAATCTGCCAATTAACTAATCTGCTAATCTGCTAATTTGCTAATTTGCCAATTTGCTAATTTTCTAATTTGCTAATTTCATCTATGGTCTACATCATTATTACAGGTATTTTTACCGTATACTTTTTATTAACTATCTACGCCAGCCGAAGCCTAAAAGCACTCAAAGCACCCCGTTGGGTACACTGGGTATTTTGGATAGCAGCTTCAGCCGTAATAGCCCACCTCTTGTACCACTGGTTTCACCGTGGTAAGGTAGTATGGAGTGCCCCTCAGCAATACGCTGTAGCCGGCTTGCTATCGTGGCTTATTGTCTGCCTCTTTGTAAGCATACCCCTGCTGTTAGAAGATGTAGTGCGCCTTATCCGCGCTCCTTTCCGCAAGCCCACCAATGGCCAACCCCGTATGCCTTCACGCCGTAAGTTCGTAAGTACATTAGGCTGGAGCCTAGCCGCTATCCCTTTGGCAGGAATTTTGTATAGCATCTTTAAAGGCAAATACAACTACAAAGTATGGAAATACACCCTCTACTTTGATAACCTCCCCAAGGCGTTCGATGGCTACCGCATTACCCAAATATCCGATATCCATTGCGGCAGCTTTGATAATTACGACAAAATACGGTACGGAGTCGAACTCATTAATGCCCAACAAAGTGATGTAATCCTCTTCACCGGCGATTTAGTCAATAACTTAGCCGATGAAGTACATAATTGGAAAAGCCTCTTCGCTACCCTACACGCCCCCCACGGAGTGTTTTCTGTAATGGGTAACCATGATTATGGCGATTATTCCTCTTGGGAAACTCCCGAAGCAAAACAACAAAATTTAGACAAGCTCTTTGCCCTTCAAAAAGAAATGGGATGGAATTTGCTACTCAATGAACATCGCTTTTTAGAACGAAATGGCGAAAAAATCGCTCTCATAGGAGTCGAAAACTGGGGCAAAGGCCGCTTCTCCAAATACGGCAACCTGAACAAAGCTATGGAGGGCATCACCGATACCGATTTCAAAATACTAATGAGCCACGACCCTACTCACTGGGAAGCAGTAGTGCTGCCCGAAAACAAAGATATCCAGCTCACCCTTAGCGGACATACACATGGTATGCAGTTCGGCATCGAAATACCTGGGTGGATAAAGTGGAGCCCCTCTCAATACGCCTATAAATATTGGGGCGGAATGTATGAAGAAGATGGCAAATACCTAAACGTGAATCGCGGATTCGGTTATCACGCCTTCCCTGGCCGACTTGGCGTATGGCCTGAAATCACTGTTATTGAACTCAAAACTACCTAAAACCTAAATAAAAATGAAAAAAATTATCATTTCTGGTGGCGGTACTGGCGGACACATGTTCCCCGCCATTGCCATTGCCAACGAAATAAAAAGACGCTCACCCGAAGCCGAAATTCTATTCGTAGGAGCCAAAGACCGTATGGAAATGCAAAAGGTACCCCAAGCTGGCTACCCCATTCAAGGGCTCTGGATTTCCGGTATCCAACGTAAGCTCACTTGGCAAAACTTGCTATTCCCTTTAAAGTTTATCCATAGCCTGCTCAAATCCCGACAGATTATTAAACGCTTCAAACCCGATGCAGTAATAGGTACCGGAGGCTTTGCTAGCGGGGCTGTAGTGAAAGTAGCAGGACAAATGGGTATCCCTACTTTTATTCAAGAACAAAACTCCTATGCCGGCATCACCAATAAGATGCTCGCCCAAAAAGCTAAGAAAATATGCGTAGCTTATGACGGTATGGAGGCTTTTTTCCCTAAAGAGAAAATCGTCAAAACAGGTAACCCCATACGCGAAGGTTTGCTAAATATAGCACAACATCGCAATGAAGGCTTTTCTTATTTTCATCTTAATAGCCAGCAGAAAACACTCTTGGTATTAGGAGGTAGTTTAGGAGCAAGGCGTATCAATCAGCTGGTAGAAGCTCAGCTACCTTTGTTTGAACAGCTTGGGGTGCAAGTACTATGGCAGTGCGGCAAACTCTACTATGATGAGTACAAAAAGTACAATAGCGAAAATATACGCGTATTAGCATTTATTGATCAGATGGAAATGGCTTTTGCCCTCGCCGATGTAATCATCTCACGGGCAGGCGCTAGCTCAGTAAGTGAGCTATGCGTGGTAGGCAAACCCGTAATATTTATACCATCACCCAATGTAGCCGAAGACCACCAAACCAAAAATGCCAAAGCTATAGCCGATAAGCAAGCCGCTATCCTACTACGTGAAACAGAGTTAGACACTCACTTTGCCGATACTTTTAGCTCTTTAATAGCCGATGAAAACCAGCAGCAAAGCCTTTCACAGCATATCAAAGCGCTTGCCCAACCCAATGCTACTACAGAAATTGTCGATTTGATATTTGAAGAATTAGAACACAAAAAATAGAAAAAGAATGAGAAAATACATAACTTTTATAATGATATGTTGGGTAGCTACTGCCTTTTCACAAACTACCCTAAAGCCTTCTGTTTTTATCGATACTAAAAGTGATACCTTTAAAAAAGGCATTGTCGAAATAAAAGAATATACCAATTACGAAGTGTATCAACAATTACAACGATTAATGAAGTCTGGTAACTCAGCAAGTATCAATGCCGATATGATACGTCAGGCATATATTATTCGCAAGGTAGCTTTACAAAAAGGCTCTTACATAATTGATAATGATGAGCAACGCTTTGAGTTCGAAATAGGTAATAGCGGCAAATTTACAGGAGAAGGTAAGTTCCTTAACAAAGTCCGTAATATTGCCTCTACTTACCTTTTTGATAATGGAAAACTCTCAGAAATACACTTGTTTAACAAAGAAGGCAGATTGCGCAAAAAGAATATCTTCAAAGGCGACATCATTGAGGGCTTAGTGTATGACTATGCTGGTAATGTAGCTCAAAAAATAGAAATTCATACCAACTTAAAAGAAGGTGCCGACCAAATTGTTACTACTTACCATAAGAATGGTAACCCTAGCAAAGAGGTGAATACTATTAAAAACATCACTCGTGAGTTTTACCAAAATGGCAAACTCAAATTGGAAGTAATTGATGGCAAAGCCACTACCAAGTATGACCCCGAAGGCAATCTTACCGAAAAATTTTATATAACCGAAAAAGGTAACTGCCGCGAACTGTATAATAAGGGTGTTATTACCCAAAAAACTTGCGAAGACCGCAGTACTAAGGAAACAAAAGTAAGTAATTACCTCAACGGAAAATTAATTGATTCAAAAAAATAATGAACTTAGAAAAAATACAAAACGTTTATTTTATAGGTATAGGCGGTATAGGAATGTCTGCACTTGCCCGATATTTTAACACCAATGGCAAGCTGGTAGCAGGGTACGACCGTACTCCTACCGAAATTACCGAAATGTTAGAAAAAGAAGGCATCAGCGTGCACTTCACCGATGAGGTAGCCAAAATAGCTCCCCCATTTAAAGATAAAGAAACTACTTTGGTTATTTATACCCCTGCTATTCCTAAAGAACATAGTGAGTTAGTATACTTTCAGCAGCACGGCTTTGAGGTAGTAAAACGCTCCGAAGTATTAGGGCTTATTACCCAAAACAGTTTCTGCTTGGCTATAGCTGGTACTCACGGCAAAACTACTACTACTAGTATTCTCGCTCACATATTGGTAGAAGCAGGTGCTCCAGTAAGTGCTTTCTTAGGCGGAATAGCCGAAAATTTTGGTAGCAACTTAGTGCTAAAAGGCAGTGAGTACACCGTAGCCGAAGCCGATGAGTTTGACAGGTCTTTCTTGCGCCTATCTCCTAATATAGCTTGTATTACCTCAATGGATGCCGATCACCTTGATATTTATGGTGATGAGCAACATCTTATTGAAGGATTTCATCAGTTTGCAGCTAAGATAAAACCAGGGGGTAGCCTTATAGTGCGTAATGGCTTAAATATTGCAGGCGAAACTTATGGCTTAGAAGACAATTCCGATTACTCTTTCCAAAACATACGTATAGAAAATGGCGTATATCACTTTGATTTTAAATACAGTGGGGGCATCTACAAAGATTATACTTTCGTTAAGCCCGGCCGACATAACTTACTTAATGCCTTAGCCGCAGTTTCAGTGGCTATAAAAGCTGGTTTTGCTCCAGAGGCACTTCTCCCTCACTTAGCTACTTTCAAAGGGGTAAAAAGGCGATTTTCTTATATCATCAAAGAAAAGGATTTCGTTTTCATTGATGACTATGCACACCATCCTTCCGAAATTAGCGCTTTGTACCAAGCCGTAGCCGAAATGTATCCTGACACTCCCAAAACAATTATTTTCCAGCCTCACCTTTTTACCCGCACTCGCGACTTTATGGATGATTTTGCTAAAAGCTTATCTCAGTTTGATGAGGTAATACTGTTGGACATCTATCCAGCCCGCGAATTGCCTATTGAGGGTATCACTTCACAAGTGCTATTAGATAAGATTACCGCTAAGCAGAAAACTTTAGTAAGCAAAGAAGCCTTAATTCCTTTCTTACTAAAAAAACGTCCTAAACTGCTCTTAGCAGTAGGTGCTGGCGATATAGGTGCCGAAGTGAATCATATTAAAGAAGCTTTAATAAATTAACAGATAGTAAATTAGAAAATTAAGAAATAAAAATATGAGTTTTTTCAAAAACCTATTCAACTTACATCAAGGTGAGGAGAAGAAAGAAAAGGTAATAGAGGATATACTTAACAATATTTCATTCAGAGGGGCCAACCTTTGGATTCTGGCTTGTGCTATCCTTATTGCTTCTATAGGGCTAAATGTTAATTCAACAGCTGTAATTATAGGAGCAATGCTTATTTCGCCCCTAATGGGTCCTATTGTAGGGGCAGGTTTTGCCCTTGCTACTTATGATTTCGACCTGCTGAAGAAAACCGGTAGAAGCCTCTTAATAGCTACCATAGTGAGCTTATTAGTGTCCTTTATTTACTTCTATGTAAGTCCGTTTAAAGATGTACAATCAGAGTTGTTGGCACGTACCTCACCTACTATTTATGATGTGTTTATTGCCTTTGTAGGTGGCTTGGTAGGGGCTATTTCACTTACTCGCCAAGATAGAGGGAACCCTATACCTGGGGTGGCTATCGCTACGGCTTTAATGCCTCCGTTATGTACAGCTGGCTTTGGGCTGGCTACTGCTAATTTTGCTTACTTCTTAGGAGCTTTCTACTTGTATAGTATCAACTGCTTTTTTATTGGTATTGCTACTTTCCTAATCATCAAATACCTAAAATATGCTCCTAAAAACACTGGTAATGAACAACTAAACAAGCGTTTGCGCTATGTAATCAGCTCGTTGGTGGTACTTATTACAACTCCCAGTTTGTATTTGGCGTACTCTTTATTTCAAGAAAAAACTTTTAATGAAAATGTAGCTCATTACATTACTGCCCAGTTTGAAAATAGTGGTTATACCATTATTTATAAGAAAATACGCTATAACAGTTCGCCTAAAAAAATAGAATTGGCATTTTTGGATAAGAAATTCAGTGAGGAAGAGCTTAAAACACTGCAAAGTAACCTTAAAAACTTCAAGATTAATAACACTGAGCTGATTATTCGCCAAAAAGAGACAGATATTAGCGACGAAATACTTACTGAAATTAACAAAAGTAAGGCTACACTCTCCAATAAAGATGTAAAAATTAAGCATCTTACTGATGAGTTAGAGCAATATAAGCCTTCTGACCCTACTTTTGCCAATGAAGTAAAGGTATTGTTCCCTAATATCAAAGAGTTTTATTTTGGAAAACTGAATAATTTTAGTAAAAAGGATTCTATCTACACTACTACTGTAATGATTTATGAACCTATGATAGAAACTGTTAAAGGAAAAGAGGTAGTAAAAGAAGTAGATACCGAGAAGCTACAACAATGGCTTTCTAAAAAATTCAAGGATAAAGAAGTGAAGCTTATTCGCCAATAAAGCTAATAACAAATTAACAAGAAAAAAGGCTGCCCGCTGGGGTAGCCTTTTTTGTTTGCTGTTATTTAGGGTTAGTTCATCTGTAATAAGTTGGCTATTTCGGTAGCGTGAGTACGGCAGTAATACATCACAAAGGCGATATAGGGCACAAAAAGCCCTATACTACACAATAAGCCTTCTGCAAAAGCCTTATAATGGGCTGTACGGTAGAGGATATAGCCTGCCCAAAGGAGGTTCAGCGTCATTGTAATGTGCGAAAGTTGGGCGAAGATGTTGGCTCCGCTCCACGTAAAGGTGAAAAGCCCCATAGTTCCGAAGTAATACATAGGCAGGAAAGCAAGGGGTAGCCAAAAGGTGTTTTTGGTACGCAAAAAAGCAAGAAAGCAGCCTAAATAAACCAAACTACTGGGAGAGCAAGCGTTATAGGCAAGCCATTGTATACAGTTCACTTTAAGGGTAAAAAAGAAGTAGCCACTGCCAGAAAGCGTTAGCAACAATAAGACCATAGCCAAAGCAATGCCTACAGTTTTTTCTGTTTTTGTAAGAGTCATAAGTGTTAGTTTTAGGAATTAATAGGGATATAAATTTCGGTTTTTAACTTATCTTCGGGCGTGCGACGGCTGTCGTTAAGGTATTTTTCAAACATAGGTTCGTCGCGGAGGGTGTATTCACTTTGCAAGAGCCATTGCATAGCAGCATCGCATACCACTGAGAGCATAGTGTAACTGCCTTGGTAGAAAAATACAGCGTATTTGCCACCGGTAAGGGTCTTGCAACTGACTTTATCTTGGGGTACTGCTGGTTTGTGTATAGCGAGACATACATCAGAGCGTTGTAGGGAAGCTTGTGTAACCTTAGGGTCGTCGTACGAGATGCATATTGTTTCGATGCCTTTGGTAAATAGTTTCTGGGCTTTAATTACAGCCCAAAGTTGCCGATAGGCTGCATTATAATCCAACGTGCCATAGGCTCCTGTAAGAGCTACATAAATGAGGTTTTTTGGCTCTAACTGAACTATTTTAGGAGCTTTAAGCACCAAATCGGGATTGATAATTTCTTTTTTCATAATATAGATATCTTTATTTGTACGGTATTGGGTGGGGGTTATGTTATAGTGGTTTTTAAAAGCTTTGGAAAGGGATGCTGGGGTTTCATAGCCTATATTAAAGGCTATTTCTTCAACCGTAAGACTGGAGTAACGGAGAAGCTGAACGGCGGTTTCAATACGCAAACGCGCTATAAAAGCTGCTGGCGACTCTCCCTTAAGTGCCTTAAAGATACGACTGAAATGATAGTGAGATAGATTGGCTATGTTAGCAAGAGTTTTTACTTCGATAGGGTCGTTCAGGTGATTATTAATATACTCTGCTACCTTGTTGATGCGCTGGGTATAATCATTATGGGTGATGTTTTTCATATAGGAGTTATTTTAAATTTCGGTGCAAAGATAAGGCAAGTTTGATAAAAAGGCTTTTCCTAACTTGCTAAGTTTATTACGAGGAGGATAATGTTGGGTAGGAAGTAAAAAGTGTTCTTTCTGCATTTTAAGTAAAAAATATATTTTTTAAGGTGTCAAAGTATTTTCATATATTTGCACTCTGAAAATTAATGTATTATGCAATTATTCAAAGGACAAAGCCTCTTAGAGTTTACTGAACGCTTTAAAACAGACTTAGATTGCGAAGAATATCTAGCTTCTTTAAAGTGGGAAGATGGATATTGCTGTCGCAAATGTGGTCATAAAAAATACCAAGTTCGCAAAGATTTTTCACGTACCTGTAATATCTGTGGAGATACAGAAAGTCCTACTGCTGGAACACTATTCCATAGACTAAAATTTGGGTTACGTAAAGCATTTTTTATATGTTTTGAAATGACAACTACAACTAAAGGGTTATAAGCCTTACAAGTTGCTCGTCGTTATGAAATTAGTCGTCAGACTGTACATTATTTTATGCAAAAAGTCCGTGAAGCTATGAAATCCAGTGAATCGCACAAAAAACGTGTTTAAACTTTTTTGAGGAACTTGGATATAAACCCTAATAAGAGCATTCCAATCCAAGTTACATCAAGATACTCATATCTCATTATCAAACCTTTATATCCGTCAAGCCAACCATTTACTTGTTCAATTTTAAACCTATTTTTGTACAATTCTTCATCAAAATAAACATCTGGTTGCTCTCCATTTCGGGGATTAGGTTTAATATTTGCTATAATTCCTTTGCTTTCTAAAAACTCTCTAAGAGATTTGCTATCAAATCCTGCATCAGCATTGAGAAATAGACCTTTGTGTTCTATTCCTGCTTCTTCTAATAAAGCTAAGATTTCTTTTAGTACTTCTTCTATTTCATATAAGTCATTGTGATTTCCAGCTTTAGGACTCCCCATTGCTATCATTTGCCCTTTATTATCACACAAAAAAATGCTATTTGTAGTTACGGCTTTTTTCTTGCTTGATAGCCTGTAGATTCTTCTTTTTGCCGACAACGTATATGACTACCATCCAATTGAAGACAAGACATATCTAACTTTCTTTTCTTCTTGCTTAAAAGATTCAACCATACTCGCTGAAAGCTACCATCTTTACTCCATTTACTGAAGTAGTAATAGACATTTTGCCAAGAGATTTCTCCTTTTTCAAAATAGCTCTCAATTGGAAGTTCTCTCCATTGCACTCCTGTTTTTAATCTCTTGAGAATCAATAAAATATTGAAGCTAAATCAAAATTACTTTTAAATCCTCTTTTTCCTACACTTAAAAAGGGAATAATCCAATTATTTATTGTATCTTTGCCCAAAGTTCCTGAATTTTGGTGTTCTTTTTTTCTCAAACACAAAATTACTAATTTTCAGGAACTTTTATTTTATTATAGGAAAAAGTTTAAACAGCTTCAATGTAAAAAATGTTGGGATAACTTTCAATAGAGACTCTAAAGGCAATCTAATTTTTCATGCAACTATAGATGAATATACACTATTCTATTGTGCTCAAGTAATTATTTATGCTTTAAAAGGTATTTATTCATTTATTTATTATAGTGAAAATGAAATTGAAGAACAAATTAGGATGTATCATTCTACGGGATTTTAATTTTTATACATTAATAATCATTATTATGCTATTCTTATTCTACATATATACTTTACCTTATATTGCAGAATATGAAGAGATTACAAATTACTCCCAAAAAGCATATCTTATAAATAGTGTAGTAGATAATCTATATTTTTCATCTAACTTTTGGCATTCCCCCCTCGAATATTTAAAAGATATACCTCCCATTTTATTGTTTTTTTTAATCATATTGGCATCATTATTGAATTTTTTAACTACTGTATATACATTATCATTTATTCTGACCATTATTGTAAATACAACACGATGTTTTATAAAAAAATAATTAAATATAAAAAATATAAACAATTCTCAACCCCCATTTTCATGCTATTTTGTTAATTACACTCTATATAACTCCTATATACACCCTATATACATAATTTTCGTATATAGGGTAGTTATAGGATGTTAATAATTTATAATTATTCACAAATATTTGAAAAAAAATATTTTGAGGTATCAAAATAATTTCATATATTTGCACTCTGAAAATTAATGTATTATGGAATTATTTAAGGGACAAAGCCTCTTAGAGTTTACTGAACGCTTTAAAACTGACTTAGATTGCGAAGAATACTTAGCTTCCATAAAATGGAAAAAAGGGTATTGCTGTCGCAAATGTTGACATACAAAATACCAAGTTCGCAAAGATTTTTCACGTACTTGCAATATCTGTTCAGATACAGAAAGTCCTACAGCTGGAACTTTGTTTCACAAGCTAAAATTTGGACTTCTCAAAGCATTTTATATATGTTTTGAGATGTCAACAACTACAAAAAGTCTATCAACATCACAAGTTGCTCGCCGTTATGATATTAGTCGTCAGACTGCACATTAGATGAATTTACCATAGGAGGAAAAGAGGAAGGAAAACAAAGTAGAAGCTATGACACAAAGAAAAAGAAAGTTCTTTGAGCAATGGAACTTACTGACCCAAGGCAAAGTAAAGCGCTTTTACGCACTAAAAATACCTGATTTTTCCTCAAAATCATTACGAACAATATTTGACAAACATATTAGTAAAACAGCACAAGTTACTACTGACCAGTGGAAAGGATATAAACCTATAAAAGACTTTGATATAACTCAAAAACCGAGTAATGACGGAAAGAATTTTCCTACATTACATAAGGTAATACATCAAGTAAAATCTTAGATAAGAGGTATATATTCTTGGGTTTCAGAGTTTAATATAGACCGATATTTAGCTGAATACAGTTTTAGAATCAATCGCTCACAAAGCAAAGAGACTATCTTTAACAAATTAATGAAAAGAATTGTAGAGCGTTCTCCCGTTTCCCAAAGTCAATTAGTATGTAGCTAAATAGACACCTCAATAGATTTTTTTCTGTTTTTTTTGTCATTTTTCAGATGTTATAAGTTTTCTAAAAGAATATTAATCCTTCGGTTAAGCCCCAAGATACCTCTAATAGATTTTTTTCTACTTGGGATATAATAGAATTTTGTTTATCTTTTACTACATATTTAGCTGAGTATGTTAAGTGAAAGTTCAATATTGAATTTAGCTAAATTTGGTTATCTATTATTTAATTCTTACTTTTGCACCTATAATTTTTATTATTTAATCAAATCAATAAATTTTATTTTTCGGTTGTTTTCACCTGTTTTAGGGTCTTTATTGCCCCAATCTTTTATGAGGCAATAAATACCATTGTGTTCTTTGAATATTTCCTTTTGGCAGCCCGAACAAACAGCAATTTCTTCTTTCTCTCCAAATAAATCAGCTTTTATTACTTTTACATTGTGTTGGCAGCTGCAAGGTACAACCCCTTTGAGTCCGTCCATTTGCCATAAATTCCAAGAGATAATGTAGGCAATGTATTTAATAGATTTTTCTAAAGGGCGCTTACCAAATTTAGCTTCGTAATACTCTATGAATGAAACTAATAGTGCTTCCCGAGCTAATAAAAGGTTATCACCTTGCCATTCAAATCCGTAAATATTTTTATAAGCCTCTTGAGCCATTTCAAGCCATTCACCTGAGGAGGTAGTATTTTCAGATATTACCCTTAGCTTTCGGTCTAACATTCCAATGCGTTGTTCAAGAGGAATAAATACTCCCGTAGTGGTGTCGTAACGACTTGCCAAATATGGTGCCTCTCCGCAACTTAACTCTATTCGGGTAGCGCGTACGTAATCTTTCCACGTTTTTCCTTCAGGAAAATTGATAGGAGTTGTTACTGATTTCCAAGTATGTTTATCGGTATCTTCAGCGTTAAAAACATTTTTACGCCCAAACCACGCTTCGTCTACTAAATTATTTTGAGCATTGCACACCCACGAGGGAGTAAACACTTCTGCCATTCCTTTGGTGCGTTCTGTTTGTTCTCCTTTTGATTTGATAACTCTGGGACGTATCACATTGCCATTTTCTCCCGTAATATGATCTACAGTAATGGCATCAAAATAAGTATATCCTTCTCCTTTAGTTGCATAACTATCTGTAGCCCAAAATATATTCTTTTGGGTAGTATGATCTTTTAGTAAAAGCGCAAAAACATCTTCAGACTGTTTAAAAAGTTCATTTTCACTTATATCAATTTTATTTGCCATTAGTAGTTCCTATAATAAAAATTATACCTAATATGGCTACATTTGAACTTTCTCTAAAACCTCGCTTGATTTATATCTTTACCATTGCCGATGAAGCTCATAGCGACTGCGTAAAAATAGGTGAAACTACTTTTAACGGTGATGGGTTGCCCGAGGCTAATAGCAAAGAACTAAACAATGCCGCTCATAACCGCATTAAGCAATATACCCAGACCGCTGGTATTAGTTACCAATTGTTACACACTGAACTCACTCTATTTTCTCGTGAGGGAAAGATAGGTCTCTTTAATGATAAGGAGGTTCACTCTGTATTAGAACGCTCTGGAGTAAAGAAAAAAGCTTTCAAAGGGGCTACTGAATGGTACTGTTGCGACCTTGCTACGGCTATAAAAGCTATTGCTGCCGTAAAACAAGGTAGAAAAAGTCTGAAAACGGAGGATATTAGTACTACTGAATACCCTATTATTTTTCGCCCTGAACAATCTGAAGCTATAGAACGTACTGAAAAGCAGTTTAAAAAAGGGTCGCAGATGCTATGGAATGCTAAGATGCGTTTTGGGAAAACACTCTGTGCGCTGCAAGTAGCTAAAGACTTACAAATGAAGCGCACCCTTATCGTAACCCACCGACCAATAGTAGATGCGGGTTGGTATGAGGATTTTGGAAAAATCTTCTATGATTGCCCTCATTATCAATATGGCTCTAAAGACAAAGGAGAAACATTTGCCTCATTAGAAAAACTCACTCACAAAGGCACCCATTATGTGTATTTTGCTTCTATGCAAGATATGCGGGGCTCTAAAGAAGTAGGGGGTAAATTTGATAAAAATAACGAACTGTTCTCTACTACTTGGGACTTTTTGATAGTAGATGAGGCTCACGAAGGCACTCAAACTGAATTAGGACAATCCGTAATCGCGCACTTAAAAGGTACAGACACTAAAGTATTGCGCCTTTCGGGTACTCCTTTTAATCTGCTTGATGACCACAAGGAAGAGGAAATCTTCACTTGGGATTATGTGATGGAGCAAAAAGCTAAGATAGATTGGGAAATTACGCACTTGGGAGATGCTAATCCTTATGCTGCACTACCTGCTATTCATATTTACACCTACGATTTGGGTAGGCTGATGAGTGACTATAGCGATGATGAAAAAGCGTTTAACTTCCATGAGTTCTTCCGTACCCGAGAAGATGGTACTTTTGTACACGACAAGGATATTGACCGCTTTTTAACTTTACTTTGTGACGACAGTGAGAGTTTTTACCCTTATGCTAATGATACTTTTCGCAAGATTTTCCGTCATACGCTCTGGATACTACCAGGGGTAAAAGCCGCTAAAGCCCTCAGTACTAAGTTGCAGCATCACCCTATATTTGGGACTTTCAAAGTAGTTAATGTAGCGGGCGATGGCGATGAAGAAGAAGAAAGTAGAGATGCTTTGGAATTGGTAAATAAAGCTATAGGCAAAGATTCTGACCAAAGCTATACTATTACTCTTTCGTGTGGGCGCCTCACCACAGGGGTGAGTATCAAGCCTTGGACAGGGGTATTTATGATGGCAGGGGCTTATAGTACCTCAGCTGCGAGTTATATGCAAACAATCTTCCGCGTGCAAACACCTTACACCCATAACGGGCGTATGAAAACCGATTGTTATGCTTTTGATTTTGCTCCTGACCGCACCTTGCGCGTACTTGCCGAAAGTGCTAAAGTATCGGCTAAAGCAGGTAAACAAACTGAAGAAGACCGTAAAATATTAGGCGATTTTTTGAACTTCTGTCCTATAATAGCTATTGAAGGTAGCCAAATGAAGCCTTATGATGTAAAAACAATGCTGGGGCAACTGAAAAGAGCGCAAATAGAAAAAGTAGTGCAATGTGGTTTTGAAGATGGAGCTCTCTACAATGACGAACTGCTTAAACTTACCGAAGTAGAACTCAAAGATTTTAGCGACTTGAAGGCTGCTATAGGGAAGACTAAAGCGATGCCACAATCGGGTGATATTGACATCAATAAACAGGGGCTTACTAACGAACAATATGCTGAGAAAGAACGGCTTGAGAAAAAGAAGAAAAAAGACCTCAGCCCTGAAGAGCAAACGCGCTTAGAAGAACTTAAAGCCCTTGGCAGTCAGCGGCGGGAAGCGATAGCTATTCTACGGGGTATTTCTATTCGTATGCCTTTGTTGCTTTATGGAGCTGAGATAAAAGAAGATGAGGACAAAGAGCTTGCGCTTGACAATTTTGAGCATCTTGTAGACGATACCTCGTGGGAGGAGTTTATGCCACGTGGAGTAAGCAAAGAAGTTTTTAGGCGTTTTAAGCGTTATTACGACTCTGATATTTTTCGTGAGGCAGGCAAGCGTATACGCGAAATGGCACGTATGGCTGACAAGTTTACCATAGAGGAGCGCATTAGTAGGATAGCGGCTATCTTTGCTACTTTTCGCAACCCTGATAAAGAAACAGTACTTACTCCTTGGCGGGTAGTGAATAGGCATCTGTCGGATTGCTTAGGAGGCTATTGTTTTATGGATGAGGATTTTGAGCAGCCCTTAGATGTGCCGCGCTATGTAACCAAACAAGGGGTAACAGAGGAGGTATTTACCCCTAAGAGTGTGATTTTGGAAATCAACTCGAAGAGTGGATTATACCCTTTGTATGCTGCTTATAACATCTATCGCTCTCGTATAGAAGAAGCTAAGAAAAAGTACAGAGAGGAAGTAGGTAGGCAATTAGCCTTGCAATTATGGGATGCAACCCTTGAAGAGAATATATTAGTAGTGTGCAAAACCCCAATGGCACGCAGTATAACTAAACGTACATTGGCAGGCCTTAGAGAGACTACCGTACGTGCAGAATACTATCCTGAACTTATAGAAAACATTAGTAAACAGCCCGAAAGCGTAGTAAATATGCTACACGATGGCAAACGCTTTTGGCATTTTAACGATAAAGAATATATGAAGATAGACGCTATTATAGGAAATCCACCGTATCAGGTAATGGATGGAGGAGCTGGAGCAAGTGCTGTTCCTGTATATAACAAGTTTGTAGAATTAGCAAAGGCATTGAAACCAGAATATATTTCAATGATTATGCCTGCTAAATGGTACAGCGGAGGAAAAGGACTTAATGACTTCCGCAAATCAATGATTACTGATAAAAGAATAGTAACATTACACGATTTTATTGATGGACACGATTGCTTCCCTACAGTAGATATTGCCGGAGGAATTTGCTATTTTCTTTGGAATAAATTATTTAAAGGAACTAGTACAATCACCACACACTATCAAGGCATTGCTGTAAAAAGTGAACGAGAACTTAATTCAGGAGGAGTTTTTATAAGACATATAGAAGAACTGACAATACTTAACAAAGTGAAAAGTACTTCAAAAATGTTTTTAAACATCTATTCTCGTAAGCCTTTTGGATTACCTACAACTGAAAAAGGTATGGAAAAAGGAGATATCAAGATAAGATACAATGGCGGCATAGCTTTTTTTGAAAGAGCTAAAGTAACAACTAACCGAGAATTAATAGATAAATGGAAAGTAATAATTTCAAGACTTACTGCAGAACACGCAGGTGAAACAGATAAAAACGGACAGAAGAAAATCATATCTACTTTGGAAATAATAGCACCCGAAGTGGTATGTTCCGAAACCTATTTGTTATTAAAAGTGTTTGATACAGAACAAGAAGCTGTTAAATTCACTACTTACATTAAAACTAAATTTGTCCGCAGTCTAATTGCTATGCTCACGCCTACCCAACAGCTTTCAAGAAGTAACTTTTCAGCTATCCCTTTGCAAAATTTTACTTCTTCAAGCGATATTAATTGGTCGCAAACCATTGAAGAAATTGATAAGCAACTTTATACTAAATATCACCTTTCAGAAGATGAAATCGCTTTTATTGAACGAATGATAAAGCCAATGGCTTAAAAACTAAAAATAGTATAGAGAGGGAAACTGTACGTTATTTTTGGTAATTCATCAATTATTGCTATTTTTGTACCTAAATATCAGTATCTGAAAATATTATGAAAGATATTATAAATATCACCGACTACAAAGATTGGTTACAAGATCTGAAAGGGAAAATACAACAAAGCCAAATAAAAGCTGCTATTCAAGTAAATAGTGAGTTGTTACGCCTTTATTGGCAAATAGGGAAAGATATTGTAGAAAAACAAGCACAAGCTAAATGGGGAGATGGATTCTTGCAAACTCTTAGTGCTGATTTATGTAAAGAATTTCCTACAATAAAAGGTTTTTCATACAGAAACTTAAAATCAATACGACAATGGTATTTGTTTTATAATCAGTTAGATATAATTGGGAAACAAGTTGTTTCCCAATTAGAAGTTTCTTTATTCAGCATTCCTTGGGGGCATCATATAATGATTATGCAACGTTGTAAGAATACTCAGGAAGCTCTTTTCTATGTACATAAAACGATAGAAAATCATTGGAGTCGTTCAGTATTAGAGCATCAAATAGCACTAAACTTATATGTTCGGCAAGGTAAAGCAATTACGAACTTTCAACATCAATTACCTCCTGCTATGTCTGATTTAGCTCAAGAACTTACAAAAGACCCTTATATTTTTGATTTTCTGTCGATAACAGAAAATTACACCGAGAAAGAGCTCCAACAGTATTTAGAGGATAATATGACAAAGTTTCTGTTAGAGTTGGGTAAAGGATTCTGTTTCTATGGAAAACAAGTGCATATAAACGTAGGTGGAGATGATTTTTATATTGATTTACTTTTCTATAATGCTCATTTACATTGTTATGTAGTCGTAGAACTTAAAACTACAAAATTTAAGCCCGAACATATAGGACAACTGAAATTTTACGTTACAGCAGTGAATAAACAATTGCGTACCGAAGGTGATGCCCCCACTATTGGGCTGTTAATCTGCAAAGACAAAAATAATGTAATAGCTGAATATACTTTAGAAGATATACACAACCCCATAGGAGTTTCGTCATATAAATTATTTGATGAACTTTCAAAAGATTATCAATCATCTTTACCTAGTATTGAAGAAATTGAAAAACGATTGTTAGATTAGAATAAATAGCGTACAGCTCTCCTTGCTGTACGCTATTTTTTACTATTCCATAGGTCTTATCATTTTCTCAATATAGGCTATTTCTTCAGGGGTAAGCCCATATTTTTTATATAGTTTTTCATCTGTCCACTCCTCATCAAAGTTTTGTTGAGGTACAAATTGATAAAACTCTTTGGTTGAGTGTTGGGTATTTTTCTTTAAAGTTAAGCAGAAATGTAGAAATTTAGTCCCTATATATTGCATTACATTCTCACACTGTTTTTTAGTAGCAAAAGGACCTATTACTAAGTAGGTTTCTGTACAGCAAGAATTAGGCTCAGCATAAATAGGATTAACTTTATCAGTCTTGCTGTCGCCACTTCCTACAGCATAAGGAACAATTACTTTATGCTCTTTTATCCAATGTTGATTTTTTAAAACTCCTTCTTTCTTAATATATCCAACTCCTCCATTCACATAGATTTTAATAGCTCCTTCAAACGGTTCACTTTCTCCTTTAAAATAGGTTCTTAATCCAAAAGGTTTTGCTGAACTCATCAATTCACTAAAACTTTTTTCATTAAAAGATTGTATTTTTCTCAGAATAGGAATAGCTTCATTATATCTGATAAAAACATCTGCATTATTTTCTTTAAGAGGACGCTTCAAGGCTGACACACAGATTCCATTTTCATAAGTACGAATAAGACAATCTCCTTTATATTCCTTATCCCAAAGAAAATAATTAACACCTCCTTTGATTTCTATTGAAGGAAATACCTCTGAAGCATTCGGATAATCGTGTATTACTTTTATTCGTTTATCTTTAAGCATTGCTTTGCGAAAATCATCTAACCCTTTGCCACCAGCGAACCACCTACTAGGGGTAATCATACTAATGTATTTAGGATTGAGTTTCATAGCTTGTTGAATAAACAACTGATAAATAGGCTTTGCACTAGCTTGTGCCCCTCCGTCCATTACCTGATAGGGTGGATTTCCTATAATAGCGTCTATAACAAGTTTTTCTTATATTGTAACCACTATAATATAAAATTCAAACAATATGGTTACAACCTTTGAAACTGCTCTCAAAGAGAGCCAAATGGCAGAAAATACCATCACTGCCTATCTATATGCTGTAAACGATTTCTACGGTAAGTACAAATCCCTCAGCAAGAAAAACCTTTTGCTCTACAAAACATACCTTATCGAGCATTTTAAACCTAAAACGGTGAACTTGCGCATTCAAGCACTGAATAAGTTTTTGGAACATATCGGTAAGCCTAAACTTCGACTTAAATCAGTAAAGGTGCAGCAACGCACCTATTTAGAAAATGTGATCAGTCAGGCAGATTACCTCTTTTTAAAAGAACAACTCCGAAAAGAAGAAAACCCAATGTGGTATTTTGTAGTGCGCTTTTTGGCAGCTACAGGAGCAAGGGTAAGCGAGCTTATCCAAATAAAAGTAGAACACGTAAAAGTTGGCTATTTCGATCTATACACTAAAGGAGGCAAAGTGCGCCGCCTATTCATCCCGCTACAGTTACGTGAGGAGACTATAAAATGGCTTACAAAAAAGCAAAAAACTTCAGGCTATCTTTTTGTCAATCGATTAGGAGAACGTATCACTACACGTGGCATTGCACAAAAACTCAAACTTTTTGCTGAAAGATATGGTCTCAATCCTAAAGTCGTCTACCCACATTCATTCAGACATAGATATGCTAAAAACTTCTTGGAAGCTTTTAACGACATCTCTCTCCTTGCCGACCTTATGGGGCACGAAAGTATTGAGACTACCCGTATTTATCTAAGGCGAACAGCTTCAGAACAGCAAGCTATTGTAGATAGGATTATCACTTGGTAATATTTTTTGTACTTCCTATCTTTTTACATATTAACAGTCATTATGTTAACTAAGTTTTTACTCTAAGAGTAAAAGTCTAAAATTGTAGGAAGAAAGATATATTATTAAGATTCTTCTATTAGAAGAAAATCTATTTTAGTATATTTTTTAAATTTACCGGACATTAATAATATTAAGACACCTGAAAAAGACCTAAAATGTATACTAGAATAGGCTCAAAAATTATTTCGTATTAGTTATTCTTATTTTAGTAAGGGGATGAGATATTAAAAAGTACTACTTATCCTTGTAGTTTCAGGAATTAAGCAGTATTTTTTATGCTTTTTTGATTTTTACTAGACACTATATTAAGTTCTCATCGTTTTAATACTTATTCTTTGGTTAAGCAGCAAAATATGTCCAATAGTTTTTTTCTGTTATGAAGATATAATAGAATTCTATTTATCCTTTGTTAAATAGTTAGTTGTGATAGGTTTATCACATTTACCAAAATAGGTATAGCTAAAAATTAAATTTTGGCAGGGTTATAAAAATAAAAGAGGCTACCCAGTTGCAACTGGGTAGCCTCTTTATTAATAAGTTGAAAGACTATTTTTTAAGGTATAACCAACCTGTTTTGGTTTGCTTATTATTAGTTTCGTCATAGTATTCAATGACATAATAATAAGTACCTTGAGGAAGTTTATCAGAGGCTTCTATGGTAACACGTCCATCAGAAATACCTTTAAACACTTTGGTTACATTATTATAACCTTCTACTTTGAAAACTTCAACACCCCAACGGTTGTAAATACGTACAATATTGTTAGGATAGCTTTCAATTCCTGCTATATGGAAATGATTGTTAGCTGGACTTCCACTAAGCGATATACCATTGTAGATAATCATTTCCTTAACTACTTGTACTGTTACAGTGGTTGTTGCACAACCGCTAGTATTACAAATTTCATACTCAAAGGTATCTGTACCTACAAATCCTGTATTAGGTCGATATTCTACTGTATTATCAGCATTAACAACTACATTACCATTAGCTGGAGGGGTTACCACATTAGGAGTAGTAGCTCCATTAAGTGTATCATTTGCTAAGACAACAATAGTTATCGGTGTATTCATTGCTGTTGTAGCACTATCGGTTACTGCTATTGGCAATGTTGGAGTAAAGGTTCCTGAGACTGTTACTACCAAGGTTTGAGTTCCTGTACAATTAGTTGGATTCAATATCTCACAGTAACTATAAGTAATAGTATAGTTCCCTGCTGGGGTATTAGCTGGAATTGTTATCTTACCTGTATCCTTATCTAACGTAGGTACTGTTGTTCCTGTTGGGTTAGTAACTGTCAATGTTACATTTCCGCCTACTCCTACCGTTGGGGTTACAGTGCTGCCTATCTTATCATTATTTAAGATACTCGGCGTGGTTTGAGTTGATGTACTTGGAGCGGCTGTAATTGGGTCTGGCGTTACCGTAATCGTTGGTATTCCTACCTTAATCACTGCGGTAGCTGTTCTACAGTTACTACTTGGATTAAGTGACTCACACTCTTTATAAGTGATACTATAAGTACCTGCTGGGGTACCTGCTGGAATGGTTACCTTACCATCGTTAGGATTCAATTCTGGCACTTTTGCTCCTGTCCTTACTGGAGTAGCTGGTACTACATTGGTAATAGTTACTGTGCCTCCTACTCCCGCTGTCGGTACATTACCATTCAAACGATCATTAGTCAATACACTAGTTGTAGTTTGTGTTGTCAATCCATCTGGTATATTGAAGGTATCATTATCTACTGTAAGAGTTACTGCTCCTACTGTTACTACCAACGTTTGAGTTCCTGTACAGTTAGTTGGGTTCAATACCTCACAGTAACTGTAAGTAATAGTATAGCTTCCTGCTGGGGTATTAGCTGGAATAGTTACTTTTCCTGTATTAGGAGCAAGGGTCGGTTTATTACCTGGTCCACTTGGGTTAGTAACTGTCAATGTTACATTACCTCCTACTCCTACCGTTGGGGTTACCGTACTGCCTATCTTATCATTATTTAAGATACTTGGCGTGGTTTGAGTTGATGTACTTGGAGCGGCTGTAATTGGGTCTGGTGTTACCGTAATCGTTGGTACTCCTACCTTAATCACTGCGGTAGCTGTTCTACAGTTACTACTTGGATTAAGTGACTCACACTCTTTATAAGTGATAGTATAAGTACCTGCTGGAGTATTAGCTGGGATAGTTACCTTACCATCGTTAGGATTCAATTCTGGTACTTTTGCTCCTGTCCTTACTGGAGTAGCTGGTACTACATTGGTAATGGTTACTGTGCCTCCTACTCCCGCTGTCGGTACATTACCATTCAAACGATCATTAGTCAATACACTAGTTGTGGTTTGTGTTGTCAATCCATCTGGTATATTGAAGGTATCATTATCTACTGTAAGAGTTACTGCTCCTACTGTTACTACCAAGGTTTGAGTTCCTGTACAATTAGTTGGATTCAATACCTCACAGTAACTGTAAGTAATAGTATAACTGCCTGCTGGGGTATTAGCTGGAATTGTTACCTTACCTGTATCCTTATCTAACGTAGGTACTGTTGTTCCTGTTGGGTTAGTAACTGTCAATGTTACATTTCCGCCTACTCCTACCGTTGGGGTTACCGTGCTGCCTATCTTATCATTATTTAAGATACTTGGCGTGGTTTGAGTTGATGTACTTGGAGCGGCTGTAATTGGGTCTGGTGTTACCGTAATCGTTGGTACTCCTACCTTAATCACTGCGGTAGCTGTTCTACAGTTACTACTTGGATTAAGTGACTCACACTCTTTATAAGTAATCGTATAAGTACCTGCTGGGGTACCTGCTGGAATGGTTACCTTACCATCGTTAGGATTCAATTCTGGTACTTTTGCTCCTGTCCTTACTGGAGTAGCTGGTACTACATTGGTAATAGTTACTGTGCCTCCTACTCCTGCTGTCGGTACATTACCATTCAAACGGTCATTAGTCAATACACTAGTTGTAGTTTGTGTTGTCAAACCATCTGGTATATTAAAGATATCATTATCTACTGTAAGAGTTACTGCTCCTACTGTTACTACCAACGTTTGAGTTCCTGTACAGTTGGTTGGGTTCAATACTTCACAGTAACTGTAAGTAATAGTATAACTGCCTGCTGGGGTATTAGCTGGAATAGTTACTTTTCCTGTATTTGGATCAAGGGTCGGTTTATTACCTGGTCCACTTGGGTTAGTAACTGTCAATGTTACATTTCCGCCTACTCCTACCGTTGGGGTTACAGTGCTGCCTATCTTATCATTATTTAAGATACTCGGCGTGGTTTGAGTTGATGTACTTGGAGCGGCTGTAATTGGGTCTGGCGTTACCGTAATCGTTGGTATTCCTACCTTAATCACTGCGGTAGCTGTTCTACAGTTACTACTTGGATTAAGTGACTCACACTCTTTATAAGTGATACTATAAGTACCTGCTGGGGTACCTGCTGGAATGGTTACCTTACCATCGTTAGGATTCAATTCTGGCACTTTTGCTCCTGTCCTTACTGGAGTAGCTGGTACTACATTGGTAATAGTTACTGTGCCTCCTACTCCCGCTGTCGGTACATTACCATTCAAACGATCATTAGTCAATACACTAGTTGTAGTTTGTGTTGTCAATCCATCTGGTATATTGAAGGTATCATTATCTACTGTAAGAGTTACTGCTCCTACTGTTACTACCAACGTTTGAGTTCCTGTACAGTTAGTTGGGTTCAATACCTCACAGTAACTGTAAGTAATAGTATAGCTTCCTGCTGGGGTATTAGCTGGAATAGTTACTTTTCCTGTATTAGGAGCAAGGGTCGGTTTATTACCTGGTCCACTTGGGTTAGTAACTGTCAATGTTACATTACCTCCTACTCCTACCGTTGGGGTTACCGTACTGCCTATCTTATCATTATTTAAGATACTTGGCGTGGTTTGAGTTGATGTACTTGGAGCGGCTGTAATTGGGTCTGGTGTTACCGTAATCGTTGGTACTCCTACCTTAATCACTGCGGTAGCTGTTCTACAGTTACTACTTGGATTAAGTGACTCACACTCTTTATAAGTGATAGTATAAGTACCTGCTGGAGTATTAGCTGGGATAGTTACCTTACCATCGTTAGGATTCAATTCTGGTACTTTTGCTCCTGTCCTTACTGGAGTAGCTGGTACTACATTGGTAATGGTTACTGTGCCTCCTACTCCCGCTGTCGGTACATTACCATTCAAACGATCATTAGTCAATACACTAGTTGTGGTTTGTGTTGTCAATCCATCTGGTATATTGAAGGTATCATTATCTACTGTAAGAGTTACTGCTCCTACTGTTACTACCAAGGTTTGAGTTCCTGTACAATTAGTTGGATTCAATACCTCACAGTAACTGTAAGTAATAGTATAACTGCCTGCTGGGGTATTAGCTGGAATTGTTACCTTACCTGTATCCTTATCTAACGTAGGTACTGTTGTTCCTGTTGGGTTAGTAACTGTCAATGTTACATTTCCGCCTACTCCTACCGTTGGGGTTACCGTGCTGCCTATCTTATCATTATTTAAGATACTTGGCGTGGTTTGAGTTGATGTACTTGGAGCGGCTGTAATTGGGTCTGGTGTTACCGTAATCGTTGGTACTCCTACCTTAATCACTGCAGTAGCTGTTCTACAATTACTACTTGGATTAAGTGACTCACACTCTTTATAAGTGATAGTATAAGTACCTGCTGGGGTACCTGCTGGAATGGTTACCTTACCATCGTTAGGATTCAATTCTGGTACTTTTGCTCCTGTCCTTACTGGAGTAGCTGGTACTACATTGGTAATAGTTACTGTGCCTCCTACTCCTGCTGTCGGTACATTACCATTCAAACGATCATTAGCCAATACACTAGTTGTGGTTTGTGTTGTCAATCCATCTGGTATATTAAAGATATCATTATCTACTGTAAGAGTTACTGCTCCTACTGTTACTACCAACGTTTGAGTTCCTGTACAGTTAGTTGGGTTCAATACTTCACAGTAACTGTAAGTAATAGTATAGCTTCCTGCTGGGGTATTAGCTGGAATAGTTACTTTTCCTGTATTTGGATCAAGGGTCGGTTTATTACCTGGTCCACTTGGGTTAGTAACTGTCAATGTTACATTTCCGCCTACTCCTACCGTTGGGGTTACAGTGCTGCCTATCTTATCATTATTTAAGATACTCGGCGTGGTTTGAGTTGATGTACTTGGAGCGGCTGTAATTGGGTCTGGTGTTACCGTAATCGTTGGTACTCCTACCTTAATCACTGCAGTAGCTGTTCTACAATTACTACTTGGATTAAGTGACTCACACTCTTTATAAGTGATAGTATAAGTACCTGCTGGGGTACCTGCTGGAATGGTTACCTTACCATCGTTAGGATTCAATTCTGGTACTTTTGCTCCTGTCCTTACTGGAGTAGCTGGTACTACATTGGTAATAGTTACTGTGCCTCCTACTCCTGCTGTCGGTACATTACCATTCAAACGGTCATTAGTCAATACACTAGTTGTAGTTTGTGTTGTCAAACCATCTGGTATATTAAAGATATCATTATCTACTGTAAGAGTTACTGCTCCTACTGTTACTACCAACGTTTGAGTTCCTGTACAGTTGGTTGGGTTCAATACTTCACAGTAACTGTAAGTAATAGTATAACTGCCTGCTGGGGTATTCGCTGGAATAGTTACTTTTCCTGTATTAGGAGCAAGGGTCGGTTTATTACCTGGTCCACTTGGGTTAGTAACTGTCAATGTTACATTTCCGCCTACTCCTACCGTTGGGGTTACCGTGCTGCCTATCTTATCATTATTTAAGATACTCGGCGTGGTTTGAGTTGATGTACTTGGAGCGGCTGTAATTGGGTCTGGTGTTACCGTAATCGTTGGTACTCCTACCTTAATCACTGCGGTAGCTGTTCTACAGTTACTACTTGGATTAAGTGACTCACACTCTTTATAAGTAATCGTATAAGTACCTGCTGGGGTACCTGCTGGAATGGTTACCTTACCATCGTTAGGATTCAATTCTGGTACTTTTGCTCCTGTCCTTACTGGAGTAGCTGGTGTAATATTGGTAATACTCACAGTTCCACTAGGTCCTGCGGTTGGTACATTACCGTTCAAACGGTCATTATTCAACACACTTCCTGTGGTAGTTGCCGTAAGTCCATTACCTACTGTGAATGTATCACTTACTACAGTAAGAGAAGTAACACCTAACTTAATAGTTGATGTTTTAGTAAGTACATTGCCAAAGGTATCTTTTGCTACGAAGGTAACGGTAATAACTCCACCAGATACATTGCAAAGATTAGCAGGTACTATATAATCATTTGTTATAGTTGCTATTGCTCCACAAGCATCGGTAGCAGTAGCTGTATTAAGCCAGTTATTGATAGCTGTAGTAGCAGTAGCCGAGTTGCATACTATATTCAGAGCAGCTGGAGCATTGAAAGTAGGAACTGTAGTGTCATTTACTGTTAAGGTTACTGTTACAAGTCCACTAGTACAACCTGTAGAGCTAAGAGCTCGTACATAAGCTGTTTTAGTAGTACGAGTAGCTACATTAGTATTAATACTAGGTGCTGTAGTACTTGAAACAGTAGCAGTAGAGGTAGCATACCAAAGCAAGGTAGTACCAGTAGGTGCAGTTACATAGTCAGCAAACAACACATTATTGTTAGTTGCTGTTGGACAAAGAGTTCGATTGCCTGTAAGAGTAGGTAAAGCCACAGAAGGCAATTTAGTAAGTGTCGCTTCTTGTGAAGTAGCAGTTACAACGATACCTGCTGCAAACTGATAACTATACTCTACTCTGTATTTATAGTTAGTTGTTCCAGCAATTGTTAAAGTTGTTGTTCCTCCACTTGGAATAGTCCCTGCAAAAGAAGGTATATCCGTCCAAGTTGTTCCATTGCTACTTTGTTGCCATTTATAATTAATATTACCTGTAGCATCTTTTAATTGAGCTTTAGAAGTAAAAATAGCAGTTGCATTATCACAAATAGTTTGGTTTTGTGGTTGTGTTGTAATGCTAATAGTCTCAGCAGGATTAATAGAACTAGGACAAAGTTCTACTAATACTCCTGAAGAAACTGTACCTATATCTTTTACTCTCAACTCAGTAAAAGGAGTAGCAGAAGTCACCCTTATTGCTACGTCATTAATATTATCAGCAGAACCAATCCTAGGATTAGATTTTACTATATTTCCTGTCAAAGAAGCAGGCATTCCTCCTTTACTTTGTATACAATCATATACTTTAGTAAAAGTAGGCGTTCCATTATTAGTAGTAATACTTACTTCATCATATTGACCTGCAGGGCTACCCATCACCATTAACCACACTTCTGCACTATTAACAGGCTTACTAAAAGTATATATTACCTCTTTACTAAAGGTTACGTTAGTAGAATGTATAATAGTATAATTATGATAAGTAGAACCACTACAATAAGTTAATGGGTCTGTATTTCCATATACCAAATTAGATTTTGAAGGCTCTGAATAAGTACGAGTTACTACAACATTACCCATTACCGCTGTTGCTCCATTGGGAGAAGCTGTAGAAAACTGGGGAGCAGGCTTAGCAACACAAGCTGCTGTAGTAGCTTCTGCTCTTCCTTTTTTATCAGTATAAGTTTTTTGACAAGTACCTTTTTTGACTTTACTTACAGAGAGTTCTAAAGTTTGGTTTACAGTTCTAGATGGTACATTATATTTGCCTGCAACATCAAGCGTTTGGGTTTGCTCTGCTTCATTCCCAACCTTAAAAGTTACTTGTGCACCTGGTGTTCCTTCTATCACAAAACTTACAGCTGTATTATCTCCTTGCTTAAACACCAAAGGAGTAGCTGTTACTTGAGTAACTTCAACATCATTTATAGTTAGAGTAGCTTCATTAGAATAGCGTACAATTTCTGAAGAAAACTCAGTTAAATTCTTATATATATATTTAATTCGTATATTAGCTTGATTATAAGCTAGATTTGCTAATTCTGCCTCATTAAAAGAAACTGTACTCCCACTAATTTTATTATCTTCTATTGCAATAGTCTGCCAAGTACCTCCAGTTTTCTTAGCTTGCAATTCATATTTAAAAGTACCTCCACTAAAATTTGCAGTAGCTTTAGCTGTATAAGAGGGAGTTGTACCTGCACATACATTATTAGCTGCAGGTTGCATATCTATTGTAAAAACATCATTTTCAGCAGCTTTAGTAACAGAAGTAGGACAAAGAGCTACTAAGTATCCGTTGCCTGTACTCCCCATATCAGTAAGTGTAATTTTACTAAAAGGTTTAGTAGAAGTCACTTTTATTCCTACATCAGTAGTAAGTTTTCTATTATTGATACTCCCTACTATATTACCATTAATAGTAGACGCTATAGGATTACAGTCATAACTTTTAGTAAGAGTTATATTACCTCCCCCATTTACCTCAAATTTAGCTTTATCAAAAGTATTTATCTGCATATTATCACCAAAAGCAAGTAAGAAAATCTCAGCACTTTTAATAGGAGTGCTAAACTCATAAACTATTTTCTTACTATCTTTTAGCAAAGGATCTTTACTTGGATAAGTAATATTTGATCCACAATGAGCCCCAGAAAAAGAAGTTGTTTTATTAATACCTATATCTGCTCTTCGAGTAATAGTCATTCCTGCTAAAGAAACTGTTTGAGTAGGAAAGCTACTAAATGGATCTCCTATAGAGGGCGGAGAACAAGTGCTACCAGCAATAGGTGTAGCAATAGAAGCCAAACAAATTTCCACAAAAAAACCATATCCTCCTGTTTGTCCAGAAGGCTCCAAAAACTCTAAAGTAAGCTCTGTAAAAGGAGATGAAGAAGAAATCCCTACTTTAGCATCTGTAGTTTTTTCATTCTCAGATGACACTTCATTACCAGAAATCGTAACTGCTCCTGTTTCACAAGTAGAACGTAAAGCTAAGTTTATATCTCCATTATTTACAGTAATCTTTACAACATCTTTATGAGGTGTATGTTGCTTCCAAGTTTCTCGTGTACCATTGAACCCAAAAGCAGCAAAGAAAATCTCTACATCATTAACTGGCTTACTAAACTTATAGGTAATCTTATTTACCTTGTTAGAATCCATAAAAGGATATTTCTTACCTCCAAAAGTTGTTTTACGATTTTTACCACAATAGGTCTCCATTGGAGTCGAATCCTCATCAGAATACATAATCTTATCTCCATGATGCCCTCGTACTTCTAATATACGAGTTACCCTAACGCCTCTAACGTCAGCATACTCCTCTACCCTATTATTATCTCCACTAATCCTTGTATAGATCACAGGTTCAGGCATTGTAGCACAGGTTTGAGCTTCTACATACCCAAATGAGAGCAAAAAAAGTACAATCATTAAGTTAATAACAGCTATTTTTTTCATTTTTGTTCTTAATTTTCTTATCATCAATCTATTTTTAATAATCCGTGGCATACTCCACACTCTATTATTTTAGGGTACAAAAGTAGTAACTTTTTATTTATCCACCAAAAACAGTGTAAAAGATTAACAGAAAATTAACGCCGTTTAACCATACATACCGCTGATAATCAACACACTCGATTACATTACACAACGCAACCTTCCAAGTGTAACCAAGTAACACAATTAACCCTTACACTTCTACAAGTATAAAAATACATAATGTGATAAAAAACTTAACTAAAGTTACAATAAGTCTACAACATCTAAAAAACAAAAAAACACTTTTCCTGCTAAAGATTCTATAACTCTTCTATCCTCCACCTGAAACTAATAAAAAAAGACTCTACTAAAGTCCTAAAACTTTAGCAAAGTCTTTGTTATCTTTATTCCTAACTAGCTCTTTATTAAGAGCACAAAATATACAAAACTCTTACATCGATATGATAATAAACTCACTCCTACGGTTTGCTTGGTGTTGTTCCTCTGTACAAGGCACATCGTTACCACAATCATTCACCAGCTGAGTCTCTCCATATCCTTTACCTGTGATACGGTTTTTCTTAATACCATGCGAAATTATCCATTTCACTGTCGATTTGGCTCGCCTTTGTGAAAGAGCTAAATTATACTTATCCGATCCTCTACTATCTGTATGCAATCGTACATCTACTTTCATTGTAGGGTGTTCTTTCATTATAGCTACTATCTTTGCTAGCTGTTCAGCAGCATCTTTCCTGATATTAGCTTTATCGTAATCAAAATAAATATTATCTATCTGTAACACCTTAGACAGATCGTTCCCTATAACAACCTCTACCTTCTTATTCATAGGAATAGGGCTTAGCTTTATCTCAGCATTAGTATCCTTACTGCTATTTAAGGCTAAAGATTGTTGGTTAGCACTATAATTATCTTTTTCAGCCTTTAAAAGTAGTTGCAAATCACCACAATCTGCAGTGTAATTAAAAGTAAAATTACCATTAATGTCAGCCGTAGTCTCTTCTATAAGAGTATTATTATGTGTAAAAAGAGTAACTTTAGCTTGCGGTAATAATTCATTGGTAGTCGCATCACGTACTACTCCACTAAGTTTATAACTACAGGTAAAGCGCAAAGGCGTATGTTCATAAAAACTATAAATATCATCACTACCACGTCCTTCAGGTCTATTAGATGTAAGATAACCTATACGGGTCTGACTATTAATCACATAACAAAAATCATCTTCAGCACTATTTGCAGGTCTTCCTATATTAATAGGTTTGGTAATAGGATCTCCCTTTTCATTCAGTTTAACAGCAAATATATCCAAGCCTCCCAAACCAGGAAAACCGTCAGAAGAGTAATATAATATATTATCATCTGAAATAAAAGGGAAAGACTCTCGTCCAGGAGTGTTTATCTTATCTCCTAAGTTTTCAGGTTTACCATAGCCTCCACTTTTTAAGATAGGTGCTCGGTAAATATCCGAAGCCCCAAAAGTACCCTTCATATCTGATGTAAAATAAATATATTTCCCATCAGGACTCAGTGCAGGGTGAGCCACACTATGAATATTGCTATTGAAAGGCATTTCTTGTACGTCACCCCATTTACCGTGCTTATCTTTAGTAGCTTTAAAAATTTTAAGCAATACTGTATGGTCACCATTGGTCTTCACTTCATTATTAATGAAGTTATTACGGGTGAAATACATTGTATTCCCATCCTTGGTAAAAGCTGCTGTCGATTCATTAAATTTAGTGTTAATCCCATTTAGCTTAGCCTTTCGCGAAGCTTGCAAACTATCAGTATTAGCCTCATAAAGAGTATAGAAGTTATCTCCTGTCCATTCCGAACGACGTTTCAAAAAACCACTTTTTGTAGTAGCATACACTATATTATCACCATAAAAAGCTGTGCCATATTCCGATTTTCGTGTGTTAATCTTTAACAGAGTCAACTCCATCCTACCCGAATTGCGTTTAATTTCGGCCTGATAATCACGGTTCTTAAGAAATAATTGTGCACGTACATCATTCTTATCAGCAAGTGTCACAAACTGATTCATTATTTTATCCGAAGTATCATAATCCCCTGTTGTCTTTAGGGTTTGTGCATATCGATAATAATACTCAGGTTTTATATTGAAAGGCTTACCTTTAGCATCTTTACCATTAAAAAGTTTAGCATACCACTTATTAGCCAAAGTATAATCAGCATTATAGTAATAAGCATTCCCCAAGTTTTCTAAAAGTTCTTGTGGTTCTACACCTTTACGGGCTATGCTTTCGTATGCATTTATAGCTTCTACATAATTCAAGTTTTTGTAGTAGCTAGCTGCTTTCTGCAAGGCTTCTTTTTCATTCTGTGCAAAAGTAACTTGCAATAATAAGATAAAAATTGCTAAAAAAAGTTTTTTCATTGTGCTTTACTTAGAAATTAGGAAATAGAAATTCTATTTACAGATTGTCCCCTCTCTTTTGGAAAGGGGGAACAAATATTTTTTACATTGAGATTACAATAAACTCACTACGGCGGTTAGCTTGATGCTCTTCTTCTGTACAAGGTACTCCATTAGAACATCTATTAACTAGTTGCTTCTCACCATAACCTTTAGCTTTTAATCTACTACGGCTGATACCCTGTTTTACTATCCATTCTAAAGTCGATTTTGCCCTGCGGTCAGATAGTTTAAGGTTATAAGCATCAGCTCCACGACTATCAGTATGTGAGCGAATATCAATCTTCATCTTAGGATATTCACGCATTACTTCTACAATCTTAGTAAGTTCTACAGCTGCATCAGGGCGTATATTAGCTTTGTCGTAATCAAACTTAATTTCTTTTATTTCAAATACTTTAGCTAGGTCTACCCCTTTTTGAATAGCCACTTGTCGTGGGTTCAGCAATAGTTCATAGTACACATCGCCATCCTTCTCTACCGATACATTCACTTCAGCAGTTTCATACCTCTGTTTTTCACCTCGTAAATAGTAATAAGCATCATTACAATTCACTTTCTCAAAAGCAAAAGTACCATCAGCTTTACTCTTTTGGTTACCTACTTCCTTCATTATTTTATTTGAAAGTACTACCTTAGCATCAGTAATAATCTGTTTTGTTTTAGCATCTTTCACTACTCCTTTAAGATTTTTCTCACAAGAAAAGTATAAGGGTTTATCTTCGTGAAAGCTATAAATATCATCTTTACCTTTACCACCTGCGCGGTTAGAGCTAAGAAAACCTATTTTACTATCACTATCAAACACAAAACAGAAGTCATCATCAGCACTATTACCAGGCATGCCTATATTTATAGGTTTAGAAGCTGTACCATCAGTACTAAATTTTACAGCAAAAATATCCAAACCTCCCAAACCTGGTATCCCGTCTGATGAGTAATACAAAACATTTTCTTTTGAAAAGAATGGGAATGACTCGCGCCCTGCTGTATTAATAACATTACCCAAATTTTCAGGAGTACCATATTGGTTATTCCCCAATATCTCTACACGAAAAATATCCGAATTACCAAAAGTTCCTGGCATATCCGATGCAAAATATAAATACTTTTCATCTGGGCTCAATGCAGGGTGTGCCACATTGTATTGGTCACTATTAAAAGGTACTTCCACTACATTGCCCCAATTACCATTTTTATCTTTGGTTGCACAAAGTATCTTCAGCAAAATAGTATTCTCAACATCAGTACCCAACCTCCTATTCACATAATTATTACGCGTGAAGTACATTGTATTACCATCCTTAGTGAATACAGGCGTTGATTCATTAAACTGAGTGTTAATAGTTGAAGAAAATGGCTTACGATTAGTCAATTTCTGCTGATTGTGCTCAGCTTCATAAAGATCATAAAAACTCTCTCCAGTCCATTGCGAAACTCCACGACGCGCTTTCTTAGCATTCGTAGCAGCAGCAAAAACTATTTTTTTATCACCATAAAAAGCCGTCCCATATTCCGAATTTTCAGTATTTATCGAAGCGTTATTAAGCTCAAAACGTCCCGAGTTGTTCTTTATAACCTCCTGATAATCCTTATTCTCTTCATACAAAGCCGCACGGGTATCCTTTGCATTGGTAAGCTCTACAAACTTAGCCATCATCTTATCAGCTTGTGTGTAATCTCCTACCGATTTCAGCACTTGTGAGTAGCGATAGTAGTACTCAGGCTTTATATTGTACTTTCCTTCCTCAAAAAGCTTTTCATACCAAGGCTGTGCTTTTTTATATTCTGCATTATAATAATAAGCATTCCCCAAGCTCTCCAGCATCTCTTGGTTTACATACCCTTTCTGGGCAATACGCTCATAAATCTTAATAGCGTCAATGTAAGCAAAGTTTTTGTACATCTCATTTGCCTTTTCTAGCTCACGCTCATTCTGAGCCGAAAGAAATGAGGTTCCCATTAACAAAGCTACACTTAAAGTTAATATTTTCATTGTTTTCTTTTTCCTTAATTCTATTCAGTTTCCCCTCTCCTATTTTAAAAAGAGATTCTTTTATTAACAAATTGATACATTAAAAGAAACGTGGTGAAACAATCTTCTTGTAAGTCTTCACCAATTCATAACGCAAGAATATCTCGTGCGAACCCGAGTTGTATTTTGATAACTCAGTGGTTTCATAGTCATAACCATAACCAGCAAACCAACGATCGTTTATCTGAAAGCCTGCCATTACACTCACCGCTGCCGACCAGCGATAAGCCGCTCCCAACACAAACTTCTCATTGAACATAAAGTTCAAAGAAGCATCTACTTGCAAAGGAGCTCCAAATGCTACTTTTGATAACACCGCTGGCTTAAACTTCACATTATCATTCAAGTCAAAAACATAACCTCCTATTAAATACAAGTGCTGACTATTTTTAAGCACTGATACCGAATTGTTTTTATAATGACTTGTCTCCAACATGTTAGGCACCGAAAAACCTAAGTAATATTTATTGGTGTACCAGTAAACCCCTGCACCTAAGTTAGGAGAGAATACACTTTCTTTACCTATCAAACTCACATCAGTAGCATCCTGCTTGCGTAGTTCATCATAATCTATTTGGAATATACTACCAGATCCTTGCAATCCAAAAGCCAATTTAGAGTTTTCAAAATTGATAGTGTACGATACATCCACAGCTAATTCAGTTTGTGATTGTGGACCTATACTTTCACGAAAAATAGACCCCCCTAAACCTACATTACGCAACGATTGCATAGGCTGGTGGTAACTCACACTACCATTAGTAGGCGCTCCCTTTATACCCACCCACTGAGTACGGAAAGTACCAAAAAGGCTACCTACCTCACGTGAGCCCGTATAAGCTGGGTTAAACAACATTGTATTGTACATATATTGTGTATATTGCGACTCTTGTTGCGCAAATAACACTGTACAAAACAGAGTAGTAATAATTGATAATAATGCTCTTTTAATCATAACAGAATGTATTTTTATTATATTAGCGATTGATTTTTAGTTATATAAGCTTATTTTACAAGCAATAAATCGGGGGCAAAAGTACAACTTTTTTTTGAATAACCAATATTAAAGGTATTTTTTTTACAGTTGTGAGAAGTCGCCTTTAAGTTGTAAAAACAGCCCAAAACTCTTAAAAAAGAACCGATATTTCCAGCCTGCTTCACTACCTTAAACTCTTCCTTCTGAAAACAAAAACCTAATCCTTTCTTACCCCTTATTTTTACTTCTCTACTGAAAACCTTCCCTCTCCATTACAACTATCCTAAAACCATCTTATAGGTTGAACGAACGAATAACGAAGGATAAACGAACTATAAACGAAGGATAGTTAGTAATTCCACACAGCTCAGCACTACACAAAGAAAAAGCATTATCTCACTAATTTCCAACCCTCTCAAATGCAAAAGAGCCCCCTAAACAGAAGCCATCATTTTTTCAGCTCCTCTTTACACAACACTCCAAGCATTCACTATTTTATGTCAAAATATTTCCCAAAAAAAATAAAGATTGGGTCTTAGGTTTTAGACAGCAATTTCTAAAACCCAAGACCCAATCTCTAAAATCGAAAAATCTAAAACAACCTAATTAGCTTCTAGTCTATAGCTATAGCTATAAGGCTTATACAAATACAATAAGTACTGCGGCATTGGTAAGCTACCCCAGCTATTATCACCCCCCAATCCTAATTGTTGTAAGTCAATATCTAAATGGGTATATTTATCCGCTGTAAGCTCTCCCGCGTGAGTTTGTCCCTTTTTCACACCAGGGTACAACTGTGCAGGACTATAAGGTAAAGCATTCACATTCAGTAGCGTACCTGTACTTTGTACAGTAAGTGATACACCTCTTTTCTTGCTTAGTTTTGCCCAACGCACATCCGCTTTATTACCCGTTTCCTGCGGACGTACATAAGGATAAAACTGCTGCTGAATGCTACCCTCATACAAACCTACAAGTGATGAAGTCTTCCTGTCCCAATAACTTTCCCACGGACCTCTACCATACCACTGTATGCGGTCAAAAGATTTAAGAGTAAGGTGATTACCTATTTTAAAAGTAAGATTATTACCCTCTTTCAATGGGGTGAACTTATTAGTTACGGTTACTACTGGTTTACCCTCAAATACCAATTCTTGAGTATAATCAATAGTACCATCTACAAGCTGTTTATGCAAACTTACTTTCACCTCACCTGTAATAAGTTTCTCTACTTCTACACGCACTCTTGTTGCTTGGCTATCAGCATTCTGCAAGTTCTCTAGTCTTTTAGGTAATCCCGCGCCAAAATCATTATCAGTACCAGGTCTCCATAAGTTTACTTCTAAACCTTCTGGGGCGAAAAGTTCTTCTTTTTTCACATTGAACGACACCCATTTACCTGTTTGTTTATCAATTTTAGCGGTATAGTTCTTATTACGTAATAACACATAATCATCAGTATCTTCTACTTCTATAACTGTTGCATCAGCAGTAGTTTTTGGAGCCTGATACGCCGTTAGCAAGAACTCAGCAAAAGCCAGCTGTGTACCTTTCTTAAGCAATCCCTCATCTTGTTTTAAGCTTGCTGTACATTGTAACACATATTCAGCCTTATCATCTGTTTTAAGAGCAGGCAATGCAAAAGTAGCTTCTGCTTGTGGCAACACTACCAAGTTAGCAATATTACCCGTTTGCACAGCTACACCTTCCTTAAGCAACTTCCAGCTCACTTCATAGTTTGAAAGATCTTTAAAAAAGTGCTTATTGCGTAATTTCAATTGGTTATTAACATACTGAAAAGCTATTTCTTGCTGCACCTTGCGCACCTCATAAGCATGAGGATGCCAAGTGCGGTCACTCGCTATTACCCCATTGATTAGGAAGTTATTATCACTAGGAGTATCTTTATCGCCATAATCACCACCATAAGTCAATATTTTCTTGCCATTAGGAAGAGTTTTATAAATACCCTGATCTATAAAATCCCAAATAAAACCACCTTGTAGTTTAGGATAAGTTTCATACACATCCCAATATTCTTGAAAGTTTCCTACACTATTACCCATAGCGTGTGCATACTCACATTGTAAGAAAGGCTTAGTATGTTTGCTAAGGGCATACTCTGTAAGAAAAGGAATATGCCTGTACATACGTGATTCTATATCCGTATTCCAATCGTAATGAGCCAACTCATAATGAATAGGACGTGAAGGGTCTAAACCTTTCACATGCTGATAACCTTTATAAAAGTTCCATCCATTCCCCGACTCATTACCTAAACTCCAAAAAAGTATCGAAGGGTGGTTCTTATCCCGTTTCACCATTCGTTCCATACGTATTAGGTGAGCGTATTCCCATACAGGGTCATTACCAAGTGTTCTTTCAAGTTCATAATGCATGCCATGGCTCTCCACATTAGCCTCATCCATTACATACACACCATATTTATCACAAAGATCATAAAAATAAGGGTCATTAGGGTAATGTGAAGTACGCACGGCATTAAAGTTCAAAGCCTTTAATTGCTTCACATCATCCTCCATAGTTTCTCGGCTCACTACTTGTCCTGTATAAGGGTCTGTTTCATGACGGTTTACTCCCTTAAAAAGTACTCTCTTGCCGTTTACCAATATATTAGCCCCATCTATCTCTATACTTCTAAAGCCTACTTGTCTGTTTACTACTTCTTTTACCTCGCCTTTAGCATCGTATAGCACCATCTGTAAGCGATATAAGTAAGGAGTTTCAGCACTCCACTGTTTTATTTGTGGCAATTCAGCAACAAACTGTAATTCGGTCTTTCCAAAAGCCTTCTTAAGCCCTGCTGTTTCTTTTTTCTGCTGATAAATCAACTCAGTATTATCATACAAGCTAAGCTCTACCTTATATTTAGAAGCATCTATAATACTGCTATTCCACACTTCTGCCTGAACGGACAGCTTTCCATTGCTATAACTCTTATCCAAACCCGATTGTATACTTAAGTCATAAAAATGAATTTTAGGACGCATATATAAGTAGCAATCACGCGAAATACCCGAAAATCGCCACATATCTTGGCACTCCAAATAACTAGCATCCGTCCAACGGCGTACTTCCATAGCTATTAGGTTTTTACCCGCTACTACATAAGGAGTAATATCAAATTCCGATGCCAATTTGCTATCCTTTCCTACCCCTACAAACTTACCGTTTACATACAGCTTAAAAGCCGATTTCACCGCTCCTAAGTGCAAAAACACTTTTTCGTCTTGCCATGTAGCTGGCAAAGTAAACGTTTTGCGATACAACCCTCCATTCTGTTTCATATCATCAGGAATATCAGGTGGTGTAGGGTTCTTTTGGTTGAACTCGTATGAAGCGTTCACATAAATAGGAACACCATAACCTTCAACCTCCCAGTTAGCTGGCACAGGTATTTTCTTCCACTGGTCTTCTTTGAAATCTGTTTTGTAAAAATCAGTAGGAAGTTCACGATAGTCTTCCTTCCACAAAAAAGACCACAACCCATTAAGGCTCACAAAACGTGCCGATTTATCAGCATTTGCCTCTTGTGCCTTCTGTACACTTTCATAAGGAAAGTATGATGCACGCATTGGCAGTCGGTTAATCTCTTGCAGTGCCGGATTCTCAAAAATACTATCCAACTGCTGGGCTTTCAGTACCGAGCCCGCCAAAAGTGATGTAATAATTAAAAAGTATTTCTTCATAAGATAAATAATTGACAATTAACACTTTTTATACACATTCACGGATTACACAAATTTGTCAGTATCAAATCAGTGTAACCCGTGATTATGTGTAATTAAACTATTTAACAGAATACTCTTGGTTAAAAAATACTTTTTCAGCCAATGTATCCTCTTTTTCTCGTATTTCTTTTAAAAGCAAAGCTTCCAACTGTTTGGTAATCTTTTGGTATTCTTTTTTACCATACACATTATTAAGCTCTTTAGGGTCTTTTTCTAAGTCAAAAAGCTCCCAAGTATTCACTCGTTTGTAGTAACGTATCAACTTGTAACGGTCTGTACGTACTCCAAAGTGTGGTGATACCGCGTGCTCACCATTTTCATAATAGTGATAAAAAAGCTGATTGCGAATAGCTTTTGCTTTTTTAGCAAAAAGTGGTAAGAATGATTTCCCTTGTATATCAGCAGGCACTGGTAAGCCAGCCAATTCTAAGAAAGTAGGAGCCAAATCTATATTAAGCACAAATCCATCATTAGTAGTCCCTTTAGGAAACATCTTAGGATATGACACTATCATTGGCGTACGGAACGACTCTTCATACATCCAACGCTTATCAAACCAGCCGTGTTCTCCCATATAGAAACCTTGATCCGACATATAGATTATTATAGTATTATCTTTCAAATTGTGCTTTTCTAAGTAATCAAGCATACGCCCTATATTCTTATCCATTGATTTTACAGTTGATAAGTAATCGCGCATATAACGTTGAAACTTCCATTTTGCCAACTCAGCTCCTGTAAGATTAGCATTATAATACTCCTGACGGATAGGATTATAGAAATCATTATAATGTGCCAATTGAGTAGCCGTCATATGGGTAAAGTTAGCATCTCTTATCTCATCTTTCTCGCTCTTGAACATTTTAAGATCATAACCCATTACCATATCCTTACCTATAGCCATCTCTTGCAAAGCAGCAGGCTTACGAGTAGCATAATCATCAAAGAAAGTATCAGGTAGCGGGAAATTAACGTGTTCGTAAGCTCCTAATTCAGGTAAATCAGGCATCCAAGTACGGTGTACTGCTTTATGCCCTACTACAAGGCAGAAAGGTTTATTAGGATCACGACGGTCCAACCACTTCTCAGCCTCATCTTCAATAATGTTACTTACATAACCTTGCTCACGCACATATTTTTTACCCTCGATAATAAAATCAGGGTTAAAGTATCTTCCTTGATCTACTAAGATTTTAAAGAAATCAAACCCCTTAGGATCATCTCCCAAGTGATATTTACCTACCCAAGCCGTTTGGTAACCTCCTTGTTGCAAAAGATTCACAAACTGTTGTTGCGATGAGTTGTAGTGAGAAGTCTCATTGTCCATAAAACCATTTTTATGGCTGTATTTACCAGTGAGAATACAAGCCCTACTTGGCCCGCAAATAGAGTTAGTTACAAAAGCACGATTAAAACGTACCCCTTCTTTAGCCAGCCTATCTATAGCCGGTGTTGCATCGGTAGCTCCATTATTATAAGCACCAATAGTTTGATACGAATGGTCGTCCGATACAATAAGAACAATATTAGGTCTGTTTCGTTGAGCACAACCCATTGTGGCACAAACCAAACCACATAAAAGTAATACTTTTTTCATAAAGCTATGGACGTTAAAAAAACTGCGCAAAGGTACGACAACTTTTTCAATTATCATAATTTTTTCTTAAAAATTTTTTATATTTAACAAACTCACTTCTTAATCTCCTTTATAATACACCCCTGCTTTTCAAATTGTATTTATATACAACAATCTCCTTCTCCAGCTTGCTCAATACCCTCACCTTCTCTTCATTCTAACTAACGTTCTTTGTTTTACTTCCTCTCAGTACTTATAATGATAATAAAATTAAGTTCTTAATTTTCATTTTATCTAAGTCACAAAAATAAACCAGTATTTATTAATTCTACTTCTTTGCTATTTTACGTTCTTTACTGTTCTGAACCCGACATACCAAGAGGCTCTTCCTTCTTTACTACGTTTAAATACATGACGTGATTTATAAGTAAAACGCGACAAATCATCAACTATACCACCTCCTTTCCAAACAATCGAATCTCCTTTTACACTTACACATACTTCACAAGTATTACCACTCATATCATAAATACCCAAAGCATTAGGTTTTTTAGATCGGACAGGCTGCAATCTTGATATAGGGTCTTTTTCATCACTCCACGCTACTTTCTTTACTGAATTACTACCTGCATATTTATAAGTAGCATTAGTTCCTTCCCGAAAAGCATATTCCCATTCTGCTTCTGTAGGTAATCTTTTGCCGCTCCACTTACAATAAGCCTGCATATCATCAACAGTAAGATATACCACTGGGTACAAATACCATTCCTTTTCAGGTATTAGTTTTCCATTAATATCATACTGCCAACATACTTTGGACGTTTTCTGCCCTCCTGTAATAAAAGCATAGCCTTGTTCTTCTGCAAGGGTTTTATAACCTGTTTGCTTTACAAATTCAGCAAACTGACCAATAGTGACTTCATTTTGATCAATGTAAAAATCGGCTAACTTTACCTTTTGGTTTGTACTAGTAACATAATCTCCTCCTTTTACTAAAATCATCTTTTGTGCCAACATAGCTGGAGCTATCATTAGCAAAATAAAGGTTACAAGGTTTTTCATATCAGTCTTTTATTTCAAATTCTATCATTACAAAAGTATCTTTTTCTTGCAAAAAAGCATAACTTATTAGTGTATCCCCCTCATTAGATAACAAAGGGTAGTACTGTACCTCATCAAAATCATTTATAAGCGGAATCGGCGGCGCTATACCCATTTGCTTTTTCGAAAATTGTCTTATTTTACCATCTACTTTATGATAGAAAACATAGTGGTAATAATCATTTTGGCTATATATCAAAAAGAGATATGATGGGGTATTCAACACATTATTCAAACCGCAATATTGATATTGTTTTTCCAATGAAACCCCTTTATAAGGCTGCATTCCTTTATCACTTTCTAAGTCCGATAGTACTTTAGTTGCTATCTCCGCATTATCATTCCCGTAATCAAGAGTATAGAGGGCTTCCAAGCTATTATCTGGGGCAAAGCCATATAGCTTATCAGTACACTTATCATAGTACAAAAAGCTATCTCCATTACCTATCATAGGATTGATTCTTACAAAACTATTTACCATAGTCTTAAAAGGCATATAGCTCTTCTCTACTTTAAAATCAGCATTTAGCACTAATAAGTTATCCTTTATTTTCTTATCAACTGTTTCATTCTCGCTGTAATCCGCATATACCGCTGCTTTACCCATAGGGGTTAAGGCTATATGCACACCAAAAAGTTCTGTACTTTCTCCCCTCTTGAATTCTCCTTTTGGGGTATATACCAGCAGCTTTTTGGGCGATAGAATAAGTATCTCATCACTCGTTTTGTTATAAGTAATATCCAAAATAGTAACATACTCTTGTGGTCCTTGTCCCATTGCATCAATAAGCCCTATCTTTTTACCTGTATTACGGTCAAAAACAAATACTATCATCTGTTCACTATCCCAAATAATATATTTATCAGGCGTTGTAATAAGTTTGCTTATTTCACCTATAAGGTTCTCTTCATCTGTTTCTAATAGCACTTTTTTCTTCATACTAAGCACCTCACTCATAGGCGCTGTATTTTCTATTTGCGTAGGCAAAAGCTTCACTCGTATGCTTCCATCAGTTTCAGATACTTTATGCGTACAACCAAAACACAAACACAAAACTGCAAGTAATAATTTATAATTCATAATCCTTTCAATAATCTTACCCTTTCAGCTTAAACAGTACCAGCACAGGGTTATCATCTTCTTTTAGTGTTTTAGCCTTCTCTTTAAGCCCTTTATACAAAGGCGTATCTGGTAATTCAGCTACTACTGCCAAATATTCCTGTGCCGATACAAAACCGTAAAAACTACTACCATCATACCCAAATACATTTGTAAATAGATTTAGATAACGCGTTTTTCCCGAACTAAAAATATGCGAAGCCTCTTTCTTCCTATCATAAATTGTCAGGTAATTTGCATTTACCTCTCCCCCACTATAATACCCATACAGCAAATACTCAGGGCTTGCTGCCATCTTAATATCTCTAGGGTACTTCACACTTGTCATCAGCACTTGGTATGCTGCTATCATATTCTCACTAAAAATCTTAGCAAGATAACTCTCTGGCGGAGTTATAGCCCCATAATCAGGCACATATTTAGCCCTTGCCTCTAATGCCGATGCATCAATCTCGTAAATAGTATCATTATAATCTCTTTGGTACAAGTAGTTACCTCCTTCAATGGCATAAAAGTTATCACGCCCAAAAAGTATCTTAGCCTTGCGTTTAGGGTCTTTAGGGTCAAACATTTTTAGCACTTTAAAATCCTTATCTACCAAGCACAAATAATGTTTCAAACTCTCATCCTTTTCGTTCTTTTTCTCTCCAAGTTTCTCTTGTTCCTCATCCTCACCTACTTCCTTTTCCGTTTCATTTGCCCCCATTTCCGAATACACAAAATATTTATCTTTCACCCTGCAGATAGCTTCCAACGATATAGGCAGCCTTTTTTCACCCACAAAAGTATTATCTTTAAGCCTTTCTATCCATTTTCTAGCATTCCAATCAAAAAAGTGAATAGTATCACCACTTATCATAAACTTACTAAGTTCTCTGTACTCACCTGGCCCCTGCCCTTGCTTTCCCATACTATTCAAATACCTCCCATCACTCCCAAAATGCTTAATAGTAGTCCCTCCAGCAGCAAGAATATACCAACTACCATCAACTCCTTTATGAAGATTAAAAACCTGACTAATAAGACAACTATCAGTAGTTTGCAACGGAACAACTTCTACCGATGCTATAAAATCATCAATCTTTTCAGTAGGCGACTCTTCATATACTTTCACAATCCGCACACCTTCTTCTTTTTTCAAATTACAAGCTCCCAAAATAAAGCCCATTACCAAAAATAAAACACTTGTTCTCATTTCTTTTTAGTCTTAAAAATCATCGCAAAGTTACGAAATCGAAAAATAATAACAAAATATTTTAACATTTTTCTACGTCAAACATACTAAAACCTCCCTCCTACCCAAGCCTTTCTCTTCTCTTCCATACTTATCCCAAACAGCAATAAAATAGTAATCAAACAACAAGTAAAAGATACCTTTCCCCTTTCCTATCTCTCCACTACCCCTCCCCTCCTCGCCTCCTATTTCTCACCTCCTCCCTAATTGCGAATTCCTCAAAAATCACCCCCACCCTCTCTATCCCCTACCCTTCAACCCATATCCCCTGATAATCAAACCATTCTATTAGTAAGACACCCCCAAGCACCATACAGCTATCCCTTAGAATAAACGAACCAATAACGAAGGATAAACGAACTATAAACGAAGTATAAGCATTATTATACTGACTATCAGCCCTTTCATCCCCGCCCTTTCTTTTGCAAAATTCGCAACAAAAATCCCCAAAAACCACATTTTTCTCATCACTTCACAGCTTTCACTTCATTCTTGTTAATCGCTAATAATCAACTACTCTCCCAACCTCTCATATCTTTTCCCCACACCTCACCCTTATTTTTTTCTCCTTTTTTATGCCCAATTCAAAATAATTTCTTACATTTGTACCCAGAAACTATAACCCACTAACAGCTAAAAATGAACATACCCGACTTCCAAAAACTAATGCACCCCTTCCTCGAGGCCATTCACGACGGATGCGTCTACTCTACTGAACAAATAGTCGAAATACTACGTGTTCACTTCCGCCTCACGATGGACGATATGAAAGTTAGAATCCCCAATGGCACACAGTCCCTCTTCCGCAACCGTATCGATTGGGCTGCCAACCACCTATACCAAGCCGGATTAATAGCCAGCTTCCAAAAAGGATACTACCAAATTACCGAAGCCGGCCTACAAGTCCTCTCTCAAGAACGATCCAAAACAATGGATATGGCATACCTACGCCGCATCGATCAGTTCCACGCTTGGGAAACAATATTCAATGACGACATCAAAACCCTCCCCGAAAACCAAAATATCGAAGTAGAAATACAAAACGAAACCCCCGAAGTCATCATCGGTAAGGCAAGCGTAATACTACACCAATCACTAAAATTTGAACTATTACAACTAATAAAAAGTAAGCCCATCTCCTTTTTCGAGTATTTTATTGTCGAACTACTCAAGAAGATAGGCTATAAAGGGATTGATTCTGCCAATTTTGAAGTAATAGGGCAGCAAGAAAAACAAGGAATTGAAGGAATTATGTATCAAGATGAATTACAGATTGATAAAATATATATGCAGGCCAAAAAATGGGATATACAAGTAACCTCCAAGGACATACGTAATTTCATCGGAGCGCTCAGCCTAAAAGGCACAAAAAAAGGTGTGTTTATAACCACCTCCTCTTTTTCCGACGAAGCCAAAGCCGAAGCCTCTCTTAACCCCACCCACAAAATCATATTAGTTGACTCCGACAGTCTAATGCAGTTAGCCATCAGCCATAACGTAGCTATCCAAACCAAACGCACTATCGAAATTAAAAGTATTGATGAAAATTTCTAATCTATTAAGGGTATGGTTATTACTATGTACAGCCCCCCTTACAGCTCAAATTATCTTTACTGAAAGTTTAGCCCCTGTTATTGACACAAATCGTACATGGCAAGGAAGCATCGCCCCCGAACTGAACTTTAAAACCGAAAAACAAAACTTCTTTCAAGTAAAAAACAACGCCAATATCAATATATTATTACAAAAAAAGAAAGCCATTACCCTCATTAACCAGTTAGAAATTACCTCTGTAGGTAACACTATTAATGTGAGTAATGGCTTTTTCCATTTAGAATATCGTTACTTAGTCAAGCCTCGTTGGGAAGTATATCCCTTTGCCGAAGCTGTTTGGGTACCCAGTCGTGGCTTGCAACTGCGCATTGCCACCGGACTTCAAGCCCGCTACCGCCTTATTCAGTCTGAACATTTTATACTTACTAGTGGCTTTGGTACCTTCTTCGAGTATGAACATTGGAATACTGATGGCGTCCCCGATGAAATAGCCTATCCTTATGACACTAAGCACCAACGCACTATCAAAGCTCGTTTAGCTTTAGGACTAAAAATCCCTCTTACCGAAAAGTGGAATTTCACTACTAGCGGTTATATACATTCTCGCTGGGACAGCAATATAGCCAACCCTCGTTTTGCTTATGACATTGAGCTAAAACACCATTTCACCGAGCACTTTGGAATATGGATTTCCTATCAAGCTATACAACACACACTACCTGTATTTCCCATCAAAAAGCTATATGTAGTATTTACTGGAGGCGTGTTCTTATCGTGGTAATTCCAGCTCTTTTTAATCATTTTTCTTTCTTCTTACTTTGTACCGCTATAACAGCATCTCCTATAGCCCATAGCAGTAACAAGATACCCCCAGCAAGGGTAAGATAACTACCCTTTTGTACTACTTCGGGTTCAAAAGCAAAGCGTATTTGGTGTTGCCCCGCAGGCACTACCATTGCCCTAAGTGTGTAATTCACACGGTAAATAGGAGCTTCTTTACCATCAATAGTAGCTTTCCAGCCATAAGGGTAATACATTTCAGAAAAGACTGCCAAGCCTTCATTAGGATTATTACTTTCGTATACTAACACATTAGGTGCATAGCTTTTTAGCTTAATGGTAGCCGTACTATCCACAGTGTATTGCGTAGGAATAGTCGCCTTTAGGTCTGCATTAGTAGCAAGCGCTTCGGTAGCTGGTTTAAAGCTTGTAAGGGCTTGCATCACTTCATCATCTGTATTCTTCAAAGTAAGTTTTTGTACAAACCACGCATTGCCCAGTACCTCATCATTTAGCATAGGCTGTACCTGCCTCTGCTGGTTACGCATTAGTATATATTTTACGTTCAGCATATTAAGCACCTCACGATTGCCCTGCGCTATTTGGTAATCATACAGCTCTTGCAAGCGCAAAGGTTTAGCGGCATGATACCCACCTATAGAGTGGTGAAAATATGAGGTACGTGCACCATTTACTCCTACTTCGGGTTCATACACACGGTAGTAACCTTTATCTTGTAGTATTTGTGCATCGGCAGGAGTGGCCTCAAAAGGATTGTTAAGCTGATATTTATCTACAAAACTATCTTTGTTTACATATCGTTTGGCTACACCTCCCAAATCAATAAAAAGAAGTACTAATACCCCTAATTGTAATCCCCATTGAGGGATTTTTTTGTACTGATACAAGCCTAAAGCTACCGCTGTAAGCAATATAAATACTGCCGAACGCAACACATCGGAGGTGTAGAGACTGCGGCGGTCATCTATTATCTTTTGCATAATATCGGCATCAAAATACTGCGCATAAGCAGCATCACTTGCTCCTGTAAAACTGAAGAAGTTCTTGATAAGAAGTAAGAAAGCCATTAAGCCTAAGCTAATGTATATACTGTACAGCAAGGGCTTTTTGCGTTCCTGCTCAGGTGTATTTATAAACTGATGTAAGCCTATAATTGCCAATACTGGTACACAAAGCTCCAACAGCACTTGTACAGAGGATACTGCGCGGAACTTGTTGTACAAGGGGAAGTAATCAATCATAAAATCGGTAAGGAAGCCGAAGTTCTTCCCCCAAGAAAGGAGTAATGCCATTACCGAGCCCCCTATCAGCCACCATTTGAGTCGGCCTTTTATTACAAAAATAGCCAATACAAACAAGAAGAACACTACGGCGCCTATGTAGGCAGGGGCAGCTACTATAGGCTGATCGCCCCAGTAAGTGGGTAGGTCTTTAAATACGGCATCAATACGATCGGGGGAGATGCCTTGCGGTACGAGGGTTTGCATCGCATATTGGTAAGTTTGGCTATCTCTGCCAAGAGCCTCGTGGTTAGAGCCTCCGTAAAGGCGTGGTACTATGAGGTTTAGTGATTCGGCTTTGCCATAACTGTATTCGGTAATATAGTCTTTGCTAAGTCCATTAATATGAGGTTTTGCTGTGCCATCGGGAGCTATTGTAAGTGTTGATTTGCCGCGGGTACTCCACTGGGCATATTCATTGGTAGATAGCAGCAGCGAGGCGTTGCAAAGGACACTTACCAGCAGGGCTACTACTAAGGCAGCTGCTGTTTTGCCCAAATGTATCCATTGTTTTTCTTTGATAATGAAGTATAGAAATCCTATACCTAATGGCAAGATGAGTAGCAGGAGGTAGTAGGTCATTTGGAAGTGGTTGGCACAGAGTTCCAATGCTAAGGCGACTGCTGTGAGGAGCCCTCCCCAGAGGTATTTGCGTTGGAATACGAGTAGTATGCCTGCCAGCACTGGTGCGAAGTAGGCTATGGCGTGGGCTTTGGCGTTATGCCCTGCGCCTAAAATAATAATGAGGTAGGTAGAGAGCCCAAAGGCAATAGCGCCAAGTAAGGCATTGCGGTAGTTCACTTTCAGCACTAATAGGAGGATGTAAAAGCCTATAAAGTAAAGAAAGAGATAATCGGCTGGGCGTGGTAAGAAGCGTAACGTTCTGTCGAGTTGTTTTACAAAATCATTGGGATATTGAGCCCCGAGCTGATAGGTGGGCATACCGCCAAAGGCACTGTTAGTCCAATAACTTTCGGTGCCGGCAGCCCTATAGTCATTACGTTCTTTAGCCATACCGGTGTACTGGGCTATATCACTTTGGAAGATGCCTTTGCCTTGCAATACGGGATAAAAAAAGGCTACTGCTATAAGGGCGAAGAGTCCTATTATTACAATATGGGGGAGTAGGGTATTAAATTTCTTCATAATCAATATATTCACCTACCTGCTTGGTAGTTTTAGGGTTTTTAGGGGTAGTATTATTGGTATTTTTGTGTGATTGGCTGTTGTTTTGTTGGCCGTAAGTATTCTGCCCATAAGGGTTTTGGGAGTACTGTTCTTGAGTTTGTTGGAATTGATTTTGCATCTTCTGCCCTACCCTTTTGAGGAAGAAACGCAACATATAAGGGGCTGCCCAGCGAAGTAAAATTCGCAAGCCCCATATTATTAATAGTATGATTAATAAGGTTTTAACAAACCCTGAGAATGATGCTTCTGCTAACATATATATAATTATTTTTGGCAAAGATACGAAATAATTTGCAATCTACAAGATTTGGGGTAGGTAAGAGATAAGAAGTGATGAGGAAAATGTGTGGCTGAGGGGGGGGCTTTATAAAAAGAAGATTTTGAGCGTGAAATGAGTGAGAGTAGGTGAAGCAAGAGATGGACTGCTACTGGATTGAGATAGGGAGGGACTATCCTTCGTTTATAGTTCGTTTATCCTTCGTTATTCGTTCGTTCACGCTCTAAGCTCTTTTTGGCGAAATTGGAATGAACTTTTTTCATTATTTTTTTGTTTTTATTTCTTATCGGTCAGCTTTTTGGATACAAAAATCTTTAAAATTCCTTACAAAATAAGGGTTATAAAAATTTTAACACAACAAACCTTAAAAAAAAGGCAAAAATGTTTGGTTGTTGTTTTTTTTATATATAAATTTGCGGCGATAAACTAAACAATAAAAAGTTTTAAGTATGAAAAGAAAAGTCTTGACCTTGCTTATGGCTTTATGGGGATGCCTCCCCTTGCTATGGGCGCAGAACAAACAAATCAGCGGTACCGTTACCGATGAAAGCGGCACTCCTATCGCGAGTGTAAGCGTACAAGTTAAAGGTACTACCCGTGGGGTAGCTACCGATCTTGATGGGAAATACACCATTGATGCTGAACAGAACAACACCTTAATTTTCAGCTCTGTAGGTTACATTACTCAAGAGAAAAACGTAAATGGGGGGGGTAAATCCCTGATTATCAATGTATTACTAAAAGAAGATACTCAGCAACTTAGTGAGGTGGTAGTAGTGGGCTACGGTGTACAGAAAAAAGAAAACCTTACAGGTGCTGTAGCTGCTGTGACTTCGGAAATGCTTACTAAGCGCCCTGTAGCCAACACAACCACTATGCTACAAGGGCAAGTACCTGGCTTGCGTATCGTGCAAGGTACGGGGCAGCCTGGAGCTGAATCGGCTTCTATGAGGGTGCGTGGACAAGGTACTTACAGCTCGGCAGGTTCTGACCCGTTAGTACTTATTGATGGGGTTCCTGGGTCTATTAATAATATCAACCCTAATGATATTGAAAATGTTTCGGTACTTAAGGACGCTGCCTCTGCATCTATTTACGGAGCTCGCGCTGCCAATGGTGTTATCCTTGTAACTACCAAACTTGGTAGTGATGGTCACTTCAAAATAGCTTATCAAAATAACTTCGGTATGCATACCCCTACCCGTATGCTTGATTTGGTAACCAATTCAGCCGAGTATATGCGCCTCTTTAATGAAGCTAAAGCTAATTCTGGTATTACTACAGGGCTTTATACTCAACAAATGATTAATGCGTATGAAAATGCCACTGACCGCACTCAATATCCTAATTTTGACTGGGTTGATTATATGTTCAATCCTGCCTTTGTACAAAATCATAATCTTACCCTTAGTGGAGGAGCTAAAGGCACTAACTATAACATTGCTTTAGGATATGTAGATCAGCCTGGGGTATTGCGTGGATTTAAGTACGACCGCCTCAATTTCCGCAGTAATGTAAAATCGGAAATCAAACCTTGGGCTACCGTTGGGGTTAACGTGGCTCTTGATAGAGGTAAAACAGAACAACCCCGACAAGGACACGTAGATACCTTCTTATCCACCATAGCACAAGCACCTACCTATAGGCCTTTTACTGCTGATGGCAAATATGTATCTAAAGCCTATGATTTTGAGGAAGCTAATAAAAATATGCCTGCTATTATTGATAGTGGTGCTCTTCGCAAAATAACAGAATATAACCTATCAGGACAATTATGGGACGATATTACTCTTCTAAAAGGCTTAAATTGGTATTCAAAATTAGCCGTTACCTATTCTGATAGTTCTTATAAAGATTGGCGACCTGTAGCTCCGGTATATAACTATCATACAGGTCTAAGAACAGGTGACCTTGATGTAGGAGGGCGAGGCTTAGTATCTAACAATGCTAAAAACTTCTATACTAACTTCTTCAGTTATTTAAAATATGAAAAAACTTTTGGTCAGCACACCATAGGTCTACAAGCTGGGTACAGCCAAGAGTATAACAACTACCAAACCCTACAAGGTTATCGTCGTAACTACAATGCCAACAACCTCCATGAACTAAATGCTGGTACTGCTTCTGACCAAACCAACTCAGGTAACACAGTTGAGTGGGCTTTACAATCTTTCTTCGGTAGGTTCAATTACAATTATAAAGAACGTTATTTGCTTGAAGCCAATGTTCGTTATGATGGTACTTCACGCATATCCAAAGATAATCGTTGGGGTTGGTTCCCTTCTTTCTCGGCAGGTTGGCGTGTGAGTGAGGAAAGTTTTATTAAAGATGCCGAATCTATGAATTGGCTTAATAACTTTAAATTACGTGGTTCTTATGGGTTGTTAGGTAACCAAAATATTGGTAACTATCCTTACCAATCATTGTTAAGCTATACTGGTGCTTATCCGTTTGATAACATCACCCTTTTCCCTGGAGCTGCCCAAACAGAGTATGCTAATGCTGATATTAAGTGGGAATCAACTTCTGTAGCCGATATAGGGGTTGATATCAACCTATTTAACCGCATTACCATAGTGTATGACTGGTACAAAAAACACACCTTTGATATCTTGCGAAACTCTCAAGTAACAGGTGCTTTGGGCTTAAGTGCTCCTACTGTGAATAGTGGCGAAATGGAAAACTATGGGCATGAACTATCAGTACAATACAACCATACTCTCACTAGCGGTAAGCTAGAAGGTTTAAGTTATGGTGCAGGTTTCTTTATCGATATATCACGTAACAAACTTGTGAATTTTGGAGCTCGCGAAATTGATGGATTTAATGTACGCGAAAACGGATTGCCCTACAACTCTTTCTATATGCTTAAAATGATAGGAGTATTCCAAAACCAAACTGAAATTGATAACTCTCCTAAACAGTTTAATGACCCCGTACGCCCTGGTGACTTTAAGTATGAAGACATAAATCACGATGGTAAAATCGATAATAATGACCGTACAGTGGTAGATGGAAGATTCCCTAAATATGACTATTCATTTAATGCTCATTTAGAATACAAAGGCATTGACTTTTCAGTACTATTCCAAGGGGTAGAAGGTCGTAAAATTTATACTACTGGTTGGGGATTAGATCCTTTCCGCCAAGGTACTGCTCCTACTCGTGATTTTGTAAATAACCGCTGGACAGGAGAAGGTTCTACCAATAGCTACCCTCGTATGTACTTTAACCAAGTAGGCGATAGTCATAACCGCCGTAATAACACTTGGTACTTACAAGATGCTTCATATTTACGCCTTAAAAACATTACATTAGGATACTCTTTCTCTGATGATGTAATTTCAAAAATTGGACTTACCAAATTGCGTGTTTACTTCTCTGGCGATAACCTTTGGACAATTACTAACTACAAAGGGCTAGACCCCGAACGCGCTGGCGATGGTCTTTTCGTACAATACCCACAAAACAAAATTGTTTCTATGGGTCTAAATGTTGAATTTTAAACTTGATAACAAATGAAAAAGATATTTATATATGCAGCCGCATTATCATTGCTTACGGCGTGCAATAAAGATTTTTTGGATCTTAATCCTAATGACCGCCCCTCATCTGGTACATTTTGGAAAACAGAAAGTGATTACAAAATGGCTCTTACTGCCTGCTATGGTACAATGCAGCACCCTCACTTCGCACAAGGATTACCTACTTGGGATAACCTTACCGATAACTCTTACGGACAACATAATGAAGGGCAATATGGTTTAACCATTGGCCTCTCTCAAGGTAATATTGATGCTAGCTCTGGAGGTTTTATAAGCAATGTATATTTAGACGGACTCAAAGCTGTTGTACGTGCTAATATTTTCTTGAAAAATTTAGAAAGCTTTTCGGGCATTGATGCTGCTACTAAAAAAGTAAATCAAGCTGAAGCCCGTATGATACGTGCCTTCTTTTACACATACCTTTATCGTTGTTATGGTGATGTGCCTATCATAAAAGAAGTCTTAGATTTAGACTCTCAATACAAAGCCAAAAGCCCTGCTGCTGATGTTTATAATTTTATAATGGAAGACTTAGACTTTGCTATTGCCAACTTACCTTCTCAGTCTTACTCTGTTGAAAAAGGACGTTGGACAAGTAATGCTGCTAAAGCCTTCAAAGCCCGCTTAATATTGTACACTGCTTATGATGAAAGTGGTAATGCTATTGCTTCTAAAATGCAAGAAGCAAAAACAGTGTTAGCTTCCATCTCAGGCTATTCATTAGCTACTGATTTCTCTGATAATTTCTTTGATTTAAAACAAGAAACTTGTCCTGAGATAATGATGTCTGTTAAATACCTTGCTCCTAATAACTATACCTATGCTGATTTGTGGTACGGAGGCTGGTTAGTAGTATCTCCTTTAGCTAACTTTGTAAATGAGTTTGAAAATGCTGATGGTACTACAGCTGCAGCTGTTACTCAAACTAATGGTAAGGTAGATATTGAAGCTTTTACGAATGCCTCTTTAGCAACGCGTGACCCACGTATGGCTAAAACTATCTTCGTAGATAAATACCCTCATCGTGGTACTTACATCACTCCTAATAACGCACGCCCTACCGGTATAGGTTTAGCCAAATTCTTATCGCCTAACTTAGAAGCTCCTTATGAGTATGCAACTCAAAGCCAGCAAGATTGGGTAATAATGCGTTACGCTGATGTATTACTTATGCTAGCAGAAGCCGAAAATGAAATTTCAGGAGCTACTATAGCGGTATATGGTTATGTAAACCAAGTACGAGCAAGAGCTGGAATGCCTGCTTTACCTACGGGTCTTACAAAAGATGAAATGAGAACTCGCATCCGCCACGAACGTCGTGTAGAACTCGCTTTTGAAGGAGAACGCTACTTTGACCTTAAACGTTGGAAAATAGCAGAACAAGTAATTAATGCTGTAACTGATGGAATAGTAAGACGCAAGTTTGAAGCTAAACACTATCTATGGCCCCTACCTCAATCTGAAATAGATAAAAACAAGGGCACTTTAGTACAAAATCCTAATTATTAGAGTTAAAAGTTTTAGGTGCCAGACAAGTATGGTAAGCATACAAGTTTGGCACCTATTTTTTTATAAAACATTCTCTAAAAAAGTAGCAGTAATATTTGTTTTATATTTTTAATATACTAATTTTGCAGCGCTAAACTTAAAAACGATATGAGACAATAAACAAATAAACCATATAAAACTATGAAAAAAATGAAATCTGCCCTTTTAGTATTCGGACTGCTTCTTGCTGCCTGTCGTACTACGGTAACTACACCTGCCGAAATGGAAATTGCCAGTAATAAGCAATTCACTTTAAAAAAAGATACTTATCATTTTCACCTAAACCAAACTACCGAAAAAGAACTCTACATCTCTAACCATGACCAAACTAACCCTAAAAAAGTAGCCTTCTACCTTGAAAATCTACATGATGTAGTTATCGATGGTAATGGAAGTGAACTCCTCTTTCACGGTACTATACTACCAATTGTAGTGAAAAACTGCACTAATATCACTCTTAAAAACTTTTCAATAGACTTTGCCATACCTCATCTTAGGCAGTTGCACATTACCGAGGTAGATAGTATCAATAATAAGGTTAAGGCACGTATTTACCCCGAAGGTAATTACAAAATTAAAGACAATAAACTTATCTTCACAGGTGAAGATTATGAAGAAACTCCTTTTGGAGGTATGATTTTCAGTCCTAACAAACGTTTGGCTTATAACCGTGCTGACCTCAGATTTAATCCTACTAACATTACCGAAACAGCGCCTAATGAGTTCCTGATAGAGGGAATGGGAGCAAAAAATCCTTACCTACAAAAAAATGAGCGTTTTATATTGCGTACATATACACGTCCTACTCCTGCTATTTTTGTAACCAAAAGCAAGAACGTGAAGTTAGAGAATATCACTGTACATAATGCTCACGGAATGGGGCTTTTAGCTCAACTTACGGAAAATATTAGCTTAAACCACTTTAAAGTAGCCCTAAAGGAAGGGTCTGAACGCTATTATACAACTCAAGCCGATGCTACCCACTTTTCAGGCTGTAAAGGTTTAATTCGTTCCGAAAATGGTTTGTATGAAGGTATGGCTGATGATGCCATAAATGTACATGGCACTTACCTAAAAATAATAGCTCGCCAAGGCGATCGCACTATAAGAGGGCAGTATATGCACCACCAATCGTGGGGATTCCTTTGGGGTAATGTAGGTGATGAGGTACAATTTATTGCCTCTAAAACAATGGATGTAATAGGCAATAAAACTTACCGCATACAAACTATTAAGGCTGTAGATAAACCTACTGAGGTAGGTGCTAAAATTTTTGAAATTACCTTTAACGAGCCTCTACCTGCTGAGGTAAATCCTGATACCCCTTGTGGAGTTGAAAATCTTACTTGGACACCTGAGGTAATTTTCAAAAATAATATAGTACGTAATAACCGTGCTCGTGGTGCTCTATTCAGCACTCCTAAGAAAGTTATTTGTAGCCATAATGTATTCGATCATACTCACGGCACTGCTATCTTGCTTTGTGGCGATTGTAACGGTTGGTATGAAACAGGAGCTTGCCATAATGTAGTAATTAAAAATAACCGTTTTATCAATGCTCTTACTGCCAACTATCAGTTTACAAATGCTATTATCTCTATTTACCCTGAAATTCCAAACTTGGAAGAACAACAAAAATACTTTCACTCTAACATTCTTATAGAGAATAACGTATTTGAAACCTTTGACGAACCTATTTTATACGCCAAATCAGTAGATAATCTTATTTATCGCAATAATAAGATTATTAAAAATAAGGAATTCAAACCTTTTCACTGGAACAAAGAACGTTTTAAATTAGAACGTACCAAAAACGTAAAGATTAGTGAATAATTAATCAAGAAAAATGAACCTTTTCTGTGTAATTAAAAGGTTCTACTTACTATTTTTAACATTACCTTTTAATATTATTTTTATAATGAAAAAACTGTATTACATTTTATTATTTATAACCTTGCCTCTTTCAGCGCAAATTAAAATTATTCCGCAACCAAATGAAGTAACTTATCACAAAGGTAGCTGCCAGCTCAGCACCCAAATTACTTATAAACAGGATAATCTTATCACAAACCCAGAGGGCTATCAGTTAGTGATAAAACCTAAAAACATAACAATAAAATATGCTACTGATGCAGGTAAGTTCTATGCTGAACAAAGCTTAAAACAGCTAAAAGCTCAAGTAAAATTGGAAGGCAAAAACGCCTTCCCTTGTCTTACTATTACCGATGCACCTCGCTTTGCTTACCGTGCCTTAATGATTGACCCAGCTCGTCATTATTGGAAAATTTCGGAAATGAAGCAATATATTGATGTAATGGCACAATATAAGTTCAACTACTTACATTTACACCTCACTGATGACCAAGGATGGCGTATAGAGATAAAAAAATATCCCAAACTAACCGAAATAGGGTCTAAACGTACCGATTTTGAAGGTTCTAAACGCAATAACGATGGTTTTTATACCCAAGCAGAAATGAAAGAGCTTGTACAATATGCCCTAGAGCGCAATGTCCAGTTAGTACCAGAGTTTGATGTACCTGGTCATAGTGATGCCGCAGTAGCTGCTTATCCTTTCCTTAGCTGTAATGATACTATTATAGGGGTACGGACTACAGCAGGGGTTTCTAAAAATTTACTTTGCTTTGCTAAGCCCGAAGTATATACCTTTATGGATGATGTGATTACTGAGCTTTCGGAAGTTTTCCCTTGTAAATATTTCCATATAGGGGGTGATGAGGCCCCTACAGATAAGTGGATGGAACACCCCGAAGCTAAACGCTTATTACAAGCTAACCCCAGCTTAAAGGCTCAAGACTTAATGAGTGAGTTTTTTCATAAAGTAAATTCTTCTTTAATTAAGAACGGAAAGCAACCTCTTATTTGGATGGAGTTGGATATCCCTAACTATCCACAAGGCAGTATAATGTACCTTTGGCGTTATCGCACTACCCCTCAAGTTTTAGAAAGAGCTAAGAAAGATGGCTTTAAGGTGATAACTTCTCCTGGTGAATATGCCTATTTTGATTACCCTCAAGCCAAAGATGACCTGCCTAATGTAGGCTGGATGCCTACCCTAACCTTACAACGGGTATATGAGTTTAATCCTGCTTTTAACCTCACTACCGAAGAAGAAAAGGAATATATTTTTGGAGTAGAAGCTACTTTATGGGGTGAAAGTGTTAAAGATCTTTTCAGAGCTTTTTATATGACGTATCCTCGTGCCTTAGCTCTTTCCGAAGCTGGATGGACACAGATGCCTCAGCGCAATTGGCAAGCATTTATTGAAAAGTTAGACTTTCATTTGCAATATCTGCTTAAGCAAGGAGTAAATTACCGTCCTCCTGTTGAGTTATCTCAGTTAACAAATAGTAAGCAATAAATTGTAATAAAAAACACTGCATAACAAAATGTTATCAGTGTTTTTTTATCTTGTTTTTAATAGCAATTTGGCAAATTATTTGTACTTTTGCGCTCTAGAATGAAAAATAGCTGAATGAAAAACCTCTATATTTACATAATAACAGCTTGTTTGCTAAGCTTTTGTGACATTACAGTAGCACAAAATGACAATACCAAAACCCGCCGTATCGAGATCGTATATGGAGGTGAGTTTACCATTGATAATGTCAAGTATCCAGGAGCTACTATTTTTAAGTCGGACGGACAAAGGGTTCAGTTCCGTCATCAAGGGCTTGATGTGTGGTGTGATTTAGCTGTCCTTTACGAAGAACGTAATGAGGTTATAGCCCGCGGCAATGTTGTGTTACAACAAGGGGATACTCTCCAGATGAATAGCCAATATGTATCGTACAAAGGTGATACTAAAATGGCTGTAGCTCGTCAAGATGTAATGCTGCGCAATGGTAATATGACACTTGAAACTCAAGAACTCTTTTTTGACCGCAATACTCAAGAGGCTTATTACAACAATTTTGGAAAAATCACTGACCCTGATAATGAACTTACAAGCAAAACAGGCAGATATTATGCGACCCTAAAGAAAAACCAGTTTACGAATTCAGTAAAGATTGTAAATAAAGAATTTACTGTACATTCACAGGTTTTGGATTATTATCACACATCGGGTAATGCCTATTTTTATGGTAAAACCACTATTGTAGGAGCTGATTATAAGCTCTATTGTGAGCGCGGTTATTATGATACAAGGCATCAACAAGGCTATTTTATGAAAGAGGCAAAAATAGAATATGACCTAAAAACTCTTACAGGAGATAGCTTATATTTTGATAGAGGAAGACAATTTGCTTCTGGTTCTAACAATATTTTTATTGCCGATACTATAAATAAAACTTTTGTAAAAGGGCATTATGGTGAGATTCACAAGACAAAAGACTCAATGTTTATTACCAAAAAAGCTCTTATTATTAGTTTAGTTGAAAAAGATTCTATTTATATGCATGGTAAGCGCATACTAGTAACCGGTAAACCTAGTCATCGTATTATCCGTGCCTACCCGGATGCACGTATATATAAAAGTGATATGCAAGCTAAGTGTGACTCTATTCACTCCAGTGAAGAAATAGGACTTACTCAATTAGTAGGTAAACCAGTAGCATGGACGGGTAATAGCCAAATGACTGGCGACAATATACATCTAATAGCAAATGTAAAAACTGAGCAGTTGGACTCATTAAAAGTTTTTCTAAATGCCTTAGTAGTAGAAAAAGACACCCTTAGCGATGGCTACAACCAAGTAAAAGGAAAGTACCTTTATGGCAAGTTCAAAGATAATAATTTGCGGCAAATTGACTTTATGCAGAATACCGAATCTATATATTATGTTTATAATGATACTAAAGAGTTAATAGGTATTAACAAACTTACTTGTAGCCGAATTAAGATTTACTTAGATAAGAACCAACAAATACAACAAACGGTATTCATTACACAACCTTCGGGCAATTTGTATCCGGACGACAAGCTCCCTGCTTCTGATCGTAAGTTCCGTGAATTTGTTTGGCGAGGAGATGAACGCATCCCTAACAAAGATGCTATTTTTAGTAAAGAGGAAAAAGAACTTAAACCCAAGGAAATCAAAGGAATGAAAAGTCCAGAAGAGATTGATGCTGATGAACATGTTTTAGCTCATCCTACTGAAAATACTACCCAAATGCCTCTTATTGAACCAACAAAAAACAAAAGAAAATAAAAATTGGCATTTTTATTGCACAATATTACAGAAAGAATTACTTTTGCAATCTCATTAATTATAAATATTTAAACGATATGAAGAAAATTATCATTGCAATCTCAGTATTAGGATTGCTTACTACATCGTGCGTATCGAAAAAGAAGTATGCTGAATTGGAAGCACGAAACAAACAAACAGAGGACTTATTGAATAGTGCTACTGTAAAATTAAATATGTGTTTGGATGAAAAACAAAAACTTTCTTACAAAGCAGAGAGTTTAAAAAATCAAAATGATTTGTTACAACAAAACAACCAACAGCTCATCCAAAATATGGGAAATCTTACTACCCTTACCCAAAAAGGAGCTGAAAATCTTGAAAAATCATTAGAAAGTTTGCGTGAGAAAGATCTTACTATTAAAAACTTACGTGATGCTGTTACCCGTCGTGACTCAGTGAACCTTGCTTTAGTACAAAGCCTAAAAGGAGTTTTGGGTAATCTAGATGACCAAGATGTAGACATCAAGGTAGAAAAAGGAGTTGTATTTATCAATATTTCTGATAAAATGCTCTTCAGTAGTGGCAGCTATACCATCTCTAAAAACGCTAAAAGTGTGCTTGAAAAAGTAGCTAAAGTAGTAAAAAACAAACCTGATTTTGAGTTTATGGTAGAAGGACATACCGACAATGTAAATATCAAAACAGCTTGTATTCGTGATAACTGGGATTTGAGTGTAATGCGTGCTACCGAAATTGTACGTGTATTACAAAATGATTTTGGTATATCTCCTGAACGTATGACTGCTGCTGGTCGTAGTTATTATGTGCCTTTGGCAAGTAATGGTGATGCTACTGGTCGCGCTCAAAACCGTCGTACTCGTATTGTAGTTCTACCTAAACTTGATCAGTTTTATACTATGATTGAAGAAGGTATGAAAGATCCCGCTATTGGTGGTAAAGGTAAGTAAACTAAACATAACAGATTAAGAAAAAAGAAACTGTTTTGAAATAATTTCAAAACAGTTTCTTTTTTCTTAAAAATGCTCATCATTCATTGTTCATTGAGAAAAGTTTTGTACCTTTGCCTCATCAAATCAAAATTGTTAAACTATTAATTGCTGATAAAATATGGCACTTATAAAATCTATTTCAGGATTTAGAGGTACTATTGGGGGGGTACCTGAAGATAATTTAACCCCTATTGACACCGTAAAATTTGCAGCTGCTTATGGTACTTGGCTCAAAACCAATGTACATAAAGATCGTATTAAAGTAGTAGTAGGGCGCGATGCACGTATTTCAGGCGAAATGGTGCAAAACCTTGTACAATACACCCTTGTAGGTTTAGGTATTGATGTAGTTGATTTAGGGCTTAGTACTACCCCTACAGTAGAGGTAGCTGTAACTATGGAACAAGCCGATGGAGGAATTATCCTTACTGCCAGCCATAACCCCAAACAGTGGAATGCTTTAAAATTACTTAATAACAAGGGTGAGTTTCTTAATGCCCAAGATGGAGAGGAAGTGCTGCGGTTGGCTGCTAGCAATGAGGTTACTTTTGCTGAAGTAGATAAATTAGGGGATATTACTCATAACAATATTTACATACAACGCCATATTGATGCTGTTCTATCTCTATTGCCCTTAGCAACTATTGAAGCTATACGCAAACGGAAGTTCAAAGTTGCTGTTGATGCTGTAAACTCTACTGGAGGAATTGCTATTCCTCTTTTATTAGAACGTTTAGGGGCTGATATAGTAACTCTTTACTGTGAACCTAATGGCCATTTTCCTCATAACCCCGAACCACTAAAAGAACACTTAGCTGACATCTGTGCTAAAGTAGTAGAAACCCAAGCTGACTTGGGTATAGTGGTAGACCCTGATGTAGACCGTCTAGCCCTAATAACTGAAAAAGGTGAAATGTTTGGAGAAGAGTATACCTTAGTAGCTTGTGCCGACTATATACTTAGCAAGCAGAAAGGTAATGTAGTATCCAACTTATCCTCTTCACGTGCTTTACGTGATATAGCTGAAAAACATGGAGTACAGTATAGTGCAGCTGCTGTAGGTGAAGTGAATGTAGTTACTAAAATGAAAGAGGTAAATGCGGTAATAGGAGGTGAAGGAAATGGAGGGGTAATATTCCCAGAACTGCACTATGGCCGTGATGCCCTTGTAGGGGTAGCTCTTTTCCTTTCATTATTGGTAGAAAAAGGAATTGCAGTAAGCGCTTTACGTAAAAGTTACCCTGCTTACTTTATGAGTAAAAACAAAATACTGCTAAGTAGTGGTCTCAACCCTGACAAAGTGCTTGCTGCAATGAAAGAAAAATATACTAATGAACAAATAAGTACTATTGATGGGTTAAAAATTGACTTCCCACAAAGCTGGGTACACTTACGTAAATCTAATACTGAGCCTATTATCCGGATCTATACTGAAGCTAAAAGCCAAGTTGCTGCTGATGAATTAGCAGAAAAGTTTTTAGAAGAAATAAAGCAATTAGCAAATTAGCTAATATTCATTGAACTTTGTCAAGGTTAAAATACTTTGGCAAAGTTCTTTTTATAACTAATAAATACATAATATTACAATGAAACAATTTCTAATACTATTGTTCCTTGCAATAGGGAACCTTTGGGCACAAGAATTTGAAGTAACAGGCATCGTAACTCAAGCTTCTGATAAGACCCCTTTATTATATGCTTCAGTAGTAATTAAAGGTACTATTGAAGGAGTAGTAACCGATATGGAGGGTAAGTACACTATTAAAGTAAAAAAAGGTGATATTTTGCAGTTCTCTTTTATAGGTTTTAAAACAAAAGAAGTAAAGATCACAAGCCAGAAAGTGATTGATATTGCTTTAGATGAAGATGATAGATCTCTAGATGAAGTAGTAGTAACAGGTTATAATATTCAAAGAAAAGAAGCATACACAGCATCTATACCAGTAGTAGGTTTAGGCAGACATAAAAGAGGAGCTTCTAAGTTAAGAAAAAGCAAAAAAATACTTACTGAAACTTATAAGGCTATTGATGAGAATAACTTTAAAAGTACTACTACCGACCCTGTAACTACCTTTGCTGCGGATGTAGACAATGCTTCGTATAGCAATGTACGCCGTATGATTGAAGATGGTGATAAACCGGAAAAAGATGCTGTACGTATTGAAGAACTTATCAACTATTTTGACTATAGCTATAATCCGCCTGCTAAAGATAGTACAAATCCCCTTAAAGCTACTACTACCTTAAGTACTTGTCCGTGGAATAACCAAAATTACCTATTACGCATAGGTTTACAGGCCAAAACTATTGATTTGAGAAAAGCACCTGCTTCTAATATTGTTTTCCTTATTGATACATCAGGCTCAATGGATGAACCAGACAAGATGCCTTTGTTAAAAGAATCTTTCAAATTATTGTTAGAGAGTTTACGCCCTGAAGATAAAGTAGCTATAGTAGTATATGCTAGTGAAACGGGGATAGTTTTACCTTCTACTTCGGCAAAAGAAAAAGAAAAAATACTTAAAGTAATTAATAGTTTGGAAGCTCAAGGTTCAACTGCTGGTGGTGAAGGTATTCAAGAAGCTTATCGTATAGCTCGTGAAAACTACATCCCTAATGGTAATAACCGTATCATTTTAGCTACTGATGGTGATTTCAATGTAGGAGTACGCTCTGAAGGCGAATTGGAACGCCTTGTTACTAAAGAACGAAAAAGTGGTGTATACATTTCTGTTCTAGGTTTTGGAATGGGTAATTACCGTGATGATATGCTTGAAACTATCGCCAATAAAGGTAATGGTAACTATGCTTATATTGACAACCTAAAAGAAGCTAAAAAAGTATTAGTAAAAGAATTTGGTGGCACCCTTTATACTGTAGCTAAAGATGTTAAATTACAATTAGAGTTTAATCCTCAGTATGTAAAAGAATACCGACAAATAGGTTATGAAAATCGTGCTTTAGAGAATGAAGATTTTAAAGATGATGGAAAAGATGCAGGAGAAATAGGAGCAGGACATACAGTAACTGTACTGTATGAACTAGTCCCTGCACAAGGAAATAAAACAAATGAATTACGCTACCAAAAACAAGACACTCAAAGCCATAATGGTGAATTAGGATTTCTTAAAATACGCTATAAATCGCCTTTTGTAAAACGTGCTAAGAGTATAGAACTAACAGAGCCTATTCCTTTTATCCTTACTGAGCTAAATAAAACAGATAATGATTACCGCTTTGCAGCAGCAGTAGCTCAGTTTGGAATGCTATTACGTAATTCAAAACACAAAGGAACAGCTACTTATGGAAAAGTAATAGAACTTGCCAATACAGCTTTGGGTAAAGATGAAAACGGTTATCGCAAAGAATTTGTAGAATTAGTAGAAGAAGCAGAAGATGTAATGAATGATAATTAAAATAACACTTTTATAGAAACTTGTAATAGAAAAATATGATTAAACTAATTGTATCAGATATTGATGGTACTATGGTAAATAACCAAAAAGAGGTACCTAATAGCTTTTGGAATGTTTTTGAAATGATGCATTCCAAAAGCATTCTTTTTTGTGCTGCTAGTGGGCGACAAGTACAGAGCTTACAACAGCTTTTTGCTCCTATCAAAGACTTGATTGCTTATGCTCCTGACAATGGAGCATCACTTATTTATGAAGGTAAAACACTTTTTGAGTGCCCAATTTCTTTTGCCTCTTTCTTGCCTATATTACGCACTTGTGAACAGATAGAACATATAGGTGTTGCCCTTTGCGGTAAAAATAGCGCCTATATAAAAACTGATAACAATTGGATTTTTGAAGAAATAGCACGCCATTACCCTGCTCATACAAAAGTAGAGAACTTTTCAGCTATAGATGATGATATTTTTAAGATTACAATATGTGATAAAGGTATTTCTCGGTTAAACTCTTATAAATATTTACAACAGTACAACAGAGAGTTTAATGTAGTAGTTTCGGGAGAAATATGGCTAGATATAACTCGTAAAGATGTAAATAAAGGTAATGCTATTAACCACCTCCAAAAACAATTGAGTATAACTCCTGATGAAACAGTAGTATTTGGTGATCATTTAAATGATGTTGAACTTATACAATGCGCTACCCATAGTTATGCAATGAAAAACGCTCAAGAAGAGCTTAAAAAACTTGCTAATAACATAACTGAATACGATAACAATAATGCAGGTGTAGTACGTGAAATAGAAAAAATACTTCAAAACTTATAATTTTTTATATAGAATCAAGAATGAGAAATTTATTGTTATTGATTTTCTTAGTGAGCACTATTTTTGTGTCTGCTCAACATAAATATACTCTTAGTGGCTCTATTTCTGATGCTTCAAATGGTGAAAAACTATTAGGGGTAAACTTTGTTATAAAAGAGCTTCATACAGGTACTTCTACTAATGAGTATGGTTTCTATTCCATTACACTTCCCGAAGGTAAATATACCCTATCTATAGAGTACATAGGTTATGGTACACGTGAAGAAACTGTAGTACTTAATAAAAATATCCGTAAAGATTACAAGTTAAAACCTGAAACTATTGAGCTTTCGGGCATAGAACTTACAGCAAATGCTGTTCCTAAAGCAGCCGTACGTAAGCCTGAAATGAGTGTAGCTTCTGTACCTATTACTACAGTAAAGAAATTACCAGTGCTGGTAGGTGAGGTAGATATTATAAAAACTTTAATGCAAATGCCAGGGGTAAGCAATGCAGGAGAAGCTTCATCTGGATTTAATGTGCGTGGGGGTGCTGCCGACCAAAACTTAGTCCTTCTTGATGAAGCGACTATCTTCAATGCTTCACATCTTTTTGGTTTTCTTAGTGTATTTAATGCTGATGCAGTACGCGATATGAAACTTTACAAAGGAGGTATACCTGCACGTTATGGTGGACGGATAGCCTCTGTATTAGATATATACCAAAAAGAAGGGAATAAGAACAGTTTTGCTGCTACTGGGGGGATAGGAGTTCTTTCTTCTAGATTACTTGCTGAGGGGCCTATAATTAAAGATAAGGCTTCTTTTTTGGTAGGTGGGCGTGCCTCGTACGCACACCTTTTTTTGAAACTTACCAATAACCAGAATAGTGCTTATTTTTACGACCTTAATACTAAACTATCATATCAGTTGAACCAAAATAATGCTCTCTACCTATCAGGATATTTTGGGCGTGACTTCTTTAAATTAAGTAATAACCTCCTGAACGCTTATGGTAATGCACTTCTGAACCTGCGTTGGAATCACCTTTTTAATGATAAACTCTTCTCTAACCTTTCTGCTATATATAGTAATTACGATTATCGTTTTGACTTTAATCTTCTTGATATGGAATGGACTTCGGGAATTGAGAACTTTAACCTGAAATACGATTTTAAGAACTACCTTTCTGAGCGTTTTAAACTATCTTATGGATTACAGGGCTTATATTATGTATTTAAACCTGGTAAGATTGTGCCAACCTCCTCTACTTCTACTATTAAAGAGAAAATTCTTGATAACAAATATGCTGCTGAAACTGCTTTCTATGCAGATGCAGAACACAAACTTACTGATGCCCTTACACTTTCATACGGCCTTAGACTTAGCTCTTTTTACCACTTAGGAAAGCGCAAAGTAAATGTGTATAGAAATAATAGTCCTATAGAGTTCAATGTGAATAGACAGATATATTATAAAGGCACGCCTATAGGAACTAAGTACTATGATAGTGGTAAAATTATTGATTTATACTCTAACTTTGAACCTCGTTTTACAATGAGCTACGCCTTTAATGACCATCAGTCGGTAAAGGCAAGTTATGCCCGTACTGCCCAATATGTACACCTTATATCTAACACTTCATCACCAACACCCCTGAATGTATGGGCTCCTACTGATGAGTTTATTAAACCACAATTAGCAGACCAAGTGGCTGTAGGCTATGCTTCAAATTTTAGCAATGATAAATATACTATTGAGATAGAGTCCTATTACAAAAAAGTAAGAAACCGCTTAGATTACATTGATGGAGCAAACCTTATTGCTAATGAAGCTATAGAACAGGTACTATTATCGGGAGAGAATAGGGCTTATGGCTTAGAAATTTTATTACGCAAAAATACAGGTAAGCTAACGGGATGGATTGCCTATACCCTTTCTAAATCGGAAATGCAAACCAAAGGACGTACTGCTGAAGAGAAAGGTATTAACTACGGCGATTGGTATAACGCTTCTTATGATAAACCTCACGACCTATCGATTACTGCTACTTATGAACTTTCGCCTAAATGGACATTTGGGGCTATATTCAATTTGCAATCGGGATTACCAACAAATTACCCTATAGGTAACTATAACTATTTAGGACTTTCGATCCCTAATTACAGCAAACGCAATGAATACCGATTACCTACTTATCACCGCTTAGACCTATCGGCTACTTATACTCCTAAACCTGATAATAAGGGCTGGAAAAGTGAATGGGTATTTGGCATATACAACGTGTATAACCGCAAGAATGCTGTGAGCATCTCTTTCCAAGAGAATGAAGATACTCACCAAAATGAAGCTATAAAATTCTCTGTTTTTGGTTTTATACCCAGTGTAACATACAATTTCAAATTCTAACTCCTTAAAAAAGATAATTAAGATGAAATATTTTTATATCCTCCTTAGCCTATGCTTACTTACCTCATGCCAAGAGGTTATAGACCTAAAATTAGACACTGCCCCCAGCAGTTAGTAATTGAAGCCTCACTAGACTGGAAAAAGGGTACTACAAAAGCTTTCCCTATAGTGGATATTAGCTATACCAAACCTTACTTTGGCAATACCCCTTCGGCTGCTATTACTGATGCTGTGGTAATGCTAAAAACTACTTCTGAAACTTACACACTAACCCTTTGGGATGGTACTACTACCCTTACTGCAGAACACCTAACAACCCTTAATGGTGGTAGCCGCTATGTATATACCGCTGGAATAACCCCTGAGCTAGGTAAAATCTATCGGTTGGAAGTAAAGCTAAATGGTGAGACCTATACCTCAGAAACTAAAATGCTTGAAGCCCCTGTGATACAGCCACGAAGTATTATGCAAAATGAAAAAGGTGGTATTTTTGGTAATCAAAAAGAAGTAAGGTTTTATTTTGATGGCATTGAGGATGGTACTGCTAATGCTTTTTTGGGGAGGTTGGATATTACTGACCAAAAAAAGCCTATCTACTTTACCCTAGATGATAACTATATAGCTAACCATAAATTCTTCTATATAGTATCTAACTTATCTGAACCTCTTAAAACGGGTAATGTGATTAAAAGTACCCTCTATCGTATTTCGCCACAATACAAAGAGTTTGTGCAAATGCTATTGCAAATTTCAAGAGGGCAAGGGCCTTATGTTATACCTACCCAGCCTGTAGGTAATATTGTAAATAAACAAAACCCAAAACGTAACCCCTTAGGAGGTTTTAGAGTATCTCAATACTCGACTAATGAATATACAGTTAAATAATTAACGGCAAATAATCCATAAAAAAGAGCGAGGCTCATAAATGAGCCTCGCTCTTTTTTATTGACAGCTTTTACCATTTTACTCTTATTAAAAACTCACGTGAACTTTTGCTAGGCAAATATAAACTTCGGGCGAAATAAGTTTCATACCCATAGCCTACGGAAAGGTAATACTTATAAATATTAAACAATAGGTACCCACTGAACGCTTTGGCAGTACTATAAGTAACTCCTAACTGAGTGTGAGTTAAATAAATAGTGGAAAGTGAAATGCGAGCTGTAGGTTTTTCGGCTTGAGCTACTCGGACTTGGATATGAGGCATTATGGTTATATAAGGATTAAGATACCAATAATAGCCCGCATCGGTGTATAAAAGTATGCGATTGGAAACTGAAGTTACTAGTTCGTTATTTACTTGAGTTTTGCTAGAAGCTAACATATTAGGCACTGAAAATCCTACATAAAAATGAGGATGGTTATAGAATACCCCTGCACCAAAATTAAACTGAAATTTGCCGCTTATATGCTGTAAATAGGGATCAAACTGGACATTGCTGTGCCCCATATTGTACAAGTGATTATAAGTAACTATTTTATCGATATCTACATTAAAGAAATCGCCGCCAAACTTAATACCACCTACAATATTTGAAGTTTCGGTTATGGGTATGCGATATGCAAAATCGGCAAAAATGGCCGTTTGGCGTTGAACAAACACCCTATCGGCAACTACTGAAAGCCCCACCCCAACACTATTATTAATACGATGTGTAGTGAAGAAAGATTGGGTAACAGGAGCATCGGTACCACTCCACTGACTACGTATATTGGCTGAAATGGTATGAGATTTTTCATTACCTACCGTAGCTGGATTCACTAAATTGAGATGCTGGTTATAGAAAATGTAAGTAGGCTGGATGGTTTGAGATTGTAATGCTGCTGTACTTAAGAGCAAAATACCTATAAGTAATTTTTCCATTTCTTCAGAGAATTAAAAAGGTTGCTGCTAATAATTAATATACACCCAAGAGCGCTGCTTATTGGCTTCGGAGCCATCTTTGCTAAAAATAGCCATATAAGAACCTCGTGCTACGCGTTTGCCATTACTCATAGTGCCATCCCATTGGTTTTTATAGCCTTCGGCTTCATACACTAATTGCCCTAAAGAGTTATACACTTGTAGGGTATTGTTAGGAAAATCTTCGGAACGAGCAATTACATAAGTATCATTAATGCCATCATTATTAGGGGTAAAGGCATTGGACATTAAAATAGGTCCATCGGGGAGAGTGTGAGGAAGGAAACCCTCACTTCGCTGACTTACTACAATATTAGCTGCATTTACAGCCAGAAAGATATTGCCGCTTGCCTTTATCATATACCTGCCTTGCTTGGTAATGAGGTGAGAGGGAACTGTGAGGGTAGCAATACCACTATTGGGCACTCCTTCGGCAAGGGTATGGGAGAAAGTTTGTCCGCCATTGGTAGAGAAGAGAATATCTACTTTTTCGGCACTTATAGGAGCGAGATTGGTATTGGCTACTTCCCAAGTGAGGGTAACTGTATTGCCTACAACCCAGTTGGATATATGAGCGTGAGAAGTAACCACAAAAGGCCCTGCATTACTATCGACTGTTACGGTGATAGTTTTGTAGGCTGTATTACCTGTTTGGTTGGCAAGAAAAGCCCTATCGGTTACGACAAGACTCCAGTGCATAGTGCGCCCCACAGTAGGCACCGTTTCCCAGTTGGTAGTATCGGTAAGGTTACCAGATACAATACGCGAAAGCTGAGGTATGTACCTTACTGGACTATCGGAAGGAGGAAGAGAGCGAGCTATAGCCCCTGTAGTATTGGCACCTGAAAAGCGATAGGCAGGAATCCAAGCAGAGGTGTAAGAACTATAAGCAGTACTATAATCATCGGCTTGCTCCCAAGTGTAGAGGAGGTTATCGGTAGTATCGGTAGCTGAGCCTGACAACACAAAAGCAGTGCCTTGGGGAATGGTATAATCATTAAAATGAGCCTCATTAAAAGTAGGGGCTGCATTGGTGTGAGTAGTAACAATTACCCCAGAGGTGAGAGAGCTTAATACATTGGTAATTTGGTAAACAGAACAGTGATGAAAATAAGGATCAGACCTTAATTGGACATTATTAGTACCTGCAATACCTGCATAGCCCATAATGGTAGAAGCGCTACCAGGCTCGACTTGAGAGTGGTTATTACTATCTTTTTCGGAGAGGTAAGAGAATGTGTGTGTAGCCCCTAATTGGTGTCCTATTTCGTGAGCTACAATATCTATATCAAAAATATCTCTATCGCCTGAGAATGCATACATAGAATAGGCACGAGCCTTCCAATCGGTCATTAAAATGGCTTTTACAGCAGCTGCATTCCCATTGTTATCGCCTTTGTGGAATAGGTGTCCTATATCATAATTGGCAGTGCTTATGGAACTATCGAAGAGGTCTTGTAGTTTTTGGGAGTTGGCAGGTGTATCCCACGCTGAGCCAAACTTAAAATCCTTAGTAGGATCGGTAGAGAGGTTATCATAAATCATTTCGGTACTGGTTACTAATTGCAGTTTTACAGACATCTGAGTGCCATAGACAGTATTGATACGGCTCACGGTTTTTACTACTTCGGCATAGGCTTGGCTTTTGGTACCGCCGGCAGCCTTGGTAAAGGCAGCTGTACAAGCTATGGCAAGGCGTATGGTATACATCTTATTTTCGGTTTGGTAGGTAGCGCGTGCGTGAAGGCTGTGGTGAGCCACCCCATTGGTAGTATGACTTTCGGCTAAAACAGGAGTACACCAAGGTGTGTTACAAGGAGTTATAGAGCCTTGACTATCTTGGCGGTAATAGACTTTATAGAACTCGCCGTTTTGGTCTTCGGCATCGATGAAGGCATAGGTACCCCCTTGAGTGATTGTACCACTTAGACCGAAGGGAGTCCATACAAGGCTGATATGCTTGTGAGGATTATCAAGAGCCTGCCCAACAAAGGTTTGTATGGTAGGGTTTTGGTGTGCTATATTGGCAGATAATATCTGGGTAGGCGTAAGGTGATAACTTACCAAAACACCTTCGGCATCGGGGATTTGGACAATGGAACTGCTGACAGCCTTATCAAAAGCCTGCTTATCTAACCTAAAATAGAGATGAGAAGGCTTTTTGCTATGGGTTATGGCAGCAGCCCTGCGTACACTGTTGGTGCTTTTTTTCCAGTATGATTGTGCTGAAATGCTACTGGTAATAAGGCACCATAACAATACAACGAAAAAGTTATATTTCATATTTAAGCCTTTTTTAAACTAATAGAGTATTAAATTCAGGGGTAAAAATACTAAATATTTTTGGTTGAAAGCCATCCCCCCTCCTTATTTAACTGCCTGAGGCACTAAGCAGACTAAAAAGAAAAGTGTGGAGAGCTAAGGACAGCGGCTGTACTTACGGTAAGTTCGCCTATATCAAGCATAGCGTTGATGAAGCCTATTTGCTGAAAAGAAGGGATATCACGATATGATATGGGAGCCTCCTTTATCTTACCCTCATTGAGCAATCGTTGGCGGCAAGTGCCATTAAGGAGGAAGGTAGAAGGCGTGACCCATTGGTGTCCGTCGTAAAAAATAATGTTGGCATAGCTGCTATCGGTTACTTTGCCGTTTTTGATAAAAATGACCTCATCGGTAGCAGATGCTTCTTTTAAAGCGTTGAGAAAACCACGCTCGGAGAATTTGTACTTATAATCAAAATCTTCGGCATCTACGCACTTAAGAGAGTGGATAGGCTTTAGCTGATAGGGAAGCACCTCGATGGTGTGGCTATCATTACTATATACGATGCGGATTTTGTGCTTCCCTTGTGGAGGCAAAGAATCCTTTGGGATAATTTCGGACAGAGAAAGAGCCTTTTTATCAGGAAAAAAGTGAGCAAAAGTAGTGCAAACGCGCTCTTGATGGTATTGTAAATGGAAAATATTGCCCTCAAGGAGCTTTATTGTTTCGATAAACTCGTGTTTCATTAAATAGGGATGTATATTTTCTCAATAATTTCATTATATTCATTAAGCGGTTGGCTTTGAGCCGTAATGCCTGCTCCACTTTTGTAGAAAAACTTATCGCCAATACGCTCGATAAAGCGGATAAGCACGCAGCTATCGACTGTAGCGCCATCAAAAACACCTGCGATGCCGGTGTAGAAATTGCGCTGATAATTTTCGGCTTCGGCAATTACTTCTAACGATTTTTCTTTAGGAGCGCCCGATATAGAGCCCGCAGGTAGGAGCGCTGCCAACAAATCGCCTAATTGTTCTTGCCAATTGGCGGGGAGATTACCTACAATTTCGGAGCTAGTTTGGAGGAGATCACCAGAGGATTTTTTGATGACATCGACGTATCTGAAGCGAGAAGTATGGACGTTGGTAGCTACTTTTTGCAAATCGGTAGAGAGAAGATTTACGACCTTGTGATGCTCATCGATTTCTTTTTCGTTATTCAATAAAGTAGCCTCGGCATTGGGGATAGCGGCGCTGATAGTACCCTTCATAGGGTAGGTTTTGATTAGGTTATCTTCTATTTTGACAAATATTTCGGGGGAGAAGCACACCCAATCATTTTTATATAAGATTTTGTATTTGGCAGAAGCATTTTGATAGACTTCGGGCAAAGAAACGGCAGATATTGGGGTAGCTAAAGTAAGGTTTACCAGCTCGGTATCGCCATTTTTTAGGTGAGAGAGGACAGAATTGAAAGGTTTTTCAAACTCGGGATAAGGAATGGGGTACTTTTGGATAGGGATGGGTGTTGCTTTTGGATTTTTTTCGGACGAAAAGGAGAATTTTATATCGTCGGGGAGCTGAGAAAGAGGGAAAACGCTTCCTTTTTCTCCTTTATAATCGATAATAAATAGGCAAGGAGTGCGTTGTTGTCCGAAATTATTTAAGATATTTTTCCAATGAGTAGTGTTCATTACTATTTTTGTTTTTAGGTGAAATAAAGGGTTAAAATTTTCAGGGGGCAAAAGTAGTAAAAAAAATTAATTTTTTGAGGTTGGGAAGGTGTTTAGTAAAAATTGAGAGGGGTGTGGCAGTTGGGCAAGTATCCTTCGTTTATAGTTCGTTTATCCTTCGTTATTCGTTCGTTCATCATAGGCTCGGGTTAAAGACCTCCTTGGGATAGAGTATATGGAAGGCAGAGAAAGGCTGGTAGGATTGGGGGCTGAGGTGTAATGATTAAAGTTTGCTAATTTGCTAATTATTTATTACTTTTGCGCCCTTAAACTACTCTAACACCTAACATTAAACGTAAAACACCCGATGAAAAACATTCGTAATTTCTGCATTATTGCACATATTGACCATGGCAAGAGTACCCTTGCTGACCGCCTACTTGACTTTACCCAGACAGTAACCGAACGCGAAAAACAAGACCAATTGCTGGACAATATGGACTTGGAGCGCGAGCGCGGTATCACGATTAAAAGCCACGCCATACAGATGGAATATGTGTACAAGGGCGAAACTTATATACTTAACCTTATAGATACTCCTGGCCACGTGGATTTCTCATACGAGGTATCACGCTCGATAGCTGCTTGTGAGGGGGCGCTACTGATAGTGGACGCAGCACAAAGCATTCAGGCACAGACGATTTCTAACCTGTATTTGGCATTGGAGAATGACCTTGAAATTATACCTGTACTTAACAAAATAGACCTGCCCAGCGCTAACCCTGAGGAGGTGAAAGACGATATAGTAGACCTACTAGGCTGCTCGCCCGATGATATTATCCCTGCCAGCGGCAAGACAGGCTTGGGAGTGGAGGCGATTTTGGAGGCGATTATAGAACGTATTCCGGCACCTAAGGGCGACCCTAAAGCACCTTTGCAAGCACTGATATTTGACTCGGTATATAACTCATTCCGCGGTGTAGAGACTTACTTCCGTGTGATGAATGGAGAGATACGCAAGGGGCAGAAAATCAAGTTTATGTCCAACGGCAAGACTTACGATGCCGATGAGGTGGGTACCCTTAAACTGAACCAAGTGCCTAAACAAGTGATAGGCACCGGTGATGTGGGATACCTTATCACCGGTATTAAAGATGCGCGCGAGGTGAAAGTGGGCGATACAATTACCTCGGCAGTAGACGGCTGCACAGAAGCTATTGACGGTTTTGAGAACGTAAAACCGATGGTATTTGCGGGTATCTATCCGGTAGATACAGAAGATTATGAAGAGCTAAGAGCCTCGATGGAAAAACTACAGCTAAATGATGCTTCATTGGTGTTTACCCCAGAGAGTTCGGCAGCTTTGGGCTTTGGGTTCCGTTGCGGTTTCTTGGGGATGCTACACTTAGAGATTATACAAGAGCGCTTGGAACGCGAGTTCGGTATGACTGTAATTACTACCGTACCTAACGTAAGTTATCATGCATACACAAAGAAAGAACCTGAAAAGGAGATTATTGTAAACAACCCATCAGACTTGCCAGACCCTTCAAAATTAGACCGCGTAGAAGAGCCTTACATCAAGGCGAGTATCATTACCAAATCGGACTTTGTAGGGCAAGTAATGTCGCTCTGTATAGAAAAACGCGGACAGATAACCAATCAGCACTACCTCACCCCTGAGCGCGTAGAGTTGAACTTTGATATGCCTTTGGCCGAGATAGTGTTTGACTTCTACGACCGCCTCAAAACGGTGAGCAAGGGGTACGCTTCATTCGACTACTCCCCTATCGGGATGCGCGCTTCTAACCTTGTGAAGGTGGATATTCTTATCAACTCGCAGTCGGTAGATGCCCTTTCGGCTCTTATCCACGCTGATAATGCTTATAACATAGGTAAGAAGATGTGCGAGAAGCTCCGCGAGCTCATACCGCGTCAGCAGTTTGACATACCTATACAGGCGGCTATTGGGGCTAAAATCATCTCGCGCGAGACTATTAAAGCCCTTCGCAAAGACGTTACCGCCAAGTGTTATGGAGGGGATATCTCGCGTAAGCGTAAGCTCTTGGAGAAACAGAAAGCTGGTAAGAAACGTATGCGCCAAGTAGGGAATGTCGAAATCCCACAAAGCGCCTTTATGGCAGTGTTGAAGCTGAATGATTAGTGCGAGCCGCATGGGCGAACAGTTATTTTGGTCATTAGATATCTTAGAAATTTTGTAGATTTTCTTTAATACATAAAATATGGACACACAAAATATAAAAGACGAAGAGAATATAATATACATAGAAAGTGTAAGTGATTTTTTAAACGAGATAAAGGGCATAAAGAATAAATCCGGATATACTTTATTCTATAGAGGACATTCTGACAAAAATTATGAGTTAAAACCCTCTATTTATAGAGATAAAAGATTTATAAAGAATGAAGATAAAATCTATAGAGAAACAATTGCTAAAGTACCTTATGAGTTTAATGGAAAAAGCACTATAGAGTCATTAGCATTAATGCAACATTATGGAGTACCTACACGAATATTAGACTTAACAACAAATGCTTTAGTAGCTTTATATTTTGCATGTAAAGAAGTTGAGGAAATTGAAAAAGTTATAAATGAAAAGGGAGAGACTAGCTATAAAAAAAAGGATATGGATGGAGAAGTTATAGTTTTTAATATTCCTAACGAAAGTGTTTGTTATTCTGATAGTGATAAAGTTACTATCTTAGCTAATCTATCAAAATATGATAGAAATTTTTCCTATAAAAAGGATGATTTTTATGAAAGTAAAATAAAAGAAATATACAATAAACGAATTCAGATAAAATTAAAAGAGTTAGATAAAAAAAAATCAGATAATTTATTTAATTATACTCTTCCTCGAAGAGAAAAACTAAAAAAATATATTTATATAAAAAATATAGATCAAAAAATTGAAAAAATAATTCAAGAAATAATTCAAGAAATAACATCAGAATATAAAGTAAATATAGATGATGAGATAAAAAAACTTTTAAAATCTCAATTGCTTTATATATTTCAGGAAAATATAAAAGAAGAACAGCAAGAAGTTATTAAATTTTTAAATATAAATTATTTAAAAAAATTATTACATTATATTAGAGAAGATAAATCCTATTTTAAACCAATTATAAACCCTAATGATATAGCTAAAATTCTTGCTGTGAAGCCAAAATTAGATAATCCACGTATTGTGAGGCAACAAGGTGCATTTTTAATTTTTGGAGTAGAGCCTTCTTTTGATCATAATACTACTAAGCCAATGCCTGAAATAAAAAGGGAATGGATTATTAAAGGAAATAATAACAATAAAATAATAATAAAAAGCTCAAAAAAAGAATCAATTTTAAAAGAACTAGATAAGTTAGGAATAAACAAAAGCACTTTATTCCCTGAAATAGATAAAGTTGCTGACTATATCAAAGAAAAATATACTACTGAAAATTAATGTCCTTTGTTATGACAATAAACTATTTATAAAAAAACTCTCAGTAGATTACAGTGGAAAGCTATTGGATCTCGATCCTTATATTACACACCGCTAAATGCTTTTTTGATAGCTTGAAGATAGAAATATAGAGAAAAACATTATATTTTTAGGAGAGTAATTACAAATTTGCACAAAAAACAACAATATACCTATGGATTTTTTAACTGCAAAGCCTTTATCAGATACTATTTATGACACCCTTTTTAAGGCTGAAAAGGAGCTTATTATTATATCGCCTTATATTCAGATAAGTGGTTATTTGAGAGAAAATGTGTTTAAACAGCATTTAAACAACCCTAAACTGCATATTATTATAGCTTTTGATAAGTATAAAGATGATAATACTTTTGGCTTTAGAGGCAGTGGGCTGGAGTATTTTTTGAATTTTCCCAACCTTACTTTGGTTTATATTCCTCAGCTTAATACCAAGTATTACGCCAATGAGCGACAATTGGTTACAACTTCGATGAGTTTGCTTAGCTACCCCTTAATAAATAGTATTGATTTTGGTGTTTTTGCGGAGAAAAGTTTTAATATTATGGGCAAAAACAACTTTTATGAAACATCTAAAAATACTGTAATGAGTGTAATTGATAGTGGTTATACTGTTTTTGCAAAGCGCCCCCTCTACAGCAAGAAACTTTTAGGACTTAGTAAGACATATACAGGTTCTGCCGTACATCTAAATTTATTGGATGATGTAATAGCTAATAGAAGTATTGAAGCTGTGAGATATTCTTCATTAATATCTGAAATTTAGAGGTAGTGTTTTTTTGTTTGCCTAATTAGGAAAAATAACCTACCTTTGCCCTATGAAAACACAGAAAACATATATCACCTTTCTTCTCTTTTTCCTTGTTGGCTCTAGCTTTGCACAAGTAACTGTAGGGGTAAAAATAAACAACCCTTTGTTTTACGGCAGTAATGCTGGTAAGTTTAAAGCACTCAACGGTAAGGAATTAACACACTGGGGTAACTGGGGAATCCTAAATGCAGGGGCTTTTGTACATCTACCTATAAAAAAGCATTGGGCATTACACAGTGAATTACTTTACAAGAATGAAAGTGCTCATTATTACTACACAGCAACACAATCACAAGGAGAGGCTTCTTATTTTGCTTATGACTATATTGATATGCCTGTATTACTTCAGTTTGAAGGCAAACGTATGTTTAGAGGCTTCTTACAATTAGGACTTTCTCCCAAATTTCTGCTTTCGGCCTCATTTAATCGGGAAGATTTTGAGGCTATTAATGTATACAATAGTTTTAATAAAGTAGTATTTGCAGCCCATATAGGTGGTGGGGTACTATGGGATATTAAGCGAGTGATGCTAATGGTAGATATGCGGATTTCGCCTAATCTGACTGCTATTGCGGGCAAAGTACGGGATGTTGATTTTAGTACCGCTAGAAGTACCTCTATAACTCTTGTTTCAGTTTCAGTAGGCTACAAACTGACTAAAAAGTGAAAGATATGAAACAAAAACTTCGGAAGTTAGTTCATAACAATAAAGAATATTTGTATCGGGTAAATACGATTTATAATACTAAGGGAGATAATACTTCACTACTTTCGGTGCGTATTTTCCTAAATGGGGAGAAAAATACACCTTTGTGCATTGATTTTATTACGATTGAAGATGAGTTTATGGGGCAACCCCTCAATGGGAATATCAAATTGCTTAATAAAACTACACAATATGAAGAAAATATAAATCTAAATGAGCCTAAATATATACCCAAACTTATTGACTGGGGTACAGCACAAGGGTGGAATGGCAGTAATAAAATAGCTCCCCTCAATGGGTTACTCTTTTTGCAGTTATTGGGTTATGATACTACTCCTTTACAAATAAAAGAAAAATGATACAAAGAGCCTTTCCCTCTTACCTACAGAAAGATACTACTAAAATTATAGATTTTCTACAGCAAAATGACCCTAAGGACTTCAAAACTATAGGAGCGGAAACTGTTTGCCTCAATGGAGAATTTTTGGAGTTACCTCAAAGAGTCTATTTTGGAGAATTCAACACCCAAAGTCTGACTTTAGTACAAGAGCAAATGCTTAATTGCTTGTATTTGTGTCATTGCAACGGTCATTTAAGAGAGTATTATCTAAGAGAATTATTAGCAGTAAAAGAGGATTTTGCTTTGCCTTTTATAGCTAAACTCTTTGGGGATTATGTCATAGAAATATTAGAAGTGCTTCAACGCGAACTTCCTAATGATACTCGTGATAAATTAAGGGACTTTTTTCAAGCAAATCCTCTGTACAAAAGGCGTATAGAGAGCCGTATCGCTAGTTATTGGGATCTTTTCTATCAAAATACTTATCCTGATTTAAAAAAATATGTAGGCTACCAATTATTTCAAACCATCGTAAAATAAAAGAAATGACGCAATTCATTACTCAAAAAGACCAAATCATTGCGCAAATGCGTGCAGAACTATTGGCTACCGCAACAGAAGACCGCTACTATACAGAAGAAAATATAACTGACTGTAAAGCTCATTTGGAGGCATTCCTTGCTAAATTAGAAAAAGCTGACCAAGCTACTGATAAACAGACTTACCTCGCAGAAGCTATACAGACCCTCTGTGAGCAACTCTCTACCTTTAATAACCCTGAAGAGGAAGAAATGCGTGAGTATCTTTGGGGATTTTTGTATCTTGGCTATACCAAAGAGCTTACTGATTTTATTCGTGAAGCAGCTTTGGTGTATGGGTTTAAGCCTATTCCTACAGTAATAGACTTGTACTATTGCAGAGTGGAAATAGGTGGTTTTGATTGTTTTTCAGTAGTATTAGGAGGTATAGAAGAGGAAAATTTTGTGAGTTTGGAATACGATCCTAATACACATCAATTCTATTATGATGAAAATCCTTATGGAGACCCTTTTCCTCTACCTCTTTACAATGTACAAGTAAAGCCTGACTATAGTGAATTATCTTTTGAAGTGCTTTCAAGGGATAAACTTCAACACTTCTGCTTCTTGGCGCAATACCCATCGGATAAGGTGTGGATTAAAGCTATTTACGATTTGCATACCCAAAAAATCGTCTTAAATAGGCGAGAAAAGCACTGGAGTACGATTACATTGGGAACAGAAAAAGGCAAAATCATTGAACTAAGAACTACTCAATATGACAATGAAGGAGATATAATTCCCTCTGCTGAAGATGGTGGTGGCTTTAGTGTTTTTACTATGGGAATCAATGAAGAGAATAAACTACAAAGTCGTAATGAAATTGCCGATACAAAGATTTTGTTTGAAAAGACATTCTTTAGAGATGCTCGCGAAGAAGAATGGCGACTCTATGAACTACAACATATTGCTATACAAAAAGGAGTAGTAACCATTACTTCTACGGATGTAGTTAGAACACGTGACGAAAATTGGCAACTAATAACAGGGACTATAGCCTCTATAAGTCTCAGTTATGAACTGAAAAACAGTGATTTTGTATTGAATTTTATACAAGAAGTGATAAACAATTTAAAAGAACAATGAAAAAACTTAAATTTCCAACACCTTATACAGTTTTAATGCTGGTAATAATATTAGCAGCGAGCCTTACATTCTTACTACCTTCGGGCTCATATAGCAGCTTGGAATATAACAAGGCACAAGATAGCTTTGTAATACGTACAGCAGACAGTGTTTATACCTTACCTGCTACACAACAGCAACTAAATGAACTAGGTATCCAGATACAACTAAGTAAATTTAAAGAAGAAAAAATTAAGAAACCCGTTTCTATCCCTCATACATACGTGCAGAGTAAACCTCGCCCTCAGGGAGCTGAGGCAGTGCTTTATGCTCCTATTAAAGGGATTTATGATAGTATAGAAGTAATTCTGTTTGTATTGGTATTAGGTGGCTTTATAGGAGTGTTCAATAGTTCAGGAGCATTGAATATGGGTGTAGGTTATTTGGCTCATAAACTGAAAGGACGTGAAGGTATCTTAATCATTTTACTCACTACTCTTTTATCTTTGGGAGGCACCTCTTTTGGGCTGGCTGAAGAAACCTTTGCTTTCTACCCTATGTTAGTGCCTATTTTTTTAGCAGCAGGGTATGACTTGATAGTCCCCTTGGCGGTGATTTATATAGGTTCAAATGTAGGTTCAATGGCATCTACCACTAATCCGTTTGCTGTAATTATAGCCTCTGATGCTGCGGGGGTAGATTGGACTTCGGGAATAAGTATACGGTTTATAGCTTTGATTTCTTGTGTGATTATTAGTATTCTCTACATTATTCGGTATGCAGAAAAGGTACGCAAGCACCCTGAAAAATCAATAGTTTATGGTGTAGCTTTACCTGAAATATATGCAATATCTGCTCCTGAAAAAACAACTTCATTAAAACTTTCTACTAAAATAGAGCTTTTAGTATTTGCTCTTTCATTTGTAGTGATGATTATAGGTGTATCTAAATGGGAATGGTGGTTTCAGCAAATGACAGTTTTATTTCTTGTAGCTGCCATTGTTATAGCTTTCTTACAACGTAGTGGTGAGCAACAATTTATCAATAGGTTTATGACTGGAGCTAGTGAACTATTAAGTGTAGCTTTCATTATAGGTATAGCTAGGGGGGTATCATTCATATTGAATGATGGACAAATATCGGGTACTATTTTACACTATGCTACTGACCTTGTACAAGGTATGTCGCCTATGCTATTTTTGCCAATGCTGATGTTAGTATTTGGTGTATTAAGTCTTTTTATAGCTTCTTCATCAGGGATGGCAGTCCTTACAATGCCTATTATAGGCTCTTTGGCATCGGTAGTAGGGGTAGAAGGACATAGTGTTGTGAGTGCTTACCTATTTGGTATGGGTATTATGTCGCTTATTACTCCTACAGGACTTATATTACCTTCGCTGGCCATGGTGAATGTTAATTATAAACAATGGCTACAATTCTGTATGCCACTAGTTGTTATCTTTGTGGTAGTACTTACTATTTTATTATGGATTTAAAATTTTAACTATGAATATTACTTTTATCATTATTCTTATTGTTACAGTTGCAATAAGTTATTACGGATTTACTAACGCAACTTTTTTTAATCGCTACAAATTCAATGTAGGAGCGGTACAGAAAGGTGATTATGTGCGTTTGCTATCGTCAGGGTTTCTTCATGGTGATTGGCAACACCTTATTTTTAATATGATTTCACTCTATTTTTTTCAAAGTGTGATTATTGATTCTATGGGTAGCCTAATGTTTTTATTTATCTATTTTGGCTCAATGCTACTGGGGAGTATTTTCACTTTGCGCATTTACAAATATCAACCCTTTTACTCTGCTATAGGAGCTTCGGGAGCTGTATCGGGGATTATCTTTGCAGCTATAGCTCTTGATCCTACTGGATTAACCATAAACTTCTTGCCTGGCTGGCTCTTTGGAGCATTATACTTTGGGTATTCTGTTTTTATGATGTTTAACCCACAACAAGGAGACAACTTAGGGCACGCTGCTCATTTAGGTGGAGCTCTTTTTGGATTGGCTATAGTGGTAGTTTACGCCCCTGAGATAGTGATACACAACGTTTTCTATTTAGGAGTAATGGCATTACCTTTAGTTTATATGGGAGTGCGATTATTAAAGAAATAGAGAGATGAAAGTTATTTTAAAAAGAACCACAAATTATAGCTTTGTTTTTTGTAGTAGAAATAACATTGCTACTATACGACATATTATAGTTTTGATGGTATAGGCAGAAGGAGGCTTCTTCTTATTCATTCAGTAATGTATATCTTTTTTATAAAAGAAGAAGCTAGGGATGTAAGTGGATTTATAGTCAAACAAATTTAGATTGCGAATAAATAAAAGATTTATTATCTTTGCATTGTCTATGGAACTAACAGTGTCACCAACAGAAATAGAGGAACTTAGAAAGCTCCAACGCAACTTGCAAGGTCGCTCGGATTATGCCCGAGTTACCTGCATTTTGATGCTTTCTATGGGCAATACTCCTATTTTTGTTGCTGATTGCTTGGGTATAGACATTTCTACTGTTTATCGTTATCGTTCCTTATATCTTGAAGGAGGACTAGATAAACTCCTTGAGAATCGTTATAGAGGTTATCAAGGTCTGCTTAATATTTTTCAAATAGAATCCTTAAAACAAGAGTTACGCACACATCTTTATACAGATGCAAAACAAGTATCTCAATGGGTTAAAGACACTTTTGAAGTTACCTATACTCCACAAGGAATGGCTGATTTACTTAACAGAATTGGTTTTTCCTACAAGAAAACAACCGAAGTGCCTTGTGAAGCGGATCCTTTAAAACAAAAACTATTTGCTGAAGCACTCTCTAAAATTCTTCAAGAAAAGGAAGAAGGGGATGTGGTGTATTTTGCCGATGGTGTTCATCCTACGCACAACAGCCGTTCCACTTATGCTTGGATAGAGAAAGGTAAAGAGTTTCAACAACCAACAGTTAGTGGGCGTGATAGAGTGAATATTAATGGTTTACTTAATGCTTATGATGTTACAGATGTAATAGCTCTTGATTGTGAATGCGTTAATGCAGAATCAACAAAAGAACTTTACGAATTAGCTCTTAAAAAGCATCCAAACGCTAAAAATATTTATATTATATCCGATAATGCTCGCTACTATCACAATAAAGAACTTCAAAACTGGGTAGAAGATAATAGAATCAAGCAAATTTTCTTGCCTCCATACTCTCCGAACCTCAATTTAATAGAGCGCTTGTGGAAATTCTTACGAAAAAAAGTAATCAATACGGGTTTCTATCGGAACAAGACAGAATTCCGAGATGCTATAAGGAATTTCTTTGATAATATACATACTTATAAAAAGGAGTTAGAGTCACTTCTAACTCTCAATTTCCGTTTGATAAATTCGCAAACCATTTCTTTTTGACTATAACTGAATTTTATTTCGTAGAAAATAATTAAATATAAGTTATGTATATTTTTTTTATTTCAATAGCAATTGTTCTGACTTACTATTTTGTAAGGCGTTTTCGCTCAAAATCAGGTATTTTGGTTTACCGTACCGTTTTTTCAACAGTATTTATAATTACTTTAGCAGGAATATTGCTTCCAATAAGTGTTTTTAAATATGCAAAAGAGCTATACCAAAGTGAAACCTACAATGCTAAAATAGTAGATTTTGCCTATGAGACGAGAAAAAATGATAGTGATGAAGGCTATTACGAAATTACCGTAAAACTACCTATTGTTCAGTTTATTACGGCTCAAGGAGACACTATTACAAAGAAGACTGCACATTACAATACCTTATATTCATACAAGGAAAAGACAATGAATTGTAAGGTACATTACAACCTGCATACAGGAAATGTTTTTATGATAGGTAGGGATTTCTATACTATGCTATCAGTAATGATTTTCTTTGCTTTATTTTTTGACTTTCTGCTTGTGGGAATTGTGCTTTACATATTGAACAAAGATATGTCGGGCTATAAAAGAATGATGAGTATTGCTTTTTTTTATATTATTATTCCTATGATAATACTTATTTTTGCAACACTTCTTTTGCTTGCTGCCTATGAGGAGCCAGACCTTTCTTTGGCTGCTAAAATAGCTTGCATTTTTTTTGGAGTGCTCCTTTTGTTTGTTCTTATAGGCTATATAAAATCAGTGTCTAAAAATAAGAACAAAAAGAGCCATCACTCTCGTTCTCGATTCTTAGAATTCAGAAGATAGTTAGGAAAAATTAGAGTTAAAACAGGAATAACTAAAATTCTATAATTATCAAGGAAAATAGAAAAATTTCCTATTTTAAGGTTGTTTTGTAGATTTTGAGGATTCAGTAAAAGTATGTCAATCCTCTATCTATCCTCTAAGGTAGCTCCATGGTAGCTCTAAGATAGCTTTAACAGAAAATTTTTCTGTTTGGATATAAATGAATTTTTTGTGTGTTTGATATAGGAGAAAATACCCCATTCTATTAAATTGATTGAATATGACTTATTTAAAAGAAGTTATTACTGATGTGTTAGAGAATTATGCAGGACAGACAGAACGCATTGTATTTGTTACTACTGGTAAACGCCCTGCTCTCTTCCTTAAAAAACACTTTGCTGAACAGGTAAGGCAGGCTACTATCGCCCCTGAATTTATTGGTATAGCTGACCTTTTTACGCGCATATCGGGTGTGCAGCCTATTGGTAATTTGCCTTTGTTATTTGAGTTTTATGATTGTTATATAAAGACTTGTAAAAGTACTCCTGATAACTTTGAAGAGTTTTTGAGCTGGGGACAAACAGCCTTAAAAGATTTTGGTGAAATAGACCAATATTTGGTAAATCCTGATAAGATTTTTCCTTATATACACGCTCTTAAAGAAGCTGAACACTGGTCGGGGATGGATGAGCTTACTGAGATGCAAAAAAAGCACTTGGATTTTTGGAATACCCTTGGTGATTACTATTTTGCTCTAAATGCTAAACTTACAGAGATGGGTAAAGGCTATGGAGGGTTTATAGCTAAAAAAGCAGTAGAAAGACTTCCTGAATATTTGCAAACATACACGGAAACAATACATATTTTTGTTGGTTTCAATGCTTTATCTAAATCTGAACAAAAAGTTATTCAATCTATATTAATGGATATAGGAGGTGAAATTTATTGGGATGGAGATACTTATTTTGTAAATAATGAAGCACACGATGCTGGATACTTTTTGCGTAAATACCTTCATAGTTGGCGATATTACGACACTCATACTCCTAAATTTCTGAACAATAATTACGAAAAGGAAAAAGAAATATACCTTACAGGTGTGCCTAAAAGTATTAATCAGGCACATAGTGTAGCTGAATTACTTAAAAATACTCCAGCTAAAGAATTAGAAAATACAGCTCTTATTATAGCAGACGAAAATTTGCTAATACCTGTACTACAAGCTGTGCAGCCTAAAACGAGTGTTAATATTACTATGGGGTACCCTTTGCAGCAGACACCACTGAATGACCTTTTTATGGCTTACTTCAAGCTACATCTTGCTAAAAGTTTTTATTATAAAGATGTACTGAATTTGCTTTCTCAGCCATTTCTGCATACCTTACTAAAAGAAGAGGTAGTACGCACTATTTCGCAGTATATTAAAGCTCATAACCTTACTTATATTACCCGTACAAAACTCTTTGAAGCGGTAGCAGAAACTGAGCAAGAGTTGCTTACCCTTCTTTTCCCTGAAGGGAAAGGTAAGGCTTTTATCAATATCCTTATAAGTAATGCTATAACTCTTATTTATAAACTAAAAGAGCAGACTGACTGTGAGAGTAATACCCATCTTCTCATTCAAGAGTATGCTTATCGATTTTATCAGTTATTTAATCAGCTAAAGCAGTTGCAAGAAGAGTATGGGTATATTGATTCGGTAAAAACGCTCTACCATTTTTACTTAGATGTACTGCAAAAAAGTTCTCTGAACTTTAGAGGAGAGCCATTAGAAGGCTTACAAGTGATGGGGGTGCTGGAAAGCCGTAGTTTAGATTTTGAACGTGTGATTATAACCTCAGTGAATGAAGGAGTATTGCCTTTGGGGAAAAGCGATAATTCTCTGATTCCTTATGATGTGAAATATGAGTTAGAATTACCTACTTTTAAAGAGCGTGATGCTGTATATAGTTATAATTTCTATCGTATTTTGCAGCGAGCTAAACAAGTATACTTATTCTATGATACTGAAATGAGTAGCCTTAAAAGCAAGGAAAAAAGTAGGTTTATACTTCAACTTTTAGCAGAAAAATTATCTACTCATAAAGTAATACACCAGATTAAAGCTCCGGAAGTGTATCCGGTGAGTTTATTACCTCTTAACATTGAAAAAACAACTTCTGTAATTAATACTTTGAAAGAACTTGCTGAAAAAGGTCTTTCACCTTCAGCCCTAACTACTTATATACGGAACCCAATGACTTTCTATGAGCAACAAGTACTACACGTATATGAAGAAAGGGAAGTAGAAGAAACTATTGAGGCACGGACTTTTGGTAATATAGTGCACGGAGCTCTTGAAGATTTGTACAAACCTTACTTAAATACAATTCTTACAGAAGAAAGTATTAAGAAAATGGGTACTTTGGTAATCAGTACTATAGAAAATCGTTTTGAAGAAGAGTATAAAAATAATGATTTTAAGAAAGGAAAAAACTGGCTTATCTTCAATGTAATTGAAAAGTATATTCGGAGTTTCTTAAGTATAGAGCTTGCTGAAATAAAAAAAGGTACTGAAATAATACCTCTTTATTTGGAAGAAAAAATAAGAATTCGTTTTGATGCTCCTAACCTATCTTTCCCTATTTATTTTAAAGGGATAATAGATCGTGTAGATAGGCGTAATGGTATGCTTTATATCATTGACTATAAAACAGGTGTTGTAGAGCCTACTGATGTACGTATCAAGGACTGGAAAAACCTTATTACTGACATTAAATATGGTAAAGCCTTCCAGTTGCTAACTTATGCCTATATGATTACTGAACACTTTAAAATTAAAGAAACAATGCGTGTAGCTAACTTCTCGTTTAAAAGGCTACAACACGGGCTAATGCCTTTTCATACTTACATTGATAAGCAGAAAGATGAAGATGTTACTGCCCCAACTCTTGCTTTATACAGACAGTACACTGAGCAACTATTACAAGAAATATTTGATATTAATGTAGCTTTTTATGAAAATTAATTGTTAATTGATAATTGTTTTGTACCTTTGCCGTTTAGAACTTAATAATTAAACAAAAAAGATGTCAAAACGTTATACTATTACGGCAGCACTGCCCTACACTAATGGTCCTATACACATAGGGCACTTAGCTGGAGTGTATGTGCCTGCCGATATTTTTGCGCGTTATCAACGCCTTAAGAACAATGATGTGGCTTTTATTTGTGGTAGTGATGAGCATGGAGTAGCTATTTCTATAAAAGCTAAAAAAGAAGGCACAACACCACAAGCTATTATAGATAAGTACCATGCTATTATCAAACAATCTTTTGCAGATTTTGGTATCTCATTTGATAATTATTCACGTACTTCTTTACCTATCCATCACCAAACAGCTTCTGACTTCTTTAAAAAGCTATATGAACAAGGTGATTTTATTGAAGAAATTTCTGAACAACTCTATGATGAAGAGGCTCACCAATTTTTAGCAGACCGCTTTGTAATTGGAACTTGCCCTAAATGTGGTAACAATGAGGCTTATGGTGACCAATGTGAGCGTTGTGGTAACTCATTAAATGCTACTGACCTAATAGATCCTAAATCATCAATTACTGGTACTAAACCTACTTTAAAAGCTACTAAACACTGGTTTTTACCCCTTAATCGTTACCAAGAGTTTTTAGAAAAATGGATATTAGAGGGTCATAAATCTGACTGGAAACCTAATGTGTATGGACAGGTGAAAAGCTGGTTGGATGATGAACTTAAACCACGGGCTGTTACTCGTGACCTTGATTGGGGTATCCCTGTACCTGTTGAAGGAGCTGAGGGTAAAGTGCTTTACGTTTGGTTTGATGCCCCTATAGGATATATTTCTTCTACTAAAGAATGGGCTGCCCGTGAAGGTAAAGACTGGGAGCCTTACTGGTGTGACCCTGACACACAACTTGTACACTTCATTGGAAAAGATAATATAGTATTCCATTGCGTTATATTCCCTGCTATGCTAAAAGCTGAAGGCAGCTTTATACTTCCTATTAATGTGCCTGCCAATGAGTTTTTAAACTTAGAAGGTAACAAACTATCAACCTCTAAAAACTGGGCTGTATGGTTACACGAGTATTTACAAGATTTTCCTAATCAGCAGGATGTGCTTCGTTATGTGCTTACTGCTAACGCTCCTGAAACTAAAGATAATGACTTTACTTGGAAAGACTTCCAAGCTAGAAATAATAATGAGTTAGTTGCTATCTTTGGTAATTTTATTAATAGGGCCGTAGTACTTACTCAAAAATACTATGAAGGAATTGTACCACAGCCAACTAACCTTAATGAAATAGATACAGAAGTTCTTGCACAAATAACTGAAATCACTCAAAAAATAGAGCAATCATTAGAGCGTTACCGTTTTCGAGAAGCGCAACAAGAACTGATGAATATCGCACGTTTAGGTAATAAATACTTAGCTGATGAAGAACCTTGGAAACTTATAAAAACAGATCCTGAGCGCGTAAAAACAATAATGTATGTAGCCTTACAAATAGCTGCTGCCTTGGCTATTACTAGTGAGCCTTTCTTACCTTTCACCTCTGAAAAGCTGAAAGCTATGTTACAGCTAAACAATACGACTTGGGATAGTGTTAAAACAACTACTACTGAACTCCTAAAAGCAGGACAGCAAATATGTAATGCCGAGCTCCTTTTTGAAAAAATTGAAGATGAAGCTATTGAAAAGCAATTACAACGTTTAGAGAATACCAAGCAAGCTAATAAGCAAGAAACTCAAGCTAATGCTGAAACTCAAGTGGCTCCTCAAAAAGAACTTATCAGTTATGATGATTTTGCTAAGATGGATATTCGGATAGGTACTATTCTTTCTGCTGAGAAAATGCCTAAAGCAGATAAACTTCTTATCTTAAAGGTAGACACTGGTATTGATGAGCGTACTATTGTTTCGGGGATAGCACAAAGTTTTAGTCCTGAAGAGATTGTTGGCAAAAAAGTAACTGTACTTGCTAACCTTGCGCCTCGTAAACTACGTGGTGTTGAGAGCAATGGAATGATACTAATGGTAGAAAACTCTGAAGGTAAATATACCTTTATTAATCCTGATGCTAGTAATATAACTAATGGTACTGAAGTTAAATAATATATTATAGCTCTTATAAAATTATAAAGTGGAAGAGGTGTTCATAAATATGGATACCTCTTTTTTATTGCTCTACTGATAATAAACTTAAACAGTTAGCAATATTCTGAGTTTTTTAATGTAGAAGAATGATTATCTTAGAGTAAAACACTGATGGACCTAATAGAAAAGGGTAATTATTAGAACAAACAAAAGAGGCTAGTCATAATGACTAGCCTCTTTTATTTTTAGTTCGTTATTTTTAAAAATTTATATCAGCTTGGATTATTTCAAGTTGAAAGTAGCGCGACGTGCGATTTGACGAGCACCAGCAGAGTTTTTATCAACTGATGTATCCTCACCTTTACCTTCAACTGAGATACGTGAAGCATCGATACCAGCTTTTACTAAGATATCTTTAACAGCGTTAGCACGTTTTTGAGATAAAGTAGTGTTGTAGTTAGTACCACCTAACTCATCAGCATAACCAGAAATAGTAACTTGAGAACCACTGTTTTCTTTCATATATTTAACAATGATATCGATAGCCCAAGTAGAAGCTGTTTGTGGTTTAGAAGAGTTGAAATCAAAGTAAGTGCTTACGTAACCTTTCTTAATAAGATCAGCAATTACACCACTATCACCACCATTGTTAGCAGTGCTACCGTTTTTAGCTTGGTAGTTGTTGTTCAAGTAGTTTTCGATTTCATCAGGAATACCATTACCATTAGCGTCGTTCATCTTATCTTGTTTGTTACCTACTTTGTCTTTCAAGTCAGCAACATTGTTTTCAAGAGCCGCAACACGTTTAGCAACTTCTTCATCATCTTTCTTAGATGAGGTAACAGCCCAATCAGCGTGTTGTGATTGTTTGCCAAGAGCGATGTTCAAACCAATAGTAGTGGTAAAGTGAGCTCCTTGGAAACCACGACGGGTAGCAACTCCATAAGTATCATAAGTACGATTCTGACGTGCATTTACATACAACGAAGCATCTAACAACAAAGAAATACGGTTAGAAAGACGTATCTCTGGGGTAACACCTGCTGTAGCGAAAAGCATTTGGTCAGCATTACTTCCTAGGTAGTCGCTTCTTAACTGAGCGTAACCACCACCGGCGTGTACTAATAGGGTAATATCACTTGTCCAATCTTCAAAGCTAAGAACACGACCTAAGTTGGCATATCCTTGTAGGTTTACGTTCCAGTAACGTGAATCAAATTTGTTGGTATCTTTCTTTTCTTTGAAAGAATCATATCCACCACCCAAGCGAATACCAAATTTGTTGTTCAACATATAACGAACCCCTACATTTGCACCCCATAAGTTAGGAGTACTTGTAGAATAACCAGCTGATAGTGGAGTAATAGGTTTATTCACTCCTCCATTTACGTCAATAGACCATTTATTATAGTCTTGTGCATAAGCTCCAGTGATAAACAATGAAGCTAAAACTAAAATGCTTTTTTTCATCCTTTAATTAAATTAATTGTACAATAAAACGCTGCAAAGATACGGTAAAAAAATTAAACCCAAAGAATTTTAACAAAAATTTAACGTTTATCTTTATGCTTTAAAAGCATTCTTTCCAACGGATTTATTGAGCTATCTATCCCTTCTTCAAAGGTTTTGAATTGTTTTTTTACTACGAGGCTTTCGCCTGGGATGTGTACCTTTACTTCGACAATTTTATTTTCCTTTGAGGTAGTGTTATCTAACTTTAGATGCACATCGGCTTCGATGATGCGATCATAGAAGTTATCTAATTTATCCAATTTTTTTTGGATAAAATCAACCAATTTTTGGTCGACTGTAAAATCAACAGGGTGTACGTGTACTTTCATAATGTTTTTAATTTTTAAGGTTAAACAATTTATTTATCATCAAGATCGGCATTTCCGCGTGGATGAGCCTTCTTGTACTGTTTCTTTAATTCTACCAAGCTTGTATTAGTATAAACTTGTGTTGATGACAGGCTGGAGTGGCCTAAGAGTTCTTTGACGGTATTCAAGTCGGCCCCATTATCCAATAAATGGCTTGCGAACGAGTGTCTTAGCACGTGTGGGCTGACATTTTTCTTTGTTGTAACGGCACTGAAATAGGAGTGTATTATTTTATAGACTAGGGTAGGGTAAATTTTTTTACCATTTTTGACTAAAAACAAGAAGTCATTACTTTTTTCATTGGCTATCTCGGCTCTTATTGCTAAGTATTCGGTAAGAGTTTTTTCTAACTCGGGGATGATGGGAACATAGCGTTCTTTATCTCCTTTACCCTGAACTTTTAATAAATGTTGGGACATATCGACATCGGCTAGTTTTAGGCTAGCTAATTCGGAGCGGCGTATGCCTGTTGCGTAGAGGGTTTCGATAACGGCGCGATCTCGCACCTCATCAAAAGAACCTTTACTTGAAAAGTATGACAGTACTTTCTCTATTTCGGCTTCCGAGAATGGCAATTTTTGTTTTTTCTCGGTTTTTAGCATAAAGATTCCTCTTTCAAACGGACTTACTTCTATTTGTTTTGTTTTTTTCAAGAAAGTATAGTACGATTTTAAAGCGGACAGTTTGCGGTTGATGCTTCTAAAAGATATTGATTGGTTCGACAAACTAATAATCCATTTCTTAATGTCTTCTTGGTCTGCTCGCTCCAAAGGACAATCTTCCTCCTTCTTCTCATATTCGCTCTTAACATAACGTTCAAAAGCCCTAAGGTCGTGCTTGTAAGCCTCAACCGTGTGGATAGAATATTTCATTTCTACCGACAAGTAAATGATAAAGGCATTGATTGACATAGTTAAAACTACATTAGTTGATTAAAATAAAAGGCTTATAGTGGGCTCAGAAGCTCGCTTTTTCCAATAGCAAAGTAAGTAATTTTATTTTAAACTACCTGTTAAATAAAAGTTAAATTTTTACGAACTGTGTTAAAATACATTCTTAATCATAGATAATCAATGAGTTACATATAGGTACTTTTTTGAAGAAAAGCTTTGAAATTTAACTTTTACTCTTTTATTTCTGCCTAAAACCTCTATTTTGATGCTTCTTACAGAGGAGAAAAATATGTTGATTTGCTTAGAAAAGCTATTTTTTAGGCTTACATTTTTTGTTTGTTTTAGTCTTTAAGTACTGAAAACTAATGTGTAAAAATTGTCTGATTAAAAAAAAATACTACATTTGTCGGGAGTTTTAGTAAAATTGATAAATATGTGAATTTATCAGTTTGCAGATTTAGATGATATTCTAACGGCGTATAGAGAAGTTAATGGTTATACTTTTAAGCCTAAAGGTATAGAAAACTGAATAAAATATACTAATCTCCTTGAAAATATTCTTCGGTAACAAAAATGCTTTTAATGAAAAAATGTTTGCTTTTTTATATTCTTTTAAGTGTCTTTTCTTTTGTGCCTGCACAAGAGTTTTTTCCTAAGCACTTCGGTTATAAACTTACAATACTTCCTTCAGAAGAAAAAGAAGTTAAGTTAGAAAACGTTTCATTTGTTGCTATAAATGAAAGGTTTACACTTTTTGATTTCTATAAAAACAAAGTAGATTCTATACCTATGTCCTTTGAGGCAAAAATAATGCCTATAATTGAAAAAAACAATTTATTAAGAGTGGATAGATATGCATATAGAAAAAGTAAAAAAGGAAATCCTTTATATGAAGCTGAAAGTCGCATTTGGGTAGGTTATAATAATGATTATTTAAAAAAACACAAAAGAGAAATACCTTACTGGTTATCAGTGCATAGATATGGATTCGCAAATGCTTTTACAGCAATGGGTATTGTAGAGCAGCACAAAAACAAGTTTAAACTATGGGATAAAAAAGCTGCTGTAAAGGGATTAACTCCTATTGAAACAAAGGAAGAGGCTTTGTATTTTTTGTTTTTAATGGAACAAGTATTTCCTGATGATAATTTTAATGAATTATGTGAAAAAAAAGGAATTTATAAAATATATACAGATACTATGACACCTACTATTATAAAAGAAGAGAAAGATTATTTTGTAACCAACCTTTTCTATTATAATGTAGTTGACGGATCACTTTTTGAGATCGTATATCAGCTTTATAAAAACGGAAAATACAACATACTTAGTAAAAAACGTATTTATATAATTTTAGAAGAAGAATGGGAATGATATATTTTATTGTAATATGTATTTTACTTTTCGTGTTGTATATTCACAAAAAGATACGATTATTATAGGAAAAGGATGTACAAGGACTTTTTTTTACAAAAGAAATGGAAAAGCTTTAGCCTCTCACCCTAGTTGGATAGGTTATTTTTTAAGAAAAAGATAAATGGACGAGCAGACCAGAAAACAAGGAAGATTATATGATAATGAAACATTACGAATTTATAAAGGAATAACATAAGATACTATACAATGAAAAATACAGTAGTAGGATTGGGAGAAATCCTTTGGGATGTATTCCTTGAAAGAAAAGTATTGGGCGGTGCGCGCGCTAATTTTGCTTAGCATGTATCGCAATTTGGCTTCAATGGTTATGCTGTGAGTGCCATAGGTGCTGACTTACTTGCAAGAAAATATTAAAGAACTTGGAAGAAAAAGAGCTTAACTACATTATTGAGGAAACGGACTTCCCGACGGGTACTGTAAAGGTAAGTAAAGAAGAGATAAACGAAGGATGAGGAAAATATAGCTTTTGGAGGATTTTATTGCGAATTTTGCAAAGAGAAGATTTGGTAGAGAAGTGGTTGATTTTCAGCAATCAAGGCTTATACTTCGTTTATAGTTCGTTTATAGTTCGTTTATCCTTCGTTCATCTTATAAGGTTTCTCTAAGCTTCTTTGGAGAAGAGAAGCAACTTAATGGTTTGATTATTAATAGGTTATATTTTAAAGAAAAAGGCATAATGGAGCTTGTTGATTTTTGAATAATTCGCAATAAAAATGAGAATTATATGAATTTTAAGCAAAGGTAATGGATTATAAGTAGGAGGCGGTATGAAGGCGAGATATGGATTAAAGTTTGGGCTGTTTTTTTTGTTTATTTAGCAATTATTTGTACCTTTGCAGCAATTAATTAATTTAATACTATGAAGTTAAGAAATATAAGCTTTTTAGCTGCTATTACTTTGGTCTTAGTGGCTTGTAATGAGCCTAAAACGAATATTCAAGAAGAAACTATAGTGCCTGAGAAGCCAATGATTGGCTATGTAGACCCTTTTATAGGGACGGGAGGTCATGGACATACTTATCCTGGAGCAACTACACCTTTTGGTATGATACAAGTAAGCCCTGTGAATGGACTTAGTAACTGGGATTGGTGTTCGGGATACCACTATTCGGACAGTACTATGGTAGGCTTTGGACATTTGACACTTAGTGGGACAGGGATAGGCGACTTAAATGATATTTTGCTAATGCCTACTGTTAAAAAATATGATCTTAATGAACTAAAATATGGACGTAAAGAGCAATATCCTGTAAATGCGCAAGAGTTTCGGGATATGATTCCTTATAAATCAAAGTACAGCCATAAGAACGAAAAGGCAGAACCTGGTTATTACCAAGTGTATTTGGAAGACCCTAAAGTGAATGTAGAACTTACTGCTGCACAACGCTATGGTGTACATAGATATACTTTTGAGAAGGGTGCCGAACAATCGGTAATACTTAATTTAGGCTACGCTATTAACTGGGATAGCCCTACTAAAACCTCATTTAGTAAATCAAATAAGAAGTTAGACGCTAATAACAACGGCAATATTATCACAGGGTATCGTTATAGCACAGGATGGGCTGAAAACCAAAAAGTGTTCTTTGCTATTCAGTTCTCTAAACCTATAAAAAATATTACCTATCAAAAACACAAAGAGGATGTTACTTCAGGGCAAATCTTCTTTGATAATACTGATGAGAAGTTAGAGGTAAAAGTAGCCGTTTCGTCAGTAAATGAACAAAATGCTTTAGATAACTTGGAGTTATACAACGCCCCTAATTTTGATAAAACCAAATCATTAGCGCAACAACAATGGGAGAAGACTCTCAGCAGTATAGTAGTAGAAACTCCTGTTGATTCTCTCAAAACCATTTTCTATACTGCCCTCTATCACGCACAAGTAGCCCCTGTAACTTTCTCTGATAAAGATGGATGGTTTAGACTACAAAACGATGAGACAGTCCGTACAGAGGGCACTGCTTATTCTACCTTATCACTTTGGGATACATTCCGCGCTGAACATCCATTACTTACACTTTTGCAACCTAAAGTAACTGCTGATATTATCAACTCAATGTTGGCTTACTATGAGGTACACAAAGTATTGCCTGTTTGGACACTTTATGGTAATGAAACCAATACTATGACTGGTTATCATTCGGTAGCAGTGATAGCTGAAGCCTACCTAAAAGGTATACGTGGTTTTGATGCTGAAAAGGCTTATAATGCAATGAAAAATACTATGATGCAAGACGATCGAGGGTTAAAAGCTTATAAAAAATATGGTTATATACCTTATAACGCAGGGGTGGACGAATCGGTTACTATTACTCTTGAGTACGCTTATGACGATTGGTGTGTAGCAGAAATGGCGAAGGCTTTGGGTAAGACTGAGGATGCAGATTTCTTCTTAAAACGCTCGAAAGCTTATATACACCTATTCGATAAAGAAACAGGCTTTATGCGTGGTAAAAGTACAGAAGGCAAATGGCGTACTCCTTTTGACCCTAAACGCTCTGACCACCGTGAAAACACAGACTATACCGAAGGTAATGCTTGGCAACACAGTTGGTTTGTGCCTCATAATGTACAAGGACTTATCAGCCTATTTGGAGGTAATGAGGCTTTTGTAACGCACTTAGAGAAGCTTTTTACTGAAAGTTCAGAAATTACGGGTGATAATACCTCTCCTGATATTTCAGGACTCATAGGGCAATACGCACATGGTAATGAACCGAGCCATCATATAGCTTATATGTTCAATGAGGCAGGGCAACCTAAGAAAACACAGTATTGGGTAGACCGCATCTTGCAGACTCAGTACAATACTACCCCTAACGGGCTTAGCGGTAATGAGGACTGCGGACAGATGTCGGCTTGGTACATCTGGAGTGCAATGGGATTATACCCTATGAATCCGGCTTCTAGTGAGTATCAGTTTGGTCGCCCTTTATTTGATAAAGTAACAATGCTCTTGCCTAATGGTAAAACCTTTACGATAGTGGCTAAGAATGTATCTAAAGATAATAAATATATCCAATCAATTACGCTTAATGGTAAGGTTTATAACCAGTGGCATATTTCGCACCAAGAGCTTTTAAATGGTGGTGAATTAGTTTTTGAAATGACAAATAAATAAATAAATAAATGAAAAGAAACATATTAATTACAGGTGGAGCTGGATTTATAGGCTCACATGTGGTGAGGCTATTTGTAAATAAATATCCGAATTATCATATTTTTAATTTAGACAAACTTACTTACGCTGGTAACCTAGAAAATGTTGCTGATGTAGCTAATGCTGCTAACTACACTTTTATACAAGCTGATATTTGTGATTATGAGGCTATGAAAGAACTTTTTGTAAAGTATCATATTGATGGGGTGATACACCTTGCTGCCGAAAGTCACGTAGATAGAAGTATTGAAGATCCTTTCATCTTTGCTAAAACTAATGTAATGGGTACTCTGAGCTTATTGCAAGCTGCTCGTGAAGCATGGAAAGATAATATGCAGGGGAAACGTTTCTATCATGTATCAACTGACGAGGTATATGGAGCTTTAGAAATGGATCATACACTTTTTACTGAGCAGACTCCTTATGACCCTCAATCACCTTATTCAGCTTCTAAAGCTTCATCAGACCATTTTGTGCGTGCTTATCATAATACCTATAAACTACCAATAGTAATTTCTAACTGTTCTAATAATTATGGTTCACATCAATATCCTGAGAAGCTTATTCCTGTATGCATCTATAATATTGTGGATAATAAGCCTCTCCCTATTTATGGTAAGGGTGAAAACATACGTGATTGGCTATTTGTAGAAGACCACGCACGTGCTATTGACACAATCTTTCACCAAGGAAAAGATGGAGATACTTACAATATAGGTGGTTTTAATGAATGGCGTAATATTGATTTGGTAAAAGTAATTATCAAAGAAGTAGATAAGCAATTAGGAAGACCTGAAGGTACTTCGGAAAAGCTTATTACTTTCGTAACTGATCGTGCTGGACATGACCTTCGTTATGCTATTGATGCTAGTAAACTGAAAAATGAACTTGGTTGGGAACCATCATTGCAATTTGAAGAAGGTATACAAAAAACAGTAAAATGGTACCTTGAGAACAGATAAAAAGTAAAAGTAAGTAAGTAACTATTTATAGAATAAAAAAAACAGTTGAGGCTATCCTTAGGGATAGCCTCAACTGTTTTTAGTGTTTTAGAAAATTTTATCTTTTAAGATATAACCAACCTACTTTAGTTTGTTTTTGCTGTTGTTGGTCTGCATACTCTATAACATAATAGTAAGTACCTTGAGGCAGTTTCTCAGGCTGTTCGATGGTTACACGTCCATTAGAGATGCCTCTAAACACCTTAGTAACATTGTCATAACCTTCAACTTCAAAGACTTTCACACCCCAACGGTTGTAGATACGAACCACATTATTAGGATAACGCTCAATTCCTCCAATATGGAAATGATCATTTTTGCCATCACCATCTACCGACATACCATTGTAAGGCACTATACTGTTCAACACATCGATAGTAACCGTTGCTGAAGCACAACCATCCATGTTGCAAAGCTCATACACAAAGGTATCAGTGCCCTCAAAATTAGTATTCGGACGATATTCAATAGAGCCGTCTACATTCACAACTACTGTACCGTTGGCAGGGTTTGTTACCACATTAGGAGTGGTTGCTCCGTTAGGGGTATCGTTGCCAAGTACATTCACCACTACTGGGGTATTCATTGAAGTTGTTGAACGATCATCTACCGCTATTGGCAATACTGGGGTAGTACTTGTAGCTATACTACTTACCACTACTACAACACTTGCAGTGCTACATACCGTTGGACTTGCTACCGCACATATTGTATAGCTTATCGTATGTATACCCGCAGGGGTATTTGGCGCTACATCAATTGTTCCGTTAGGGTTCAAAGTGAAGCCGGTAGGAGTTGTTGTATTCCAAGTAAGGGTTACAGAACTGATACTTGGATTTGGTACCCCATTAAGTTTATCGTTAGTCAATACACTTGGCGTAGTGCCACCCGTTGTGCTGATGATAGTGGTTACACCATCATTCACTGCTTCGATAGTTGTTGGTGTAGTGGTGCTTGTAGTTGTCGCACTTACCACTACTACAATACTTGCAGTACTACATACTGTAGGACTTGCTACTGCACATATTGTATAGCTTATTGTATGTGTGCCCGCAGGGGTATTTGGTGCTACACTGATAGTTCCGTTAGGGTTCAAAGTGAAGCCCGTTGGAGTTGCTGTATTCCAAGTAAGGGTTACAGAACTGATACTTGGATTTGGCACACCGTTCAATTTATCATTAGTCAATACACTCGGCGTAGTACCACCCGTTGTACTGGTGATAGTGGTTACACCATCATTTACTGCTTCGATAGTTGTTGGTGTAGTGGTGCTTGTAGTTGTGGCACTTACCACTACTACAATACTTGCAGTACTACATACTGTAGGACTTGCTACTGCACAAATCGTGTAGCTTATCGTATGAATACCCGCAGGGGTGTTGGGTGCTACATCAATTGTTCCATTAGGATTCAAAGTGAAGCCTGTAGGAGTTGCTGTACTCCAAGTGAGTGTTACTGAACTGATACTTGGGTTTGGTACACCATTGAGTTTATCGTTGGTAAGAACACTTGGCGTAGTGCCTCCTGTAGTACTAGTGATAGTGGTTACACCATCGTTTACAGCTTCGATAGTTGTTGGTGTAGTAGTGCTTGTAGTCGTGCCACTTACCGTTACTACGATGCTCGCTGTGCTACATACCGTAGGACTTGCTACCGCGCATATCGTGTAGCTTATCGTATGCGTACCCGCAGGGGTATTTGGTGCTACATCAATTGTTCCATTAGGATTCAAAGTGAAGCCTGTAGGAGTTGCTGTATTCCAAGTAAGTGTTATAGAGCTAATACTTGGGTTTGGTACGCCATTGAGTTTATCGTTAGTCAATACACTTGGCGTAGTACCACCCGTTGTGCTGGTGATAGTGGTTACACCATCATTTACTGCTTCGATAGTTGTTGGTGTAGTGGTGCTTGTAGTCGTACCACTTACCGTTACTACGATGCTCGCTGTGCTACATACCGTAGGACTTGCTACTGCGCATATCGTGTAGCTTATCGTATGTGTACCCGCAGGGGTATTTGGCGCTACCGTAATCGTTCCGTTAGGGTTCAAGGTGAAGCCTGTAGGAGTTGCGGTATTCCAAGTAAGTGTTACAGAGCTGATACTTGGGTTCGGAACTCCATTGAGTTTATCATTAGTCAATACACTTGGCGTAGTGCCTCCTGTGGTACTAGTGATAGTGGTTACACCATCGTTCACCGCTTCGATAGTTGTTGGTGTAGTGGTGCTTGTAGTCGTACCACTTACCGTTACTACGATGCTCGCTGTGCTACATACCGTAGGACTTGCTACTGCACATATCGTGTAGCTTATCGTATGTGTACCCGCAGGGGTATTTGGCGCTACCGTAATCGTTCCGTTAGGGTTCAAAGTGAAGCCTGTAGGAGTTGCTGTATTCCAAGTGAGTGTTACTGAACTGATACTTGGGTTCGGTACGCCATTGAGTTTATCGTTAGTCAATACACTTGGCGTAGTGCCTCCTGTGGTACTAGTGATAGTGGTTACACCATCGTTCACTGCTTCGATAGTTGTTGGTGTTGCCACAGTAGGAACAAACACTTTTACGATGGCTGTGGCGGTTGCACAATTATTAGGGTTCAAACGCTCACAGATGCTATATACTATCTCATAAGTACCCGATTTAGTTCCCGAAGGAACTGTTACTTTACCATTGGTCAAGTCGATGCTTGGCGTTTTAGTCGCTCCTACTACATCAGTGGTGGTGGTTACTACCATAAGGATTACATCGGTAGTGGTTGGCGTTTTAGTGCCGAGTTTGTCGTTGTCTAATACCGTTCCAGTGGTAGTTGTCGTGCTAGTACCATTGGTTACAGTGTAAGTATCAGCTTTAGCAACAATTGGCGTACTGCCTACTTTTACAGTGGCGGTAGCTGTTGTGCAGTTATCAGGGTTCAAACGCTCACAGATGCTATACACTATCTCATAAGTCCCCGATTTAGTACCTGAAGGCACTGTTACAGTACCATTGTTGTTTAATGTAGGCGTTTTAGTCGCTCCTACTACATCAGTGGTAGTAGTTACTACCGTAAGGATCGCATCAGTAGTTGTTGCCGTTTTAGTGCCTAATTTATCGTTGTCTAATACAGTGCCAGTAGTCGTTGTGGTGCTAGTACCATTGGTTATTGTATAGGTATCAGCTTTGGCAACAATTGGCGTACTGCCTACTTTTACAGTGGCGGTAGCTGTTGTGCAGTTATCAGGGTTCAAACGCTCACAGATGCTATACACTATCTCATAAGTCCCCGATTTAGTACCTGAAGGCACTGTTACAGTACCATTGTTGTTTAATGTAGGCGTTTTAGTCGCTCCTACTACATCAGTGGTAGTAGTTACTACCGTAAGGATCACATCAGTAGTTGTTGGCGTTTTAGTGCCTAATTTATCGTTGTCTAATATCGTACCGGTAGTCGTTGTGGTGCTAGTACCATTGGTTACAGTGTAAGTATCTGGTTTAGCAACAATTGGTGTACTGCCTACTTTTACAGTCGCTGTGGTTGTAGCACAGTTGTCAGGATTCAAACGCTCGCAGATGCTATATACTATCTCGTAAGTACCCGATTTAGTGCCCGAAGGTACAGTAACAGTACCATCGTTGTTTAAAGTAGGCGTTTTAGTCGCTCCTACTACATCAGTGGTGGTGGTTACTACCGTAAGGATCGCATCAGTAGTTGTTGCCGTTTTAGTGCCTAATTTATCGTTGTCTAATACAGTGCCAGTAGTCGTTGTGGTGCTAGTACCATTGGTTATTGTATAGGTATCAGCTTTGGCAACAATTGGCGTACTGCCTACTTTTACAGTGGCTGTGGCGGTTGCACAGTTATCAGGGTTCAAACGCTCACAGATGCTATACACTATCTCATAAGTACCTGATTTAGTGCCCGAAGGTACAGTAACAGTACCATCGTTGTTGAGTGTAGGTGTTTTAGTAGCGCCTACTACATCGGTGGTAGTGGTTACTACCGTAAGGATTACATCAGTAGTGGTTGGCGTTTTAGTACCTAATTTATCGTTGTCTAATACCGTTCCAGTGGTAGTAGTGGTGCTAGTGCCATTGGTTACAGTGTAAGTATCCGCTTTGGCAACAATTGGCATACTACCTACTTTTACAGTGGCGGTAGCGGTTGCACAGTTATCAGGGTTCAAACGCTCGCAGATGCTGTATACTATCTCGTAAGTACCTGATTTAGTACCCGAAGGAACAGTAATAGTACCATCGTTGTTTAAAGTAGGTGTTTTAGTAGCGCCTACTACATCAGTGGTGGTGGTTACTACCATAAGGATTACATCGGTAGTGGTTGGCGTTTTAGTGCCGAGTTTGTCGTTGTCTAATACCGTTCCAGTGGTAGTTGTCGTGCTAGTACCATTGGTTACAGTGTAAGTATCAGCTTTAGCAACAATTGGCGTACTGCCTACTTTTACAGTGGCGGTAGCTGTTGTGCAGTTATCAGGGTTCAAACGCTCACAGATGCTATACACTATCTCATAAGTCCCCGATTTAGTACCTGAAGGCACTGTTACAGTACCATTGTTGTTTAATGTAGGCGTTTTAGTCGCTCCTACTACATCAGTGGTAGTAGTTACTACCGTAAGGATCGCATCAGTAGTTGTTGCCGTTTTAGTGCCTAATTTATCGTTGTCTAATACAGTGCCAGTAGTCGTTGTGGTGCTAGTACCATTGGTTATTGTATAGGTATCAGCTTTGGCAACAATTGGCGTACTGCCTACTTTTACAGTGGCGGTAGCTGTTGTGCAGTTATCAGGGTTCAAACGCTCACAGATGCTATACACTATCTCATAAGTCCCCGATTTAGTACCTGAAGGCACTGTTACAGTACCATTGTTGTTTAATGTAGGCGTTTTAGTCGCTCCTACTACATCAGTGGTAGTAGTTACTACCGTAAGGATCACATCAGTAGTTGTTGGCGTTTTAGTGCCTAATTTATCGTTGTCTAATATCGTACCGGTAGTCGTTGTGGTGCTAGTACCATTGGTTACAGTGTAAGTATCAGCTTTAGCAACTATTGGCGTACTATTTACTTTGATGACACTTGTTTTAGTTACTGTATTTCCTTGAGGGTCTTTTCCTACAAAGGTTACTGTTACTACTGATGTGTTGCACCAGTTCGTTGGTTTTACAGCTGCAAAATCATGAGTAAGCGTTGCTGTACCACAAGTATCGGTAACTGTAGCCTGACCAAGCCAGTTGTTTACTGTCGCATCAATATTAGCAGCTGTACAAGTTACCGTTAAAGTTGCTGGCACTGTTAAACTTACCGTATTGCTAATGGTAACTGCCACGGCTACTTTATCTGTTTCGCAAGTAGCATTGAAACGACTTACGGTATAAGCATCAGTAGTGGTAAGCGCTTCATTGTTATTGGTTACCAAAGTGCCGTTTTTATAAACTCTTACGGTAGCGGTATCAGTTGCTACTTTGGCTTTCAATTCGGCTACTGTAGCAGCAGCACAGAAAGTATAGGTTTTTCCGTTAGCAGGTTTTTCTAAAATATCAATTAGCAATTCGCGCCACATCGATTGAGTAGGACAAGAAGCGTCAGTGAGTTTTAACCAACGTGTATTTTGTCCGGTTGAGAAAGTCCCTAAGTTGGTAAAGGTTACAGTAGTTCCTTTAGTAGCGGTTTTAGTCTCGATAACTGTACCTGTTTTGGTAGCATAAAGCTCATAAGTATAGTTATTTGCATCGTTGATACCATTCACTGCTTTCACTACTATTTTGCCAGTGCCTCCTTCACATTTGTAGCCTACATAAGTAGAACGGTCTATATTCAGTAATACATCATCTACACTAATCGTAAAGGTGCGTACACAAGCCGTAGGTGAGTTAGCTATATAGTTATAGATTTCTCTTTCATCTTCGGCGTAAGCAAAGGTATACAACCCTGTAGAATTCTCATTGCGAGGCAAAGTGAAATAAGTGTCCAAAGTAGCGGCGTTATCCCTGCTATAGATAACTCTTTGGTAGGTATTACCTGCATAAGTAGCTGGCTGTTGAGGGGTAGTAGAAATATCGGCGGCATTTACACCCGCAGGTATTTTCACTAACCATACATACAAGTTCTGATTTTGGTTGTTTTTCTTCAACCAATCTTGTGCTGTATTCCCTTTGAAAGGATATACCTTTACTCCCGTACAAGCAACTTCTTTTTCAGGAGTAAGTGGTTTTTCGCTGTACTGAGGGTGTTCGATTGTTAGTAAATTTGCTTTTTTTCGTCTGCCATTTTCTACATAGTATGTTTGTCCGCAAGGGTCTTCGATCTTGATTTTGTAATCACCCTCAGGGAGAGACGAGAAGCCCGCAGCATTTTGTACATTAAGAGTAGAAAGCAGATTGTAGGAGCTTGCATCTCTTGTGATGGTATAGCTTTCGCCCACTTTCAGTTTGTTAGGCTCATTGGCATAGCCTGCTGGAGCACTCTCCAAGGTTACTTTATAGCCTTTGAGCGACAACAACACTCCATTTTCATCACGCAAGAAGCCTTGTATATACATCTCTGTTCTTTCGGGGTGACCGAAACATCTCTTTATCTCTGCATATTGCCCATCGGGTCTATAGGCAGCTTTCGCCTGATTGAAACTGCGCGCTATTGTGGTTACCGATTGTGTATCGGGGGCTGCCGCTTTCACCGTTACGCTGTATTTCTCATTAGGGTTGATAGGATTACCATTGAGGTTTGTGATATCAATAATAGCATTTGCAACATTGGTACTACCTGAAGCTACCACTTGTCCTGCCTCATTTTTCACCTCGTAAGTAATAGGTTTACAAACTATCACGGTTCTATCTAACGAAATCTTAATCGTAGGCGCAGTACAACTACCGCCGTAAGCCATCTTCATTGTAAGCATACGCGTATCGCCAAATTCAATAGGCGCTGATACCCCACAAGAAGGTTGTCCTTTGATGCGGAAGTAGAACTTAGGTTTTTTATTAGCAATAGCCAAATCGGCATAGTTTCTACCAAAGGCAGCCAAATCGTAATAAATCACTTTAGGCTGACTGCTGGTGATACCCGCTGGCAATGAATACACTTCACGCCAATAGCTATCAGGAATTTGAGATGCGTTAGTCCAGCCTTTGTCGGTCATATCTTGTTGAGATACGGCTGTATATTCAAAGAACTGTTTAGCAATCGCTTCATTTTGGAAATACGCATTGATGTCGATACCTCCTGCACGAGCCTGAGAGTTTCTCAAATTGGCATAATTACAATCATTGATATCAACATAAGGTCCTGCATCGAAGTTATCGCGTATAGGGAAATTACTTGTTAATTCGGTAATTGTTTGTCCTATCTCTTGTGAAACTCCACATTTTACGAGTCTTGCTTTATACGTTCCCTTAGGGATATTATTTTGGGTAAGCCATACAAAAGGAACATTGCCTTCCTTGTTGTCTTTGGTAATAGTAAAGGTGCGCGATCCTGTATAGCCCGCAGGCACCTCTGTAAGTTCTACCACATAACTTTGTCCAGCAACAGCATTTTGCACTTGAAATCGCAACTGACCTGAAGGTACACATTTGAGTGTTTTAGAGAAAGGTGTAGAGAAAACAAGCGTTTCATTCCCTGAAGTGCCTTGTGTTACTGCCACGGCTACTCTATCGCTCTCACAAGTTCCATTTTTCTGCGCTACATAATAAGTGGTACCCGCTACCAAAGGTGTTGTTTTTACCAAAGGTGTTACATCAGTAGCTGTAGCATACCATACGATGTTAGCGCCTTGCGGTTGCAAAGAGGCTATGGTTTGGTTTGTGCCTGAACATAAAGTGTGGGTGGTTTGGGTTACGGTAGGAGGAGCTATTTCCTGAACTTTTACATCTACTATAGGGCTATTTACCGTTTTACAATCGTTCTTAACCTCTACAAAGTAATAACGAGTGCCTGCATCAGCAGTAGAAGGGGTATAAGTATTACCAGTAGCCCCCGCTATAGCAGTAGCTCCTGCCTGATTATTTGTTGTATTTGTATACCACTGATAAGCAAAAGGTTCAGAGCCAGACGCTTGTACTGTAAGAGGAGTTGCTTGTGCTCCTTTACAATAAGTAGCTCGTCGAGAATATTGATAAATCGTTGGTTGCGATTTTACTTCTACTCTTGCTATTGTAGAAGTAGCTACCCCACAATCACTGGTTACGACTACTAAATAAGAATTTGTTGATTGCCAACCCGATAATACAAGCGTGTTACTAGTTTTTCCTGAAAGGATTTTAGGAGTATTATTTGATATATAGTACCACTGATATTTTATTGTTCCTATACCTATAGCCTCTACTTTTAGAGTGACAGAAGTACCTGGACAATAGATTGTAGACACTGGTTGCAATGTAATAACAGTAGGGGTCTGTACCTCAGCACGTGCAGCAGTGGTGGTATATACAGTCCCACAAGCCCCTTGTACTGTAGCGTAATAATATCTCACCCCAATGGTGTGTATAGGAGGGACAAAAGCATCGTACACTTCACCTGCAATAGCTGTACCTCCCACATTGCTATTGTTAGTACCATTGTCGTACCACTGATAACGCAAATTATCACCTGTAGCTACCACACGCATCGCATTGGCAGTAGGCTCTAAGTGGCAAAGTTTTAGATTGGCAGGTTGGGTAACAATAGCAGTAGGCGTTTGTACTTCTATTTTAGCAGCTGTAGAGGTTGCTATTCCGCAATCACTGCTCACCACTGCATAATAATAAGTAGTAGTAACCACTGAGATAAGTGGCGTATAAGTAGCTTGAGTAGCTCCTGAGAGCAAAATACCTCCTTCGTTGCTATTGTGTTGCTGTTGATACCATTGATAATGCAAAGTACCTACTCCTGTAGCTGTTACACTCAACGGGGTAGCCGTTGCATTTTGGCAATAGGTCGCTCCTACTGGTGAGTTCACTATAACAGTAGCACTCTGTACAGTTACTTTAGCTAAAGCACTATCGGTTGTACAACCGTTGTTGAATATTCTCACAAAATAGTATTCTTCCCCGCTTTTGGCGGTAGACGGCGTATAGGTATCCCCCGTTTCTCCTGCCAAAAGACGTGCTCCAACGATACTATTCGTTGTATTTTGATACCATTGGTATCTGAGGTTAGTTCCCATAGTAACTACCTTAAGCGGACTTGCGACTGCTTCCTTACAATAGGTCGCACTTGCAGGTTGCCCTGTGATATGAATAGAATTGTTGAGTGTAAGGGTTGCTGTGGTAGAGGTTTTAGTAATAGCAATATTGCACAACATAGCGGTATTAGTATAAGTATATACCACTCTGTAAAGATTGTTGTGTTGTGCATCGGTTAAAGCACTGAGGGTAAGGGTAGCCACTCCTTGAGAAGTAGTATCTTTAGCTCCTGCTATATCAGCAAAAGTAGCTCCGTTATCAGTAGATGACTGCCACTGATATGTAATATCTCCTGCATAAGGAGATTTGAGTGCTGCTTTAGAAGTAAAAGTAGCTTCTCCGCCCTCACAAGCTTGTTGCGGTTGAGGGGCTTGCTCTATATTCAAAATAGTATCTTCCAACACTGAAGTTGGACAGATTTCCACAAAGAAACCATAGCCATTAGAGCCTGCAAGGTCTTCTACTACCAATTCAGTAAAGGCACCATTATTAGGAGCGGTTACTTTTACAGCTACATCGTTTACAACGCCATTCGCTGAAGTAATCACTGATCCGTTAAAGTAAGCGTTCCTTTTGCAGTCATACGCTTTACTTAGTATTGCATTGCCACAATTGAGGCTTATCTTAGCTTTGTCTATTCCATTGGGGGTATTTCCCATTAAGAGTAGCCATACAGTAGCACTCTTCACAGGCTTAGCAAAAGTATAGGTAAGTTTGGTATTATCTCCTGACTTTAACCAAGCATAATTAGCCACATACGATGATTGACAGTGAGCTCCATAAGCAGGACTGAAAAGAGCATTCCCTGTAAAACTACGCTTCACCCCTACCCCATTGAGGGTTGTCTCGGCATTGTCGGTAACAGCAAACTGAGGTGCTGGTGGTACCCCACACTCACCCACTGCTGGTATAGTGGCAGTAGTGTGAAGGGTTACAGAGCAAGAACCATAGCTCAGCTCTGTAATTTCTATAGTTGTAGTATCGGTAACAGTATGTGAGAAAGCTAATCTCCCATCGGGATTGATCGTTTTTCTCTCTATTGCTCCTCCATTAATGCGATAGCTTATAATAGCTCTGGGAACAGAAACGACCGTATAGGTAACCGAATTATTTCTACCCTTCTCTATAACAGCAGGGTATGTGGTTAGGCTTTTTAGTATCAGTGAAGGATATACAGTCACTTTCTTGCGTTCACTCTCACAAGTACCATCTACTTGTGCTGCATAATAATCTCCTTCTACAAGAGGCTCATTGGGTGAAAGCGCGATCCCTTCTGTAGCTTCTCTATACCAGCGGATATCTCCTCCTTTGGTTTCTAAATTGGCAACGGTAAGACTATTGTTCCCACAGAATACTTGCAATTCTTTTACATCAGGTTTTTGTGGAGTAAAATGTACTTGAAGCGGTGCTTTTTCACTCATACATTTCCCTGCCTCCTGAAGAGTGTAGTAACAAAGCCAACTGGTACTGATAGGCTCATTATCACTCACACGTTCGTAATATCTATTACCATTCTTGTTATATATACGCGCATTATTGCCTAACAAAGCTTTCACCTGACCTACTGTAGGTCGGGTAGTGCCACACAAGTCGATTCCTCTCTCGGCAATAGGGGTTACATTATCAGTAGCTTTATTGATAACTACCATTGTTCTATAGCTGGGGCATTTACCTGTTTCTTGTGTGGTATAATAGTAGTATGCAGCAGCTATTGACCAATCTATAGGGGCATTATCAGTTTGCAACACTCCTGCTGCGTATATTTTCACTTGGCTACCGCTAATCAGTGCTTTAAGGTCGGCTATGGTAGCGTTCTCACACAAACTCACATTCAAAGTTTGAGCGGCGGTCTTTTCTTTTTCTGTAAAGAGCACCGAGTAGTGTGCCGAAGGACATTTACCCGCTTCTTCTATTGAGAAGGTAGTATATGAGTTGTTTAACAATATTTCATCAGCTCCTCTGTCATACTCTCTATTCTGATAGTTATAAACTTTGATACCATTGGCGATAGCATTGGGGTAAAGCTCTCTAAGGGCTGCTTTTATCTCATCAATAGTTACCACTGGAGCTCTATAACTATTGCCATAAGAAGTACATATTGCTAAAGTTTGTGCCGACGCCTGAGTTATTGAGCGCACTCCAAGGTTTATAGTGGCAGGTTGCGACTCACATACCCCTATTTTTTGGGTATAGGTAATGCCCGTATAGGTAGTAAACTCAAAGTTGTTGTTGAGGGCGAAGCCTCCTTGATAAATATTGATATTATTAAAGTTTGTAGGATCTATCAGTTTTTTAAGTTCTTCTACATTTAGAGCGCAAGCCGCAGTAAAGGTTTTAGTAGCAGGGGCATTGGTATTGAGCTGATGTACTGTTATAGTTACCACACCACTATTGCAGTAATAAGCTTTTGCAAGTCGCAAATAGAGTTGCTTTTGGCTATCGGCTGGTAATGTACCTATAGAAGTTGTTCCTATAATAGGGTTAATTTCGTTTTGAGCATCTTCTAAAGAGTTATACCACACAAATTCAGGAGCATTAGCTCTGAGTTCTGATTTACTTTTCTGTAAAATAAGTTGCTTGATATCGTTATAGGTTGAAGCACTACAAATAGTTACATCGGTATGTACATACTTGTCGAAATCAAAAATCTTGCTTACCTCCAAAGTTGCTTCTGTTTGAGTGAGCACCTCGCCACAAGCATTTTCTAAACGGTAGACAAAGGTGTTCTTTCTGAGGAAATCAGAGGTAAACACATTCACACTGCCATCTTCTGGTACAGTTATCACGCCATTTTTATCTACAATACGTTTGGTGATTTGTGTATGTGCTGGATTGTTATCAGTAAACAAACTGTTAAGATCAAAAGTAGTATAGGCATTCACACACAACTGTTTATTGTGCCCTTGTACTGAAGTTACTGCCGGACTCGCGCCTGTACTGCTAAATGTATAAGGCTGAATGGCTAACGACAGACAAGAATTGATAGCACTCTCATAGCTTGTTACCAATTTCACACTGTATTGATCACCATTGCTAACTGAAGGTATTGCCAAAGTAGTTCCTTCTCCTACAGGAGTGGTTGTATCATTATTTTTATACCACTGTATTTTAATCTTGCTTCCCATATCAGGCAATGAGAGTACAGCGGGTTGCCCATTGCAATAAGCGGTTTTATCGGCTGTGATTTCAGGAGCTTTGAAGTTAGAAATCACCCCATCCACCGTATCGCCTTGTCCACAAGCATCGGTTACCTTAAATACATAGTAAGTATTCAAGTCGGTAGCATCTACATTGAGGAAGAAGTTTTCGTTGTCGCTGTGCTGATTGAGTCTTACCTCAGCCTGCCCTGGTACTTTTTTAGATACCAAAGTATAGGTAAAAGGGGCGGTTCCTCCTTGAGGGATAATTGCTACGTGATATTTATTGCCACTACAACCAAAGCCTATGGCTTTGGGTTTTCTTAACGAGCCTCTAAACTCTTTTTCGGCAACCACTATAGCACAATCAAAAGCACTACTACCAAGTTCCGGACGCGTATAGAGCATACGCACCACACGGAATTTCCCTTGTTTTTCTCCAGTAACCGTAGCATAAGTAGTACCAACATTATTGAGCAAACTACCTGTATATTGAGCCGCTTTCCACTGACCTATAGTCTCATCAAAACGCTGTAGCTGGAAAGAAGTCCATCCTCTTGCATAACCAGTACTTATCCCTTTTACTTTAGGGATACAACCATCTTCAAAGGTTACTGAATAAGTCTCTTCTTTTATTTGATACGTAGAGGTTTGTACATTGCCACATACATCTGTATATACATAGGTATATTTTCCTATGGGCAAATCTCTCAAAATCCAGTTTTGCCCACTTGAGGATATTCTATCTTTATCATTTACTACATAAGGTAAAGAAAAACCTGTGGGGAGTTGAGTGGCATCTCCATCAAAATTTACAATTTTGATTTCGGCTATATCCAAACCTCCTGTAGACATAAACCAAGAGGCAAAGTTACTACCGTTTTTATCGGCTTTACAGCTTCCCATAGTACTATTGTTGAGCGTTCCTCTTCTTGAAGAATTTTTTACTTCTATAGGCGCGAGTTCTACCTCTTTATTGCAATCTTCTGAAACCACTTTAAAACGGAACACATCGCCTATTCGCAATTGGTCACCTCCAATAAGTGTTTGAGAACTGCTGATACCTGTAAATCTCTTCACATATTTTCCTGCCAATGACGGGTGAGTGCTATTGATTTTATAGAAGCCCTCAGTATTAGGGTTGAAATGTGCAGGGTAAGCCTCAAGCACATAATACACCATTTTGTTCCAATTTGCTTCCAAAGAATTACTATGAGATGTACTTATCTGTAACCCTGTACAAGTATTACCGTAATACGATAAACCAGCACCATAATACTCTATACTTTTTAGAAGTTCTTTAGTAACCGGAATAAAAGAAGTTGCTTTGCCACAAATGATAGCACGACCTCCAAGCGTCCAAGTACCGTATTCTATAGGGATATTTTGGTATATTTCACGCAGTTGAATATAAGAGCTATTTACTTCAAAAAACTTAGTGAACTCATCTTTATCATTTATAGTATAGCTAAAAGGATAAGTTCTTCCCGTAGGAGAAGTAAGTGTCAGTTCTATTGTAAACGGATAAGGCACCGTATTGGCATTCCAAATTTTACTAACATTTTGGCTATCCATTCTCACTGCCGAAAACTCCAACTTATCGCAAGTGTGATCTTGCAGGGTAAATCTATTTTGAAGTGATGTGATCTGGAATTTGAAGTCATCAACTACTACCGATCTAAAACTTTGAGTACCTCCACCTATCGCACAGAAGTTTTCTACAAGTACCTCATAGCTGCCTTTGGGTACATTTTTAAAAACATTAGATGTTTGTTTAGCACGCACTATATGCTGGCGTGTATTGTCATACAAAGTGAAGTAAAGTGGATATTTTCCTGAAGTTACCCTTACCCTGATATCCCCATTCCCCTCGCAAGGTGTAGGAACAAATTCTGGTGTAAAGTTTATCGTTTCAAGATTATTAACAACTGTAATATTCTTTTGTTCTATATTTTTAGAAGCATCGCTATTGTGCTTAGCGATAAGGTCATAATTCCCTCTGGAAAGGGTACGAACTCCCAAAGAAGCATCTACCAATCTATCAGCGTTAAAACTATAAGCAGTTTCAGAACTCTTTTTGTAATATACCTTATAATCTGATGGATTGACATCTTTTCCTATCAATTGATAGTAAATAGCACCTGAATCATTACACCATTCTGGTTCTATTCTCAATGATAAGGTAGGGGTTATTTGAGGTGTTATATTATAGATATACCCAGATTGATAGGTACAACCTTCATTGGTTGCCTTCAAAGAAAAAGTACGCTTTTGATGCACTTTCCCTACCGGAATGGTTAAAAAAACTTGCTCTGTACCTCCTTTAGGCACTATGTAACGCAAGGAATAGGATCCTCCTTTATCATCTGTAAAAGTGTAAGTAGTACCTGGAAAAGGATAACGAATATAAAAATATCCCTCACCTCCTACATTCACATTTTCAAAAGTGGTAGCTCGCGTTTGTTCAAGAGCTTTTAGCACGTTTTCATCACACGTTTGTGCTTGTCCTTTTACAAATGAAAACAGTAAAAAAAATAATGATAAGTGTTTTAATAATTTGTGCATTTAATTGTTTTTGTTAGCGTTTATTCCGGGCGGCAAAAGTACAAATAATTCACTAATCAGCAATGAAATTTCACAATTAATTATTAAAAAAAATAGCCAATATGTAGATTAACATATTGGCTATATTCTTATTCTAACTCTCTTTTGCATATCACCTGATTCATATATTTCAGGCTTATACTATTGTATTCATTCAATTTTTTCGTCTCTTCTAATTGCTTGTAAAAAGCTTTAAGGTTCGCATTTTTTATCTTCTCATCTTCAAACTTTCCAAATAATACCTTAAACCTTGCCACACGCATCAAAAACTCATACTCTCCATTTGGTTTCACTACTACTTCAGTAATATTTTCCTTTAGCCAAGGGTCGTTCTGTATGAAAAGCATCAATTGGTGGGTTGGTTGCCAGTATTTATTACTTTCACCCCTTAGTAAGGGTACTCGTGCCGAAAATGATTTTGATAACGGCATTTTTTTTCCTTGTGTATCCATATAACACACATTATTCCCTTCAAACACCCGCGCTATAGGCTCTCGTTGCTTAATTTTAGCATTCAGCACCCCATCAATAGTAAAATACACTTCCGATTTTTCTATCATATCATTGTTGTCCAATAGCTGTTCTATCTCATCCAGCTTCAGTAATCCTAAAGGGTGCTGTGCCTGAGGGTCTTTAAATATAGTACGTCTTACACTCTCATCTGTAACGTACATATCCTCATCCTCATAATCTATAACTATTTCTTTTACGCTACGCATCTTATTTTTGCTCATAGCAAAAAGTTGCAAGCAAAAAGGCAAGAAAATAATAACAAGTATTTTTAATATCTTTTTAGCCATAAATTAATTAAGGTCATAACCAAAGCGTCGCAATTGCCGTGCATTGCTGCGCCAGTCTTTATTTACTTTTACAAAAAGTTCAATATGCACTTGTTTACCGAAAAACTTCTCCAAATCAGTACGAGCTGCCATACCTACTCGCTTTAGGGCCTCTCCTTTATGTCCTATGATAATACCTTTTTGGCTATCGCGCTCCACCATTATCACTGCTCTTATATGCAGTATTTGCTCACTATCAGCAAAGCTCTCTGTTTCTACTTCTACCGAGTAGGGTATTTCTTTCTTATAGTTCAGTAATATCTTTTCACGAATAATTTCATTCACAAAAAAACGCTCTGGCTTATCGGTAAGCTGGTCTTTCGGAAAAAACGCTTCCGATTCAGGTAATAATTCCAATATCCGGTTAAAAACCTCTTCTGTTTGAAAATGTCTCAATGCCGAAATAAGGTATATCTCAGCCCTAGGCACTTTTGCTTTCCAGTAAGCTACCTGCTCCTCTAGTACGCTCTGTTCTGTAGTATCTACTTTGTTAATAAGCAACAGCACAGGTACTTCTAGCTGATTAATACGTTTAAAAAACACCTCATCTTTCAGCTCTTTTTCACCTATTTCTACCATATACAGTAATATGTCAGCATCTTCAAAGGCGCTTTTCACAAAGTCCATCATTGAGCTCTGCAAGGCATAAGAAGGCTTAATAATTCCAGGAGTATCCGAAAATACCACCTGAAAGTCGTCTCCACTCACAATACCAAAAATACGGTGCCGAGTAGTTTGTGCTTTAGAGGTGATTATTGAGAGTTTCTCACCTACAAAAGCATTCATCAATGTCGATTTCCCTACATTAGGGTTCCCTATAATATTTACAAATCCTGCTTTGTGCATTTATTTTTAGTTTAAGGTCTTAGGTTTGGGGTTTTTATATTCTAATTCCTACCTTGCCCTTTTGTTTAATGATGAATATCTAATGATTAATACTTGAAAGCATTCCCTTTCCCCAGTGTGGGTGATTAGCACTCTTAGGAACAAATTGTTCAAACTTCTCTAATGCTTTATCTATAATAGGTTGTGCTTTATCCTTCCCCCCGCCAAACATCTTTGGTTTAAAGTAAGTCCCTATAGCTCGTATCACATAAGCACGTGGGTTACTGGGGTTCGCACCAATCGCTTTTTCAATGTATTCTCTACCTATTTTACCGTATTTACTACCCCTAAACATAGGGCTCACCTTTACTTTAGCACTGTACAAATATGCGTATAAAGCATATATTTCCGATTTGTCCGCATCTTGTAGCTTTTCTGTAGCTTTTAAGTACTTTTCTGCTTGGTCGCAATAAGTATCAATAGCCGAACCTTCCAAAAGGTCTGCAATACGCACATTCACATAAGCAGCGTAATAGGGTAGTAACCAGTTATTAGGTGTATGGTTCCACAGCCTTTCAAACTCCGGTACCAAAGGCTTCAAAGCGCCTACAGTATAGCTTTTATCTAATTGCTGCACTTTCGCACTAAGCTCATCAGCTCCTTGCGCCCAGCCTATGGTACTCAGCCATATAAAGCAAAGGGTTATTATTTTATTCATTCTTTTTCTTTTCAGCCTTTTTGTACAACGGAATCAAATATGTAAGTGTATAGTTAAAGCTCATCCCAAAACTACTCAGCTCATTCACTTTGCCAAATGCAGGAATGTAGTAATTTGGAAATCCTTGCTTATCCGTTTGCAGTAGTAACAATCCTACTCTGGCACTTGCTCCTGCATATAGGTTGTGTAGCAGTTCCGCCTTAATACCTATCACCAATTCCAACCAATGGGCAGTACGTCCATCGTATTTGCGCAACCATTCAGGGTTACTACCAGCCGTATTCTCATTCCAATACTGGTTATCTTTATGTAGTTTATAGCTGTTCATCTCCTGCGAAAATAATGAAAAACCATAACGTGCACCCACATATATCATATTCTCCATACCATACCAGTTACCATAGGTATTGTAGTCAAAACCAGCTCTAAGAAACTGACCTTGGGTACTGAAATTAAAAAAATCCTGACTGGTGCTTTTCCGTTCCATACCTATCTCAGCAGCAGCATAATAGCTATAACTCAAGCGGTAGTCCCCTACCAATTCCAATCCGTAATAATTCTTATCAAAAAACGAATGCATTAGCCTACTCAGGTCTGCCCCTACCCGAAGCCCGTATCGTTGCTTATATACAGGCGCTTCTTCTTTTTGCGGCAAAGCAATAGCCGTAGTTCGCGTACTCGTACCCGCAACCGTTGTAGCTGTGCGCGTTTGTCCTACAGCCACCAGCAGCCAGCCAATACTAATGATATAAGTGAATATGAGCTCTTTTTTCATTATCAACAGTTGTATTCTTAATATTTACCCCTTTTAACCACGAAGTATTAGCATCCTCAATAGTTGCCGATAGGGTATTATAGATCACTTTTATACCACAAGCCTTACTCACAAAACTCTCTTCAGGCGTATAAGTAAGGGTAAGTGTAGCCGTACTGGTAGTAGTACCTACCTTTTTCTCAAGTATATAAACCGTAGGATTCTCCAATCGCAAAGGCAATGCCAGCGAATCAACCGAAACCTCACTTACCAAAGGAGTCGTATTCCCCTGCCCATACACAGTAAGATTCGCCACACTAAAAGGCGTCCGCAAATTATTAGGGTCATAAAAACGCACCACCAAGCGCGGTGTATTCACCTTATGATCACACAACTCATCCGATTCGCAAGCCGTTAACATCACCAATACAGTGATTAACAGGCATAAAGTTTTTTTCATTATCTTATGAAATTAATTTCGGGGCAAAGATACAAATTAATTATCAATTCGCAATACTCATCACTCATCCCTCCCCTCTCTTTTGCCATCCCTCCTATCCTCCCCCTCCCCTACTACCCCACACCTTTTCTATAGCCTCTCTCCGTCTCCCCCCCTACATCCTCACACCTAAAAAGCATCCCTCACCTCACTCCCAAGATTGCCCAAAACAGCTTATAGCCCGAACGAACGAATAACGAAGGATAAACGAACTATAAACGAAGGATAGTCTTCAAGCCCTCCCCCTCTTACCTCTTACCTCCCTTTCTCCTCTTAACTACGAAAAAAAATTGCTAATTAATAAAAAGTTTGTACTTTTGCACCTATAACAGCAAAACAGGCCAATATGCCTCCTTGCTAATCATCTATTTCTATATGAAACATTCAATTACTATGAGCGCACTCATACTGTGCGTAGTTACCACTAAAGCACAAACTTTAGCCGAGCGTATCAACGCCAATAACGTAACCCTTGTCGATGTCCGTACCCCCGACGAATACGCCGAAGGTACCGCTCAAGGGGCTATTAACATCCCTCTTCAGGTAATGGACACTCAATGGACACAACTAAAAGGGAAAGAAAATATAGTACTCTTCTGCAGGCGTGGGGCACGTGCCGAAAAAGCCAAGGCTATACTCGAAGCCCACAATATCAACGCTGTGAACGGACTCACCGTACAGCACGTGCAACATTTACAGAAAACCAACCTGCTAAGTAAGCTCACCTTCTCTACCGAAAAACCTTCTACCTACTTCGTAAAAGATGGTCAAGATGTACGCCAAATAGCCATCGCTTTAGGCGAAGGTGCTGTACTTAAAAAACACACTACCGATGTACCCGCTACCCTTATTGTAACCAAAGGCGAAGTCCGCTTCTTAATTGAAGAAGAAGAAATAATACTAAAAGAATTAGATACTTACCAAATACCTGTCGATATCCCTCACGAAGTAATAGGAGTAGGGATAGAAAACATATTTATTGTTACCAAAGGGAAATAATAAAGAGGCTGTCTAAAAAGTTTTGTTTTGTAAGGGCGAATTGCCATTCGCCCCTACATTTCATTAGATAATCATAAAGCGAACGCCGTGATGCATCATACTTTTGATGATTTTTTAGACAGCCTCTTTTTTATAAAACAAAACCTTATACTCTTCCTAAAAACTACTAAAACTTTGTGAAAGCGACCCTACCTTTTTTGCTAAATCTTCAATGTTCACGCCCATAACTTGAAAAATTAATAATTTAACACTTCTTTTTTTGTTATATCCTCAATCTTTTAACATTTTAAAGATTGTTTCAATCCTCTATTATTGCAAAACACTGATAACCAGCTTATATTGGTTAAAGTTTTGTTAAAACATTAGTTTTCCTTGCTTACTTTCAGTTGTTTTTTGTACCTTTACGACACAAAAAGTGATAAATCACAACCAAAAACAATCACTCAGATGTATCACTTTTCAAACAACTGATAAATTTAAAAACACTAAAAAGATTGCTTTATGGAAAACATTGCAAAATTAATTTTTGAAGGGAAAGAGTATGAGTTTCCTATTGTTGTAGGTACCGAAAACGAGAAAGCGATTAACATCGAAAAATTGCGTGCCTTAACTGGATTGGTAACCTTAGATTCTGGTTACAAGAATACTGGCGCTTGCAAGAGTGCTATTACCTTTCTCGACGGTGAAAAAGGTATCTTGCGTTATCGTGGCTATAATATCGAAGAATTGGCTGCCAAAGCCGAATTCCTTGAAGTAGCCTACCTTCTTATCTTTGGCGAACTCCCCACTGCCAAAGAGTATGATGATTTTAAGAAAACTATCCACAAGTACACCCTTGTACACGAAGATATGCGTCATATTATGGACGGTTTTCCTCGCTCGGCTCACCCTATGGGGGTATTGGCATCAGCTACTAGTGCGCTCACAGCTTTTAACCCTGTACCAGTGAATGTACATTGCCCCAAACACGTCTATCAAGCGGTCTGCAAAGCCATTGCCAAAGTAACGATTATCGCTTCTTGGGTATACCGCAAACGCGAGGGCTTACCACTGAATTACTACGACAATAAGAAAGGTTATATCGAGAATATTTTGCGCCTCTTCTTTGAAATTCCTACCGAGGAATACAAAATCAACCCTACCATTGTGAGTGCCCTCAACAAATTGCTCATCCTCCACGGCGACCACGAACAGAACTGTTCCACTTCTACAGTCCGTTTGGTGGGTTCTTCAGAGGCGGGTCTGTTTGCCAGTATTTCCTCTGGGGTTTCTGCCCTTTGGGGTCGCCTTCACGGCGGGGCAAACCAAGCGGTGATTGAGATGCTTGAAGAAATTCACGCCGATGGGGGTGGGGTAGATAAGTTCATCAACAAAGCTAAAGACAAAGACGATCCTTTCCGCCTAATGGGCTTTGGTCACCGCGTGTATAAGAACTTCGATCCAAGGGCTAAAATCATTAAAGCTGCTGCCGATGATGTGCTCAATGCTTTGGGCATAGAAGATCCAATTTTCAGCATCGCCAAACATCTTGAAAAAGTAGCTTTGGAAGACGACTACTTCAAATCGCGCAATCTCTACCCTAATGTAGATTTCTATTCGGGCATTATCTACAAAGCCTTGGGTATGCACTTAGAGATGTTCACGGTACTCTTTGCTATTGGTCGCCTCCCTGGTTGGATTGCACAATGGAAGGAAATGCGCCAAGGCGGTGAGCCTATCGGTCGCCCACGACAAATATACGTAGGAGCTACCGAACGAGCTTTTGTTGAATTGAATAAACGATAAGAATGAAAAATATTATCTATACCATTACCGATGAGTCGCCCTATTTGGCTACCCATTCGCTATTGCCTATCATCAAACGCTTTTGCGCTTCTTCAGGAATCAACTTTGAAGCCAAAGACATCTCATTGGCAGGGCGTATCTTAGCTTCTTTCCCCGATTTTCTCACAGCAGAACAACGCGTACCCGATGCTCTTAGTGAATTAGGAATATTGGCTACTCGTCCGGAAGCTAATATCATCAAATTACCTAACATCAGTGCTTCGGTACCACAGCTAAAAGCAGCTATTGCCGAACTACAATCACAAGGATATGCCTTACCTGCCTATCCAGACAACCCTACTACAGAAGCTGAAAAGGCTATCCAACAGCGGTATGACAAGGTGAAAGGCAGCGCTGTGAACCCTGTGTTACGCGAGGGTAATTCCGACCGCCGCGCTCCTAAATCGGTAAAACAGTACGCCCAAGCACACCCCCATTCAATGGGAGCATGGCGTAGTGATAGCCCAACCGAAGTAGCTACAATGACAGCCGGCGACTTTTTCCACAACGAACAATCGACTACGCTTACAAAAGCCGATATGGTACGTATTGAGCTGGTACACAAGCACGATGTACAGGTGCTAAAAGAGGCTATTACTTTGCAAGAAGGCGAGGTTATAGACGCTACTGTTATGAGTAAGGAAGCCCTCTGTAAGTTCTACAAAGAGCAGTTTGCTAAGGCTAAAGAGAAAAATTTATTACTTTCGTTACACCTGAAAGCTACAATGATGAAGGTTTCGGATCCTATTCTCTTTGGCTATGCTTTGGAAACTTATTTTGCTCCTTTATTCCAAAAATACTCACAAGAGCTGAAGTCATTAAAGGTAAACCCACGTAATGGGTTAGCCGACATACTATTAAAAATAGCTACCTTAGCCCCTGAAGCACAAGAGCCTTTGCTGCACGATATAGAAGGGGCGCTGGCACAAGCGGCTTCTTTGGCTATGGTAAATTCGGACAAGGGGATAACGAACTTCCATTTCCCTAACGATGTGATTGTAGATGCATCAATGCCTGCAATGATACGCAATGGGGGCAAGATGTGGAATGCACAAGGCTCTGCCCAAGACACTTTGGCAGTACTGCCCGACAGCAGTTATGCGCGTATTTATCAGGTAGTTATCGACTTTTGCAAAAAGCACGGTGCTTTTAACCCCGCCACTATGGGTACAGTAGCCAATGTAGGCTTAATGGCTCAGAAAGCTGAAGAATACGGTTCGCACGACAAGACCTTTGAAATACCTCATAGTGGGCGTGTTCAGGTAATAGGCGCCGAAGGTAAAATATACCTATCACACAAGGTGGAAAAAGGTGATATTTGGCGTATGTGTACTGCCAAAGACGCCCCTGTGCGAGACTGGGTAAAGTTGGCAGTAGAACGCGCACGCCTAAGCAATACTCCTGCTGTATTTTGGTTGGACGAACACCGCGCCCACGACGGTCAGCTCATCAAAAAAGTAAAACACTACTTAAGCCAGCAGGATATTAAGGGGTTAGATATTCGGATTTTCTCACCCGAAGCGGCTATGCAGTTCACTTTGGAGCGTTTGCACAAAGGCAAAGACACCATTTCGGTAACAGGTAACGTGCTGCGCGACTACCTTACCGACTTGTTCCCTATCTTGGAATTGGGTACCAGTGCCAAAGTACTCTCAATAGTACCGCTGATGAATGGCGGAGGCTTGTTCGAGACCGGCGCTGGGGGGTCGGCACCTAAGTTGGCTGAACAGCTTTTTGCCGAAAACCACTTGCGTTGGGATTCTTTGGGTGAGTTCTTGGCTTTGGGAGCTTCGTTAGAACATTTGGGGCAAAAACACCACAACCCAAAAGCCTTAGTATTAGCTGAAACTTTGGACGAGGCTACAAGTAAGCTGCTGAACAACGATAAGTCGCCACAAGCTGAAGTGGGTACCCTCGACAATCGTGGGAGTCACTTTTACTTAGCACTTTACTGGGCAGAAGCCTTAGCCCAACAGACCCAAGACCTTGCCCTTGCGGAAGAGTTTGCCCCTCTTGCCCAAAAGTTAAAGGACAATGAGGCTACTATCATTAGCGAACTTACCCAAATACAAGGTAAGCCTGTTGATTTAGGAGGGTATTACCACCCTAATACCACTAAAGTAACCGAAGTAATGCAAGGAAGCCCAACGCTACATAGCTGTTTTAATTACTAATTATTAATTAAATTATGATTTTTGATATTGAAATGATAAAAAGCCTCTACGCTCGTATTCCCGAACGCGTAGAGCAGGCAAGACAATTGGTACAAAGACCTCTTACGCTTGCCGAAAAGATACTTTACACACACCTTTGGGACAGACTCCCCGCACGTGCTTTTGTACGCGGTGAAGATTATGTTGATTTTGCTCCTGACCGCATTGCTTGCCAAGACGCTACTGCCCAAATGGCACTATTGCAGTTTATGCAAGCAGGCAAAAGCAAAGTGGCTGTACCTACTACCGTACACTGTGACCACCTTATCCAAGCCAAAGTAGGTGCTGCTACCGACCTAAAAGTGGCTAACGAACAATCAAAAGAAGTTTTTGACTTTCTTTCATCAGTATCTAACAAATACGGCATAGGTTTTTGGAAACCTGGTGCAGGTATCATACACCAGATAGTTTTAGAAAATTACGCTTTCCCTGGGGGTATGATGATTGGTACCGACTCACATACGGTAAACGCTGGAGGTTTGGGTATGCTTGCCATAGGGGTAGGTGGTGCCGATGCGGTTGATGTAATGGCGGGTATGCCGTGGGAACTGAAATTCCCTAAGCTGATAGGGGTTAAACTCACAGGAAAGCTAAACGGCTGGACTGCTCCTAAAGATGTAATTTTAAAAGTTGCCGATATTCTTACCGTAAAAGGAGGTACAGGGGCTATTGTGGAATACTTTGGTGAAGGAGCTAAATCACTATCGTGTACTGGTAAAGGGACTATTTGCAATATGGGTGCGGAAATAGGGGCTACTACCTCTACCTTTGGTTATGACGATTCTATGCGCCGATACCTCATTGCTACAGGGCGTGAAGAAGTTGCCCTTGCTGCCGATGCTATCGCGCCTTACCTCACCGCCGACCCTGAAGTCTATGCCGACCCCGAAAAATATTTCGACCAACTTATAGAAATAGACCTTTCTACTTTAGAGCCTTATATCAACGGTCCCTTTACCCCCGATAGGGGTACTCCTGTATCCAAAATGAAGGAGGTAGCCCGTGCCAACGATTGGCCATTAGAGGTGCAATGGGGGCTCATCGGTTCGTGTACTAACTCCTCCTACGAAGATCTCACCCGCGCAGTTTCGGTGGTAAAACAAGCCTTAGAAAAGAGAATTACCCCTAAAGCTTCCTTTGGTATCAACCCAGGGTCTGAACAAATACACTATACTACCGAGCGCGACGGCATTATAGACATCTTCGAGCAGTTGGGTACTCGTGTATTCACCAACGCTTGTGGTCCCTGCATTGGTCAGTGGGACAGAGAAGGCGCCGAAAAGCAAGAGAAAAATACGATTGTACATTCCTTCAACCGTAACTTCTCCAAACGCGCTGACGGTAACCCTAATACCCACGCCTTTGTAACTTCCCCCGAAATGGTAGCGGCTTTGGCGATTGCTGGTAGGTTAGACTTCAACCCTATCACCGATACCTTGCTTAACGACCAAGGTGAAGCGGTAAAACTCACTCCTCCTTATGGCGAAGAGTTGCCTTCTAAAGGTTTTGCCGTTGATGATCCTGGCTATCAGGCTCCCGCCGAAGATGGTAGCAACATCGAGGTGGTGGTATCGCCTACCTCCAACCGCCTCCAACTGCTCACGCCTTTCGCTCCTTGGGACGGCGAGAATATCACTGGGGCTAAACTCCTCATCAAAGCGCAAGGCAAATGCACCACCGACCATATTTCGATGGCAGGGGCTTGGTTGCGCTTCCGCGGACATTTGGACAATATTTCCAACAATATGCTCATAGGGGCGGTAAATGCTTTCAACGGTAAAACTAACTCCGTGAAAAACCAACTTACCGGCGAATACGACGAGGTGCCTAAAGTACAACGCGCTTATAAAGCTACGGGTATCCCTTCTATTGTAGTAGGCGACCACAACTATGGCGAGGGCTCTTCACGTGAGCACGCTGCTATGGAACCCCGTCATTTGGGCGTGCGTGCGGTATTGGTGAAATCGTTTGCGCGCATTCACGAAACCAACCTTAAAAAACAAGGAATGCTCGCCCTCACCTTTGCCCACGAAGCCGATTACGACAAAATTCAAGAAGACGACGTAATCAACTTCCTCGATCTCACCGCCTTTGCGCCTGGCACTCCTTTACATTTGGAATTTGTACATAAAGACGGTAGCAAAGATGTGATTACCTGCAATCATACCTACAATGCTCAGCAAATAGGTTGGTTTAAGGCAGGAAGCGCGCTAAATCAGTTAAAAGATAAAAGTGAAAAGTGAAGAGTGTCATATCCTGAAATAGGTTTACACTAAAAAACAGGAAAAGATATGACGACAGGAAGAAGAACAACAGTTCGGTACAGCGATTGCTTGCATCACAATCCTAACCCCCTAATTTCTGTTCAAAAACGATACATTGGTATTATTTTTGCATATCAAAACCCGTCATTAATAAAAAAACATATATGAGCAAAAATGTATCCGACCAATTGGTCGAAATGTTAGTACAAGCAGGCGTAAAAAGAGTCTATGCCATTACCGGTGATAGCCTCAACCCTGTGAACGACGCTATCCGTCGCGATGGTCGCCTTGAGTGGATACACGTCCGCCACGAGGAATCAGCGGCTTATGCTGCCTCTATGGACGCCGAACTAAACGGCATAGGCTGTTGTATGGGAAGTTCAGGACCTGGACACGTGCATCTTATCAACGGACTCTACGATGCTAACCGCTCAGGGAACCCCGTAATTGCCATTGCCAGCACCTGCGCTACCCATAAATTTGGTACCGATTGGTTCCAAGAAACCAACCCCTTCTTGCTGTTTCAAGATTGCAGTAAATATGTGTATGTAGCCAATACCGCCAAGCAATTTACCACAATGATGCAACGCGCCATACAAACGGCTATCAACGAGAAAGGTGTGGCTGTATTAGGACTCCCTGGTGATGTGGCAGGCGCCGACCTTGAAGAGGTACCTACTGCTACACAAACCTTCTTAGCAAAACCCGTAGTGCGTCCTTCTGATAGTGAGCTTGACAAATTGGCAGCAGTACTCAACGACAACAAAAACAAGAAAATAGCCCTCTACTGCGGTCACGGCTGTCAGTATGCGGTGAAAGAAGTAGAACAGCTTGCCGAAACCCTTAAAGCACCTATCGTGGCTTCTTTCCGTGGCAAAATATTCTTCGATCGCACCGATAGCCCTTATATAGCGGGAATGAATGGCTTGCTCGGACACCGTTCAGGTTATGATGCTTGCGCCAAAGCCGATGTGCTTGTAATGCTCGGCACCGACTTCCCTTATGCGGAGTTCTTACCTAAGAAAAGCACTATTATCCAAATAGATGAACGCCCCGAGATTATCGGTCGTCGTGCCAAAGTAGATTACGGCTTTGCAGGCGATGTGAAAGATACCATTACCGCCTTATTGCCTAAACTCACCCCTCGCACCGATGATAGTTTCCTCAAAGAGATTCACAAAGAGTATTTGGAACTCGAAAAATCATTAGATGATTACACCAAAAAGAAAACTGAAGAGAACCAAATAGACCCCGAATATGCGGCTAAACTCTTGGATAAATACGCCGCCAACGATGCTATTTTCACCGTAGATACAGGTATGAATGTAGTGTGGGCAGCGCGTTTTATCAAAGGTACGGGCAAACGTTACCTCACTGGCTCTTTCAACCACGGTTCTATGGCAAACGCCCTCCCAATGGCAATTGGCGCAGCAGCTTCTTCCAATGGCAGACAAGTGGTAGCAATGTGTGGTGACGGCGGTCTATCGATGCTCTTGGGCGACTTGGCTACCCTAATGCAATACCAATACCCTGTGAAGATATTTGTGTTCAACAACCGTTCACTCGCAATGGTAAAACTCGAAATGGAAGTATCGGGCTACCTCGATTGGCAAACCAATATGGTAAACCCGCCTTTTGATAAACTCGCCGAGTTGATGAACATCAAAGGCTATGAAGTACGCAAAACCGAAGATCTTGAAGCCACTGTAAAAGCAGCTTTCGAGCACGACGGACCTACTTTGGTGAATATCTACACCAATCGCGATACTTTAGCAATGCCCCCTCACATCACTTTTGAACAGATGAAAGGTTTTGCGACCAATATCATCAAAAAAATAGGACAAGGAGACTTTGTAGAAGCCAAAGACAGTATTGCCAACAGTATGAAGCACATCAAAGATGTGTTTTAGGAATTAATTTTGATAATAAAAAGCTGCTGAGCATCTCGCTTAGCAGCTTTTTTTGTTTAATAGGAAAATTATTTAACGTGAGTTCGATTTAAGCAGCAACGAGTCTTTTTAGATCAACAATGTTTTCTTGCAAATTAATAGAAGGCTTTTTTGAAAAAATAAAATATTCTCGTAAAATAAAAATATTTCGAAATATATTTTAATAAAAAATAAAACAAAACGAATATTTTTATTATGCTGCTATATTTACTTCTTATGTTTTAAATCCCCTATCCCCTAATTTCTATTCAAAAACGATACATTGGTATTATTGCTGTCATTAATAAAAAAAACATATATGAGCAAAAATGTATCCGACCAATTGGTCGAAATGTTAGTACAAGCAGGCGTAAAAAGAGTCTATGCTATTACTGGCGATAGCCTTAACCCTGTGAACGACGCCATCCGTCGCGATGGTCGCCTTGAGTGGATACACGAAACCAACCTTAAAAAACAAGGAATGCTTGCCCTCACCTTTGCCAATGAAGCCGATTACGACAAGATTCAAGAAGACGATGTAATCAACTTCCTCGGCCTCACTGCCTTTGCGCCTAGCACTCCTTTACATTTGGAATTTGTACACAAAGACGGCAGTAAAGATGTTATATGCTGCAATCACACCTATAATGCCCAGCAAATAGAGTGGTTCAGAGCAGGAAGTGCTTTGAATAAATTAGCAAATTAGAGAATTAGCAAAAAAAATATTGCCAGAGCTACTTACGTAGTTTTGGCAATATTTTTTATAAAAAATTGAAACTACTTTTATAATATATTCAAAATAAAGAAGATACAGGAATTACAATAAGAGTAGGTAACGATTTAGTAATGGTTCTTATTTCATTTGATTATACCTATTTTCTCAGTAACTTCTGGGTGCAAAGGTACAACATCTTGACAATATAAACAAAAAATTTTACCTTTGCACCCGCAAACGTGCGCTGCTGCATAGGCTTCTGTAGAAGCCTATGCAGCAGCGCACGTTTGCGTGGAGCTAATTGTAAATCTCCTGCAAACCAACTGTTTAAAAAATGAAGATTTTTTTTAGTTTGCGTATATCATTGTTTTTTTGTAATATAGCGCAATAAATCATTTAAATAATTAATTTATGTTTCAACAAATTTTGAATCAGTTGGCTGTAAGAGAACGCCAAACCACGCTGGAAGGATCCGCCGTGATTAAAGAATCTTTAGAAATGGTACAATTCCTAAAAGACCTCTTAAAGAAGGCTAAGGAAGAGGTACAGCAACGAGGTTTTACGGACCAAGCAGAAGAGATACATTTCTTCCGCAAAGTACAACCTCAAATTGTTAGCAGACTCATTTTCTATAATGAGATCTACCAGATAGAAAGTAAAGCAACTTTACTCTCTACTGAGGCTGCTAAAAAGTTTCTAAAAGACAAAGAAGCCCAATGGTTTAAAGAGTCAGAGACTTTAGAAGCAACCGATTTCTTCAGCTACATTGCTTTAGGAAGAACCAATCGTGATGTAGAGTATTTTACTCGCAATTACGACTACCTTCCTCAAAGCAATGAGGGGTATTTGTTTTCTTTTGATGGAGCCTTTTCTACTTTTCGTAGCTTTGAAGTTGCTAAGATAGGGGCTGCCAAGGAACTCTCCGATTATCTTTTTTTTTCGTACTGAAGTTAAAGAAGAAAAACTACTTTTAGAAGCACTAAATCTTCAGTGGACAGGCAAAAAAAGCCAACTAGTAGAACTCATCTATGGATTACATTCTGTTGGATGTATCTCTTATGGAAAACTCCCTATTAGTCAGATTACCAAAGTCTTTGAGAAGCTCTTTAAGGTAGAATTAGCAGAGCAGTACCATGTTTTCCATCGTATGAAAGGACGTTCAAAAAGTCTCACCCCTTTCCTTGATGAAGTAAAAGCCTCTTTACTGGTTTATATAAACAACTCCGACCAAAAGTAGTTTTGCTAACTTCAAATAAAAACGTTTAAACATTATTTAATCAGTTTTTTAGGGAAATAGACAGTTTCCCTTTTTTAGGGAGAAGGATTTATAATCAAATATTATATTCATTATTTTCAATTTAACTCTTCTATAGAAACTCCCTACACACACTTTTTCCTCTATTTCTGAAAAAAAGCCCATTATAGCCCATTGGCATTTTTTAGACATTTCTTCCTATAAACATCTCTAATATCTTCCAAAACACCTATTAATCTCTTTATAATCAACGTAATAAATAAAAATCACTTCAACTGCGTTAAAATGCACATTTCAATGGGTAGTACTTGGCAGTTTATGTTTTGTATTTGTCAGAACTTTGCCGCCGAGAATTTAATCCTATACGTAATGAATTTAATCACCATTGAAGAATCCGCTTGGAAAGCCCTTATGGAGCAACTCCAAAGCATTGAAAATCGACTCAAGCAAGAGCCTATTGAGTGGGATAGTTTGTGGCTTAACCAAAAAGAAATTTGTCAATATCTCCACCTAAGTGAGAAAACCCTATGGCGAATGCGCAAACGCAATGAAATCACCTACTCCAAAATCTATGGACAATATTTCTATACCTTGGGAAGCATTCGCAAACTCCTTATCAGTCAATCGGTAGAAAACACTGAAAGCTACCTGCAATCCCTCACTCAAAAAGCCAAAGGTTATGTTGAAAAAGCAAGATATTTTAAGTAGAACCGAAGGAGGACTACAGGTCTTCCAGCACTATCTACAAGGCAACTGGCGAGTAGGTAAAAACTTTAAAAACCCTTTCTATGACGATAAAAATGCTTCCTGCAATATCTATAAGGACAAACAAGGCATTTATAAAATGAAAGATTTTGGCAATGATACTTTCAGGGGTGACTGTTTTTTCTTGGTAGGTTACCTCTATCAATTGGACTTTCGAAATGCCTCTGATTTTATCGAAATCCTAAAAATTATCAATAGAGATTTACATCTGGGTTTAGAGGAATCCACCTCTATAATTACACAAAAACCTCAAATACCACCTACTATCACCATAGAAAGTACTCAAGTAGAAACCAAAAAATCTATCTCTTACCAATTCACCCAAAAACCTTTTACCCAAGAAGAATTAGCCTATTGGCAAAAATATGGTATCACTCAAGACATCCTAAACAGGTACAATGTAATCTCTCTGCAAAGCTATTCAAACACCAATAAAGACGGCAAACCTTACACTATCACCTCCACCTATAATGAGTGGATGTTTGCTTACCTTTTTAAAAAGCATTTAAAGGTCTATCGTCCCTTTTCTAAACTGCGCTTTCTCTATGGAGGTAATCCCGAAAACTATTGCTTTGGTGAGTCTCAGCTACCTCTACAAGGCGACATTCTCTTTATCACCGCAGGTGAAAAAGATGTAATGAGCTTAGCCAGTAGAGGCTTTTCGGCTATCTGTTTTAATAGTGAAACAGCCCACATTCCTTTACAAAAACTCCAAAAGCTAAAAATGCGATTCCGACATTTAGTCCTTTTGTTTGATAGCGACGAAACAGGTAAAAGAGCCTCCTTAGAGCAACAAGCCCAATTAGCACCTTTAGAAGTATTTCGTTTAGTTTTACCTCTTTCAGGTACTAAAAAGGATAAAGATATATCCGATTATTTTGCGCAAGGTAAAACGGGTAGAGACCTATTGCAACTCTTTTATCAGACCCTTAGCAAACACTATGAAGAAAGCCTATCCCTGCTTAAAAACTGCGAAATCCAATGGGATAAACCTCCCCAAAAACAAGAAACAATCATCTCGATTGGCAGAACTCCTGTAGGAGTACAGAGTAGTTTATTGGGTATTACAGGAGGCGAAGGTACAGGCAAAAGCCATTATGTAAGCGCCCTCATTGCAGGTTGTCTTAACAGTAAGAACCTTCCTATTGACACATTGGGCACAACGCTACTGCCTTGCCCAAAAGATAAAGTGGTGCTATTTTTCGATACAGAACAGTCTCAAGACCAGCTCTATCAAAACATTAGCAAACTGCTTAAAAGAGCTAAACTAACCTCTCTTCCTGATTTGCTACACGCCTTTTGCCTCACCCAACTCCCTCGCAGAGAGCGATTAAAGGTCATTCGTGAGGGCTTGGAGAGTTTTTACTACCAATGTGCAGGAGTGCATTTGGTGGTCATCGATGGTATAGCCGACCTTATTGGAGCTGTGAATAACGAGCAAGAAAGCGTGGAACTCATAGAAGAGCTTTACCTTTTGGCAGGTAACTACAAAACCTGTATTGTATGCGTGTTGCACCTCACCCCCAGCGGACTTAAACTCCGAGGTCATTTAGGCTCTGAACTACAACGCAAAGCAACGGCAGTGCTTTCTATCGAAAGGGAGAAGAACAGTCCTATCTCAGCGGTCAAACCGATGAAAATCCGCAATGGCAGTCTTAGCGATACCCCACAAATACTTTTTAGATGGAACAATGAGCTGGGAATGCACAGTTATGTAGGTAATCAGAAAAACGAAGACCAAAAACCCAATAAAGCCAGTACCTTAGCCTCGTTAGTTTCTCCTCTTTTTAAAGAGCGAACTTTGTGGACAGTTCAAGAGCTGAACATAGAAATTCAAAAACGAACTGATGTAAAGGAACGCACCGCAAAAGGTTATATCCGCACCTTAAAAGAAATGGGCATTTTAGTTCCTCAAGAGGGTAATGACCAACTCTTAGGAATGGGCAGTGTGCTAAAAGAACTTTTGGAGGATAACAAGAACTCACAAGGATAAGAAGAACTTTTAGATATTCTAAGATTAAGATCTAACAATCGAAGTATTAAACAAATATAAAAAATGGAAATCGACAGAATAGAATTTATAGCGTGGATGGAACGCATTATGGATCGTTTTGATTTGCTTAAAGAGCAAATAGACAAAGCTGAAAAACGCAAAAATAGCTTGGATGGTGAGGAACTCTTGGACAATCAAGACTTGATGCTCACCTTTAAAATCTCTGCACGTTCCCTGCAAAGGTATCGCTCCAATGGTAAACTGCCTTATTATACCATATCAGGCAAAATATACTACAAGCTCTCGGATGTACATCAATTTATCCGAGAACATTTTAGTGTGCCAGTAACAGCCTTAAAAGCCAAAAACGGAAATACTATGCCTAAAAAGGACAGCCTCTCTTAGACGTCTTACAAAGGGAGTAATTTTACCCCCAAATTAAAAAAGATGTTTAAATAATGGCAGAAAATCAACACGCCGATACGGCAAATTACGACAATCAAATCCCAGTGGATGAACAACTATCTGATATCCTACTGGTATTTGACAAAGAAGAAAAACAGCTTAAGGCTGTAAAAGGAATTGATGAGAAAGGAGAGTTAAAAATGGCTCCTGCTGACAGCAAATCCTTGGATGACTTTATGAAAGTAGACAAGCAAGGTAATATGCTGTCTAATTTCTTTAGCAACTTTATGCGCCAAGCCCAGAACCCTTCTCGTTTTTCTTTCTTTAAAATACCGATAGAAAAATCGGTAAATACGATAGAAAAACTTCAAAACCATCTGGCAAAGCTCACTGAAAAGGGTAAGGAATACCTCAAGAAGTACGAAGTATCTCCTGAGCAGTATATCAAACAAGAGCAAAAAGCAGCTACTCTAAAACAAGAAGGAGAGACTGCCGTTGCTCAGACCCCTCCTGAAGCTCCTGCTCAAGCACAAGTACAAGAAGCTCCTGCTCAAACGCAAGTACAAGAAGCTCCTGCTCAAACGCAAGCACAAGAAGCTCCTGCTCAGGCACAATCTCAAAGTACTCCTGCCCAAGAGGAACTCAAGTACAACCCTGATGCTATTGATTGGGAAACGCTACAAAACTTAGGGGTGAGTCGAGAGTCTTTAGAGAAGAGGAACCTATTAGAGCCCCTCTTAAAAGGTTATAAAACCAATGAACTGGTACCTATTAGTTTCAATTTAGGCTCTACAGTAACCCGCTTTGATGCTCGTCTGTCCCTAAGAGAAGTTGATGGAAAAGTAGCAGTAGCCATTCACGGGATGCGCAAGGAACCACAATTGGATTATCCTTTCTTTGGTCACGAGTTTTCAGAAGAGGATAAAAAGAACCTGCTTACCACAGGAAATATGGGACGTACAGTTGAGCTTACCAATAGTAAAACAGGGGAGAAAATCCCTTCTATCATCAGTATTGACAAGCTCACCAATGAAATCATTGCCTTGCGCAGTGAACATATCAAAGTCCCCGATGAAATCAAAGGAGTCAAACTCTCCCAGGAGCAAAAACAAACGCTCAAAGAAGGCAAGCCTCTGTTTGTTGAGGGAATGACCTCTAAAAAAGGAGAGCCTTTTAACGCAACTGTGCAGTTCAATGCCGACAAGCGTTATGTGGAATTTCTTTTTGAAGACAAAGCTCCTAAACTTGCTAATCAAGAGAAACTCACTGAGGCTCCTACAGTCATACGAGGGGTAACTCTTACTGAAGAACAACACAAGGAACTGAGCAAGGGTAATCCTATTTATTTAGAAGGTTTACAGAGCAAAGCCGGTAAAACTTATAGCGGTTATTTTACTTTTGACAAGGACAAAGGCAAGGTAGAGATGAGCTTTAACAATCCTCAAAAGGACATTACTGATAAAGTTTCTTCTACCAAGCAAAAAGCTGAAACTTCTAAAGCCAAAGAAGAAAAACGCCCTCAAAAGCAATCAGAAAAAACAGCTCAAAAAGAAACTGCTAAGAAGTCGAAGGGACGCAAAGTATAACTCTAATTTTTAACCTCAATACACGTAGAAAAATGAAAGTTATATTAGCAGAAAAGCCCAGTGTGGCAAGAGAGATTGCCGCTATAGTGGGGGCAAGTGAAAAACAAGATGGATATTTGTTAGGTAATGATTATGCTGTTACTTGGGCATTGGGACATTTAGTGCAATTAGCCCTTCCAGAGGCTTATGGTTGTGTAGGATTCCACAGAGAACACCTACCTATTCTACCTCGCCCCTTTATCTTGGTACCCAAACAAATTCCTGAGGATAAGAAAGGTTACAGGTCAGACCCTATGGCTTTAAAACAGCTTAAAATCATTGATAGCCTTTTTAAGAAGTGTAGTTCCATTATTGTAGCCACCGATGCAGGTCGTGAAGGAGAACTGATCTTCCGCTATATCTATGAATATTTGCACTGTCAAAAACCTTTTCAAAGGCTTTGGATTAGCTCCTTAACCGAAAAAGGTATCAAAACAGGACTTGCCAATCTGCAAGAAGGAAGTGCTTTTGATTTGCTGTATGCCTCTGCTCAAAAGCGTAGTGAGGCTGATTGGCTGGTGGGTATCAATGCTACCCAAGCCCTAAGTATAGCCGTAGGTGAAGGGATTTATTCCTTAGGTAGGGTGCAAACACCTACCTTAGCAATGGTTTGTAAAAGATTTTTAGAGCACACACATTTTCAAAAAAAACCTTTTTACCAATTGCGACTCAAGCACCAAAAAAGCTATACTGATTTTTTCAGTATCTCAGCTAAAATTGAGGACAAAAAGGAAGCTGAAGCCTTACAAAAACAATTAGAAAAGTCTCCTATGGCCGAGGTGATTTCCACTGAAAAAGAAGTGGTAAAAGAACAACCTCCTTTGCTCTATGATCTAACAGGTCTTCAGAAAGAAGCTAATAAAAAATGGAACTTTTCAGCCGATGAGACCCTGCAAATCGCTCAAAGTCTCTACGAGCAAAAATACATTACTTACCCACGTACTGGTAGTAAGTACATCTCAGAGGATGTATGGGAAGAAATCCCACAGCTGATACGTTTGTTACAAGAAAGTGAGGCATACGCTAACGAAGCTAGACTTGTAAAAATTGGGACGCTGAATAAGAAGATGGTTAATGATTTGAAAGTAACAGACCATCACGGACTTCTTATTACAGAGCGCTTTCCTACCAACCTTACGGCAAAAGAAAACACTATTTACAAAATGATTGCCACCCGACTTTTGGAAGCGGTATCTGAACCCTGTGTAAAAGAAGTGCAAAAGACTCTACTGGAGGCTCTGCACACTGACTTCTTGGTAAAAGGTGTTCAAGTGTTACAAGCGGGTTGGCGCGCTATCGGTGGTTTTTACTCTGATGAAACTGCCAAAGACAGTGAAAAAGACAATGAAGGTGATAGCAATCAAGTGCTGCCTGAACTTGTACAAGGGGAAAGTATAAAGATTAAAGCCGTTGAAATCCTTTCTAAAACCACCCAACCTCCTGCTTTATATACCGAATCAGGACTGTTGGGGGCTATGGAAACAGCTGGAAAGACCTTAGAAGATAAGGCGCAACGTGAACTATTACAAGGAGCAGGTATAGGTACTCCAGCCACACGTGCCGCTATTATCGAGACGCTTTTAAAGCGTAATTATATTGAGCGCAAACAAAAGTCTCTTATTCCTACCGATAAAGGAATGCAGGTATATCAGTGGGTAAAATCACTTACTATAGCCGATGTTGCCCTTACAGGCGAATGGGAAAGTCAATTGCAAAAGATAGAACAAGGAGAGCTCTCTCCCGATAGTTTTTCTTCGGATATGGAAGCCTATACCCATAGTCTTACTGATACGTTTTTGGCTATGGACATACCCCAAAAAGAAAAACTCAAAATCACTTGTCCTAAATGTAGAAATGCTTCCTTATTACTGTTTGAAAAGGTAGCCAAATGCCCTGATGAGGACTGTGGTTATGTGCTTTTTAGGAATGTATGTGGCAAACCTCTTACTGATGAGTTGCTCAAAACGCTCTTTGAAAAAGGAAAAACACCTCTGATAAAAGGAATGAAAAGCAAGTCAGGCAGCACTTTCGATGCCTATATACGTTTGAAAGAAAATGGTGAAACTGCCTTTGAGTTTCCTGAGAAAACTTCCAAAAAGCGAAAATACTAACAAAGGTTAGGTAAACTTTCAGTAAAGAAAGTCTGTGAGCTAACACAACTGATTATGTACCATAGCCTAAGTGAAGTTTAGTCCTCCTGTTGATAACTTTTGTTTCAATATATTTGCTCTTTAGAAATAATATAGTACTTTTGCAAATGTTTTGCAACGATATATATTTTCAATATGAAGGGACTAACCATACGAAAGTGGATACAATCATTGGAGGAAAAGGGTATTTACAGCTTTTCTATGCAGGAGCTAAAAGAGGTGTTTCCTCTCCTTAAAGAAAAAACTATTCTCAATACTTTAGGGACACTTAAAAAGCAAGGAAAGCTCCTGCCTCTTAGGAATGGCATCTATAGCATCGTCCGTTTTGTGGAAATTGGTAATGCTACTGATAACAAAGCTATCAGAGAAGAGGGAAAACCTTATTTCTACATTGAAACACTGATGCAACACCTAAAAAGGGAATACTATGTAGCCCTGCTCAGTGCAGTAGAAGTACATCTATCTCCCAAAGAGGCTTTACAGGCAAATGAAATTACAGTGATAACCTCCTTACCTCCGCTGAGAGATTCCTTTAGGGAACAAAGTAAAATTCGTTACCTTGTCAAAAAGGATATCAAAAACTTAAGAGAAATAGGAGTAAAAAGAAAAACCTTACCTTTTTCTATAGAGGAAAGAACTTTGCGGGTAGCCTCTTTGGAGCTCACTGCGGTTGATTTGCTCCTCTATGAAAAAGAGATAGGAGGCATTCAAAAATCGGTAGAGGTAATTCAAAGGATTAAAAACCACCTGAGTTGGCAAGAGCTTCCTACAGAGGTAATCCTCTCTACACCTGTTTCTATTTTCCAACGTTTGGGCTATGTTCTTTCTTTTATCAAGGAGGAAGAACTGGCTGAGGGGCTCAAAGAGAGAGTTCTTAGCACAGGGAAAAAATTTAGAAGAACCCTTTTAAAAACAGATGTCCCTGAAAAGGGAGGAGAGCCTTTTTGCCCTATTTGGAAAATCGTGGTAAATATATCTTTGCAGAACGACACTTTGTAAAAATTAAAATTTGTTGAACCCATTAAAAGTAATTTTAACAATGAAAGAAACACAAACCAAACCCCAGATCACTGACAGTACCTTAGGGTCATTGTCTTATTACGAGTTAAGACTCAAAGAGCTGTTACAAACGAGTTTTCCTAATCTTTTAGCAGACACTGTCTTTATCAAGGACAGAAGTGAGTATGCAGCCCAAGCCTACCAAGAGGCTTTTGAGTCGGGTATCAGTATTCCTGAATGTGATAAAATAGCCTCAGGAGTACTCTTCGACGGGCTCTTCTTCTCACCCTTTGATATGGTTTTTGAGGTCGTTTCTCAGGAGTTCGATACTCAATTAGCTGATGAGGATTTGCGCCCCTTTGCCTTAAAAATCTTCCCAGAACTGGTTCCTTACTTTAAAAAGTACGAGAATGAAATCGATGAGGATTTTCAGCACTCCGCTGCCTATCAATCCCTCTACACAGAACTTACGGGTGCCATCGAACTATGGATAGAAGAAAATGGCATATCTTAAAAGACTGAGCTTTAATCGTAATGCTCGTGCACTGGCATTGGCTTTCGATTTAGAGAAGCAAAAGCGCACGCTTCTAAGCCAAGAAGAGCGAGAACTCTTGCAACACTATTCAGGCTTCGGGGGATTGAAGTTTATCCTCAATCCCCACCAGTCTGAAGCTGATTTAAAGTACTGGGCAAAAGCTGACCAAGTCTTTTGGCAAGATGTAAGGAGTCTGTATGCCCTTATTAGAGAACATTCCACTGATGAAAGGCAATACCAAAACTATGTACAAAGCCTTAGAAATTCTGTGCTAACGGCTTTTTATACCCCAATGCGTCTTACCTCGGCTATCGCTTCAGCAATAAAGGAAACAGGCGTACCTCTGCAAACAATGTTAGAACCTTCGGCAGGAGGCGGCAATTTTATCCGTGCTTTTAAAGAAGAGCACCCCTCTCTTGCTGTCACTGCCTTTGAAAAGGACTTGCTCACAGGCAAGGTGCTCTCTCATCTTTACCCAGAGGAGCAGGTACATATTGATGGCTTCGAACAAATCAGTCCACTGAAAAGGAACCAGTTTGATTTAGTAACCAGCAACATCCCTTTTTCCGATACCGCTGTCTTTGATTTGAGTTACTCTCGCAGCAATGACCCTGCTAAGGTACAAGCCTCCCGCAGGGTGCATAACTACTTTTTCTTAAAGGGTTTGGATATGGTAAAGGAAGGAGGACTCCTTGCCTATATCACCTCTCAAGGGGTAGCCGATAGCCCTCAAAATGAGATTATCCGCCAAGCGATGCTCTCCAATGCACGTCTTGTCTCTGCCGTGCGCCTGCCTAACAACCTCTTTACCGATTACGCAGGTACCGAAGCAGGAAGCGATCTTATCATCCTTCAAAAAGACAGTCAAAGAGGCGCTTTAAACCCTATAGAAGAGCAATTCTGCAATACAATAAAGCTACCACAAGGGATGATACAGAACGAGTATCTTTTACAAAGAGAAAACGTTATATGCACCGAAGCTCTTGCAGGCACCAACCTATACGGACAGCCTGCAATGGTCTATACCCATAGTGAAGGAGTAGAAGGCATTGCCAAGGAGGTAAAAGAAAGAATCCTAAGCGATTTTAAAGCACATTATCTATCGCCTGAAACAGCACAACAAAGCCAAACAACACAAATTAAGCTACAAGAGGTTAATTCACAAGAAATTGAGGTAAAGGAAATTGAGGTAAAAAAGGTTGAACGGCAGGAATTTATTGAAATTGAAAGCAAAATCAACGAGCCTTCCTTTGCTATTTTCAATACTAATCTCACCTCTAAAGAGTCAAAAGAAATTAAGAATCAAAAAGTTGAACCCAAAGTCGTTCAGCTAAGTCTCTTTGATTTTCTATCAGAGCAGGAAGCCACCGCTACTTTAGCGAGCCCTCCCAACATTTCAGCAAAAACAGTCCCTACTATACCCACAGGAGCTAAAAAGAAAACAAAGAAGAAAACAACTACCTCTCAATTAGGGAATGCTCAAAAGTTAGACTTGTTTTCTTTTACTTATCCTATCAATCAAGGGAATGAAATAGAGGTGCTTTCAAAAGCTTCTCCTGCTTTGTATTACACGCCTCCTGCGGTATCATTACTAAAAGAACCTGTACCTTTTGAGGGAGAATATTTACCTCATTTCAGAGAAGATACTTTGGTAGTACAAGCCGATACGGTGGGCTTTTTGCAAGATCTCAATAAGAACAAAACAGCTGCTACCTTTGTGCCTCTTGCGCTTTCTTCTTTGGAAAGACAAAAAGCCATTGCCTATATCGCTCTGCGTGATGCTTATTCTGACTTGTACCATAAAGAGGCTACCACCTATATCCCTTATCCTACGGAAAGAGAAAATCTTAATGCCCTTTACGATACTTTTGTCAAGAACTATGGTCGGCTAAATAGTGCTGATAATATCAAGCTAATAAAAACCGATGCCTCAGGCGCTGAAATCCCTTACTTAGAACATATCAAAAACGGTGTTTATCAAAAGGCAGATATCTTTCAAAAGCCTGTGGTATTCTCTCTGAGGAAGAATGAAAACATTTCTACTGAAGAGGCGCTACTCACTTCCTTAAGTGAATTGGGGCGGGTGGATATTCCCTACATAGCTGAGCTTTCTAACACCAATGAGGAAGAAGTCAAAGCGCAGTTACAGGGCAAACTCTTTTACAATCCTATAGAGGACGAATACCAAATTGCCCAAAAGTGGCAAGCGGGGGATGTCTTTACTAAAATCAAAGCCGTAGAAGCATATCAAAATACTCACCCTGAACATCCTAAGCAATCAGAAATTGAGCACGCTTTAGAGGGACTCAGGCAGGTAATTCCTACCCCTATTCCTTTTGAAGAGTTGGATTTTAACTTGGGAGAGCGTTGGATCTCCCCACAAATCTATAGTGATTTTGCCTCTTCGCTTTTCGATACCAAGGTAGGTGTGCAATACAGTGCTCAAACCGATGAGTTTTCAGTGGAATGCCGACAAAAGAACTTACATATCTGGGAGAAATACGCTGTAAAAAGTGAGAGCAGAACCTACGATGGTATTGCCCTCTTCAAAAACGCCTTGGTAAATACCACCCCTGATATTACCAAGAAAATAAAGATAGACGACAAGGAAGTCAAGGTGCGCGATATGGAGGCAATTCAACTGGCAAACAGCAAGATTGATGAAATACGCAATGCTTTCCCTCTGTGGCTCTTAGAGCAGAGTCAGGAGTTTAAAGACCGCTTGGCTGAGCAGTACAATCAGTCTTTTAACTGTTTTGTACGTCCGCAATATGATGGTTCTTTTCAGTCCTTCCCTGGACTTGATAGAGAGAGTTTAGGCATAGAGGATTTGTATGATAGTCAGAAAGATGCTATTTGGATGATAAAGCTCAACAATGGGGCGATTTGCGACCACGAGGTAGGTGCTGGTAAAACCCTTATTATGTGCTGTGCTGCTCAAGAGATGAAGCGTTTAGGATTAGCGCATAAACCGATGATTATAGGGCTTAAAGCCAATGTACACGAAATAGCCGAGACCTATCGCCGTGCCTATCCTTTTGCTAAAATCCTTTACCCTGGCAAGGAGGATTTTACCCCTCAAAAGCGTTTGCGTATCTTTGGAGACATCAAAAACAATGATTGGGATTGCGTAATTCTCACCCACGACCAGTTTAAGATGATACCGCAATCCCCCGAGGTGCAACAGAGCATTTTGCAAGAAGAACTCCAAGATGTTGAAGAGAGTCTTTGGCAGTTGGAAAAACAAGGCAGTGAAGTCTCTCGTGCGATGATTAAAGGAATGTACAAGCGTAAAGAAAACCTAGAAGTAAAGCTCAAAACCTTAGAACACGACATCAATGAGCGCACCGATGATACAGTAGATTTTAAGATGATGGGCATTGATCACCTCTTAGTAGATGAAAGCCATAAGTTCAAAAACTTAATGTTCAATACAAGGCACGATAGAGTGGCAGGATTGGGAAACTCTCAAGGCAGTCAAAAAGCCCTCAACCTGCTTTTTGCCTTGCGAACTATTCAAGAGCGCACTGGCAAGGATATGGGGGCTACTTTTTTATCGGGGACTACTATTTCCAATTCACTTACTGAGCTTTATTTGCTCTTTAAGTACCTGCGTCCTCAAGCCTTAGAAAAGCAACAAATTCACTGTTTCGATGCGTGGGCAGCGATCTATGCCCGTAAGACCACCGATTACGAATTTTCAGTGGCTAACAACATTGTGCAGAAAGAACGCTTCCGCTACTTTATCAAAGTACCCGAATTAGCGCAGTTTTACGCCGAAATAACCGATTATAGAACCGCAAAGGATGTTGGGATAGACAGACCCGAAAAGAACGAAATTTTACACAATATACCCCCTACACCCGATCAAGAGGTATTTATTCAAAAACTAATGGAGTTTGCCAAAACGGGTAATGCAACCCTCTTGGGACGTGCGCCACTATCCGAATCTGAGGAAAAAGCCAAAATGCTTATCGCAACTGATTATGCCCGTAAAATGTCCTTAGATATGCGAATGATCTCCGATAAGTACGAAGATCATCCCGATAACAAAGCCTCTCATTGTGCGATGAAAATCAATGAATATTATCAAAAGTACAAAGCACAGAAAGGGACTCAGTTTGTCTTTTCTGATTTGGGTACTTACAAGCCCAACGAGTGGAATCCCTACACTGAAATCAAACGCAAATTAGTAGAAGACTATGGCATTCCTGCCCACGAAATCCGTTTTATCCAAGAGGCTAAAAACGATAAAATGCGCAAACAACTCATCAGTGACACCAACGAGGGCAAGATACGGGTACTCTTTGGTTCTACCGATATGCTTGGCACAGGAGTCAATGCGCAGAAAAAAGCCGTTGCTGTACATCACTTGGATACCCCTTGGCGACCCAGCGATTTGCAACAAAGGGACGGACGTGCCATTCGCAAGGGTAATGAAGTGGCCAAATATTTTGCTGATAATAAGGTGGATGTAATTATCTATGCTGTTGAAAAGTCTTTGGACTCTTACAAGTTCAACCTACTGTTTAACAAACAGCTTTTTATCGACCAGCTTAAGAACAATAAGTTGGGCAAAAGAACCATTGATGAGGGAGCGATGGACGAAAAGTCGGGAATGAACTATTCTGAATATGTGGCTATCCTCTCAGGAAATACCGATTTACTCGAAAAAGCGAAGTTGGAAAAGAAGATTGGAGCTTTAGAGAGTGAAAAACAAACGTTCTTACGCTCTAAATATACCTCTAAAAACCGTTTAGATAACCTCTGTAGCGATTTGAAAGCCCTACAAGACCGCTTACATCGTTTTCAGACGGATTGGCAAAACTTTTCAGATAAAGCGGTGCGCCGAGAAGATGGCTCGGTAGTCAATACATTGCATTTGGAAGGCTTAGACGAAAAGAGCAGTGTAAAGCAGTTAGCGCAAAAGTTACAAGATTATGCCCAAAACGCCCGTACCAAAGGCGAATATCAAGAAATAGGAAGTATCTATGGTTTTCAGATATTGGTAAAGACTGAAGTCTCCAAAAAAGACGAACTTGACCTAAAAGAAAACCGCTTTTTTGTACAAGGAGAAGGTGGTATCAAGTACACCTATAACAACGGACGATTGGCAAGTGACCCTAACTTGGCTGTGATGAATTTTGTCAATGCCATTGAGAAAATCCCTGCAATGATGGAAAAGGAAGAAAAAGAGATTGCCCTTATCCAAAAGGACATTCCTCTTCTAAAGGAAATCATCGAGAAAGTATGGGGTAAAGAAACACAGCTCTCCGAACTTAAAACTGAGCTCTCAGCCCTCGATAGGAAAATACAACTTTCGCTCTCCTCCGATACTTCACAAGAGGCAGAAGAACTCAATAAAGAGCTATCACAAGAGAGTCAAAAAAGCGAAACTCAAGAAGTCCCAACTCCCACGAAGGAGTTTGTAAGAGAGACTCTTAACAGAAACTCACGAGGGTTTAAAATGTAGCATTTATTCCTTAAAGAACCTGTATATCTCCATTTTGAAAATCAGCAGAACTGATGTTTTGCTGGTTTTCTTTATTTTTAAAGGCAGCCTCTTACTTTATCCGTGCTTTAGAGAAGCTCCCTACCCTCATTGATAAAGAACAACAAAAAATCGCTGACATCCAAAAAGACCTACCTGTACTTCAAGAGATCCTCTCTGGTACTTGGAACAAAGAAGCAGAACTTACCCAGCTTAAAACCGATCTTGCCGCTATTGACCGAAGAATACTCTTGTCTATTACTCCTGAGAGTGGTGCTACTGAGGAAGGAGAGGCGGTAGAGCAGGTAACACCAATGGCACAGGAGCAGCACGATACTCCTGAGAAGCAGGAGGTGAAATCAGGGGTGAAATTTAAAATATAACTCATTATGTATGATTATTTTACTCTTTTAAAATTCTTATTATCAAACTTTTACAATTCTGTCAAAAAAAAAGGCTTTAAAAAGTATGTCGTTTTAAAAAAAAAGCAGTACATTTGCGCAATTATAGCCATTATGAATGTATGGAGTACCTAAAAACCTCTATTGATTTCTCTCAGTTGCTTCAAGGTAGGCAACTGGCGCGTTGTAGCACACAGGAGTCCATCGCCCAGCATATAATGATGATAGTCACTTCTCATTATGGGGAGGTGGTCTCACGTGAGGATTATGGTTCTGCTATATGGGAGTTAGAATTTCATCAATTAGTGAGAGCAGATGTATGGGAGGATGAGGTCAGTGCCTCTTTGCTGGCAACTATTAACAAATACGAACCGCGTTTGAAGCAGGTAGAGGTAAAGGTTACCCTCTCTGAAATTGAGGATTATTCGCACCATAGCAAAGTACACATAAGGCGCAAGGCTGATATAACTGTAAAAGGACAGCTTGTTACCAATCAATTGCCGTTTTACTTTACAACTGCCATTTACATTAGTCCCCTTTCTCAACAACAAGCATAGCAATACTTTATGAGAGACGATTTTTTCTATACGCTGAAAAATAGGATACTGCACAATGCGATGGATCTATGGGGCGTAAAAGACCTACAAAATGCAGATCCTGTATTAGACCTACTAACCGACATCTTTGCTTATGAACTCTCTAAACTCTACCAAGAGGTAGAGGTCTCTAACGCCCAATTGCTACATAGGCTGTCCTCTATCTTAGTAGATAACAAATGGACACTGCCGTTACCCTCACACGGACTTTTTCGCATCTTTCCTAACGAAGAAGTAGAAACGGTACAGCCTACTAATCATTTTTATACCACTAAAAGAGGTTTGGGATTAAGCCCTACGCCTATCTATTTCACCCCATTAGTTACACAAACTCTTTATAACGCTTCTGTAAAATACACCCTATCTGGCAATCATATTAGTTACTATGAGAATTTCATTAGGCAAGAGCAAGTAATATCTTCCTTATCACCTATTAGCAACGAAAATGCATGTTGGATAGGTATTGAAGCCACTCCTGCTGTTTATGCCGCTATGGATGAGCTATTGCTTACCATTCTCATAAAGCATTCATCTCTTTACAGTTATGCTCATCTGATTCGTTTTTACGATATTGATAGCAATGAGATAAATGTGCGCAGAGATGTTTTTAAAAAGCAACTAATCACAGAAGAACACTATTATCCCGATATTATCAGCTACTACCAAGACCATTTTTACAGTCTTAGCACTGATTTTAGCAGTCAAAAACTTCTATCCCTTAGAGAATTTTCACCTGAAATAAACCTTGAATTAGAAGGTATTGACTACGACACAAAGCTATTATGGATAAAAATAGTCTTCCCTAATTTCTTTACCACTGCTGAGCTGCAAAACATCCGTTTTACCCTCAATACCATTCCTGTGGTCAATCGCCAGCAGGTTTACAAGCAGCACAATGTAAAACGCAATGGGCGCATCGCTTCTTTGCCGTGTGAAGGTAAGAATTACCTTTTGAATCTGAATTCTATATGGGATAACAACGGACATATATACCAAAATATCCTGAACAACTACAAAGAGCACCCAGAAGGTACTTACTCATTGTATTTTGGTGATTTAGAGAAATTCGATGTGCGCAACGCCAAGACCATTCTTCAAAAGACGATGTACTTAGTAAGAGAAGAAGGCAGCGCGTTTGCAGCGATGAACCCAGAGAAGCTCAACACCGATTTAGAGGAACTAATGCGCCGTTTGGATACCTTAGAGCGTAAGATGATCTCCGAATGGGGTAATAACGATGAGTTTAACGATAAAACATTTCTTTTGACAACTCCATACCCCAAAGCGACAACCTATGAGCTTAGCTATTGGACTACCAATGCAGAAGAAGGCAATGGGTTTGATGAGCACTCTGTATTCCATCAACACACTACCAATGAGTTTGATATGCAACGCAGCAGGCTTATTACCCCTACCATAGGAGGGGCTACCCGTCACACGGAGCGCGCTCAAATCAACAACCTGCGTTACGGCTTACTCTCTAAGGAGCGTATCGTCTCAGAGCAAGATATCCGAAGTTACCTACAACAGCGATTTGGAGAGGAACTCATAGAGATTAAGATTTGTTCAGGAGCAGAGATTGCCAAAGAAAAACGGAGGGGTATTATTCGTACCACAGAGGTACATCTGAGCTTTTCCCATCGCCCTACAGAAGAAAATGCAGGGCGTTTGGCTTTGTTTTTGCAGCAGCAACTTACCGAAAAATCAATCAGTAATATTCCCTATAGGGTATTTATCAAATAACGCATAATACTATGGAAGATACGTTTAGCACAGGATTAAACGCCGCGTTGAAGTTGGCTAAAAATATGGCAATAGCCGAGCACCACACGAGCTTTGGAGTGGCACATCTGGCATTGGCAATGCTTTATGAACCCTCAGGACTTCGTGAGGTCTTGGAAGGCTTGGGTAAGGATATCGCCTATATGATAGAGTGGTTTGAGATGCGCAAAGAGTCCTATCAGTCAGAAGAAATACCCTTTGACGATTCCTTTGAGGATAGAGAGATCAAAAAGCTGTGGGAAGAGGCTGTCCGTTCCAAAATCAAATTAGGAGCGGATACGATAGATGCCGTATGTGTGTTTATGGCAATTGTAAGAGAAGGCGTGATATATTCTGCTGCGCAAATAGAGCTATTGGGCGTAGAAGAAAAAGAGTTTTTAAATCAGTTTAGTATCTCCTCCTTTGAGCTAAGCGCATCCGATAGCCAGGCAATAGAGGAAATGACCTCTGGATTTGCTTTTGCTGTAAACCTTAAAACCGATAAGATTATCACAGAGGGCAGTCTTGTGATAGGTCGTGAAGAAGAAGTACGAAATATCTTGGAGAACTTAGAGCGTACCCAGAACAAAGCCACTTTATTGGTGGGTGATTCTGGTATAGGTAAAACAGCCATTGTAAAAGCCTTTGTAAAAGAACTGAATGAAAATAGAGATCACCAACTGCAAAACACCTTGGTTTTTGGGCTAAATGTGTCCAAATTGCTATCAGGTAGCACCTCTGAGAATGAACTCTCTAAGAAAACGGTTGAACTCTTTGAAAAACTAAACAAACTGCAAAATACATCTATCTTAGTTATTGATGATCTGCAAGTGCTATTAGAGAATGCCACAGGTAAATCCAATTTGATGATCAATGTGCTTAACTCCCAGCTTAGTGAAGGAGCTACCAACCTGATAATGTGTATTTCTTCAGATGCTTACCACAAGTATTTAGAAAAACACCCTATCCATACTAAGTTAGAGGTACTACAATTAGAAGAATTAGACCATTTTCACCTGCTCAAATGCTTAGAGCGACACCAAGAACACTTTCAGAAAGCCTATCAGATTGAGATTTCTCAGGCTACACTTGCTGAGGCAATTTACCTATCACGGCGTTATTTTAAGGAGAGTAAACTCCCTTATGGGGCTATTGACCTTATTGATCGCACCTTGGCAGCAGTGAAGATGAGCAATGCCAATACCTCTACAACGATAACAGTTTTTAAAAAGAAATTAGAAAAACTTAAAACCAGTGAAGAAAAAGACTTTTCAAAACTACAACTCTGGCAAAATACTCTTTTAAGCAAGTTAAGTGCTATTATCAGTAGCAGGCTTATCGGTAGCTATGTACTTACTGAGGAAACTCCTTATGAGGAGGGTATTGCTAAAATGGAAGCCCTTCTTGTAGAACTTGAAGCACTATCAGCTCATAAGATCACTTGTATAGAGCCTACTGAGATAGAAGCTATCATTGCGGTGATTACAGGTATTCCCATCGGTAAGATACAAGCCGATGAAAAGGATCGTTTGCTCAACATAGAAAACCGTTTGCAAGAACGGGTAAAAGGTCAGAATAGGGCTATACAAACCCTTGCCGATGCCATTATAGAATCGCGTAGTGGACTGAGCAATCCCAAGCAACCTATTGGCTCGTTTTTCTTCTTAGGTCCTACAGGGACAGGAAAGACAGAGCTTACCAAATCGCTGGCAGAGCTGCTCTTTGACGATGAAAATGCGATGATACGCTTTGATATGTCTGAGTTCAAGGAAGAACATTCAGCAGCTTTGCTCTATGGAGCGCCACCAGGTTACGTAGGTTATGAAGAGGGCGGTATGCTTGTAACTAAAATACGACAGAAACCTTATTCAGTAGTGCTCTTTGATGAGATAGAAAAAGCCCACAGCTCTGTGTATGACGTCTTTTTGCAAATAATGGATGAGGGTACTATTCACGATAAGTTAGGGCGCAGTGGTGATTTCTCTAATGCAATTATTATCTTTACCTCAAACATTGCCAGCAGTTGGATAGCAGAAGAAATTAGCAAGGGGCATACGCCTACCTCTAATGAGCTTATTGAGGTGATGAGTGAGTATTTCAGACCTGAGTTTTTAGGACGCCTTACAGAGGTAGTGCCTTTTTCACCTATTACAGAAGCGGTAGCTCAGGATATTTTCTTATTGCACCTCTCAAAATTACAACAGCAATTACAAGTGCAAAAGAACATATCCTTATCCCTTACAGAAGAAGCATTGCATTACCTTTCTAACAAGGGTTACTCACAAAAATATGGCGCACGCCCCATTGCAGGGATTATCAGGAATTACCTGAAAAAAGCGATCTCCAAGTTTATCGTGGCGCAGCAGGTAAAAGAAGGTGAAACCTTAAAGGTAGATTATAAAGATAACCAACTTATATGGAGTGTTGAGTAAGGGATTTTTTTAAGAATGTTAGAAGACAAGTACAACATATCAGAACTAAAGCAAAGTGAAGCTGCTGATTTTATCGCAGAGGTATTCTATGATGAGCTTAAATTCATCTTAGGAGAGGAGCTTGACACCCTACTCAAACTAAAGCTATACGGTATGAACGCTCGTGTACACTCAAAGGATGTGCTCAATATCTCTACTGATTACCAAGCTACCCGATTGGGATATAGGGAATTTTTGGTCTTACACCTCAGCAGGAACAGTATGTACCACCAGTTGCCAGAAGCACTCTTTCATCCTTTGGTAGTCAGCCGCCCTTCAATGAGCAATAGAGAGATTGTAGAGGCGGTACGCAAGAATCGCAAACGGGAGAAAAACAATCTGTATTTCTTTTCTGCTTTTGATACACAGCTGTTTAAAGAACGCGCACATATTTTCAGCAGACATTTAAACCTGCTTACTGATGATAAAGCCAAAGAGAATTTTTTAAATATTGCTAAACAGTTGTTAAATGTAGGGCTTACCATTCCTAAAAAGAAGTTAGAGATACTATTTTTGGAGCTATGCCATAGTGAGCAACTCAAAGAAAATCTCCCTGTTATTGAGCGTCTGTTAGAGCTTGTATTAGAACTACCTCTAAAACTCTGTTACATACCTAAAAAGTTCGAAAAACTGCCTTTTATCCCATTAGGTGAGGCGCGTATAGGCGTGAATTTCGGTTTAGATGGTAGTATGGAGAGTGAAATAGAAGATGTAAAAATAACCTTATTTTTAAGTAAAGCAATAGATTATGAACTATATACTCAGCATACAGACAATATCAGAAAAATACTCAGTTTTTTGCTATTGGCAGCAAGAGAAGTTATTTTCTCTTATGAGAAACAACAAAAGATAGATTTAGTAATAGGAAAAGGACATTTGGGGTTGGATACTTTTCTGTGATTTTGTAAATAGAGATAAGAAAATTAAGAAGATATGGAAGCGTTAATTTCATTTTTTGTAAAATACTTACTTGTACCGCTCTTGGCAGTGGTAATGCTTTTTGTGGTTAATAAATTAGCAGGTATAAAAAAGAAGATACAGGTTAAAAAAGTCATCATCTTTGTGCTTATTGTGGTGCTTATCTTAACGCTACCTTCACTTTTTGCACTGCTCAAAAATGAGTTTGTGTGGGGTGGTTTGGTACTTAGTATCATCTCCTACCTCATCTTAGGAATAGGTTTGGTGTACTATGTAAAGAGCAGTTATTACGCTAAAACACTGGGTTTTGAAGATGATTTACAAGATAAGGCAATTTTCTTTTTAGTGCTGTGTATTGCAATGTTAGTCTCAGGTTGGGCCTATTACCTCTTCTTTAACTTGTTAAGCACGCTTCCTTATGCAAGCACTGCAATGTTTATTGTCCTGTGGTTTGTAATGCCTTTGCTATACGTAATAGCAAGGGATTACTATCTAAAATTTGCTCCTGTTTTTCGTACTCCTTGGGTGGTTAAGTCTGATGCTACGGATAGTTCTTATTGGGAGCGTGTAGATACCTTTAACCTTATACAAGTTACTGTTCGCATCAAGAAAACCCCTGATGCTGAGAATTATTCTTCTTATGTTGTAAAGTTACCTATGGAAGTTCCGATAGGAAAATGGTTTGATCGTTTTATTGAAGACCAGAATGTACGCTTTCCAGAAAGTCCTATACTCACCAAAGATGAAGACGAGGATATTGGCTGGGTATTTTACACTCCTAAGTGGTTTACTATACCACTTTTTGTAAGGTTTTTAGATCCAGAGAATGAGGCTTATGACAATAGGATTAAGAACCGACAGATAATTTATATCCGTAGGGTGAAATTAGAAAAAGGTATTTAATACATAAAAAATATAATAAAAATGAAGAAAATACAGTATTTGCCAGTGAATTGGGAAGATGGGATGAAAATCACTCAAAAAGATTTTTGTGATGATTATTTCCATACCATTGAACTTATAAAAGATTACAACGCTACCAATCAGAATAGTTTTGAGTACGGCTTATTAGAGCCTATTGATACCAATAATGGCAATTTGGATTTAGAATTTTCAAACGAATCTAATACACTGAGAGTAACACTCAAATCGTGCCATCTTATTACTAAATTGGGTTATCGTATTTTGTTTTACGATGAACTCTATGGAGCCGAACAGCGCCCTTTTGCTATTGTAAATCTTGCCGATGTAGACGCTAACACAGAAGGTTTTTTTATCATTCTCTCTGTTAATCCTTATGAGGGGATACCTGTAGGAGTCCCGAATCCTGAAGAAGTACCCTTACATCACCCTTATATTCTACCAAAAATAAAATTAGAAATCATTCCTTATCAGCAAATAAATACGAGTTTTCTTGATAACTATTTTTTAGTGGTAGGGGAAATACACCTTAAGGAAAAGATTTTAGCAGAAAATAAGACTTACATACCAGCAGTGAAAAAAGTAGCTTATCATACTGAGACTGAAAAATTCAGGGCGGATCTCTGTAAGACTATTGGTGATATTAACAAAAATGCTATTGGAATTATAAAGAAGAACAAGGGTAATGAACGCACCAATCACTTAGGGACAAACACTTGTTTATTATGCCAAAATAGCAATGATTTTTACACTCAAAATAGCTTCTTCTTTAACAATATAGCCTCTGAATATCCTCCAATTGCTCTTGTAGAGCGAATAACGCATTGGGCACATCAACTCTCTATTTCTATAAACCTTATGGAAGATAGAGCACAAGAAGAACTATTGCAGTATTACTACGAATGGATAGATGTAAAACCCTCTGAGTTTACAGCTACTATAGAGAATGTTATTAATCTGCACTATAATCATATGAATATAGCTCCCACTTTAAACACACTCCAACTATTCATCTCAATGATACATAAACTGTTTGAAAAGATGAGTGGTTTAGAATACATTGGGCAAAGAAGAGACAATATTGTAGTGAGCCAAGAATTACCTACTCAAAAGGAAAAAGGTAAAAATAGTTCTATATGGTCTATGTTTGATTAATATATTGATAAATAGCATTCTAATTGAATTAAGACAAAAAAAACTTACAACAAAATCAGTGCTATTTAGAAATTATTTTCTATTTTTGTACTCGATTTTTTAATCTTAAGGCACAACAGTTTATTCTATGAAATCAGTATCTCAAGAGGTAAGAGCTAAAAATATTAGAGATTTCTCTATTTCGTTCACTATGCTGATAGTGATGTTCTTTCTGTGCTGTTACATTACCATATCCATAGCTGAGGAGGGAATTAACTTGTTAGAGGAAAAGAGGAATAAGTATGAACAAGTTTTCAAACAGCAAGCAGAGCTTAATTTTATGTTGGATGACTTAAACAAAAAACTCTTTGCTTTGCGCAGTAAAAAACGTAATGCTGGTGAGCACAAGCAGCTACAAAAGATCATCTCAGAGGCACGAGAGGAATTGGAAAAAGATATTGACACCACTAAGGTAGGAAATGAACACTATACCATCTATAGCCAACTGCTCTCTCAAGTGAGAGAAATACAAACTGTAATGGATCTCTATGAAATAGAGGACAACAAAAGGTCTTACTATATAGAGCAGTTAGAGAAATGCAAGCAGATTTATCAAGACCTGAGCCGTCAGAGAAGTAGTAATAACAAAGCAACAGGAAAATAATAACTATGAATGAAACATTTTGGAAGAAAATACGCTTTGCAATGATATTCGTACTCTTGGCTTCACTCCTACTTTTGGTGTTAGTCAAACTCATACGACCTATTCCTTTTATTGAAGGCAATGAGGTAATGAAGGAGATTCAAAACTCAGAGAAAATCCTCAAAGAGCAGAAAGAATACACTCACAAGGTGCGTATACTTTGCGATACTATTAAAGGAATTGACTTTCAAATCAATCAGCAACAGCGTTTAGAGGAGATAAAAAGAGAAATACAATCCCTTGAAGATGTTTACAAGGAAAACAAAGATGCAAAGTACATTTTTGGTCTGCAATCGGCAAGGGTACTGAGAATTTATTTTGAAGCGCGAGAATCATTCAATAAAATTCAGACAAACAACAAAAAACTCAAAAGCAACTTAGATGAGTGTAAAGCCAATATTTAACATATAAATACGATGAATCAAAAGACCGCTATTATCGTTGGAGGTTCCCTATTGTTGATTTTACTCATTTTAGGGTATGTTTTCTTCACTCCTTCCTCAAAATCAGAGAATTTGGATTTCTATATCTTTGACTCCAATAACAACAATCACTATGAAGTAGGAGAACCTTTAGAGTTTACCATAAGTGACAGCACTATGGTAAAAAACCATCAGATTGTCTGGAAGTTCGGCAACGGTGATATGGCAAAGGGCAAAAATAGTGTAAAATACGACTATAAATCTGCTGGCAAATACCTCATCACTTTAGAGGTTGGCAAAAACAATAAAGTCTCTAAGTATATCAAGGTTATCCCTACTGAACAAAAACAGGCTTTGGACTCTATTCCTCGCCTTTTAGGTCCTGATATTGGTTATGTAGGGGAAGAACTCGTTTTCTACGCTGAGGGTCCAGGAGCTAAGATTTGGTATTGGGAGTTTGGAGAATCAGGCACGGTAGACGCCTACGAACAGCAAACCGTATATGCTTACTCTGAGCCAGGTACCTATAAAGTAAAACTCTCCACTAACACCACTGCCTTTCCTATCTTTCACGAAATAGAAATTTTGCCCCAATTTGAAAAAGTAAATGACCTTATCACTGTTGATTCATTGGCTTTGGCAGAAGATGATATAAAGAAACACCTACAAAGTATTGCCAACACAGAGGTGGGCGACAGAAATAACTTTTATAAACAACTCAATTATATCAAACAACGCTATATATGCCATGACCTCAGTGAAGTAGTTGTGGTTATCAATCAGAATAAGTACAACGACCTGTATAGTTATTGTCAAGGATTGCACTACCTTGAAGCTAAGAAAAAACAGAAAGTAAATATCACCAAAGTGGAAATAGACACTTTCAACTGTGTAAAGCGGATTAATGTATCACAAACGGAGTAGAATAATGCGTTACAATAAAACTACATACCTTCTGATTTTAATAGGTGCTTTTTTGATCACATCAGAGGCTTTTTCTCAAATTGCTAAATACCAAAAGATAGAAAAGACGGGAGCTTATAATTTCAATTACGTAGCCCCTGAGAGACGCTGGAAAAAAGACAAGGATGTTTTTGTAGTCTACTCTGATAGGAATGATAATAAGGCGTATACCAATGCTTATTTTCAAAAGAAGCTCAGCAGTCAAAAACTACTCACTCCTTACTTTGTAATAGGTCGTAAGAATGGCTGCTTTGAACTTGTCAAGGCTGACTCTTCAAAGGTAGGTAAGCCCAAAGGGTTCTTTTCGCCTCTTATGGGGCGCAAACGCCATTTTAAGGATGCTAAATCTGTGGAATATATCGGTTGGATACCAGTGCAGCAACTCTTATTACACCACTCTGCTTTTACAGATTTTAGCAATAACAAGCCCATTAAATACAAAGTTGGTGTCAGTAGCCCAGAGGGATTACTTGAAAAGCAACTCTATTTTGCAAATGATTCGCTGTGGCTCTTTAAAGACCCTACCCTAAAGGGAAAGAGTAAGCAAAAAATCAAAATAAATGAAACTGTATATGCTTTTAAATACAGTCAAAACAAGGAAGCGGTACTTATCTCCAATAAACCTATAGTAAGAGATACGATCTCTCAACTGATAGGCTGGGTCTCTGCAAAGGCTATTAGCCCTGTAGGACAAGGCAAAGTATACAAACTTGTCAATGACTATCAGCATACCATCTCATCGGATGAGTGTGATTCTCTTTCTTTGGGAAAGCAAACAGTGCGGTCAAATTACGTATATAACACTTCCAACAGCCTTATAGGGCATCAGAAAACGAATCCCCTAAGTGTGCCTTTCTACGTATGGGATCACACCAAGGGTAAACTCATCAATGTAAAAGGAGATTATTTTCCTATTACTGAAATTGCACGAATGGATAAAGAAAGAAAAAAAATAAACTTTCATTTTTTCTTTGATGCAGAAGATGTACAGCGCGTAAAACCACTGCTCAACGCCCTACAAAACACTTGGCTTTCTCTCTCAGAAATGAAGGATATAACTCCTACCTTCTCTGCGGTTTGCATAGGGAAGAACACCTCTTATAGTCTGCTTAAAACCACTTCTTTTGAAGAGTGGCTTTACTTTATTGAAAACCCTACAAAAACTATTAGTGGCACTACTACACAGTCAAAAACAGACCTTGCAGAAGCACTATTAAAGACCTTACCTAACTACGGTCCCAATAGTTTTGAGAGTAACTTTTATATTATTGTGGGCACCAATGAGCTACATAAGATAAGCGAACAAAATCCTCTACTCTCTAAGATGGCGCAAAACTCAGCCATTGTTTTATTTGCTCAGATAGAAAACAACCCTGATGGTGCTTCTCAGAACTTTTTGTTATATGCCAAAGAAATTCTCTCTAAGATTGGCAAATATCGCACAGCACATTTAGAGAACTATATAGTAGATAACCAGCTGATAACAGAGGATAATAGCCTCAAAAACATTGCAGATGAACAGATGAACATCTATGTGTATGATGCCCCTAAAAATAGCTTGTTTAACGGTGGACTTGTCTTTCCTCAACTCTACCAGCGATTAACACCAGCGGCACTCAATACAGCTATGGATTCTATTTTAGTGCATAGCAAACTCACCCAAGAGAAACTTATCACTTCATTGGAGAATTACAAAAATAACTTAGGAGTGATTTACTCTGAACCCTCAGTAGCTGCTAAATGCTTTTTAAAGGGAGATAGAACTAAACTCTCTCAGATTAAGAAAGACAATATCAATGAGATATTCTTTGATCGCTTTCAGACAGATAAAAACCTTTATTTAGACGCAGGTTTAGAACTTACCAAAGAGGAAATCACCGACCTTATTGACAATTACAGAAGTTTGCTACCTGATTTTAACGAGCTTAATAGTACAAACAAAAAGCTACTCAAACGACTTTATATGCAGCAAATACGCAATATCAATCGCATTTACAATCGCAAGGTGATTCGCAGAGGGGCTCCTTTATCAGAACTCTTCTCGCGAAAGACAAGTATCTTTGTAAATGACGCAAAGGAATTTAATAGCTACAATAGTAACGAAGTGAATACTAAAAAAGCACAGAAGCAAGGTTTTGATACTTTCTATCACAAACTCATTGATAAAGTGAATCAACTTGAAAAGCTATTCTTAGAAAATAAGATAGAAAAGACAGAGAATAACACCTATTTCCTACCTAATAAGTTGCTGTTATAGCAAATAAAATGAGCTATTTTTTTGTATAATCAGAAAATAATTAGTACTTTTGCCTCGTAAATCACCTTAATAAAGTACTATGTCCGACACCTCACACAGTTTTTTCGATAACTTCAGCGACCACTTGCAATCCACTCTTGGACAGCAGGCGCAGGGGCTTTCCCAGCTGAAGATAGAGAATGCCAAGATGAACTCCAATAAGAACCTTAGTGGAGAGACCAAGACTGTGGCAAATGTGTTGGACGCTGTGGATGCGGGAGTGCAGGCTTTTGGGCTGGTAACAGGAGCAGTGGACGGGGTGGTAGAATCTGCCTTGGTAACTGCCCTTAGCGGTTTAGGACTCAAAGGAATGGCGTGTCTGCCTGTGGCAATACAGCTAAGCCCTGTGCTGGGTATAGACATCCACTTTGTCAATATACCCCCATCACCCGCCCCTGTGCCGATGCCTCATCCCTATATGGGTATCCTCTTGCGTCCTAAGGACTTTCTCTCGGCGGCAATCTTGTCGCTTATTCCTCCCCCACCAGAAGCACCTGATGTTGAAGACCCTGACAACCCCACAGAGGCGGAGCAACAAGCCTTAAACCTCAATAAAGCAGTGAACTTAGCCCATACCCTGCTCACGATGAAGCTGGGCAATCTGGGGGCATCCGTGCTCATCGGAGGGCTACCGCGTGTGGTGGCAGGTACCCCAACGATAAATATCCCTCACGTTCCTATGGGAGCAGGCTTTCACGCTGTGGCAGCAGGCATTCAAAAGAACAAAGGACACGCCTATATGGGTAGCCTCAACGTGCTGGCAGATGGCGACCCGCTCTCGGGTGGCGGTGCACACTTGCATATGAACTGCTGTGATGTAGGCATCCCCTCTCCCCATACCGCTGGACAAGTAGCCAAACACAAGGAAGTACCTACAGGAATTCCTGTGTATTTGCCCACAGGAGTGATTAACCCCATACCAATGAGCAAACAGGTGCTTACCAACCCCGTGCCTATCCCTCTTAACCCTATCTCTTTTTTTAGTGGGAAGATAAAATCCTCTTTTGGGCGTTTGTTTAAGAAAGCAAAGAAAAAACTCTCAGATAAACTTCACGGGATAGTCAATAAGCATATCCAATCTGATAAACTCAAAGACAGACTACATACGGCTATCTGTACCGTTACAGGGCACCCTGTGGACGTGGCAGATGGCACTTTCTTTACTGATGAGGAAGACTTCTTCCTCTCAGGGGTAATTCCCTTCTCGTGGCAGCGTATCTATTACAGCCAAAGCGACTATCGCGGTCCTTTGGGCTATGGCTGGCATCACAGTTATGATATGGCTATCGTGGTAGACGAGCACAGCCTCACTTTTAGAATGAGTGATGGTCGCCCTATTGCCTTTGTGCTGCCCACTGCCGACCACCCTGTGCTTAATATCGCTGAGCAAATGGAAGCGCGTTGCACCGCTGAGGGAGAGTACTATATCTGGAACCGCAAAGAAGACCTATATTACTACTTTACCAAAGAAAAATACAAACAACAACAACTGCTAAGCCGTATTGTAGACAACAACGATTTTAGCATTGACTTCTTCTACAACCGCAGTGGGCATCTTGAAAAGATCATCGATAGCTGCAAGCGTACCCTGCGGATTGAAAACGATAGCAAGGGGCATATCACCAAAATTATCGCCCCTCACCCTGAGTACCAAAGCAAACCAGAAGATAATGCACTGACAGTCGCTATTTATGAGTACGATACTGAGGGCAACCTTATCAAAGAGACCAACGCTGCGGGCGATAGTATGCACTTTGAGTACGACAATCACCTGCTCACCAAAGAGGTATGGCGTACAGGGCTTACGTGGCACTTTGTTTATGATGGTAATAAGACGGGTGCGCGCTGCGTGCATACGTGGGGTGATAAAGACCTCTACAACCACCGCCTGACTTTCTTAGAGGGAAAAACCATCGTTACCAACAGCTTAGGACACGACACCACCTATTATCACAAAGGCGGGCTGGTATACAAGCAGGTAGATGCTGAGGGAGGCGAACAGCATTGGCGTTACGATGCCAACAATCAGCTCATCGCCTATACCGACCAATTAGGCAGTACCTACTTTTACGACTATGACGAGCGCGGCAATACGCTAAGGGCAACCGACCCCGAGGGTGGTAATACCCAAACCGAATACCCGCACCCAATACTGCCATTAGGGCACTTACCTACGAAGTTTAAAGACTTAAACGGAGGGGTATGGCGTTGGAAGTACGACAAGCACGGGAATGTCATTACCCGCATCAATCCCGAGGGGGCTATTACCACAATGGAATACCAAGAGGGACTTTTGAAGACCATCACCGATCCGCTGGGCAATACCACCTCCCTCAAATACGATAGCGAGCACAACATCACAGAGGTGAGCGACAACAGAGGCAACCGCAGTTATTTTGAGTATGATAAATGGGGGCGATGCACCGCTATTACCAACCCCAAAGGAGTGAAGCAAGAGCGAACCTTTGACGCGCTTAATAGGGTCATTCGGGTAAAGGACTTTGACGGCAATGAAATCAAACTCGCTTACGACCCTATTGACAACCTGACCTACTACCGCGACAATATCAACGAGGTAAGCTACAGCTACAAGGGGATGTGGAAGCTCGGCAAGCGTACCGACTACAGAGGTACGATGAAGTTCGACTACAACACTGAAGAACAGCTCACAGCTATCTTCAATGAAAAGAGAGAGCGGCATTACTTTGAACTTGACAAGGTAGGGAATGTTATTGAGGAAACGAACTTTGCTGAAAAGCTAAGACGCTACAAACGCGACCTTGCAGGTAGGGTTATTGAAGAAACGCTGCCCAGTGGCAAACAAAGAGCTTATAACTACGACAAAGTAGGGCGTGTAACCAAAGTGGAGATGGTCTCAGGGATGCGCGGCAGCGATGAGGAGCTATCGCAGTTCTTTGAGTACTACCCCTCAGGAAAACTCGCCCGTGCAGTGAATATCAACAGTGAGCTTAAATTCTCTTACAACAACTTAGGACTGCTCACCAAGGAATACTGCAATGGGGAGCAAATCACCCATAGTTATAACAACTTAGGGCAGCGCATCAGCACTGAGAGTAGCAAGGGAGCGAACTTGCAATACGAGCACGACAGCTTTGGACAGCTCAGCAGGATGAGCGTAGAGCAAGAGGGCGTGCAATGGGAGAGTACCCACCAGTACGACAGCTTAGGTTTTGAGTTGGAACGCCACCTGCCAGGGAAGATACGACAGACCTTTAAGTATGATGATATAGGCAGGCTTATAGACCAACAGACACTCACCGACTACAAGATACGCCACCAACGGCGTTATACTTGGGGCGTGGGCAATCGCCTGCAACAAACTAACGACAGTAAGTTTGGAACTACCCATTACAACTACGACCTTGTGGGACACCTTCAGCACGCTACCTTTGGCGACCACACCCAGCAATGGCGCAAGAGCGATAAGACAGGCAACCTCTTCAATACAGAAGACAGGCAAGGAATAGAATACGGGAAAGGCAATCGCTTAAAGAAATGGCACGGCTGGACGTTTAAATACGATGACGATGGCAAACTTATAGAGAAGTACAAAGGTGGCGGGGGTTGGTTTAGTGCTAAGGAGGAGTGTTGGCAGTATAAGTGGGATGCTTTTGGAATGCTCAAGGAGGTAAAACGTCCTGACAAGCAAAAAGTAACCTTTACCTACGATGCTCTTGGCAGACGCCTTACCAAGCATTTTAGCCGCACCACCACCCACTTTTTGTGGAGTGGCAATGTGCCCTTGCACGAATGGAAAGAAACCTTTGAGTTCAATTATAGCACGGGCTTATATGATTTAGGTACTGAGCACAGTCCCATCACTTGGATTTTTGAAGCAGGCTCTTTTGTGCCTTGTGGAAAAATCACCAACGGCAAACATTACTCCATCATCACCGACCACTTAGGTACCCCCATAGAAGCCTACAACCAAGAAGGCGAACTGATATGGGAACGCGAACAAGACCTCTATGGCAACTCCCGACAAGGTTTTGCAAAAGAAAACTTCAGATGCCCCTTCAAATATCAAGGACAGTATTACGACCCTGAAATAGAACTCTGCTACAACCGATTTAGGTATTATCACCCTGAAACGGGTAGGTATATAAGTGAAGACCCGATAAGATTCTTATCTGGTGAGGCTAACTTCTTTGCTTATGTAAGTGATACCAATGCGTGGTTGGATGTGCTGGGGTTAATAATTTTGCAGCAAGTCCCATATGACAACCATCCTTTATCTGATAGGGTAGAAGATTTTAGAAGAAAAAATCCTGATATTTCAGGAGGAAGAAATGTTGCTATAGCTGAATTAAATAATGGAGATATCATTATAACTCACTCTGATAAACATGGGCATTCTGAAAAATATTTATTAGAGGAATTAGAAAAAAGAAATGCTTTAAATGATGTAAGGCATCTTTATACAGAATTGGAGCCATGTTCTGGTCATGGAATGCCTAATTGTTATGGTAAATTAGATGATAAATTACCTAAAGATCAAATTGTAATGTTTAGTTATCCTTATCCTATATCAGACAAAACTCAAGAGAACAAAAAAGCACGACGTGATAATGTAAGGGAGAAAAGTAAAAAAGCAAATCAATATCGTAACTCATAATTATTTATTTTAAAATGAAGTGTGAAAAAATAGAATTAGGAATTACAGATATTACTAAAGCAAAATTCCTTAATGAACATCTCGTTGCCAATATTAATAACAATACTATTACTATTTTAGATGTTATTGAAGCTAAAGTAATAAAAACTATTAGGGACTTACCTTTTCAATATATATCTGATATATTGTTAGTAGATAATAAACTCTATATAGTAGGTATGGGTATCGATTTTCTAATTTACAATTTAGAAACAAATCAATATTCTAAAATAGTTTTATCTCATACAAATAAAATAGAAGGATCTGCAATTTTAATACTAAATGATTACTTTCTGATAGCAGATGATATTTCTGAAACTATCAAAATATATAATAAACATTTTAGTTATGTTTATCATTTTAGAGTAGGATATGGTGTTAAACAACTCTATTTTGACAGAGAACTTAATCTCCTTATTATTTGTATTTGTGAATCAGAAGATACAGGTTTTCTATTATTTTATAAAGTTGAAGGAATAAATATTATTCCATACAATATACAAATAAAAACTTTTTTTGCCATAAGTGGAATCATAATAGATAAAACATCTGATAAACTTATTATTTATGGAGGGTATCCACCGCTTAATATCCAAATACATAAGTACTCTAACTTAGAGTTTAATAAAGAATTAGTGTTAAATGAAGATTACACTAATGATGTCTTTGGTGTTAATATAAGTGAATCATTCAATATAACTTGTTGCTTATTTGGTAATAATTATCTTCTTTATCCATATAGTGGAGGAGAAGTAATGCTAATCGACTTAATAAATAATACAGTAAAATCTATTTATAACAAAGATGAAATCTATATTTTCTCGTATATAGTTGATAATAAAATTCTTTGTATTTCAAGAGAGGGAGTAGCTACCTATATAAATTGTTATTTAGAAAAATCTTTGAATAAAAATATTGAAAATACAATAAATAAAGGATTTCCATTTCCTCAAGTAGTTGAGGAAAAATCATTCACTTTTAGATATAGCATTGAACCTGAAGAGAATTACATATATTTAAAAAGAATATCATAAAACACCTATTATAAAATCACATTTTAAAGACTATTCTATCTGATGTATATTACTTTGTCTAAAAACGACCAAATATTAAGAGTTATCCATAACTAATATTGGCCTTTCTTATTTTATAGGTAAATAGATGTTTAATTAGTAAAGCTGTCTTGTTTATAAAAATGGTTAAATTGCTTATCTTAACGACTTCGGAGTTCTGCATTCTGCGCTCCCTTGCGCACAAGTAGTTTTGAGCTGCTTAAAAGGTTTTCAGCTGCTCAAAACACACCAAGCATTTTAGCCGCACCACTACTCACTTTTTGTGGAGTGGCAATGTGCCCTTGCACGAATGGAAAGAGACCTTTGAGCTCAATTACAGCACAGGCTTATATGATTTAGGTACTGAGCACAGCCCCACCACTTGGATTTTTGAAGCAGGCTCTTTTGTGCCCTGTGGAAAGATCACCAATGGCAAGCATTACTCCATCATCACCGACCACTTAGGTACGCCCATAGAAGCCTACAACCAAGAAGGTGAGCTGATATGGGAACGCGAACAAGACCTCTACGGCAACTCCCGTCAAGGCTTTGCCAAAGAAAACTTTAGATGTCCGTTCAAGTACCAAGGACAGTATTATGATCCTGAAATAGAACTCTGCTACAATAGGTTTAGGTATTATCACCCTGAAACGGGGAGGTATATAAGTGAAGACCCTATTGGGTTCTTATCTGGGGAGCCGAATTTCTTTGCTTACGTAAGTGATACGAATGCGTGGTTAGATGTGTTGGGGTTGGTAGCACCAAATAATAATGGAATTAGTGCTCAACATGGAAATTCCGCACATAATGCTTTTATAGATGATATAGTAAAAGATCTAAAGTCAGATCCAACGGTAGATCAAAGTTCTGTAAGAAAAAATCAAGAACAAGTAGATTTTAATGGAAATAAAGTTGGTTCTAATAGGCCAGATTTACAATATAATGATATTTTTGGTAATCACTATAATATAGAAGTTGATACAACTGATAATGGGCGGCTTAATCATTCAAGTGTCATACCAGTAAATGATCCCAATGCAAGAAATACTTTTTGGCTTATTGATATGAATGGAAATGTAAGACAAGACTCTTCTGGGCATGGAAGTTATTCAAAAATTTAAAAACTAATAATATGGAAATAAATAAATTAGATAGTTTTTATATAACAATTATTAACTCACCTTTAGAAGATATTTTAAATTTTATAAAAAATGATGATTTTACAAAAAATCGTGAATTTAAATATAAGACAATTAATATAGATAATTTTTTTAAAAATAATATAAGTTTAAATCCTACATCTAAGCTCCTTATTTTTGAATCTATAACTTTTTTAGGTAAAAGTATAGCTCTTGGTGGTTGGATTACATTAATAAATTATTTTTGTAAAAAACAAAATAAAGATAATTATTTTATAGAATTTAATACAGATAAATCTCCTATACAAAGAAATTGTTTTTTTAAATTTGAAAAAGATGATCATAGTAGAATTATACAAAATATTATTAATGAAAAGGAAAAATGGGAATTTTTCTCTAAAGGAAAACCTTTAAAATTTGAAAAAACAGAATATTATAGGCGAAAAGAAATTAAAAATCGTTTGAATAAAGATATTTTAATAGAATATAGTAAAAATATTGGGTTCGATTTACTTGATGAATTATCATTCGTAACAAATAAAAAATCTATTTTTATAGAATATTAGATGGAGATTACATAAATGTCAGAAATAGCTTCAACTGAGGTAGTAATAAAGAAAAATAGACAGCTTAAACATTAAGGATAATTTGTTGTAACACTACCAACATCTTATCATTTAACAGACTAATCACAAAAAAATATCAACCATAACCCTCTAACAATCAGTAAATAACAAAATACTCCGCAAAATATTTTAAAAATAATTTTGTGGAATAGAAGAATTATAGTATTTTTGCAGCTAAACAATTAAAAGCAAAAATCTATGGCGTTATACAACTATGGTATCGGTGGTAATGAGGTAGAAGTCGATGCAAATGAATCTATTGCAGACATTCCCTCAAACAGAACCCTTATGGTTCAGAAGCTCACAGATGAAGCTCCTGTAACTCCTGAGACAGTAGAAGGTTTGCAGACAGTAGAAGAAGTGTTTGAGCACTTCAGACCCTCTGTGGAATTAGAACTCCAAGATGAAGAAGGTAATGAGATCAAAGAGAAAGTTGAGTTTAAGAACCTTGCTGACTTTGGAGCCAAATCACTTCAAGAAGGCAGTGAACTTATGAACCGCCTAAATACAGAAAAAGAGCAGAACATTAAAATTGCTAAACAAGCAGCCTCTAATAAATTGTTAGCTAAAATATTAGCTAACCCAGAGAGTAAAGAAGCTCTTATGAAGGTATTAGAAGGGTCGTTAGAAGAATTAGAAAAGTCTGAAGGCAATAATAAAATAGGATAATTATGGCAGATAATAAGTTACAAGCACAGAGAAGCACTGCTACCACAACCGTAGTAAAACAAGAAACCGCCACCTCAGCATCTGCTTTAGATGCTCTCAAAGAGTTTGGAGGTTTTGCTTTTTTAGAGAACCTCATTGATGGTTACTCAAACCTTAATCCCGCCAGAAAGGCACGCCGTAATATATTTCTTACTGATGAACAATGGTCATCAGAGAGAAAAAACCTTATCAATAGATTAAGTGTTTGGTTAGACCTGCTTAAGAACAGTAATAATGTAGAGCAAATGCGAGATATAGCCAATAACAAGGCTGAACAGATAGAACAGTTGCTAAACTTTAACCTTAAAAAGTCACTTGAAAGAGTAAAAGAATTAGAACGGTCTTACCGTTCAGTAGCACTGTTCTACAAGAATACAGAAAGTCCTAAAGTAAAGAATATATCTATTGTAAATGCCGATATAAGCCAGCTTAAGGATTTGGATAACACCCTATTTATTGACCATATCAGCAGTGAGTTAGATAGAAATTACGATCGTTTGGACTTGCGTAATAACTATTCTATCTTGGTAGTGCCAGGTTATTTGGGTTCTAACGCAGTTTTGGACAAATGGTCAAAGATAGCCTATAAGAATAAAGCGATGTTGGTTACTGACTTTGCAGACTTAGAAAGTGCCGATGATGTGATTGATATATTCTTCAATGCGAACCACTCAGGAGGAGATGTATACAAGTCAAACACACTAATGACCTGCAATTGGCTTTTAGGAAGAGATAAGAATGTAAAAGTAGGAGAAGAAGAAAGCCTATATGTGCCAGGCTCATCAGCTTTGGCAGGGAAGATTTACAACACCCTAATGGCACAGGTGGTAGCTGGTAAAAAATTTGGTAGTATCAATGAGGTAGAGAGTGTACGTTTTGATTTAAAGAAGAGTGAAATCTCAGAATTAGAAAGAGTTGGATTGATACCGATGGTCAATGAGTTCAGCAAGGTAATGGCATTCTCAGGAAAGACGTTATTCAATGGTGATAATTTAGGCTTACAGACCTATTCAGTGGTGAGGGTATTTGACTATATTGCCAAAGTACTGATAGACTTCTTAAACCGTAGAGCATTTGAGAACTTTTCTTCAAAGACAGAGGATGATTTGCGTAGACAGATTGTAAAGTTCCTTGATAGCATACAGGGACCAACAAGGCTGATAGAGAAGTTCAAGGTGATTCGTATCCAGCAGGATAAAAAACAGAAAGACAGAGTATGGTTGGATATTCATATTACTCCTTACTTCCCATCAAAGAGTTTTGTGATACAATTAGAAGGTCGCAAGGGAGAGGGAGAAGAAGAGGCAGTTTGGGAAAGTCAGTACCAACAGCAAGAATAACCTTAGAGAGTGTAGATATAACTAAGTAAGATATAGAAAGGCTATCCAAAAATTTAAGTGGATAGCCTTTTTAGGTTTTATTTAACATTTAGTAATAATTTGAAAATCAGTGTTTTGTAAAATATTTTAGCAGAAAGAGTGAAAAACATTTGGTAGGTTCACAAAATAGTGCTAGCTTTGCGCCATAGACAATATTTTAGAATCTTTCTCTTTTTTCCAAAATAGAATAGTTGTCTACAAAAGGAGGAAGTATTTCAGGGTTTTGTCTGAGGAGACTTCGCTTCTTTTGGTATTATAGCGAATTAAGTCGAGTCTCTTTTTGGGATTTTTTTAATAACAATTAATTTAAATTGCGTATGGGATCTTTTAGAGCTTCATTCGAATTTTCTGGAAAAGAATACGATGTATTGTTTTCTAATTTTGAGTTTAGTAGAAATACAGACTCAAAGGGTAAGCCTTCTTCTAATGTATTAGGAGGCAGAGTGCGTTTAATCATAGAGTCAACAGAAGACACCGCTGTTGTTGAGTCTATGCTCAATGGACAATTCAAACCTGTTGAGGGTAAAATCGTCTTCAAAAAGACAGACGAGGATGCCAAGATGAAAGAGGTTGAGTTCAAGAACGCTTATGTTGTTAATTACAAAGAGACTTTGGATGTTAACAATGATGTACCGATGACCATTGATGTAACATTCTCTGCTGAAGAAATCATCATCGGAGATGCGTCATTAGACAATCGTTGGCCAAAGGCATAGTTGGATATTTTTGTCTCAACTATGGTAAAAGACAATGAGCTCTCGGGTGTATCTTTCATTCGAGAGCTTTTTTCAAAAATAGACGAACTAATACCTTAAAATATAAAAGTAATTTTTTATGATTTTAGATATATTTGACAGCAAACAGATCAGTATAGATGGTAAGTTTATTGATAGCTATAAAAAATTGAAACTTGAACAGACTATTAATGATCATCATAAATTCACACTTCATTTAGATAGTGGTGTATCTGATAAGCTCAATACAGATGCTATAAATAAGGCTAAGGAATGGTTAGGAAAAACAATTGTTATTAGCACTACAGGGAAGGATTTTGTAGGGGTTGTTACTGATATTTCTTTTGAAGACTCTTATAATGAGGATAAATATATAGTAGTAAAAGGCTTCTCTCCGACAATTCTATTAGAAGATGGTAACAAATCACAATCATGGTTAGGAAAAACGTTAGCGGATATTTTTAAGGCGCTTACTAATAATGGACGCTTAAATGTGAAAATAACCCCAGAGTATACAAGCTCTATAGAATATGAAGCTCAATATACAGAGAGCAATTTTCATTTTATACAACGCCTTTGTAAACAGTATTATGAATGGATGTTTTATGATGGAGAAACTCTTATGCTGGGTAAGCCTGAAAAGCCAGAGGCAAAACAATTACTGATAGGTATAGATATTTCTAAAATCAAGACACATATTACAACAGATGCAAGGAAATCAAAATCGACTTCATTTAGTTCCTCAAATAATAACACTTATTCAGCACAAAGTCCAGATAATGTATCAGGATTAAATGATTTAGGAGATTTTGCCTTTAAAACTTCGTTGCAGATTTATCCTGAAGGACACAATGAGTTTCCCTTAGCTCGTATTCCTGACCAATCAACATTAGACAAATTGATGAAGCGTAGACAACAGAGTATAGCTTCTCAAACACATTATATAGAGGTAACATCAACCTGTAAAGGACTGACTATAGGGAGTGTTATCGAAATAGCCTCAGCAGACCCTTTAAAAAGGGATAATATTGAAACCAAAGGGAAATATATTATAACAGAGATAAAACACGAAGTAGACTTTGATAAGTATTATCAAAATGAATTTAAAGCCTTGCCTGCTGAGATTGCTGTACTTCCTGAACCAGAAGTAGAAATGCCTATAGCACAAGTACAAATGGCAACAGTGGTGAGTAATGATGATCCTAAAAAGAAAGGCCGTGTACAAGTAAAGATGAATTGGCAGAGTGGGGATATGAAAACTTCGTGGATACGAGTAATGACCCCTGATGCAGGAAGCAGTGATTCAGTAAGTTCTAATAGAGGTATGGTGTTTATTCCTGAAAAAGGCGACCAAGTATTAGTAGGTTTTAGGCATAACAACCCTAATCGTCCCTTTGTATTAGGAAGCCTCTTCAATGGAAAAAGCGGTGGCGGCGGTGGTAGTGATAACAAAACAAAAAGTATCACAACTCGCAGTGGAAATACAGTATCTCTTAATGATGCTGATAAGAGCATAACAATATCAGACCCCAGTGGAAGTCAGGTTTTATTAGATGGAAAGGAGAATATTTTAATGTCCTCTAAGACTTCAATTAATTTGACGGTAGGTAGTAGCTCTATAACAATAAATAAGGAAGGGAAAATTACAATAGAAGGAGTTGAGATTGAAGTAAAAAGTTCTGGCTCTATAAGTAATACATCTCCTAAGGTCGCAATATCAGGAGGAGAAGAAGTCGCTATCAATGGTAAAAATTCTACAAACATTAATGGAGCAAGTGTTAATGTATCAGGAAATGCCACTACAAATGTAAGTTCTTCAGGAACGACTGTTATTGATGGTACTATTGTAAAAATAAACTAATATGGCAAGTAATCCTATTGAAAATAGTATAGAACAACTAACTGAGGACTGGTCATTAGCTGTTGAACAAGCTGATGTAAGACTTGTTAGAATTTTATCAGAATATGAAAACCAAAGTCTGATAGATACTTTTTTTGATTATCTTTTAGCGATAGATATAGAAAGTGATACTTTTGTATTCTGTAGTGAAACGGAATATACAGATACAAATGCTTTTTGTCACTCTATTGTCAAAGAAATAGAGGAAGAAGTACAGATTTGGAATACAGCAAATATCCCAGAGGATATACCTCATTCAGAAATCAATTGGAAAGCAGATCTTACAATTGAAGATCCTATAACACTATTGACACAGAACCTAAATAGTTTTAGTAGATACGTCTCACCAGATGAAAAGCAAAAAATATGTTTGGTCTTAAAGCAACCTGCTTTTACTAAAAAAGAGGCTACTGAGTTTTTTTCAGAGATTCTAAAACAAGATTTAGTGAGTAATTTGCGTTTTACGGTAGCAGATTATAAAGAGGGTACTTTGTATGATAAACTATCATCACAATATTCAACAGAGGTTAAAACCATCATTCCTTCAATGGATATAGCTGGTCTTGCAGAACAACTTGCATCGCAAGAAGTCAATGAAGGAAGTGCAGATAGCCTTTATAGAATGTATTTGATGCGTTTATTTAATAAGGCAAAAGCAAAAGATTCTGAGGGAATAATGCAAGAGGCTAAAAATTGTTTAGATATAATCAGCAAAGAAATTGAGAATGATGTCAATTGGATTTCACAAATAGTAACTGTTTATACCGTAATTTATGGTGATAAATTGCGTCTAAAAGATTATAAAGAGGCTTTATATTTCTCTGATAAAGCGGTTGAAGCAGCTACTTTATCTGAAGGAAAAATCGACCCTACATTGTCCTATCGTTTGATGGGGCAAACACTTACAGGAAATGGAGCAATTTTGTGTATCCAAAAACAATGGGAAAAAGCTGTTAAGGTATATGAACAAGCTACTAAGGCTTATGAAAGTTGTGGTGATTATTTAATGCAGTGTGAAACACTCCGACTCTCTGCTTGGGTAAAAGAACAAAACAATCAGAAAAGTGATGCTATAGATGATTATACAAAGGCATTTTATTTAGTAAATAAGATGACACCTGAGATAGCAAAACACTCAACATATCCTCTAATTGTTCAGAAGCTATTAGATAGTACTATTAGATTAGACAAGCTATCTGATAAGGAAATGGACAATGTATTGTCTCCAATTTTAGGAGAAGAATGGAGAAGTTATGTGAAAGAATACAGAAAGAACTAAGATATACTATATACTAAAAGATAGAAACATATTACGTTATGGAAAATCTAACACCAAAATTTTTTGAAAATCCAGCTACTATTTTCCTTATTGCAGCGATTGTACTTATTATCTTTGTAATAGGTATTATCTTAGATAAGGATTGGGCAGTTTTTATTATAAGAAAATCAGGATTTACCTTTTACATTGCCTCGTTAGGTAGAAATGCCGTGCGCCTCTATCAAGGGATTGGTTTTACCATAGGTGCTATTGCAGCTTTATTTCTATTTGCTTATTATTCAGGATATTTTAACAAATAACGCACCAATGGCAGAGACAGACCACAGTTTTTTCGATAACTTCAGCGACCACTTGCAATCCACTCTTGGACAGCAGGCGCAGGGGCTTTCCCAGCTGAAGATAGAGAATGCCAAGATGAACTCCAATAAGAACCTTAGTGGAGAGACCAAGACTGTGGCAAATGTGTTGGACGCTGTGGATGCAGGTGTGCAGGCTTTTGGGCTGGTAACAGGAGCTGTGGACGGGGTGGTAGAATCTGCCTTGGTAACTGCCCTTAGCGGTTTAGGACTTAAAGGAATGGCATGTCTGCCTGTGGCAATACAGCTAAGCCCTGTGCTGGGTATAGACATCCACTTTGTCAATATTCCGCCATCACCCGCCCCTGTGCCGATGCCTCATCCCTATATGGGTATCCTCTTGCGTCCTAAGGACTTTCTCTCGGCGGCAATCTTGTCGCTTATTCCTCCCCCACCAGAAGCACCTGATGTTGAAGACCCTGACAACCCCACAGAGGCGGAGCAACAAGCCTTAAACCTCAATAAAGCAGTGAACTTAGCCCATACCCTGCTCACGATGAAGCTGGGCAATCTGGGGGCATCCGTGCTCATCGGAGGGCTACCGCGTGTGGTGGCAGGTACCCCAACGATAAATATCCCTCACGTTCCTATGGGAGCAGGCTTTCACGCTGTGGCAGCAGGCATTCAAAAGAACAAAGGACACGCCTATATGGGTAGCCTCAACGTGCTGGCAGATGGCGACCCGCTCTCGGGTGGCGGTGCACACTTGCATATGAACTGCTGTGATGTAGGCATCCCCTCTCCCCATACCGCTGGACAAGTAGCCAAACACAAGGAAGTACCTACAGGAATTCCTGTGTATTTGCCCACAGGAGTGATTAACCCCATACCAATGAGCAAACAGGTGCTTACCAACCCCGTGCCTATCCCTCTTAACCCTATCTCTTTTTTTAGTGGGAAGATAAAATCCTCTTTTGGGCGTTTGTTTAAGAAAGCAAAGAAAAAACTCTCAGATAAACTTCACGGGATAGTCAATAAGCATATCCAATCTGATAAACTCAAAGACAGACTACATACGGCTATCTGTACCGTTACAGGGCACCCTGTGGACGTGGCAGATGGCACTTTCTTTACTGATGAGGAAGACTTCTTCCTCTCAGGGGTAATTCCCTTCTCGTGGCAGCGTATCTATTACAGCCAAAGCGACTATCGCGGTCCTTTGGGCTATGGCTGGCATCACAGTTATGATATGGCTATCGTGGTAGACGAGCACAGCCTCACTTTTAGAATGAGTGATGGTCGCCCTATTGCCTTTGTGCTGCCCACTGCCGACCACCCTGTGCTTAATATCGCTGAGCAAATGGAAGCGCGTTGCACCGCTGAGGGAGAGTACTATATCTGGAACCGCAAAGAAGACCTATATTACTACTTTACCAAAGAAAAATACAAACAACAACAACTGCTAAGCCGTATTGTAGACAACAACGATTTTAGCATTGACTTCTTCTACAACCGCAGTGGGCATCTTGAAAAGATCATCGATAGCTGCAAGCGTACCCTGCGGATTGAAAACGATAGCAAGGGGCATATCACCAAAATTATCGCCCCTCACCCTGAGTACCAAAGCAAACCAGAAGATAATGCACTGACAGTCGCTATTTATGAGTACGATACTGAGGGCAACCTTATCAAAGAGACCAACGCTGCGGGCGATAGTATGCACTTTGAGTACGACAATCACCTGCTCACCAAAGAGGTATGGCGTACAGGGCTTACGTGGCACTTTGTTTATGATGGTAATAAGACGGGTGCGCGCTGCGTGCATACGTGGGGTGATAAAGACCTCTACAACCACCGCCTGACTTTCTTAGAGGGAAAAACCATCGTTACCAACAGCTTAGGACACGACACCACCTATTATCACAAAGGCGGGCTGGTATACAAGCAGGTAGATGCTGAGGGAGGCGAACAGCATTGGCGTTACGATGCCAACAATCAGCTCATCGCCTATACCGACCAATTAGGCAGTACCTACTTTTACGACTATGACGAGCGCGGCAATACGCTAAGGGCAACCGACCCCGAGGGTGGTAATACCCAAACCGAATACCCGCACCCAATACTGCCATTAGGGCACTTACCTACGAAGTTTAAAGACTTAAACGGAGGGGTATGGCGTTGGAAGTACGACAAGCACGGGAATGTCATTACCCGCATCAATCCCGAGGGGGCTATTACCACAATGGAATACCAAGAGGGACTTTTGAAGACCATCACCGATCCGCTGGGCAATACCACCTCCCTCAAATACGATAGCGAGCACAACATCACAGAGGTGAGCGACAACAGAGGCAACCGCAGTTATTTTGAGTATGATAAATGGGGGCGATGCACCGCTATTACCAACCCCAAAGGAGCGAAGCAAGAGCGAACCTTTGACGCGCTTAATAGGGTCATTCGGGTAAAGGACTTTGACGGCAATGAAATCAAACTCGCTTACGACCCTATTGACAACCTGACCTACTACCGCGACAATATCAACGAGGTAAGCTACAGCTACAAGGGGATGTGGAAGCTCGGCAAGCGTACCGACTACAGAGGTACGATGAAGTTCGACTACAACACTGAAGAACAGCTCACAGCTATCTTCAATGAAAAGAGAGAGCGGCATTACTTTGAACTTGACAAGGTAGGGAATGTTATTGAGGAAACGAACTTTGCTGAAAAGCTAAGACGCTACAAACGCGACCTTGCAGGTAGGGTTATTGAAGAAACGCTGCCCAGTGGCAAACAAAGAGCTTATAACTACGACAAAGTAGGGCGTGTAACCAAAGTGGAGATGGTCTCAGGGATGCGCGGCAGCGATGAGGAGCTATCGCAGTTCTTTGAGTACTACCCCTCAGGAAAACTCGCCCGTGCAGTGAATATCAACAGTGAGCTTAAATTCTCTTACAACAACTTAGGACTGCTCACCAAGGAATACTGCAATGGGGAGCAAATCACCCATAGTTATAACAACTTAGGGCAGCGCATCAGCACTGAGAGTAGCAAGGGAGCGAACTTGCAATACGAGCACGACAGCTTTGGACAGCTCAGCAGGATGAGCGTAGAGCAAGAGGGCGTGCAATGGGAGAGTACCCACCAGTACGACAGCTTAGGTTTTGAGTTGGAACGCCACCTGCCAGGGAAGATACGACAGACCTTTAAGTATGATGATATAGGCAGGCTTATAGACCAACAGACACTCACCGACTACAAGATACGCCACCAACGGCGTTATACTTGGGGCGTGGGCAATCGCCTGCAACAAACTAACGACAGTAAGTTTGGAACTACCCATTACAACTACGACCTTGTGGGACACCTTCAGCACGCTACCTTTGGCGACCACACCCAGCAATGGCGCAAGAGCGATAAGACAGGCAACCTCTTCAATACAGAAGACAGGCAAGGAATAGAATACGGGAAAGGCAATCGCTTAAAGAAATGGCACGGCTGGACGTTTAAATACGATGACGATGGCAAACTTATAGAGAAGTACAAAGGTGGCGGGGGTTGGTTTAGTGCTAAGGAGGAGTGTTGGCAGTACAAGTGGGATGCTTTTGGAATGCTCAAGGAGGTAAAACGCCCTGACAAGCAAAAAGTAACCTTTACCTACGATGCTCTTGGCAGACGCCTTACCAAGCATTTTAGCCGCACCACCACCCACTTTTTGTGGAGTGGCAATGTGCCCTTGCACGAATGGAAAGAAACCTTTGAGTTCAATTATAGCACGGGCTTATATGATTTAGGTACTGAGCACAGTCCCATCACTTGGATTTTTGAAGCAGGCTCTTTTGTGCCTTGTGGAAAAATCACCAACGGCAAACATTACTCCATCATCACCGACCACTTAGGTACCCCCATAGAAGCCTACAACCAAGAAGGCGCGCTAATATGGGAACGCGAACAAGACCTCTATGGCAACTCCCGACAAGGTTTTGCAAAAGAAAACTTCAGGTGTCCATTCAAGTACCAAGGACAATATTACGATCCTGAGATAGAACTTTGCTACAATAGGTTTAGGTATTATCACCCTGAAACGGGTAGGTATATAAGTGAAGACCCGATAAGATTCTTATCTGGGGAGCCTAACTTTTTCGCGTATGTAAGTGATACCAATGCGTGGGTGGATGTGCTGGGATTGGGGGGGAGTATTTATGCAAACACTAGAGAAATGACTGATGAAGAAATAGCTCGTTTTTTTGGTGATGAAAAATGGCACAAAACTAATGCAAAATCAGATTATTTAGGAAATTTTAAGAAAGAAATGAAAGGAGATACTAATGCAGATTTTCACATAGATAAAGATACAAATGATATTTACTTAAAGACTAATCAAAAAAAAATATGGATAAACACAGGAGATAAATTAGAATAAATATGATTGCTTATTATATCAACATAGAAATATTTGGAACAGAGTTATTAATAGATGAAATACTTAAAATATTAGGTAATAAGATTAAGATAGGGAATATCATCCATCCAAATGATAAGAACCCTAAAAGAGATGAAAAATATGGCTTTGGTTGTATTTCTTTATCGCATCCTAAAGTTTATATAGCTGACGATGAATTAGTAGATTATCTTTCTTGGTTATCTGATTTCATAAAAGAGTATTTTGATATTTTCTATACTTTGGGGATGGAAGAGGTTTGGTTTTATACAAACATATACTATACAGATAGTTTTCTCAGCTTAGAGTTATTTGATAGTGATTTTTTAAAACAAATAGCTTCTTATAAGATATCTATATCTATTCCTATGAACATATATAAAGAAACTGAACAGGAAATTATAGAGATGTTACGTAATAGACCATAGGACTAATAAAAAAAATATATAGATAAACACAGGAGATAAATTAGAATAAATATGATTGCTTATTATATCAGCATAGATATATTTGGAACAGAGTTATTAATAGATGAAATACTTAAAATATTAGGTAATAAGATTAAGATAGAGTATATCATCCATCCAAATGATAAGAAGCCTAAAAGAGATGAAAAATATGGCTTTGGTTGTATTTCTTTATCGCATCCTAAAGTTTATATAGCTGACGATGAATTAGTAGATTATCTTTCTTGGTTATCTGATTTCATAAAAGAGTATTTTGATATTTTCTATACTTTGGGGATGGAAAAGGCTTGTTTTTTTACAAACATATACTATACAGATAGTTTTCTCAGCTTAGATTTATTTGATAGTGATTTTTTAAAACAAATAGCTTCTTATAAGATATCTATATCTATTCCTATGGACATATATAAAGAAACTGAACAGGAAATTATAGAGATGTTACGTAATAGACCATAGGACTAATAAAAAAATATATGGATAAACACAGGAGATAAATTAGAATAAATATGATTGCTTATTATATCAACATAGAAATATTAGGAACAGAGTTATTAATAGATGAAATACTTAAAATATTAGGTAATAAGATTAAGATAGGGAAAATCATCCATCCAAATGATAAGAACCCTAAAACAGGTGAAAAATATGACTTTGGTTTGATTCGTTTATTGCATCCTAAAGTTTATATAGATGACGATGAATTAAAATATAGCTTTGGTTGTATTGGTTTATCGTATCCTAAAGTTTATATAGATGACGATAAATTAGTAGGTTATCTTTCTTGGTTCTCTGATTTCATAAAAGAGTATTTTGATATTTTCTATACTTTGGGGATGGAAAAGGCTTGTTTTGTTACAAACATATACTATACAAAAAGTTTTCTCAGCTTAGAGTTATTTGATAGTGATTTTTTAAAACAAATAGCTTCTTATAAGATATCTATATCTATTCCTATGAACATATATGAAGTAACTGAACAGGAAATTATAGAGATGTTACGTAATAGACCATATTGAGTTGTTGAAAATATGTATAGCTGAAAACTATAAAAATAATAGACGTTAAACGTGTTTAAACTTTTTTGAGGAACTTGGATATAAATCCTAATAGGAGTATTCCAATCCAAGTTACATCAAGATACTCATATCTCATTATCAAACCTTTATATCCGTCAAGCCAACCATTTGCTTGTTCAATTTTAAACCTATTTTTGTACAATTCTTCATCAAAATAAACATCTGGTTGCTCTCCTTTATTAAATTTTCTACACTTAAAAAGGGAATAATCCAATTATTTATTGTATCTTTGCCCAAAGTTCCTGAATTTTGGTGTTCTTTTTTTTCAAACACAAAATTACTAATTTTCGGGAACTTTTACTTCTCTAAAAAGTTTAAACAGCTTCGCAAATAAAATGAGCTATTTTTTTGTATAATCAGAAAATAATTAGTACTTTTGCCTCGTAAATCACCTTAATAAAGTACTATGTCCGACACCTCACACAGTTTTTTCGATAACTTCAGCGACCACTTGCAGTCCACTGTTGGACAGCAGGTGGAAGGGCTATCCCAGTTGAAGATAGAGAATGCCAAGATGAACTCCAATAAGAACCTTAGTGGAGAGACCAAGACTGTGGCAAATGTGTTGGACGCTGTGGATGCAGGTGTGCAGGCTTTTGGGCTGGTAACAGGAGCTGTGGACGGGGTGGTAGAATCTGCCTTGGTAACTGCCCTTAGCGGTTTAGGACTTAAAGGAATGGCATGTCTGCCTGTGGCAATACAGCTAAGCCCTGTGCTGGGTATAGACATCCACTTTGTCAATATTCCGCCATCACCCGCCCCTGTGCCGATGCCTCATCCCTATATGGGTATCCTCTTGCGTCCTAAGGACTTTCTCTCGGCGGCAATCTTGTCGCTTATTCCTCCCCCACCAGAAGCACCTGATGTTGAAGACCCTGACAACCCCACAGAGGCGGAGCAACAAGCCTTAAACCTCAATAAAGCAGTGAACTTAGCCCATACCCTGCTCACGATGAAGCTGGGCAATCTGGGGGCATCCGTGCTCATCGGAGGGCTACCGCGTGTGGTGGCAGGTACCCCAACGATAAATATCCCTCACGTTCCTATGGGAGCAGGCTTTCACGCTGTGGCAGCAGGCATTCAAAAGAACAAAGGACACGCCTATATGGGTAGCCTCAACGTGCTGGCAGATGGCGACCCGCTCTCGGGTGGCGGTGCACACTTGCATATGAACTGCTGTGATGTAGGCATCCCCTCTCCCCATACCGCTGGACAAGTAGCCAAACACAAGGAAGTACCTACAGGAATTCCTGTGTATTTGCCCACAGGAGTGATTAACCCCATACCAATGAGCAAACAGGTGCTTACCAACCCCGTGCCTATCCCTCTTAACCCTATCTCTTTTTTTAGTGGGAAGATAAAATCCTCTTTTGGGCGTTTGTTTAAGAAAGCAAAGAAAAAACTCTCAGATAAACTTCACGGGATAGTCAATAAGCATATCCAATCTGATAAACTCAAAGACAGACTACATACGGCTATCTGTACCGTTACAGGGCACCCTGTGGACGTGGCAGATGGCACTTTCTTTACTGATGAGGAAGACTTCTTCCTCTCAGGGGTAATTCCCTTCTCGTGGCAGCGTATCTATTACAGCCAAAGCGACTATCGCGGTCCTTTGGGCTATGGCTGGCATCACAGTTATGATATGGCTATCGTGGTAGACGAGCACAGCCTCACTTTTAGAATGAGTGATGGTCGCCCTATTGCCTTTGTGCTGCCCACTGCCGACCACCCTGTGCTTAATATCGCTGAGCAAATGGAAGCGCGTTGCACCGCTGAGGGAGAGTACTATATCTGGAACCGCAAAGAAGACCTATATTACTACTTTACCAAAGAAAAATACAAACAACAACAACTGCTAAGCCGTATTGTAGACAACAACGATTTTAGCATTGACTTCTTCTACAACCGCAGTGGGCATCTTGAAAAGATCATCGATAGCTGCAAGCGTACCCTGCGGATTGAAAACGATAGCAAGGGGCATATCACCAAAATTATCGCCCCTCACCCTGAGTACCAAAGCAAACCAGAAGATAATGCACTGACAGTCGCTATTTATGAGTACGATACTGAGGGCAACCTTATCAAAGAGACCAACGCTGCGGGCGATAGTATGCACTTTGAGTACGACAATCACCTGCTCACCAAAGAGGTATGGCGTACAGGGCTTACGTGGCACTTTGTTTATGATGGTAATAAGACGGGTGCGCGCTGCGTGCATACGTGGGGTGATAAAGACCTCTACAACCACCGCCTGACTTTCTTAGAGGGAAAAACCATCGTTACCAACAGCTTAGGACACGACACCACCTATTATCACAAAGGCGGGCTGGTATACAAGCAGGTAGATGCTGAGGGAGGCGAACAGCATTGGCGTTACGATGCCAACAATCAGCTCATCGCCTATACCGACCAATTAGGCAGTACCTACTTTTACGACTATGACGAGCGCGGCAATACGCTAAGGGCAACCGACCCCGAGGGTGGTAATACCCAAACCGAATACCCGCACCCAATACTGCCATTAGGGCACTTACCTACGAAGTTTAAAGACTTAAACGGAGGGGTATGGCGTTGGAAGTACGACAAGCACGGGAATGTCATTACCCGCATCAATCCCGAGGGGGCTATTACCACAATGGAATACCAAGAGGGACTTTTGAAGACCATCACCGATCCGCTGGGCAATACCACCTCCCTCAAATACGATAGCGAGCACAACATCACAGAGGTGAGCGACAACAGAGGCAACCGCAGTTATTTTGAGTATGATAAATGGGGGCGATGCACCGCTATTACCAACCCCAAAGGAGTGAAGCAAGAGCGAACCTTTGACGCGCTTAATAGGGTCATTCGGGTAAAGGACTTTGACGGCAATGAAATCAAACTCGCTTACGACCCTATTGACAACCTGACCTACTACCGCGACAATATCAACGAGGTAAGCTACAGCTACAAGGGGATGTGGAAGCTCGGCAAGCGTACCGACTACAGAGGTACGATGAAGTTCGACTACAACACTGAAGAACAGCTCACAGCTATCTTCAATGAAAAGAGAGAGCGGCATTACTTTGAACTTGACAAGGTAGGGAATGTTATTGAGGAAACGAACTTTGCTGAAAAGCTAAGACGCTACAAACGCGACCTTGCAGGTAGGGTTATTGAAGAAACGCTGCCCAGTGGCAAACAAAGAGCTTATAACTACGACAAAGTAGGGCGTGTAACCAAAGTGGAGATGGTCTCAGGGATGCGCGGCAGCGATGAGGAGCTATCGCAGTTCTTTGAGTACTACCCCTCAGGAAAACTCGCCCGTGCAGTGAATATCAACAGTGAGCTTAAATTCTCTTACAACAACTTAGGACTGCTCACCAAGGAATACTGCAATGGGGAGCAAATCACCCATAGTTATAACAACTTAGGGCAGCGCATCAGCACTGAGAGTAGCAAGGGAGCGAACTTGCAATACGAGCACGACAGCTTTGGACAGCTCAGCAGGATGAGCGTAGAGCAAGAGGGCGTGCAATGGGAGAGTACCCACCAGTACGACAGCTTAGGTTTTGAGTTGGAACGCCACCTGCCAGGGAAGATACGACAGACCTTTAAGTATGATGATATAGGCAGGCTTATAGACCAACAGACACTCACCGACTACAAGATACGCCACCAACGGCGTTATACTTGGGGCGTGGGCAATCGCCTGCAACAAACTAACGACAGTAAGTTTGGAACTACCCATTACAACTACGACCTTGTGGGACACCTTCAGCACGCTACCTTTGGCGACCACACCCAGCAATGGCGCAAGAGCGATAAGACAGGCAACCTCTTCAATACAGAAGACAGGCAAGGAATAGAATACGGGAAAGGCAATCGCTTAAAGAAATGGCACGGCTGGACGTTTAAATACGATGACGATGGCAAACTTATAGAGAAGTACAAAGGTGGCGGGGGTTGGTTTAGTGCTAAGGAGGAGTGTTGGCAGTACAAGTGGGATGCTTTTGGAATGCTCAAGGAGGTAAAACGCCCTGACAAGCAAAAAGTAACCTTTACCTACGATGCTCTTGGCAGACGCCTTACCAAGCATTTTAGCCGCACCACCACCCACTTTTTGTGGAGTGGCAATGTGCCCTTGCACGAATGGAAAGAAACCTTTGAGTTCAATTATAGCACGGGCTTATATGATTTAGGTACTGAGCACAGTCCCATCACTTGGATTTTTGAAGCAGGCTCTTTTGTGCCTTGTGGAAAAATCACCAACGGCAAACATTACTCCATCATCACCGACCACTTAGGTACCCCCATAGAAGCCTACAACCAAGAAGGCGCGCTAATATGGGAACGCGAACAAGACCTCTATGGCAACTCTCGTCAAGGTTTTGCTAAAGAAAACTTTAGATGTCCGTTCAAGTATCAAGGGCAATATTACGATCCTGAGATAGAACTTTGCTACAATAGGTTTAGGTATTATCACCCTGAGACGGGGAGGTATATAAGTGAAGACCCAATAGGATTCTTATCTGGAGAACCTAACTTTTTCGCGTATGTTGGGGATACCAATGCTTGGGTGGATTTGCTGGGGTTGGAACTTATATTCGTTAATCCAAATGACATTAATTATTCACAGCGAACAGTATCTGAAATAAGAGTGTTTGATCCTTCTAAATATAAACCAATAAATGTAATCATTGTTGATGGACAGATGGTTACTTATGATAACAGGAGATTATTAGCTGCTCAGAATGCTGGACTTAATACACTTGAAATAAACACTGTCGAAGCGGATGAACTATTTCCTCTTTCTGAAAAAAATACTTGGTGGGATAAATTTAAAGAAAGATACAAAGATGATAGAAATATTGCAGCAGGAGGTATTGTACCTGATAAAGGATTAAAAGAAAAACCTGTTCTTAAATCATCTATTTCTAATAAAAAAAATACTTATAAAGATAAATAAGAATAATGTATGGATATTGTTAAACTAATAAATAATTTTAAATGTCCTTTAATAAATGGTATATTTTTTCCAAATGGGGATATTTTGGTCATTGAAAAAAATAATGTATCAATAAGAGTTGTTTGTAAAACAACTGTTGAGAGCTATTTTTTATACAACTCGGTAGATTATGTTACAAAATTTGAAATATTAGTAAGGAACAGTAATAATAAATATACTGTAGGGGGAGGTGAAGGAAGTTGGGGAGGCGATGGGATAATTTTATTAGAAGATAACATTGGTAATTTAATATGGTTTCTATTTATGGATAATATAGATCCAATTATTAATATCACAATTATAGATGATTTTATCGAAGCTAAAAATGCAAATAATTTAATTATAAGAGTTCCCATAAATACTCCTCAAGATATTTATATTGTTTAGAATACCCATAAGTTTGTTAATATCTCACCACTCATCAAACTAATCACAAAAAAATAACCATAACCCTCTAAAAATCAACCACTAACAAAACACCCCGCAAAATATTTCAAAAATAATTTTGTGGGACAGAGAAATTTTACTACTTTTGCTCCTAAACAATTAAAAGCGAAAATCTATGGCATTATACAACTATGGTATCGGTGGCAATGAGGTAGAAGTCGATGCAAATGAATCCATTGCAGACATTCCCTCCAACAGAACCCTTATGGTTCAGAAACTCACAGATGAAGCTCCTGTAACTCCTGAGACAGTAGAAGGTTTGCAGACAGTGGAAGAAGTGTTTGAGCACTTCAAACCCTCTGTGGAATTAGAACTCCAAGATGAAGCAGGCAATGAGATAAAAGAGAAAGTTGAGTTTAAGAATCTCGCTGACTTTGCCGCTAAATCACTTCAAGAAGGCAGTGAACTTATGAACCGCCTAAATACAGAAAAAGAGCAGAACATTAAAATTGCTAAACAAGCAGCCTCTAATAAATTGTTAGCTAAAATATTAGCTAACCCAGAGAGTAAAGAAGCTCTTATGAAGGTATTAGAAGGGTCGTTAGAAGAATTAGAAAAGTCTGAAGGCAATAATAAAATAGGATAATTATGGCAGATAATAAGTTACAAGCACAGAGAAGTACTGCTACCACAACCGTAGTAAAACAAGAAACCGCCACCTCAGCATCTGCTTTAGATGCTCTCAAAGAGTTTGGAGGTTTTGCTTTTTTAGAGAACCTCATTGATGGTTACTCAAACCTTAATCCCGCCAGAAAGGCACGCCGTAATATATTCCTTACTGATGAACAATGGTCATCAGAGAGAAAAAACCTTATCAATAGATTAAGTGTTTGGTTAGACTTGCTTAAGAACAGTAATAATGTAGAGCAAATGCGCGATGCTGCTAATAGCAAAGCAGAACAGATGGAACAGTTGCTAAACTTTAACCTTAAAAAGTCACTTGAAAGAGTAAAAGAATTAGAACGGTCTTACCGTTCAGTAGCACTGTTCTACAAGAATACAGAAAGTCCTAAAGTAAAGAATATATCTATTGTAAATGCCGATATAAGCCAGCTTAAGGATTTGGATAACACCCTATTTATTGACCATATCAGCAGTGAGTTAGATAGAAATTACGATCGCTTGGACTTGCGTAATAACTATTCCATCTTGGTAGTGCCAGGTTATTTAGGTTCTAACGCAGTTTTGGACAAATGGTCAAAGATAGCCTATAAGAATAAAGTGATGTTGGTTACTGACTTTGCAGACTTGGAAAGTGCAGATGATGTGATTGATATATTCTTCAATGCGAATCACTCAGGAGGTGATGTATACAAGTCTAATACACTGATGACTTGTAATTGGCTTTTGGGTAGAGAGATGAATGCAAGAGTAGGAGAAGATGAGCACTTATATGTACCAGGATCATCAGCCTTAGCAGGAAAGATTTACAACACACTGATGGCACAAGTCGTTGCAGGAAAGAAGTTCGGCAGCATTAATGAAGTAGAGAGTGTACGCTTTGATTTAAAGAAGAGTGAGATTTCAGAATTAGAGAAAATAGGTTTGATACCAATGGTCAATGAGTACAGCAAGGTAATGGCTTTCTCAGGAAAGACCTTGTTCAATGGAGATAATTTAGGCTTACAGACCTATTCAGTAGTAAGGGTATTTGACTATATCGCCAAAGTACTGATAGACTTTTTGAACCGCAGAGCATTTGAGAACTTTTCTTCAAAGACAGAGGATGATTTGCGTAGACAGATTGTAAAGTTCCTTGATAGCATACAGGGACCAACAAGGCTGATAGAGAAGTTCAAGGTGATTCGTATCCAGCAGGATAAAAAACAGAAAGACAGAGTATGGTTGGATATTCATATTACTCCTTACTTCCCATCAAAGAGTTTTGTGATACAATTAGAAGGTCGCAAGGGAGAGGGAGAAGAAGAGGCAGTTTGGGAAAGTCAGTACCAACAGCAAGAATAACCTTAGAGAGTGTAGATATAACTAAGTAAGATATAGAAAGGCTATCCAAAAATTTAAGTGGATAGCCTTTTTTGTTTATTCTCCCTCCTTCTCCACCAAATGCCTTAGCTCAGGGTCGTTGGTGATGCGTTCTTTTTCGCGTTCAATAATTTCAATGATATCTAACTTTATTTGGCGGTAATTGGCTTCTACCTGTTCTTTGGTGGTGTCGTTGCCGTTGGCATCGGTGAAGGAGAGAACTTCGGGAATCTTTTGGTAGGCTTTGGTCTCAACGGCTACTTTCTCATTATCCACTATTATCTGAGCGTGGAATATCTTCTGCTCGATACGCTCATCAAAATTATCAGAAACAGCTCCTACAAACATCCCTTGGGTGAGGTTGGCAATCTTGCTGGCAGGGATAAGACTATCCAACTGCGTAGATATAGAAGTAGAAGTATCATTGCGGTTAATCGTAGTAGATTGCCTTTTCTGCAATACCTTTCCAAAACGTTCAGAAAGAGTTTTAGCAGTTTCCCCTACTACTTGTCCGCTAAAGATATTCCCTACAGTGTTTTGTATTACTTTACTCTCTTTATCTCCGTAATCGCGGGTAAGCTGTGAGAAATCCTGAAAGCCCAAACAAACGGCTACTTTATTGCTTCGGGCTGTGGCTATCAAGTTGTCTAAGCCTCTGAAATAAATGGTAGGCAACTCGTCAATAATCACAGAGGATTTGAGCTGTCCTTTCTTGTTGATGAGCTTTACAATACGTGAATTGTACAAACCCAAAGCTGCCGAATAGATATTCTGCCTATCAGGATTGTTGCCTACACAGAGGATTTTAGGTTCTTTGGGGTTATTGATATCCAACGAAAAATCATCACCTGTCATCACCCAATAGAGCTGAGGCGAAATCATTCGGGAGAGAGGAATTTTAGCACTGGCTATCTGCCCTTGTAGCTGGTCTTGTGCGCCACCTTGCCAAGCATCCATAAAAGGCGATAGGTAATTCTCAAGTTCAGGATACGAGGTGAGAATAGTAAAAACATCAGCATAAGGCTTGTTCAATAGCTCGATGGCGTGTGGAAAAGTACAGTACTTACCACCTTTGTAAATCTTCAAAAACCAAATAATAGCAGCCAATAGAATGATAGGCGACTCTACAAAGAAATCACCTTGCTTTTGAATCCACGAGCGGTTGAGATTGAGCATAATCGTATAAGCAGATTCATAAGCATCAGAAATATCACTCATAAAGTTGGGATTGATAGGGTTACAACGATGACTACGGCGAGGATCATCAAAGTTTATCACATAGAACTTGGGTTTTACCTTGTACTTGTCTAAGTTTTTTAGCAGATGATTATAGGCAATGGTAGAGAGGTCGTCGAACTTGAAGTCGTAGATATACATTGCAAAGCCTTTTTCTATCTGCTGTTTGATATAGTTGTTCACAATAGCATAAGATTTACCAGAACCAGGAGTCCCCAGCACTATGGTCGCCCGAAAAGGATTTACCACATTGATCCAGCCTTTGTTCCACTTCTTGCGGTAGTAGAACAAAGTAGGCAAATTCACAGAATACTCGTTTTTCATCAGTCGAGTTTCCTGCATAAACGACTCGTTTTCATTGTTAAAAACATCGTCTAAAAGATTGTCTTTTAGCAAGCGACTCATCCACGAACCTGCCATAAGGAGCGCTATGTAGCCCAAAGATAGGGTAAGGATATAGAAAAAGGCAACCACTGAAGCAGGAAGTCGCAAGTACAAAATCCAAAAGTTACCAAAGTAAAGAGTAGCTCCTATTCCCAGAGCGATGTAAATCTTTCGCCAAGTAATTTTGTCGTTCTTTACGCCTGTTGTGCCCAAACAGCTCAGAGCTAAGAGCAGGAGGGCAAAGCATTTGGTGTATAGCGGGTGAGAGAACAGTCCTGCTGTTCGTTGGAAGTTGGTCAGGATTCTATCTACTACGGCTAATATCCACTTTTCGCCTTGGAAAAAGCCATAACAATACCAATAGAGGTGCATCAGTACTATGAGAATACTTACTGCACGCATAAAAGCCATAATCTTGGCTAATGCTCTTAAATCATCATCATTTTGCATATTTGTTTCTGTTTTTAGTGTTTGTCAATATTTTATACTTAGCTATATCAGCTCACTAGCCACACCTAAGATTTGTTTTTCATTTTTCGCCGTTTGGCAGTAGCACGTTTCATTCTTCTGGTAAAATCCTCTTCTTCGTAATCTACCCCCTGATCATCCAAAGAGAAAAGAGTAAAAAAAGCATTTAAGGCTGAGTCCTTACCAAAATCCTCTTGGTAATGTGTCCAAGAAGTGTCAGAGAAAGTATCCTCTTCAACAGTATTAGTATTGTTGTGATTTTTACTTGCATAATGAGTTACAGACGGCATATTTACCTCAGAGGTTAAAGCCGTAGCAGGCTCTTCTAACGATTTTAGCCACTGATGAAAAACATTGGCAGAAAACTCCTTCCCCAGCTGAGAGCCATTATACACACATCGACTATTGTGGTCGATAAAGGTTACCCCGTAGGTTCTCCCTTCTTTGTTTTCACGAAAGACAACCTCTATCCCTTTTGCTTTTAGTTCTTGAACAAATTCACGTTTGCTATAAGCCGTCTCTTTGGCAAAGGTGATATGTGCCTTTAAGGAAGTGGTGTCTTGTCCTTTTAGGTATTCGTGTCCCTTTTGTAAATGTTTTTCGATATAAGGTAAGCTCAGTGTTTTGCCGAGCTTGGAGGCTTTAAAAGGATGGCTTGCTTTGTTACCATTCTCATCCAATACCACATACACCAAGCCCTTTTTAGGAACGCCTTGCAGTTCGCCTTCTACCTTTTCTACCGCTATGTTAAACTGATTGAGCAAGGCGTTGAACGTTCCTAACGAGGTAAAATGATAGTGTTTTAGCAATTGTTTTACAGTATGAATCAGTTGCTTTTTAAGGTCGTTTTGTCGGTAATCTAAGGGGACTAATTTAGACAAAGGCAAGAGCTCATCATCTGTTAGCAGTGAATCATTGGTGATAGCAGGGATAAGTTGGTATTTCGTTTCCAACTCTCGGCATACTTTCATTGAGCGTATTTTTTCAAAAGTATCAGAGATTTTCTTGCCATACTCATCTATCCCCAGCGATACAATGTGAATATGTTTGCGCTCGATATCCGAATGTTTGTAAACCACAAAAGGTTGGTCGCCAAAGCCCATTTGTTGCATATAGTCAGTAGCCAACTTTACAAAGCTCTCATCACTAACCTTATCGTTAGGATCGGGATTGAGGGAGATGTGTAGGATAGGTTTTTCTGTCCTTATGTTGGCATAGAGATAAGGGGCAAAGGAACGAGATACTTCCGAAATGCCTACATTTCCTTGCAGAGGTTGTATTACTTTTTGAGAGTATAATACCTCTCCTTGTCCTTTATCCACCTTGTTGTGATTGTACAAAAGTACCCCTAACAGCTGCGCTCCTCGATGTATCTTTGCTATCATAACTTGCTGTTTTCTTCTTAAAAACTACTTTAGTTTTTGCTCTATTTGTTGCGAAAGCTCTAATATTTGTTTGCAGATAGCAATCATTTGGGTAGTTTCTTTTTCCAATTTATAGAGGTAAGCAGCCGCTTTCTTCTCCGAAAAATTACGGTAGAGTATCTTTACAATCTGATTGTAATTGACCCCTACCGAACGAAATTGCGCATAGAGTTCAGTAAGTTTGGTGTAATAATCTAAAGCAGATTTATCAATTTTCACCACTTTTATCTCTCGGTTAAAAAGCAAGGAAGTGATAAAATGTGCTTTGACTTTCATTCCTGATTGCTCGAAAAGCGAGAGAAACTGATTGTTTTCTTTTTCATTCAATCGAAAAACATATCTAAAAGAAGCAGGATTTATCTTTTTATTTCTACCTGTGGAGTGTTTGTGAGTTGTTTTCTGTAAGGTCATATAAATTCAGTATTATTAAAAAACCACGACTTTGGAGTGTGTTTTAAGCTCCCTGCAAGGGCAAGTGGTTTTGAGGTGCCTATACGGCTACTGCGTGCCTCAAAACACAACTTGCTCTGTTCGGGTGAACAGAAAATTCTCCCTAACGGTCGAATTTTAATTAGCCATAAAAAGAGAAATTAACACTACGAGCGGGTAAAGTGATTTCAGGGTGCAAAACAAGTGATTTCTTAGCAAAGGATTTGTATATAACACAAAGCCAATCACTTCCTTACAAAGCCATTTACAACCCTACATAAGGCTATATGTATATTTATATGTTCCTTTGCACCCGCATACCAAAGCAAGTATGTACGAAAGTAAAAATGTAATTAGGTAGCTATGTAGCTACAAAGCTATAAAGCTACAGAAGTATGTACATACGCAAGTAATTAGATAATTAGTCAATTACTTATGTGAGTAAATACTTACTTATAGAGGTAGTTAGATAATTGGCTAATTACAGATAGTTGTATTTGAATAGCTATGCACTTATATACTTATTGAATTACAAACATATTTAAACACATATATATGACATCTATGACAAAATTCATTAGCTTTTCTACCCAGAAAGGAGGGGTAGGAAAAAGTACCTTTACCACCTTAGTAGCCAGCTTGCTACATTATCGAATGGGCTACAATGTAGCAGTGATGGATTGTGATTATCCACAATACAGCCTACACCGAATGCGAGAACAAGACCTCAAAACAGTGATGAACAATGAGCATTTTAAGAAAGCTGCTCATAGACAGTTTAGTGAGCTAAACAAAAAGGCATATCCCATAATACAATGTAAGCCTAATGAAGCCCTTGAAAAGGCACAACAGCTCATTGCAGAGACACCTTTCCCTATAGAGGTTATCCTTTTTGATATGCCAGGGACAGTAAATACCGCAGGAATATTGACCCTGTTGGCACAAATGCATCACATTTTCTCACCTATCACTGCCGATAGAGTGGTGATTGAAAGTACTTTGAGTTTTACTGAGGTACTTTCCAATATCATTGCTAAGAATACCGAAAGTGCTATTAAAAGCGTGCATTTGTTTTGGAATCAGGTAGATGGAAGAGAAAAATCGCCTTTGTATAAGATATACGAGCAGGTGATCGCTGATTTAGGTTTGAACCTAATGCAAGCCTACATATCTGATAGCAAGCGTTTCCGAAAAGATGGCACAGAAAACCAACGATTGGTATTCCGTTCTACCTTAATGCCTGCTGATGAGAAGTTGATGAGCGGTTGCCATTTGGACGACTTTATTGATGAGTTGGTACAGATTATTCAATAAACCCTAAAGATATGAAGACAGTAAAACCTATAGACGAAAACGAACTAATGGAGCTAATGGCAGGCAAGCAACCCACGCCTGCCCCTGCCATTGCTACGGCTCCGATAGAGACAGAGAAAGCACCTCAGAAACCAGCTCCCACCAAGAAGAAAAAGGCAGAACTCTATGAGTATGAAAGTTATTTTTTTGAGCAGGGAGAGACTTCAGCAAGGGAAGGAAAATCGGTGTATATACGTCCTGAGTTTCACCAGCGAATAGCCCGCATTGTACAGGTGATAGGAGAAGACAAGATCAGTCTGTACAACTATTTAGATAATGTGCTCAAAGCGCATTTTGAGCAGTACCAAGAGGAAATTACACAGAGTTTTGAACAGAAATACAAGCCTATATTTTAACAATGGAAAAGATAATTATTTTACTACTTATCGTGGTGATTTTGTTGTTGCTATCGGACAAAATGCCTATAACACATTCTAAAAAGAGAGCTCCCAAACCTAAAGCTACTCCTATACCCAAAACAGCTCCTCCAAGTTCGGTAATGGGGGAAAGCAGGTTTGTGCCTCCTGCAAAGATAGTCCCTACAGCTATCCCCTTAACAGAAAAAGAGCAACAGGATATTCTGACAGAATGGGAAGAGGAACCTATCATAAACCTTGAAGATGAAGAAGAGGATTTGCGCAGCTATCGCACAGAGGCAGAGGACAATGATTTTGCCACAGGGCTTTCATTTGAGGACTTGGAAAAGGTAGCTACTTTCCTCTCTGAGGACAAAGAAGAGGTTACCACGGAGAACATAGAGTTACTGCAAAAAGTAGAGGGCACCAGCCTATTAGAAGCCATAGAAAAAGCCTTGCCCCAAGCGACTCTTAAAGTAAGTACGCTCTTGGAGAAGGCGTTGCCTAAAGCTATAGAGAGTAAAACGGAGTTTGATATTAGGGAGTTTGTGTAATATTTTATGTTATAAAATACTCTTCATCTTTCTTTTTTTCCTGAATAATTCGTTTGCTTAACTCGTTTATATTCTGCTGTGCCCATTCTGAAACTATAGGATTACTATTGTCCACAATGCTTTCAAGTAATTTTTTATTAGATTCAAGTAAGGGTACAATAGAACCTGACCACGAGAAGCTATTCATATTGGCCTCTAATCCGTGAAGAACCTCTTTTATACTTCCAAATTCATCTATTAATCTTTTTGCAATAGGATTCCATTCAGTTCGGTCTTCATTATATATAGGAACTAATTCAGCAATAAGAGTAGGTGCAATAGGTTGATTCTTATTACACCAGTCTATAATTTTCTCAATATTATTATTAAATAATATATCCTTTTTTGTATATATATTATTAATATGCTCTCCTAATAGCTGCTTTATCCCCCAGAATTTCATATATCCATCATGCTCATTGATTATAGCAGAAGATATAATTGCCCAAGTGCTATCAAAATAATCACTCAATGCAATTTCAAATATGCTTCTATATGGTTCCAAACTAAGTGCAGTATCCCAGTTTATATAATTGATAATATCGTTTACCACAAATGAACATAATTTCTCATCTTTTTCTTCGTTTTTAAGAATATTTCTTATATGATTAAAGTATTGAAAGTTATCAATGTTATTATTCCATTGTACTCCTATTTTATATATACACTCTTTCAAAAAACCATCTATGACAATTTGTTTTTCAGCATCTTGAGTACGAATAGAACTTAATAGCTCAAAAATCATTATATACCCCTGTATCTCATAATTTAATAGCTTATTTTGTAAAGATTCAATCTCTTGTATACTGAGTTTTTGTAAAGCCATCCTATACTTTAAATGCCCTAAATAACTAAACAATTGAGGGTGATTATCTATTAATTTAAATAATTGATCAAAGTGCTCAACTCCTTTCTCATCATTAGCAACAAAAATAAACAGAAGATAATTTAAATACGATTTTTCTCCTACTTTTTGATAAAAATATTTCTTAATTTCTCTTTCTGATTGCTCAATAAAGCCTAATAGAATTGAATAATCAAACAATTCTTCGCCTAATTCTTCTGCTATTGATAATGATATATTAATAAATTTTTCACTTTTATCTATATTATCATTAAAAAAATCACTTATTGATTTGCCAAAATATGATTGATATATTACATAGATCCCTCGCTCTCTTTTGTAGAGTTTAGATAGAAGTTCTCTTTGCTCTACTTCTTTAAACTCCATAAAAACCTTGGCTAAAGAATACATTCGTTCCTTTTCTTTCTCTTCAAACTTTTCAAGAGAGTAGTTTTTATCATAGAACTTATCATAACTTCTAAAACGAGTCATAAAATCTTTTGATAATTCTTCTATAATCTTTTGTAAGTGCGTTCTATGTTCTTCTAATATTTTATTACCTTCAAAAGCTAAGGTCATTCTAATGCTATCTAATCCTTCTTGCCAAATTCCATTTTTTATAGCGATAACATCATCTATATATGGTAGTACTATAGCTATCAAACCTATGTTAGTCAAACCTCTAATGGAATCAGCAATAATTTTACTTACTTCATCTATATATATACCTTCACTTCTAATAAGATTGATAAGTTCATCTAATATACTGTTATAGTATTCTGATATTTCTACATCATATATAGGGGCATAATCTTTTAATTCATCTATTCCTTGCCTTTCTGCACCTTTCATTCTTACAAAATGGTTAGTTGTTAAACCAGAAGCCATTGCTTTAATAGCTAATTGGGTAAACTTTTCGTCTTTCATACCTAACCCCCATTTGATAATCTTTAATCTCTCCTTTAGAGAAACTTCTGTCCCAGCTAAGAAAATATGAAATAATTGTAGAAATTGCCCAGTTGCATTATTAGCCCACGACTCATTCTCTGCAACCGCAAGTCTATACAATATTTTAGTACTATTAGCGAACGTTTCCTTACCAAAGCATAGCTTTTCTAATGTCCATATTATATTTCGTCTTCCTTCTTTAAATTCTAATAGCTCTTCTGTTTTTTTATTGTTGAATTGTCTATAAAGGTTATCAGATATTGCTACTGGATTCACTTCTACAAATGAACGGAAGAGGCGTGAACCCAATTCAGTATTTAAAACTTCCGTACTATCAAAAGGGGAGTTTTCTCCTACTATTGTTTCAATTATCTGTTTAGCATTATCACTATATTTTAAATACTTAAGCTGTTCTGATAATGAATCAATTAAAATCGTATCATGAGGAGAGTCAAGTTCTTGTATTTCTTTAATTATCTCATAAAACTTTTCTTTGTCAGTATTCTCAAACCATTCTTGTGCCAATAGGATTGCTAAAGGAAAAGGACGCAGTGATAGATAACGTCCTTTTTTTTCAAATATCTCTCTTTTTTGATAATGTTTAACTAATTCCTTGAATGTACTGTTCCTAACTTCATCGGTGTCATTAGATATTGTCAATTTTTTATTGTTAATGATAAATTGATACTGTTTAGATAAATCTTCTTCATATCCAAATTTGCTAAATAAAGAACAAGACCTTAATATAGCTCTACAGTTCTTAACACTTGCTTTCTCTCCTAAAATCTTATCCAATAATTCCTTATTATCTATGTCATCTATAAGTTCACCATTTTTAATACTTCTTCCTAATAGAATGGCCATAAAGGGGATGCCATCTGAAAACTCTTTTATCTGTTCAATTTTATTCTTATCTAATCCCTTAAACATTGATGAGATAATACACTCTGTAATATCAGAAAAATCTTTTTTTTCTATGACAAAATATTGGGTATTTCCAATCTTATTTAAGCTATATTCTTCAGGGTTTGAATCAATGGTAATTAGTGTAAGTCCTCTTGTTAAATGTTTTGCAATTATTTTATGTTTATCAATATTACAGTTGTCAATAACTAAAATAGCATCTGATTTATTTTGGTTTACTTGAGACATAAAATAAGAAAAATCAATCTCACTTGTGAGATAGTTATAGTCTAAATATAATATTCTATTTGAAAGTAATATGGATTCTTGATTATTTTCTACTTTCTTGAATATCTCAAATAAAATTCGAGTTTTTCCCATTCCAGGAAGACCTGTAATCCTAATTGGTAGTTTATTAGGATTATTAATTTCCGTCATTATAATATCTCTAATTTCTTTTGTCTTCTTATTCTCTATAAACTCACTTTCTATACTTATTTCATCTCTCCATTCTCTCCATTGTTCCCAAGTTTTAAAAGGTCTATATTTATTTTTTTGTTCTTCAAGAATATGTTGTATAATAGTTATCAATGCATTTTTTAAATTACTAATTAATCTTTCTTTGATGCTTTCAATTTCTTCTTCATTGTTATTTGAATATTTATATTTAATAGGATATCTTATATGTTGTATATCAAAAGGTAATTCTTCAGGTTCTCCATAAAAAGTATTAATTACTCCTATAATTCTTTCTTTTCCTAATGCATTACGTGCAACTCCATATTCAAACATGACATTATTATTAGAAAAAAGTTTTTTCTGTTCTTTTTTATTTACTATAGATAGATCCGCAATAAATATATCTGAATTTGGAATTCTTTTTTCAACAATAGTATCAGCTACAGATGGTGATCCTGGTTCCCCATTTATCCCATCTTTTATATCAAACTCAATAGTTTGATAAAATTCTTCTTCTTTAATCTTATCTTTAGTTTCGTTAATACATTCCAAAATAAAATTATGATTGTATTTTGGATCTGTTGTTGATTGCCATGAATAGAATATTGTTATTTTCATAAAGTCTTTAATTGTTAAAATTCCACCCTGCAAAATTACAAAAACTTTTCCATATACAACCATATTAAGCCAAACCCTACCACTTTCATTCTCCTCATCTCCTATTCCCCTACCTTTGCCCCGAATTTTAAAATAACAGATTATCAATGAAGCGAAAATCAATTCTAAAACGGCTCCTTCTATTGACGATGATAGGAGTTACACAATTTTCCATTGCTCAGGGCAATGGTGTAGGAGGTATCAACGAAGCTACCCGTATGGTTACCTCGTATTTTGACCCAGCTACCAAGCTCATCTATGCCATAGGGGCTGTGGTGGGACTCATCGGTGGGGTGAAGGTATATAACAAGTTTAGTAGTGGCGACCCCGATACCAGCAAAACGGCTGCCAGTTGGTTTGGGGCTTGTATTTTCCTAATTGTAGCGGCTACGATCTTACGTTCGTTCTTCTTATAAACTTATGGAGACAAAAAACAGCTATTCTATCAACAAAGGCATCGGCAGAAGTGTAGAGTTCAAAGGACTCAAAGCGCAGTACCTCTTCATCTTTGCAGGAGGACTGCTCTCGGTGCTTATCTTGGTGATGATCCTCTACACGGTAGGAGTCAATTCTTTTGTATGCTTGGGGGTAGGCGTTAGTATGGTCAGCCTTGTGGTTTGGCAGACTTTTTCACTAAACCAGAAATACGGTGAACACGGCCTGATGAAACAAGCAGCTCGCAAACGCCACCCCAAATACCTACGCCACCAAAGATCCCCACGCCAATTTATTCGTTACCCTAAACCTAAAACAACCCTCAATGAGAAATAGTTCTAAAATCAACACCTTAGAGAGTAAGTTCCCTATTCTTGCCATAGAACAAGACTGCTTGCTCACCAAAGAAGCCGACATCAGCGTCGGCTTCGAGGTGCAGCTTCCAGAGCTCTTTACCATTTCGGGTGAGGACTATGAGATACTCCACTCACTTTGGCATAAGGCTATCAAAGTATTGCCACAGTATACCGTTATCCACAAACAGGACTGGTTTATCAAGGAACAATACGAACCTGAACTACAAGGTGAGAATCTGAGTTTTCTCTCTCATTCGTACGAAAAGCATTTTAACGAGCGTCCGTTCTTAAATCACAGATGCTACCTGTTCATCACCCAAACCACCAAAAACCGAATGAGAGCCCAAAGCAACTTTTCCTCCCTTTGCAAAGGAAACTTCTTGCCTAAGGAGCTCACTAACCGAGAACACGCCACCCAGTTCTTGGAAGCGGTAGCGCAGTTAGAGCGTATTTTAAATGACTCTAACCTGATAAAGCTCCGTCAGCTCAAAACAGAGGACTATATAGGTACTCCTCACAAAAAGGGACTCTTTGAGCAATATCTTAGTCTTTCCACTGATGAGAAAGAGAGCCTGCAAGATATATGCCTCTCTGCCGAGCAAATGCGCATTGGTAACCAAAGACTCTGTGTGCATACCTTATCAGATACAGAAGACTTGCCCTCTAAGGTACAAGCCGATAGCCGTTACGAGCGACTCTCTACCGATAAGAGCGATTGCCGTTTGTCCTTTGCAGCCCCTGTGGGCTTGCTACTGAGTTGTAACCATATCTACAACCAATACCTATTCTTGGACAATTCTGAAGAAAATCTCAGACAGTTTGAGAAGTCAGCACGCAATATGCATTCGCTTTCAAGATACAGCCGTAGCAACCAAATCAACAAAGAATGGATAGAGCAATACCTCAATGAGGCTCACTCTTATGGACTTTCCTCTATCAGAGCACACTTTAATGTGATGGCGTGGTCGGACAACCCACAAGAGCTTAGGAGTATTAAAAACGATGTGGGTAGCGCTTTGGCGTCAATGGAGTGCAAGCCGCGCCATAACACCATAGATACGGCAACTCTCTATTGGGCAGGTATAGCTGGCAATGCAGCCGACTTCCCCAGTGAAGAGACTTTCTATACTTTTATAGAGCCCGCTTTGTGCTTTTTCACTCAGGAGACCAACTATCAAAGTTCTTCCAGTCCTTTCGGCATTAAGATGGCCGACAGGCTCACAGGCAAGCCTATCCACTTGGATATCTCCGATGAGCCTATGAAAAAAGGGATTATCACCAACCGTAATAAGTTCGTCTTAGGACCTTCGGGTAGTGGTAAATCCTTTTTCACGAACCACTTAGTAAGGCAGTATTACGAACAAGGTACACATATCGTTTTAGTAGATACAGGGAACTCCTACCAAGGGGTCTGTGAGCTTATTCACCACAAGACCAAAGGCAAGGATGGGATTTACTTTACTTATACCGAAGACAATCCCATTGCTTTTAACCCTTTCTACACTGATGATGGGGTGTTTGACATTGAAAAGCGAGAGAGTATCAAAACACTGATACTCACCCTTTGGAAGCGAGACAATGAGCCTCCTACACGTGCGGAAGAGGTAGCCCTTTCCAATGCAGTGAACCTTTACCTACAATTGGTAAAAGACAATCCCTCGCACACACCTTCTTTCAATGGCTTTTATGAGTATATCAAGAATGACTACCGAGCTATACTACAAGAGAAGCAGGTAAGAGAAAAGGACTTTGACTTGGCTAACTTCCTCAACGTGTTAGAGCCTTATTACAAAGGAGGTGAATACGACTATCTGCTCAATTCCGATAAGGAATTAGACCTGCTTTCCAAACGCTTTATCGTATTTGAAATTGATGCGATTAAAGACCACCCGATACTCTTTCCTGTGGTTACGATCATCATTATGGAGGTGTTTATCAACAAGATGAGGCGCCTGAAGGGTATTCGCAAGATGATTCTCATCGAAGAAGCGTGGAAAGCGATTGCCAAAGAGGGAATGGCGGAGTACATCAAGTACCTATTCAAAACCGTGCGTAAGTTCTTTGGTGAGGCAGTGATTGTAACCCAAGAGGTAGATGATATTATCCATTCACCTATTGTAAAGGAATCTATCATCAACAACTCCGATTGCAAGATATTGCTCGACCAGCGCAAGTATATGAACAAGTTTGATGCTATCCAAGCGATGTTAGGACTTACTGAGAAAGAGAAGTCGCAAATCCTATCTATCAATCTCTCCAACGACTCTCGTCGCAAATACAAAGAAGTGTGGATAGGCTTAGGAGGCACACACTCTGCGGTGTATGCTACAGAGGTAAGCCGAGAAGAATACTTTGCCTACACCACTGAAGAGAGCGAAAAACACCAAGTGATGGAACTCTCCGAGAAGTTAGACGGCAATTTGGAAAAAGCCATCGTACAAATGGCTAATGGACTGTAATAAACTAATAATCATACGTAAATCATAATAATTAAAGTCAATGAAGAAAATGTTATTAACGGGGTTTTTTGCTATAGCTATGCTGGCAAGCCCCAAATTAAGTGCACAATGGGTAGTAACTGACCCAACTAATTTTGCTCAGAGCATCATCAACACTACCCAGCAGATAGTGCAAACCTCCTCAACGGCTAAGAATATGCTCAACAACTTCCGAGAGGTGGAAAAGCTCTACAACCAAGGTAAGGAGTATTACGATGCTCTGAAAAAGGTAAATAACTTGGTAAAAGATGCCCGCAAAGTACAGGAAACGGTGCTACTGGTGGGCGACATCTCCAAGATGTATGTAACCAACTTCAAGAAAATGAGTCAAGACCCTAACTTCTCCTCTCAAGAGTTGTCGGCTATTGCCAATGGCTACTCCAAGCTCTTGGGTGAAAGTTCTAAGCTGCTCAAAGACCTGCAACAAATTGTTAATAGCTCCTCACTCTCTATGAACGACAAAGAGCGTATGGATATTATCGATAAGGTGCATAAGGAAGTGAAAGAGTACTATAACTTAGTACGCTACTACACCCAGAAAAACATCTCGGTAAGCTATCTACGTGCTAAGAAGCAAAACGATGCGCAAAAGGTACTTTCACTCTATGGAACAGAACTCAAATACTGGTAAAAAAAACTGATAAATGGAAAATCTACACCAAATACTCCGTACTTTATACGATGAGATGATGCCCCTAACAGCTCAGATGTCTGCCATAGCCAAAGGCTTGGCAGGCTTAGGGGCACTGTTTTATGTGGCAATGCGTATATGGCAAGCCTTAGCCCGAGCCGAACCTGTGGATGTATATCCCTTGCTCCGTCCCTTTGCCATAGGGCTGTGTGTGATATTTTTCCCTACTCTGGTGTTAGGAACAATGAATACAGTGCTAAGTCCTGTGGTAACGGGTACCCATAGCATCTTAGAAGGACAAACACTCGATTTGCACAAACTACAAGAGCAAAAGGACCGATTAGAGCGAGAGGCACAATTGCGCAACCCCGAAACTGCCTACCTCGTCTCAGATGAAGAGTTTGACAAAAAGATTGATGAATTGGGTTGGATGCCCGAAGATATGGCTGTAATGGCAGGAATGTATATTGAAAGAGGGATGTATGACCTCAAGCAAAGCATCCGATCGTGGTTTCGTGAACTACTCGAAATGCTCTTTCAAGCAGCCGCTTTAGTGATTGACACCATACGCACTTTCTTTCTTGTGGTGATGTCTATTTTAGGACCTATAGCCTTTGCCATTTCGGTATGGGATGGATTTCAATCTACCTTACTACAATGGGTTACCCGCTATGTAAGTGTCTATCTATGGCTTCCTGTATCCGATTTGTTCAGTGCTATTTTAGCACGTATCCAATCCCTTATCTTACAACGAGACATCGAACAACTCTCCGACCCGAGTTTCATTCCTGATACTACCAACACAGCCTACATTATCTTTATGGTCATTGGTATCATAGGCTATTTTACCATTCCTACTGTGGCAGGTTGGATTATACAAGCAGGAGGTATGGGCAATTATGGTAGAAATGTAAACCAAGCTACCTCTAATGCGGGTAATATAGCAGGTGCAGGAGCTGGCTCTCTTTCAGGTAATATTACAGGTAGGTTAATGAAGTAAAAACAAGTCTAATTGAATACTAAAATTAATGGAATTTAAAATCTTTAGAAACATCGAAAACGGATTCAAGCAAATCCGTATGTATGCCATAGCCTTTGCTGTGCTTTGCTCAGGCGTGAGTATCTTCGCTGTAGGCTATGCCTATTACTTTGCCGAGAAACAGCGCGAGAAAATCTATGTGTTAGACAATGGCAAATCATTAATGCTGGCACTCTCTCAAGATGAGAAAATCAATCGCCCTGTCGAAGCTAAAGAACACGTGCGCAGGTTTCACGAACTCTTCTTCAACTTAGCCCCCGATAAAAAAGCAATTGAAGATAATACCAAACGTGCCTTTTTTATGGCAGATAAATCTGCCTTTAACTACTATAAAGATTTGGCTGAAAAAGGCTATTACAACCGCATCATCTCTGGCAATATCCTCCAACGGGTAGTCATCGATAGCGTGCGCTGTAACTTTAATAGCTATCCTTATCAGGTAGAAACCTTTGCCAAGCAGTTCATCACCCGCGCCAGCAACATCACCGAAAGGAGTCTTATTACCTCTTGCAGGTTGATTAACTCCGTGCGTTCTGATAACAACCCTCAAGGGTTTATCATCGAACAGTTCAATGTAATAGAAAACAAAGACCTTAGAACCGTAGAGAGATGATAGCCAAAATCCAAAGAGAGATACATTCTCTAAAAAAGCAAACCCGAAGTTATTGCCAGGGACTTTCACCCTCACAAAGAAAACGCTTGGTACTCTTAGCCTTTGCAGTCTACTCACTACTTACTCTTTTTATACTATGGCACGCTTACCAAGAGTACCACCAAGGCGAAGCCCCTGCCATACAGCATATTGACAACAAGGCTATTGTACCTACAGAGGGAAATACCCCAAAAAAGGATTCGTTAATTTTTAAACAACTTAATAATGGAAAAGAACACACCCCTTCCAGAGCAAAACGGTAATACCCCTGCCTCAGATAAGGCTAACGCTTCTTCTACACCGAGTTTCTTGGTCAGTGAAGAAGAGGAAAAAGCCCTCCAAGAGCGCAATGAGGAAAAAGCCCTTGCTAAAAAACAACAACTCAAAAAAATTGTCATCTATGCCCTAATGGGGATAATCTTCCTCGCTTGTATGTATCTGCTTTTTGGTGGCGGAAGTGAGCAAGAGCAAACACAAGTAGGTATCAATGAGGCAATACCACAAGCTACCGAGACACTCTTGCCTTCTGATAAAGAAAAAGCCTACGAAGAAGCCCTCTTAGAAGAAAAAGAAGCTGATAAAAAAGCCTCTCTCAATGCGCTGTCAGACTATTGGCAAGAAGACGAAGGCGAGGAATATCCCGAAGCTATCGAGGAGGAAGAAGAACCTACTCCGCGTTATCGCAAGGCTACCCCTAATGCCTTTGAGCGTTCCGCTCAGTCTTATCGCGATATTCACCAGACTTTAGGCAGTTTCTACCAAGACAATAGTGCTTACGAGGAGCAACAAAAACTCAAAGAAGAGATAGCCTCGCTCAAGTCTCAACTCTCCAACAAGCAAGATCCTACCTCTGTAGATGCTCAAATGGCATTGATGGAAAAGTCTTATGAGATGGCTTCAAGATATTTGCCTAAAGGACAACAAAACCCTTCAATGATGGGGGGCGCAGGCTCACAAGAGGGCGAGGGAAACAATAGTAGCGAAGCTGACAATGCAGAACAGAGCAAAAATATCGCTCCTGTCTATACCCCAGAGGAAAAGGTCGTCAGTCGTTTGCCCCGCAAGCAGTCCGAGAAGGAGGCTCTGCAAGAATGGGTGAAGGAGCAACAGACCGCTTTTTTCAATGGCGAGAGCTTTAAGCCACAAGGTAGTATTCTAAAGAATAGCATTCGCGCTTGTACACATATAGAACAGCTATTAGGAGAAAACTCAAGGGTGCAGCTAAGACTTTTAGAGCCTATACGAGTAGCAGGCATACTCATTCCCAAAGGAGAACTGCTTACAGCCTCTGCTAAAGTGAGTGGTGATAGATTGTTACTCACCGTAAAATCCTTAGAATACAAGGGCAAGGTAATTCCTGTTTCTATAGCTGCCTACGATATCGATGGGCAACAAGGGTTATACCTGCCCGCTTCTTCCGATGCCAATGCCTTTAGAGAAATAGCAGCGGGAATGAGCAAAAGTTCAGGAAGTAGCTTTACCTTTAGCTCTTCAGCCAAAGACCAAATTGTCTCGGAGCTGAGCAAAGGGGTCGTGCAAGGAGGTACCTCCTTTCTTTCTAAAAAGATTGCACAGCCTTCCATAAGGGTTAAAGCAGGTTATCAGCTCCTACTCATCTCTAAGAAATAGCCTTTCAGACAAACCCATAAACACAAAACAAAGCACAAAACAACACAATTGTTTATTTTTCAACCTATTAAACACACTTAATATCATTTTATTTATGCGTAAATTACACTTATTATTATCGGTAACAATGCTTACCGTTACCGTGCAAGCCCAGAATGAGGCAAAGGAAAACACAGCCCTCAGTACTGAGAAAAAGGAACTTTTAGCACAATCAGGAAAAGTAGTGCCTTATCCTTTGCAGGTGGCTTATGATCAAACAACCCATCTTATCTTTCCTGCTTCTATCCGCTATGTGGATTTGGGAAGCGAAAACTTAGTAGCCGACAAGGTGAAAGATGCCGAGAATGTACTAAGGGTAAAAGCAGCTAAAACAGACTTTACCGATAGCACCAACCTATCGGTCATCACTCAAGACGGAGGCTTTTATAGCTTTGAGGTGAGTTATCACACCACGCCACAACCTCTTACCATTGATTTTGGCAGAGGAATGCCCCAAGGCAACAATGTGAAATCGGATATTCTCTTCTCTGATACAGGCTGGGAATCACCTGCGGTGGCACAGATTATTATGTCGTCTATCTACCATCAGAAGAAGAATTATATCAAGCATATAGGTTCAGAGAATGCAGGTATACAATGGCTACTAAAAGGCATCTATGTACACAATAGCAAACTCTATGTAGATGTGCAATTGTCCAATCGCTCTAATCTGCCTTTTGAAGTAGATTTTATCACTTTTAAAATCATTGATAAGAAGACCACCAAAAAGAGCATTGTACAGGAAGTGCCTGTTGAGCCCTTGCGCGTATACCAACCTATATCGCTACTAAAGGCGCATAAAGAAGCCCGCTCGGTGTATATGTTAGACCAACTCACCCTCTCTGATGACAAGGTTTTGCGGGTAGAAATCTTTGAAAAGAACGGCTCTCGTTACCAATCGTTCCTCATCACCAACGAGGAGATTATAGCCGCTCGCCCTATCGAACAGTTTAACCTTAAATTTTAATGCCAATGGTAAGAATTATCACTTGTATTTGTCTGTGCTTTTTAGGAGGCTCCATTGCCCAGGCACAGCGATTGTTACCCAAGCAAAAAGGTATCTCGCTCTCTTGGGTTGTGCCTGCAGAGGCTTTTACTTCCTCCTTTTCTGATGATTTTGGGGTACAGTTAGGCTATAGTATCAATGCTAAAAGGGGTAACTACAAGCATTTTGCTCTTGAATATCAAAGGCGATTATACCCTTACAAGAGTCTGAATATACCCGTTGAGAGGTATATAGGTGCAGGAGGTTATAGCTTTGCCTTAGTCAGTGACAGCAGTAAAACGGTAGCTTTGAACTTAGGAGCAGAAGCTCTTTTGGGCTATGAGGTAGTCAATCACAGCAAAAGCCTCCTTCCTGATGGGGCTTTGCTAAAGAATGAAAATAATTTTCTCTATGGTGCACAAGTAGGTTTGCAGGTAGAGACTTACCTAAGTGATCATTTTTTAGTGCTTTGCTCTGGCAAGGTAGCAGCTCTATGGGGAAGTTCCTTTGAGCTACTGCGTCCTTGTGCTACTGTAGGACTGCGTTATATGTTTTAACCTTTAAAAAGACAATACGATGAAGAAAATAAATCAGAAAATTGTAATAGGACTCATTGCAATGCTATGTGTGAGCCTATTCACCTCTTGTAAAAAAGAGTTGGACGTACAACAAAACTTTCCTTTTGAGGTAAAGGTACTACCTGTGCCTAAAAGTATAGGTAAAACCGATACGGTAGAAATACGCTGTGAGTTGCGCTCTCCCTACCAGTACGATGAGAACCGCTATTTTATTCGTTACTTTCAGTATGAGGGAAAAGGCAGTTTGCGTACCTCTCTGCAAGGGGAAGCTCTGTTTGCCAATGATGTCTATCCACTTGCCTCCAAAGGAGCGTTTAGGCTTTACTACACTTCTGCTTCAGAAGCTAACCAGTCTCTCTCCGTTTGGATAAGCGACTCCTTCGGCAATGAACAAAAACTTGACTTTGAGTTTAATGTGAAGAAAGAGTAAAGATATAAAGCCAAAATTCTCCTTTCTCTTCCAAAACAAGCCTACTTTTAAAAGTGGGCTTGTTTTGTTTTACCTTTGCGCAAAATAATGCAAATGGAAGTAGTAGTTATAGAAAAATCTGTTTTTGAACAGATACAAAAAGACGTACAGCAACTCAACAATTCTCTGCAAGTGATAATGGATACTTATAGGGGGATTTGGCAAAAAGAAAAGTGGTTAGACTCTCAGGAGGTTTGTCTGCTTCTGGGTATTAGTAAGCGTACCTTGCAGTATTATAAAGACCAAAAACTCTTGCCTTTCTCGTGCATCCACCGCAAGAACTATTTTAAGCGTAGTGATGTAGAACAGCTTTTAACCTCTAACCATCAAACCCGATGAACTTACTCACAGAAACACACCAGGAACTAAGCTCTTACCTTAGTCAGCTTGAAAACCTTAAACAGCAAATGGACTTTATCCTTAAAAACTTCCGCCCTGTATTTGACGGCGAGGTATTTCTATCAGGAAAGGAGGTCTGTGAGCTGCTGCATATCACCAAAAGAACCCTACAGCAATACCGTGATGATGGGCTCTTTCCTTATATCCAAATTGGTGGTAAAATTCTCTTTAAACAAAGTGATATTCTAAAGATTTTGGAGGCTAACTATAAGAAATAGCTCCTTTTTTTATCTTTAATGGCTTTCTTATAAGGCTTCTCTCTATCCTAAACCAACAAAAAATCTATCTGTAAGGTTTTTCTTTTGCTTCTTTTCTTTCTCAAAGAAAAGAAGGTCGTGAGCCACGATAGGCAATTAATAGCACTGACAAGCAGTCATAAAAAATGCTTGTCAGTGTTGTTGTTTATACAGCTAAGGGTTGTGTACGAAAGTCTTTAAGGTTGAGGAAAAAGCCTCTGTAAGGAGTGAGCCCTTCTCTGAACAAGTTCCAAAGTAGAGTGCTTCCCATTTGTGAAAGGGTGGCATTGATGAACAAATCTTGCTTGGTTAAGGCTTTGGCAAGGGAGCAACTTGGGGTATTGTCATTCTGCTCGGCTTGCGTTAATAGTTCTCCAAAGGCTTGGGTAATAGTAGGCAGGGTGTCTATGGGAGTAAAAGTATCGCTATGAGGTTGCTCAATGGCTTGTAAAGTACCTAAAATCACTTGTCCTGAATGAGTGCTGTTGCCAAAATCTAACCAATACTTAGGGTTGTTGTGGTAGTGATGGGCTCGCTCTAAATGAGTGAGTACTTCCCCAATGTCAAAGCGTGCCTTTACGCTATCTACACACGAAAGGTAAATGCTTCCTCTCATTGTTTCTTCTTCAGAGGGAAAGGTCTCAGTGCTGAATAGCTGTGTTTGCGCTCTCCAATCTGTACCAAAAAAGCGATTGATACGGCTTATCAGGGCAGAAGATTTATACATTCCTAACTCACAAGCCGAAAAAAGCTGTCTACCAAGATTGGCAGGACTTACAAGGTCGTTGTCCCAAAGGGTTACCGATAACCCTGCGTGTCCTAAAGCAACCAAAGCGTGGTTGATACGTGCTAAAGCAGTGGCTACTTGCGAGCCTGTGCCTCCTGCTCCTATTAGATGTACTTTAATAGGATTGGTAGCGTTGAGCAAAGCTGTATCAGTAAAATGTACCTGCTCTTTGTGTGTTTGGACAGAGGTATTGAAAGGGTTGAGGGTGTTTGAGGTGTTTAGGGTCTGTTTCATTGTTATAGGATTTGTTGTAAGGTGAGATGATTGGGATTGAGCAGTTCGCAAGGGAAAGGCTTATTACTTTGAGTGAGTTCCTGCCAAAGGGTTATTAAGGGTATTTTGGTTATAGGATATGAGCCTAATTGATGAGAAAAATAGCTGTTGAAAAAATAATCTTCCCATTGGGTGATAAAGTCTTCTAAGCAAGAGGCTTTACGCTCATTTACCTGCACTGACCCCATACACACATTGCCATTTTCATAGACGTTAAAAAAAGGCGCATAGCACAGAGGTGTATTAAGGTGTGGCTTTTGGTTTTTCGCTAAGGCATATATCCAAAGGCTCTTGGGGGTAACTTTCCACAACAGAGGAGGTAGATTTACTTCTTTGCTTTCTATAGCGAGGGAGGAGGCAAAAAATAACTGCTTTTTTTGTGCTTTAGAGTACCAAACAGCCTGCCCCTCGCCTTTATGGGATAGATGGAGCACCCTGCGGGGGATAATACCTTTAGGGATTAGAAAGGCTTTTGCTTGCTCTTTTTGGCAGGTGAGCGTTTTGGCAAGTGCTTGCGCTTGGTCGAGGGTAAGCGGTTGTGCGCTTGTAGGGTTACCATTGTTATCAAGGTGTAAGTACTCTACATAACTCTGTGGGTTGTAGCGGTTACTGTCTTCGTAAAAAACAAGTGCTGATGTAGGGCGATATACTTCCCCTACTTCTGGGGTGAGGTCTGTGTATTTCATTTTAAATGCGGTTTAAAAGGGTTATAAGTTCAGTTAAGAGAGGAAAGAAACGCTGTTCAAAATCAAAGTTAGCAAGGGGTGTTGTGCCGTTAAAATGCTTGTGAATGGTAGGGAGTTCTATCTCACTACATTGGGAATATTCTCCATTGAGCCAATCTAAAAGATAGGTATGGAATAGGTCGCTTTGGTCTTCATAGACAAAAGATAGGTATTTCTCTACTTCAAAAAGTTCTTCTTCACCTTGCTCATAATAGTCCTCTGCTCTGTGCAAATGGGTATAGATAGAGTGGTTAGGAAAATCCTGCCACAAGGTATAAAAGGCTTGAAAGAGGGCAAGGCATTCGGCTTCTAAATCATTCTTAGGAATAAATCGGGCTATACGCCTTTGAAAAAAGTCTAAATGGCAAGGGTTGCGTATCTTTTTGGAAAGAATAGTACCTATTTGTTGTGCCTGCTTTAAAAGGTGTAGGAGGTGGTCTCTTTCCGCTATTTCTTCATAGTCTTGGCTAATACAATCCTGCAACATTTCATAGGCATAAGCCACAAAACAATCTTCTTGTACATAGTTTGCTATAAAAGCACGTTGGTTTAGGTAGGCATATACCGATAAAAATAGTTCATAAAGTGGTTTGTTTTTATGTACTTTCAGAAGTCTATAAAGTGGTTGCAGAGGGACAAAAAACACTTCGTTGGGCAAATAAAAACGTTCTTCGCAAGAGAAAAAAGCATCGCTATTGGGGGCTTTCAATACTTTTAGTTCACAGAAAGTACCTTTGGTATCTCTCTTTTTGATTTGCTCTTGGCTGTAAGAAAGGGCTAAGGCAATCCCGCAAGAAAGGTCGTACTGCTCTATGGGAAAGGGAGTAAAGCCGTAATAGTCTGCCATTTGAGTAAGGGAACACTTGAGAGTGGTTTTTAGCTGAGCTTGCTCCTCTCCACTAAAAATGATGTGCTTGCTTGAATGATACACTTTAGGAGGAAAGGTCGTTTTTAGAAAACCATTGGCAAAAGAGTTTTCGGGGCTACTTGTTGCTGTTCTTGACGTATCTGTGAGCAGTCTTTGGGGCGTTGGACTGCTTTGGAAAACTCTCTTAACCTGCGGTAGAGTTCTCTCTGTGCTTCGCTTTGTATAGGTGCGAGGTTTTGTTGGGATTGCTGTTGCATACATTTTTAGTTTGTTTTTAGTTTTTGATAATGTTTGTAATTTTAGCTATAAGCCTTGTTTTAAGCTGTTTTACAAGGCTCATAGCTTTAGAATTAGTAGAGATTTAGCCTTTTGTACCCATTGTGATTTGTAGGGGATAGACAACGCTGTCTCCCTCTACATAAGGTGTGCCTGCTTTGGCATTGGTGAGCAGGGGGTAATGGGTGCTGTAAAAATTCTTGACTTGCTCTACTGACCACGATGGATTAGGGTCGGCAAGGTGAATAGTTTGTCGGTTTTCTTCAAAGACAAACATTCTTTTCAGTTGGGTAGCTATGAGCATAACAATACTTTTTTTAGGGGTTAATACTTATTCTTCAAACAAGGTAGGGGCAAAGTGTGTGGATAGTTCTGACCTTTTTTTGCGGATTTTATCGGCATAGTTAGGGAACTCATCGGGAGGAGGTAGTTTTGACCACGCTTCTCGGTACTTGCCCTGCGCTTCTAAATCAGCTACTTTTTTCATAGCCTCATCGTATTTCTTTTGTTGTTTCTCGGCTTTTTCTTTCTCCATAGCTGATTGCCTTTGGGCTTGCTTTTGCGCCTCGATGTACTGCTCCATATTCACAAACAGAGAGGAGGTTTCTTCTAAGGGTTGGGTGATGCTTTGAAAAAAGCCTGCATCTAATTCTTCGGCAGTGCCTCTAAGTACTAAGGGAGGCAAAAGGTGCTTGGCAGGGTCTGAACATTGTTCATTCTCAAGCAATACCGATACAACAAGCTGGCTATTTGCTTCTTGGGTTATGACTAAATGCAGTTTGCCTTGTATGGCTAACTGAGCAATTTGATTGAAAAAATGGGTTTCCATTGGATACTTCGTTTTTAAATTGATACTTCTGTTTTTATATTCTTATCTTTTAAGGGGCTTTTTTAATAGTGTTTTCAGTGCGATAACTCACTGTGTAGCCGTTTGCCTTTACGATAGCTTCTAAGGTTTGTCGGGCTTTGAGGGTTGCCTCTCGGTCTTGGTCGCTAAGGTTCATAAAGTGCAGTGGCTCAAAAGTTCGGATGATTATCCCTATATAGGACAGGGCTTGGGTGTCGGTTGTTAGGGGTTGTTTGAGTGGTTTCATTGAGATACTCTTTTTTAGGTTAAACTACTTCTTGGGGTTCTATCTCAAACTCAATGCTTCTTTTGCTACATTGGGTTTGGTCGTACCATTGCAAGTTGGTTAGGTCGTCTTGGGTAAAGGGTAGCTTGTACCGCTTGCAATAGGCTTTTATCACTTCGATTGCTTTGTACTTGCTTGTGCATACTTGCATAAGGACACGGCTACTCATATAGTGCCAGCTATCGGTTTTATAGACTAAGTAAACGCTTTCCATAGGCTGTTAGGTTTTATTAAGGGTTGAGTTTTGGGCTTCTTTGAGTTGCTTTAGTTTAATATATAAGTCCTGCCAATAGGCTTTTAGCCTCTTGTCTAACGCCTTGTGGGTGTTGTCAGTATGCTTATACCCTCTAAAGCTATCGGCTTGCGCTAAGGCTTTATCAAGGTCGGTTACCTCTATAGGTACGCCATTGAGGTCTGTTATTATCATTTTTCAAAGGTTTTAAAAAGTTCATCAAAACGAATGTCGTCCGTCCAATACTCATCGGAGGAGTATTTTCCATAGGCTTTTATATAGAAATCATCGTATCGGGTAAATACGCTTCGGTAAATATCCAAACGGCTTTCAGGCGTATTGAAAGAGGCTAATTCCTCCTCAGTGAGTTCCACAAAAGCCCAAGTACGTTCTTCCAAAAAGGATAAATCGGGCTGTTCCTCATCGCTGAGGGTATAAAAGTCGGTTCTTGCCTCATAGAAACTAAGGTTTACAAAATCGGGGTCGCTCTTTAGGGTAGATACTTGTTGGGCTACATTTTTCACTTTCTCAAGCCATTGCTTGGTAAGGCTGATAAGGGCAAAGTCGCAACTATCCCAATCGCTATTGGTATAGGCACGCACCAATAGGTGTGTTGTAGGTGTTTTGCTGATATTCATTTTCTGTTCAATTTTAAAGGGTTATACATTTAGAAAGGCAAATCGTCCTCGTCTTCCTCTGCGACTTGCCCTGCTGTGACTTGGGGCTTTGGCAAAGGTCTTATGGCATTTGTGTTATTTGTCTCACTTGCAGAGGTATTAGGTGTTACTTCTGCTTTCTTGCTAAAGTGGAATTTGATTTTGGAGGTGTGAAAGTTCAAGCCTGCTTGAGGCTCTCCCTCACGATTGAGCCACGCTCTTGCCGATACTCGTCCTTCCAATTCAACCAATGTGCCTTTGGTAAGGTACGGAGCAACTCCCGTACTGAGCCAATAAGAACAGTCAAAAAAGGAGGTCTGTTGTACGTTTTCACCTGCTTTGTTTCGGTAGTTGTCGTTCACTGCTACAGAGAAATTAACTACTTGTTTGCCATTTGATAGGGTTTGCACTTGTGCATTTTCGGTAAGTCTTCCTACGATATTCATAAACGTTCTATTTGTTATTAGGTTACTAAATTTCTACTATTTGGTCTATGCGCCCATAAAGATAGGCACGGAGGCTGGTGCGGTCGATAGCATAGTATTCATACCAAGTATTATACTGCTTTACAATGAACTTTTTCAGTATATCGGAAAAATCAAATCGGTAGCCCAATAAGGGGATAGCATTCCTAAAAAAGCAGTTACTATTGACCGCTTGAGTAATCCAATTTTTCTCTGTTCGGGTGAGTTTCTCACCGCTATTGAGTTTTACACGGAGCTGATAGACTTGGCAGTCTTTCAGATGTTCTAAGGGGCTTATTTCGTGAGACACGAATTTAGTTGCGATACAGGGTTCTTTTTTCATCTTGTTGCATTTTAGGAGTTTTATACGGCTTTACGGCTTGTTTGGACACGATACGCACGATTTTCGGCTTTTAGGTTGTCTTTTTGAAATTTTTTATTCGACAATGGGAGGAAAAGCGGTATTCGTTTCAAAAAACAATCTGTAAGAAGCGGCATTTTTCTCATATTTGACATTTTTTTTATTCGCTTAAAGGTCGGAATGAGCTGGTTTCGTTTCGAGTGCCATAAAAGGTCTGTGTTTAGCTTCTGCAAGGTTTTTCAAAAAAATACTACCCGCAGGACAACGGACAAGGGCTGGAGATTTTTTTGAAAACCCATCGGGCTTGACCTTGCAAGAAGCGTTAATAACACAGAAATACCTTTGCACTCGAACAACGAACCGCCATTACGTGCCTTAAGTGTTTAAAACAGGGAAAATAGGTAAGTCTTAATGACGTATTTCTATTTGTGACAAACGAATACCCTTTTCCTTATTTGTTGAAGTCTTTTTCTCTTCTAATGGCTTTCTGTAAGGCAACAAAAAAATCCATCGACACATCTCTTTTTGAAATGTTATCAATGGATTTCTAATTTTTAAAAGACACTGAGAAGTTATCCTATCTTTAAGTTTTTTAATCGTTCGGCAGCAATTTCCATATCCTTGCTAATTTTCTCATTGGTGATTTTAGCATAAATCTGGGTGGTTTTGATATTCTTATGTCCCATCATCTTGCTAACGCTTTCCAAGGGAACCCCTTCTGTTAAGAACAGAGTACCAAAGGTATGGCGTGCCCAGTGAAATGAAATGGGTTTTTCACGAATGATGTTACAATCTTTCATCATCTTTTTGATCAGGAGGTTGCAATTAGCATTGGAGGGCGTAGGAAACAGTGCCTCTGTACGAGTCGTACCCTCATATTTTTCAATAATTTTCTCGGCTATATCCAATAGGCGTACATTACAGGGTACATCAGATTTCTGACGGCGTTTGATAAGCCATTTGTTGCCGTCAAAGAACGATTGTAAGTGACTTTTTTTGAGCTGCTTGATGTCAATATACGAAAAACCTGTAAAGCAACTAAAAACAAATAGGTCTCGTACTAATTCAGCAGAAGCACTCTTAGGGTGATATTGCAGAAGAGCTTCTACTTCCTCTCTAAGCAAATAACCTCTGTCTTTCTCCTCCATAGAACTTATATAATTCTTAAAAGGATTGCGATAGATAATTCCTTTGTCTATCGCTATTTCTACCATTTTACAAAGGGGCATCATATAAACCCATATTGTGTTGTGAGTAAGACTTTTATTAACTCTAAGATAGAAGTCGAACTCATTGATAAAGACTTCTGTAAGCTCTTTGAAAGAAATATCACTTCTGCGGTATTTGTACTGGATAAATTCGCTCAAATGAGTATATACATTCTCATATTTGTTGAGCGTACTATAACTTCTAACACCTTTTTCTACCATCAAAACAAAGTCCTCTTTGAACTTCTCATAGACTTTTAGCAAGGAATCTTCCATTACTCCTATGCCTAGGAAAGCAGCTTTTAGCTTCTGAGCAGTAACCACTCCCTCGTACTTCATCAGTTCCTCATAATGAGTAACCATACGTGAGCGAATCTCTTCCAGCTTGCGATTAAGTTGGGTAGCTTCTTCTGTTTTACCTGTTACCCTTCCGTACTTCAAATCCCATTTCTGCGGAAGGATTTCAAGTTTGGTACTAAACTGAGCTACCTGATTGTCAATGGTAATACGCCCCATAATAGCAACCTTACCGTTCTTCTTTGGGGCATTCTTTTTAAGGTAAAACAATACCTTAAAGGTTGAGCGTTTTACTTTTTTCATACTCTAATTTTTTAATTTGCGAAAGTACTTTTTATCAAGTTACTGTACAATATGAAAAAAGGTGTAAAACACTGAAATATAACCTATTAATAAAAATTATTTTTCAAGGTATTAGGTAACGATTTAGAAACCTAATTTTGAAAAAGCCTGTCCAAATCATCTAAGACTCTGTCTTCTCTTATCTTCCTATCAAAAAAATAATCCTCTTTGTATGAGCTAATTATATTATTTTTTTGTAGTTTTGCATTTTAAATTCTATTTTTTATAAAAGTAGTTGAAATTTTGCTTTATCTTCGTTACATACTCATATTGTCTATAAGTCTCACCCCTTCAGCGTGTACCACAATAAAAGCACGATAGTTCTTCCCACCTTCTTTCTTAGTAATATGCTGTAAGGTATCAGCATCAGTAATCGTAAAATATTCCAAACTAAAATCACTTTCTTTGGCAAAAACCTCTTTTACCCACGCTTCAACCTCAGTAGGAGTATGAGTCGCAAAGCGCTCTTTAGCAGCCATAAGCGTACGATAGATAAAAGTAGCACGCTTTTTCATTTCCTCACTAAGCAAGGCATTGCGTGAGCTTAGGGCTAAGCCCTCTTCATTGCGTACTATTGCACACGGAACTATAGTTACTGGCAAACCTTTTTGCTCTACCATTTTCTTTATTATAAGCAGCTGTTGGTAGTCTTTTTCACCAAAATAAGCACGGTCAGGAAGTACTATTTCAAAAAGCTTGTTCACTATAGTACCCACACCATCAAAATGACCAGGACGAGAAGAACCTTCCATCTCCTTATCCAATTGCCCAAAATCAAAAGATTCCGAAGATACATCAGAGCCATAAATATCAGCCACTGTAGGAGCAAATATAAGCAGGTCAGGAGCTACAGTAGCCAGTAGCGCTGCATCAGCTTCAAGGGTCCTAGGGTATCGCTCCAAGTCAGTCGGATTATTGAACTGAGTAGGGTTCACAAAAATACTTACAACAGTAATATCATTCTCTTCTTTCGCTTTTTTTACAAGAGATAAATGCCCGTTGTGCAAGGCGCCCATAGTAGGTACTAAACCTATTGTTTTTCCCTGATTTTTAAGTGATTGCAGTGTGTTATGGAGCACATTTTGTTCAGTATAAATCATTGTTTTAAAATCTTTTTGGGTGCAAACTTATAAATAATTTGTGGATATGTGCATATTTTTTTGTACTTTTGTCCCTTCTAAGGAGCTATATTAAAAATAAAATACTTTTTATGAAGGATAAAAAAGTACTCTATGTATCGTCAGAAGTGTTGCCTTACTCGCCTTATAGCGAGTTAGCGAGTATGTCGTTTGAAGCGCCAAGGATGGTGAATGCCAACGGAGGGCAAATACGAATTTTTATGCCTAAATTTGGCAACATTAATGAACGTCGGCATCAGCTACACGAAGTCATTAGGCTTTCAGGTATCAATATTGTTATTAACGATATTGATGTCCCACTGATTATCAAGGTAGCTTCTATTCCTAAAGAACGAATTCAGGTATATTTTATTGATAATGATGAATATTTTGATCGCACCGGCACACTATTTGATGAGGAAAATAATATGTATGCCGATAATGACGAACGTTGCATATTTTTCGCTAAAGGAATTGTCGAAACAGTAAAAAAACTGAATTGGTTACCCGATATCATTCATATACACGGTTGGGTATCAACCCTTTTGCCTTTGTACCTACGCACTTATTACAAGGACGAACCTATTTTTTCAGAAAGTAAAATTATCACATCAGTAACCGATACTGATTATGAAGGAACTCTAAATAGTGCACTTATTAACAAAGTAGCTTTTGATGGTATGAGCAAAAAAACAATTGAACCACTCAAAAACCCCACATATTACAACCTAATGCGAATGTCTATCAAGCATTCCGATGGTGTGATTGTAGTCAGCAATCCTGAAAATATGCCTGCAGACTTTGTTACCTACCTTAAAAATTTGCGCAAACCGGTTCTATACAATCCCGATAAGGAGACTTTCCAAAACTCTTATCGTGATTTTTATACCAAAATTCTAAATAAAAAATAAATGAGAAAAATACATCTGTACCTATTTTTAACAGTATTTGGAGTACTTGCTTCTGCTTGTACTAATGATTCATTCAATGAAATTGATGGGGCTCTTCTTAAAGACCCTAACTTTAACACTGGTACCTTCACTGCTACCATTTCAGTTGCTAACATTAAAGAAGATGCTATCCAAACCAATGGTTTAGGAGGCTACTTATTAGGTCAATACACCCAAGCGCCTTTTGGCACCAAATCAGCTACTATTATTGCTCAAGTAGGACTTACAAGTGTAAATCCTACCTTCGGTAGCTACTCACAAGCCAATGAGGATAAAAATAACAAGCAAGAAAATGAAACTGTTACCGAGGCTTATCTCTATATACCTTTTTATACCCCCTATACTAGCAGTAATAATTTTACCTATACAAAAGATACCGAATATCAATTGGATTCAATATATGGTAACAAAGCTGCTACTTTTGGTATAGATATCAAAGAGTTAAATTACTTTTTAAGTAATATAGGTGCCGATCTAAAATCAAAAGAATATTACAGCAATGATAGCGCTCTTAGAACTCAGTTAGGTAACTCAATAGCAGCTACCAGCACAGCTACTTTTAGCATTAGTAATAAAGGGATAGTACGCTATGAGTTTGATAATCCTCAAACCACTGATGATGAAAGCAAAAAACAACACGATGTGCTTGCTCCAGGCTTGCGTATTCCTCTAGATGCCAACTTCTTTCAATCAAAAATTATTAGCAAAGAAGGTAGTGCCGCTTTACAAAACCTAACCGATTTTCAGAAATATTTTCGCGGTATAGCCATTTCAGCCAATAACTTATCGGCAGAAGTAATGATGCTTTTAAATATGGCAAGTGCCAAGATTGAAATTGTATACACTTATAATGCAACTGTAAAAGGAGAAACAAAAGTACAGAAAAACCGATTTGAAATGCCTGTAAATGGTATTGCTATCAATCTGTTTAACAACAGTGGCGAAACCCTTACCGATAGCAGCAAAATATACCTTAGCGGGGCTTTAGGGCAAATAGCTAACCTTACTATAGCCGATACTGATATTGCACGTATGAAATCAGAAAAACTAATGGTAAGTGATGCTAGCCTATTACTATATATTGATACTGATGTCTCTTACCTAAAAGAACCTGAACGCTTGTATATCTACAATGCCAATACAGGTGCATCACTCGCCGATTACCAATATGACCCTACTAGCAATCAGGCATCAGCATCGGCAGAGTTAATACATTTAGGAAAGTTACACAAAGAAAATGGCAAAGGTACTTATTACCGCCTGCGCATTACCAATCACATACTAAACCTTATAAGCAGTAATACTGCCAATGTACCTTTGGCTATAAGCATAGGTTCCAATGTGAAAAATACAAATAGTGTAAATTACCAAAAGGGTTCCAATAAGAAAAAAGTTGCCGTACAAACTGCTGTAACACCTTTAGGTACTGTTATTAAAGATGTGAAATTAATAATTAACTACACTAAAGCTAAATAGTAATTATGGATTTGCGTGAGCAACTAAAAGCACTTTTCCCTGAACACCAAGAGGAAGAAACTCCTACCCTACCCACCTCTAATGTATGGTTGCAAGACGACCCTTTGCTGTGCAAATACGAAAAACGCAAAGGCAAACCCATAACTATTATTGAAGGGTACAATGGTGCCGATAATGATTTTAAAGTATTAGCTAAAGAGCTAAAAACTCATTTAGGCGTAGGTGGTACTGTCAAAGATGATAGTATTATCATACAAGGTGATTATCGAGATACCATTATGAAACTTTTAACCGAAAAAGGTTTTAAGGTAAAAAGAGTAGGAGGATAACAATAATTAAACAATTAATAATTAGTAATTATATATGAAATTATTAGAAGGAAAAACAGCTATTATCACAGGTGCCAGTCGTGGTATAGGGCGTGGTATAGCCGAAGTATTTGCAGCTCAAGGGGCTAATATTGCCTTTTCATATAGCTCATCAGTTGAGGCTGCTAAACGTTTAGAAGAGCAACTAAGCTCTTTAGGGGTCAAAGTAAAAGGCTACCAAAGTGATGCTTCAAGCTTTACCCAATCACAAGAGTTTGCTGATGCTGTAGCAGCCGAGTTTGGCAGTATCGATATATTGGTAAACAATGCTGGTATCACAAAAGATAACCTACTGATGCGCATCACCGAAGAAGACTTTGATAAAGTAATCGAAGTGAATCTCAAATCAGTATTCAATATGACCAAAGCTGTACAACGTGTAATGCTAAAACAGCGCAAAGGCTCTATTATTAATATGAGTAGTGTAGTAGGTGTTAAAGGAAATGCAGGACAATCTAACTACGCTGCCTCCAAGGCTGGTATTATTGGTTTTACCAAATCAATAGCACTGGAATTAGGCTCTCGTAACATACGTTGTAATGCAATTGCTCCTGGTTTTATTGAAACAGAAATGACCGCTGTTCTTGATGAAAAAGTAATACAAGGCTGGCGTGATGCTATTCCTTTAAAACGCGGTGGGCAACCCGAAGATGTAGCCAATGCTTGTGTGTTTTTAGCCTCCGATATGTCGGCTTACATCACTGGCCAAGTGCTAAATGTCGATGGCGGAATGCTTACATAATTTTGTTATTTCAAAAAAACTATTTACTTTTGCCGAATGTTAATGAAAAAACTTATCATTATCGGTTGCTTAGCGGTGCTTTTCACTTCGTGTGGAGAGTACCAAAAGGCTTTAAAATCAACCGATAGCAGCGTCAAATACGCCGAAGCTGAAAAGCAATACAAAAACAAAAAATACAAAAAAGCCATTCGCCTTTTTGATAATATACAAAGTGAATATGCAGGTCGCCCACAGGGTGAACGCTTGTTTTTTCTCTTTGGCGATGCTTATTATCAAACAGGACAATACGGATTGGCTTCTTACCAGTTTGAACGCCTACAACGCCTCTACCCCCGTAGTGATAAAGCTATGGAATCGGCTTTTTTGGAGGCTAAGTGCTACTACCTCCAAGTACCTGTTTACAGTGTAGACCAAACCTATACAAACCAAGCACTGGAAAAATTACAGTACTTTATAGATAGATATCCCAATTCAGATTATGCCAAAGAGGCTAATGAAATGATATTGGAACTGGTAACCCAATTAGAGAAAAAAGAGTTTGAAATAGCCAAACAGTACGACCTTATTCGCGACTATCAGGCTGCTATGAAAACTCTCGATAATTTTTTATCTAATAACCCCGGTAGTATATTTAGAGAGGAAGCTCTTTACACACGCTTGCACTCAGCCTATGAGTGGGCTATTAATAGTATTGAAAGCAAACAAGAAGAGCGCTTAAAAACCGCTAAAGAAGCTTATGATAACTTACTAATAGCTTTCCCCGAAACTAAGTATAGAAAAAACGCCGACTATATGCTTGGCAAAGTTAATAACGCACTGAAAAGTATTACAACATCACAAAAATAAGTATTCATTATGGATTTTAAACGAATCGACGCTCCCACAACCACTGTTACTTACAACAAATCGGCTATAGAAGCTCCTACAGGCAATATCTATGAGGCTATCTCTATCATTGCTAAAAGAGCTAACCAAATTAATGCTGAAATTAAGAAGGAACTTGTTGAAAAATTAGAGGCTTTTGCTACTAATAATGATACCTTAGAAGAGATATTTGAAAACAAAGAGCAGATAGAGGTGTCTCGCTTTTACGAGCGCTTACCTAAACCTCAGGCTATTGCTGTAAAAGAATGGTTGGAAGGGAAAGTATATTTTCGCGAAACTGAGTAGTTTTTAATTTAACACATAAATTTGAATGTTATTTGGCTTTAAGCTGTAAGCACTAGCTTGCCGTTTAAAGCCTTTTTATATATTATTTAATTATGAATATTGTTCTTGGTATTACGGCAGGTATTGCAGCCTACAAAACCCCTCAATTAGTACGGTTACTAACCAAAAACGGACACACAGTAAAGGTTATTCTTACTGAAAATGCTAAAGAGTTTGTTACCCCTCTTACCCTAAGCACAGTATCTAAAAATACAGTGTTTTCTGCCTTTACCTCTGTTGAAAATGATTGGCATAGTCACGTAGAGCTAGCCTTATGGGCTGATGTAATGCTAATAGCACCCGCTACTGCTAATACCATAGCCAAAATGGCACACGGCATTTGTGATAATTTATTGCTTGCTACTTACTTTTCAGCCAAAGCACCTGTATTTGTAGCTCCTGCTATGGATTTGGATATGTATGCTCATCCTACTGTTACCGAGAATTTAAAACAATTACAATCCTTTGGTAATCATATAATCCCTGCAGCCTATGGTGAATTGGCAAGCGGACTCATAGGACAAGGACGTATGGCTGAACCTGAAGATATCGTAACTTTTCTAGAGAATACCCTCACCCCTAATCTTCCTTTAAAAGGTAAAAAAATACTTATTACTGCTGGCCCTACTTATGAGGCTATTGATCCTGTACGCTTTATAGGTAACTTCTCATCAGGAAAAATGGGAATTGCTCTTGCCAACGAGGCCATAACTCAAGGTGCAGAGGTGCACTTGGTATTGGGACCTTCTTCTGAAAAAAATATCAATCCTCATATCCACCTTCACAAAGTAGTAAGTGCACAGCAGATGTATGAAGCTACCATTGCACAGTTTTCTACTTGTAACATTGCTATTTTAGCTGCTGCCGTAGCCGATTTTACTCCCGAAGTAGTAGCCCCTGAAAAAATTAAAAAGAAAGGTGACCAGCTACATATAACTTTAGTTCCTACTGTTGATATATTAGCTTCTTTAGGCAAAATAAAAACTACCCAAACCCTTATTGGTTTTGCTTTAGAAACCGAAAATGAGATAGAAAACGCACAAAACAAACTTAACAGAAAGAACTTAGATGCTATTGTACTAAACTCATTACGTGATGCCGGAGCAGGATTTGGCACTGATACCAATAAGATAACTTTTATCACTCCTGCTAAGCAAATAGCCTTCCCGTTAAAGAATAAACAAGAAGTAGCTTTTGATATTTTAGCACAAATCATTGCTATTTCAGAATAAATTTATAATTTTGTACTTCTAACAATAAAAAAATAGAAATAAATGAAAGCATACATCTTCCCTGGCCAAGGTGCCCAGTTTGTAGGTATGGGTCTTGACTTATACGAAAAATCGGCTGAAGCCAAATCTCTTTTTGAAGAAGCTAATGGCATTTTAGGCTTTAGCATTACTGATATTATGTTCAGTGGTACTGATGAAGACCTAAAACAAACCAAAGTAACTCAACCAGCTATCTTCCTACACTCTGTAATACTAAGCAAAGTATTAGGTAAAGACTTTACTCCACAAATGGTAGCAGGACATTCTTTAGGTGAATTCTCGGCTTTAGTTGCTAATGGTGTTCTTTCATTTGCCGATGGGTTGCAATTAGTAGCTAAACGTGCTGCTGCTATGCAAAAGGCTTGCGAATTACAACCTGGTACAATGGCTGCCGTGTTAGGTTTGGAGGATGCTAAAGTGGAAGAACTTTGTGCAGCTGTCAGCGGAATTGTAACTCCTGCCAACTATAATTGTCCAGGTCAGTTAGTGATTTCAGGTGAACTCAAAGCAGTAGAAGCGGCTTGCGAAAAAATGAAAGAAGCAGGCGCTAAGAAAGCACTTATCTTATCTGTGAGTGGGGCTTTCCATTCTGTATTGATGAAACCTGCTGAAGAAGAATTAGCTGCAGCAATTGAACAAACAGCATTCCACAAACCATTATGCCCTGTATATCAAAATGTAACCACTACAGCCGTAAACGATGAAAACGCTATCAAAACCAACCTTATCAAGCAACTTACTGCCCCTGTGAAATGGACACAAAGCGTACAACAAATGATAGCCGATGGTGCTACCGAATTTGTAGAAGTAGGCCCTGGTAAGGTGTTGCAAGGTTTGGTGAAAAAGATAAATAAAGAGGCAGTGGTAGCCTCGGCTGAACTATGATACAAGTAGAAAATTTACATAAATCTTTTAATGGTACTGAGGTATTGAAAGGCATTTCTACCGTATTTGAAAAAGGCAAAACAAATCTTATCATTGGGCAAAGTGGTTCAGGAAAAACAGTATTTCTCAAATCACTCTTAGGACTCTTCACCCCCGACTCAGGCGATATCATCTACGATGGGGTAAAATATGCCGATATGAAACGCAAAGAACAAGTAGCCCTCCGCCAAAAAATGGGAATGGTATTCCAAGGAAGTGCCTTATTCGATTCTATGACAGTGTTGGAAAATGTGATGTTTCCTTTAAAAATGTTCTCGCAAAAATCAGCCGATGAAATCCGTGAACGTGCGAATACTGTATTAAGCCGCGTAAACCTCATAAATGCAGAAAATAAGCTGCCTTCAGAAATATCAGGAGGAATGCAAAAACGAGTAGCTATAGCACGCGCCATTGTAAACCAGCCTAATTACCTTTTTTGCGATGAACCCAACTCGGGACTTGACCCTAAAACTTCTATTGTTATTGATAATCTCATTCAGGAGATAACGGAAGAATTTAACATTACTACTGTTATCAACACTCACGATATGAACTCAGTAATGGAGATTGGGGCTAAGATAGTCTTCTTAAAAAATGGTTATAAAGAGTGGGAAGGTTCTAAAAACACTATTTTCCACACCGATAATGAGGCGGTTACTGATTTTGTATATTCGTCTGAACTCTTTAAAAAAGTACGAAAAGCTTATTTAGATGAACACAATGAATAAAACAATCTTTACAGAAACTTATAAAGTACGCAGTACACAAGTGAATCTTAATAACCAACTTGGGTTATATGGGGTATTAGGTATGCTACAAGATATAGCAGCTGAGCACGCCTCTTACTTAGGTTTCGGGTATAAACAATTAGTGAAAAAAGGCTTTTTTTGGGCTTTAATTCAACAGCACCTCAAAATGGATTACTGGCCTCAATGGAATGAGCAAATCACAATAAAAACATGGTCGTTACCTGTGCAAGGGGTCTATGCCTTTCGTGAATTTGAACTTTATTGGAAGGATAAAAAGATAGGTGAATGTACTAGTACTTGGATTACAATAGATATACAAAGTAGAAAACCTATTGAACTGAGTGAACAGCAAGAGATTTTCTTCCCGCGTACTGAAGGAGGACTCAATTTCAAAACCCAACGTATCACACTACCCGAAGATATGTATCAGGTAAATGAATTTCCTGTAAGGGTAAGTGACCTTGATATGAATTCACATGTAAATAATGTGAAATACAGCCAATGGGCATTAGATATGATGAATGAGCGCGCTCATAGAGAGTGGGTAATTAAGGAGTATGCTATTAACTTTTTATCAGAGACTTTTATGGGTGACCAAATGCAAGGTTTTAAAAGTAAAGGTAGGTATTTAAACGAAGCTCATACTTTGGTAGAAACTTATCATTATGCTCAGAAAGTAGGTGGTGTAAAACCTGCTTTTATATCGCATTGGACTGCTGAAAATATTTAAATAAGAAACAACAAAATAATTAATGCTGAAAGGATTTTTATAATTCTTTCAGCTTTTTTTATTTTATTTAGGTTTTAAGAAAATAGTTAACAATACTATCAGGTAATTAAAAGCGTTGTATAAATGAATAAATTTGGTTAGGATTAGTATAATTTACAAATTTGTGGTTTTTCTATTTTTCAAGATAAAAATAGAAAAAAATCACTTTTTTATATTGTTTGACAGAAAATCGGAGTTTGACAACAGTATGTTTATCCTCCAACTAAGCTCCAAGATTCCTATAAGGTAGCTCCAAGATAGCTCCAACAGAAAATTTTTCTGTTTGCAATAGAATTGAATTTTTGGAGTTTTTAGCCTTATTTTTGTGTTTACTCCCCCTTTGTTAATTATTTAGTTGAAAAAAAAATTTAAGAAACATTGTGTTTTTTTAATTTTTTTGTTGTAACTTTGCCGTGTGAACAAGAAGTTATACATACTCGTGATTGCTCTTACGAGTCTTTCGCTGATTGGTATTATCATTATTCAAGGCTATTGGATCAAGTCGGCAATAGATGATAAGGAGGAGGCTTTTACTTACTCTATTCAGCAGATACTCAATAGTGTAGCTAAACAAATTGAACAAGATGAAGTGGATAAGTATGTGGCTAAGTTTATCAGCTTACGTGAGAGTGATCATGCAATAAGCTTGAAAGAGAACCACTTGCGAGAATTTATCTATGTGCAAGAAAACAAAAATAATAAGGAAACTTTTATCTATAAACACGGAATCTTGGAGGAAGATTATATAATTCCTGCTAGCCAACAGTTGACTGATCAGTTCGGTATTGGCAATACTGAAGATAGTATTACTTTAAAGAATTATATTCTGCAAAAAAGTGTTCAAAAGGTGCTGAATGGTAATGATCTTGATGTTTCAGAATCAGAATCTGTAGCTTATAAAAAACTAAGTGAACTACCAGAAATAGAGCGGGTAATGATTGAGGAGTTGTTCAAAAGTATTATTAGCCAGCAGACAATTAGTGAGCGCGTAAGCAATGAACAATTACGGGGATTGATAACAAAATTGCTAAAGGAAAGGGGACTGAATTTGCCTTTTGAGTTTGCCGTGTACAATAAGGGCGTACTTTCAAAAGTACATAGTAAATACTTTGAGCCTAATGAAACTAAGGAGTATAGTACATTACTATTCGGCAGTAATAGTCCTAGTGATTCACTTTATGAACTGACGGTAGTTTTCCCACAAAGAGAACGGTTTGTACTATCGTCAATCATTGAAATAGCAACCTTATCAACTATTTTTGTACTGACAATTATTGGGGTATTCATTTTTACTATTCACCAATTACTTACGCAACGGCGGATTTCTGAGATTAAAACGGATTTCATAAATAATATGACGCATGAGTTCAAAACACCTATTGCGACAATGAACTTGGTGCTAGACAGCTTAAAATCTCCTGCTGCAAGAGAAGATCCTAACAAAGTGTTACATTACGTACAAATATTAAAGCAGGAGAATAAGCGAATGTTATCGCAAGTAGAGAATATTTTACAAATTTCACGCTTAGAAAAAGATAATTTACAGTTGGAACGTGATCCTTTAGATGTACATGAAGTGATTATTACTGCTATTATGCATTTGCAACCTATACTAAATGAACGTAATGGGATCATTAGGCAGCATTTTTTAGCAAGTAATAGTGATATATCAGCTAATGAATCACATTTAACTAATGTTTTTGTGAATGTAATTGAAAATGCTATTAAATATTCACCTAATTCGCCTGAAATAGATATTTATACTGAGAATATAAAAAATAGGATACTGATACGTGTGAAAGACAGAGGGCAAGGTATGAATAAACAGGCTGTACGTCATATTTTTGACAAGTTTTACCGTGAACATACTGGTGACTTGCATAATGTAAAAGGACACGGTTTAGGACTTGCTTACGTAAAAAGTATTGTGGAGTATCACCAAGGAACCATAACAGTACAAAGTGATAAAGATAAAGGCACTACTTTTTTTATCAAACTACCTATAATTTAAAAAAGGAACTAATAACACAGCTTATACATTTAACTTTTAAACATTAATGAAATATGAACGGAAACTATTACGGTGGTAAAGCACCCTCAGAAAACAAGCGTATATTGCTTGTGGAAGATGATCCTAACTTTGGGACTGTACTGAAAGATTACTTGGTTATGAGTGGCTTTGATGTAACCTTAGCCAAGAATGGTATGGAAGGATTTGAACGATTCAAAAAAGAGCCTTACGATATGTGTATTCTTGATGTAATGATGCCTTATAAAGACGGATTTACATTGGCAAAGGAAATACGTGAGAAGAATGAAAAAATTCCAATCATTTTCTTAACTGCGCGCACTATGCGCGAAGATGTAATAAAAGGATATAGATCGGGTGGTGATGACTACTTGAACAAACCTTTTGATTCAGAAATCTTATTAATGAAAATACGCTCGATGTTACAACGCAAAAACATTGAGACAATAGTAGACAGCAATAAGTTTGAATTTGAAATAGGTAAATTTTTCTTGAACACTAAATTGCGCATTTTAAAATACGCTAATGAAGAACCTGTAAAACTTTCACCTAAAGAAAATGAGTTATTGCGTTTATTAGCCTTGCATACTGACGACTTTATGTCACGCGAGTTGGCTCTTTCTAAAATCTGGAAAGATGATAATTACTTTACTTCACGCAGTATGGATGTGTATATTGCTAAACTAAGAAAACTACTTAAAAAAGATGACAAAGTAGAAATCTTAAACATACACGGAGAAGGTTTCAGATTGGTAGCTGACAAGGAAGCTGAAGGATTTATTTAAAAAAATATTCAATATTCATTGTTAATTGAGAAAAGTTTTGTACTTTTGCGCCCTGAAACTGAAAGTTAGGTAACGAACCTTACTAAAATGAGAAAATTAAAGGACTACGAGATTTCGTTTGCAGGATTAAAACAAGGGACACATCAATTTGATTATCAAATTGATAAGCATTTTTTAGAGCTGTTCAGTTTTGATGAAGTAAATGATATACATCAAACAGTTACAGTAGAACTTAACAAAAAGAGCACCCTTATGGAGTTGCACTTTCGTAATAAGGGTACGGTAAATGTAATTTGTGATGTTTCAGCTGAGCCTTTTGACTTGGAAGTAACTGGAGAGCTTTTTTTGGTAGTGAATTTTGGCGAAGAATATAATGATGACGAAGATGAACTGCTAATATTGCCTCATGGGGAACACCAGATGAATGTGGCTCAGTACATATATGAACTAATAGTACTAAGTATTCCTGCTAAGCGAGTACATCCTGATGTATTAAATGGTACTATGCACTCTGAAGTATTGGACAGATTAGAGGCTCTTACACCTAAAGAAACAGTGTATAGTCCTGCTGAAACTATAGACCCACGATGGGATAATTTAAAGAATTTAATAACTGATAAATAAAAAGAATTGAGTAATGGCACATCCTAAACGAAGACAATCAAAAACAAGAAGAGATAAGAGAAGAACTCACGACGTAGCAGTAGTTCCTCAAATTGCTAAAGACCCTGTAACAGGTGAGAATCACTTATATCATCGTGCTCACTGGCATGAAGGTAAATTATACTACCGCGGTCAAGTTCTTATTGATAATACTGAAAAAAGTGAATAATAAAAGCTGCCTAATTAAGGCAGCTTTTATTTTTTTTAACTTCTACAAAAACTGATTTTATACTTCAGCAGGAGTTGTTTCTGTTGTTGTTGTTTCTTCTTCTAAAAAACCTTTTTTAAGCAGAAGGTTATACCATTGTATTACTTTTTTAATATCACTTGCGTAAACGCGATCACGGTCATAAGCGGGGAGTACTTGTGCAAAATATTCTTCAAGAGTAGCTCCGTCGGATTTGGGTGATATGCGTGCTTCCTTACCTTCTTCTAATTTCTTCATATTTTCAAATACTACTGATAAAGGTATTTCTTCGGTATCGGTGTAGATAGCGATTTCGGATAATAGGCTTACGTTATTGCGTATGCCTACTGATATGCGTTTGTCATCGGCTAAAGATGTAGCTAAGAATCCTGAACGTGTTTGAGTTTCGAGATGGTATAAACCTGGCTTGCCTGATATGGCTAGTATTTTCGTTAAATTCATTTTATTTTTAATTAAGTTATTTTTGATAGAATTTCATTCGGTAATCTACTTTTACTTTTCCTTTGCTGATACTGATAAGCTTGTTTTTGATGATTTGCTTTTTGAATGTGGATAGCTTATCGGTAAATAGGATTCCTTCGATATGGTCATACTCGTGTTGTACTACGCGGGCTGCCAATCCGTTGAGGGTAAGGGTTTGTGGATTGAAATCTTCATCGAGAAAGGTGATGGTGATTTGTTCTGGGCGGCTTACATCTTCGCGTATTCCTGGTATGCTGAGGCATCCTTCATTAAAGTTCCAGTTTTTGCCTGTTTCTTCGGTTATTTTGGCGTTGATGAAAGTTTTCTTGAAGTTTTTCAAGAAGTTACGCTCGTCTTCGGTAAGGTCATCATCATCGGCAAAGGGTGCGGTATCGACTACGAAGAGGCGTATAGGCAACCCTATTTGTGGGGCTGCTAGCCCTACGCCGTTGGCGTAGTTCATAGTGTCGTACATATTGGCTATCAGTGCTTTGAGTTGTGGATAATCTGGAGTGATATCCTTTGCTACTTCTCTGAGTACTGGGTTGCCATAGGCTATTATTGGTAAGACCATTGTGTTTTATATTTTTTTGAGGGGGCAAAGGTACGAAACAATTAACAATTAACAAATAATAATTTGAAAAATTGTAATTGGGGGATGTGTGGGTGGTAGGATTGGGGGTGGCTGTTTGGTGGTTAAAATAGGATGAAAAGTGGTGATAGAAGGAAGATGCTTTTTCTGTTTTTCGGGCGAAAAATAGAAAAAAGTACTATTTTTTTATATTTTTTGGTAGAAATTTGGGATTTGGTGATTGTATACTTATTATCCGATATTGATCGGACTTAGAAGCGAGATGGCTTCAGCAGAAAATTTTTCTTTTTTGCCGAAACTAAAAAACAAGAGATTAGTCTGCCAAAAATAAGGTTAATTATTGTTGGGGTGGGTGCTATCCTTCGTTTATAGTTCGTTTATCCTTCGTTATTCGTTCGTTCATTATAGGGAATAGTTGGAAGGTGGTTGGGCTGGTATTTGGGGTGTGTTTGGTTGTGAGGAGTGGTTGTACTTTGTTTGGTTGGCACATTGGATGGCTTTTATATTGGTATTTTTTGAATAATGGATAGGTGGAAGTTTATTAATTATTTGGACATAGATAAGAGTTTTTGGGATGTGGATAAGGGGTGTGGGGGGAATGTACTGACTGTTAAGTATCTGAGTTTTTTCTTCTTTAAATCAAATATAAATTAAGAAGTTTTTATGATATTTTATTGCACAGTTTTGAAAAACTATGTACTTTTGTACCGAAAATTTTAACGTATTACATTATATAAAAACTATAAAACGAATGGCAGGATTATTTAAAACATCTGTTGCACGGAAAGTGATGATGGCACTCTCAGCACTTTTCCTCGTTCTCTTCTTAATTATTCACTTTGCGGTGAATATTACCTCGGTGATTAGTGAGAACATCTTTAATGAGTTGTCCCATTTTATGGGGACTAACCCTTTGATTCAGTTTGCTTTGCAACCTGTATTGCTTATTGGGGTTTTGTTCCACTTTATTATGGGATTTGTTTTGGAGCTTCAAAATAGGAAGGCTCGTGGAGGTGAGGCGTATTACAGATACAATGGTGGGGCAAACTCTACTTGGATGTCGCGTAATATGATCATTTCGGGGGTGATGATTCTTTTGTTTTTGGGTCTTCACCTTTATGATTTTTGGGTAGGAGAGATGAATTACAAGTACATTGAGCAATTGGCTCCGAACCCTGATCGTTATTATCACGAATTGGTTGAGAAGTTTCATGACCCTATCCATGTTGGATTTTATGTATTGTGCTTTGTGTTTTTAGCATTGCACTTGTTACATGGTTTCCAATCGGCTTTTCAATCGATGGGGTGGAAAGATGATGCGAGGAAGAAAGTTATTAGCCAAATAGGTAATTGGTATACCTTTATTATTTGTGGGGGCTTTATTTTCATTGCTCTTTTCCATTATTTTAATCACTTATTAACAGCTTAATTTTATGAGTACATTAGATTCTAAAATTCCTGAAGGTCCTATAGCGGACAAATGGACAAAATATAAAGACCATATTAACCTTGTAAACCCTGCTAACAAACGTAATATTGATGTGATTGTGGTGGGTACTGGTTTGGCTGGTGGCTCGGCAGCTGCTACTTTGGCAGAATTGGGTTATAATGTAAAGGCTTTTGCTTACCAAGATTCGCCACGCCGTGCGCACTCAATTGCTGCGCAGGGAGGTATTAATGCTGCTAAGAACTATATGGGTGATGGTGACTCAAACTATCGCTTATTTTACGATACTGTAAAGGGTGGTGACTATCGCGCTCGTGAGGCTAACGTATATCGTCTTGCTGAAGTGTCAGGCAACATCATTGACCAGTGTGTGGCTCAAGGGGTACCTTTTGCTCGTGACTACGGCGGGCTACTTGATAACCGTTCTTTTGGTGGGGTGTTGGTATCGCGTACTTTTTATGCTAAAGGACAAACAGGGCAACAGCTTTTACTTGGTTGTTACTCGGCTATGAACCGCCAAATTGCTCGTGGTAAGATTGATATGTACAACCGCCACGAAATGCTTGATGTGGTAATAGTAGACGGCAAAGCGCGTGGTATCATTGCTCGTAACTTGGTAACAGGAGAGATTGAGCGTCACTCGGCTCACGCGGTGGTTATCGCTTCGGGTGGTTATGGTAACGTATACTTCCTTTCAACCAATGCAATGGGCTCTAACGCTACTGCTGCATGGAAGATACATAAAAAAGGTGCTTACTTTGCTAACCCTTGCTTCACTCAAATCCACCCTACTTGTATTCCTCGTTCAGGTGACTATCAGTCTAAATTGACCTTGATGTCGGAATCATTACGTAATGATGGACGTATTTGGGTACCTAAGCATATGGAGGATGCAGTGGCTATTCGTGAAAAACGCAAGAAACCTACTGATATACCTGAAGAAGACCGCGATTACTACTTAGAGCGTCGTTATCCTGCGTTTGGTAACCTTGTGCCTCGTGACGTGGCTTCGCGTGCCGCTAAAGAGCGTTGCGATGCAGGTTATGGAGTAAACGAGACTGGTGAGGCAGTATACCTTGACTTTGCTTCAGCTATTGAGCGTTATGGTAAAGAACAATGTAAGATACACGGTGTTGAAAATCCTACTAAAGAGGAAATTATCAAACGCGGTGAGAAGATAGTAGAAGCTAAGTATGGTAACCTTTTCCAAATGTACGAAAAAATCGTAGCTGAAAACCCATATAAAACGCCAATGATGATTTATCCTGCAACCCACTATACTATGGGGGGTATTTGGGTAGATTACAACTTGATGACTACTATCCCTGGTTGTTATGCTATCGGTGAGGCTAACTTCTCAGACCACGGCGCTAACCGTTTAGGGGCTTCTGCTTTGATGCAAGGTTTGGCTGATGGTTACTTTGTATTGCCTTATACTATTGGTGACTACTTGGCTGCTGATATTCGTACTGGTAAAATACCTACTGATACTCCTGAGTTTGACGAAGCTGAGCGCATAGTAAAAGAGCGTTTGGCTTACTTCATCAACAATAAAGGTACGCACTCTGTAGATTACTTCCACAAAAAACTCGGTAAAGTGATGTGGGATAAAGTAGGTATGGCGCGTAATGCTGAGGGCTTGAAAGAGGCTATCAAGGAAATACGTGAAATACGTGAAGACTTCTGGAAGAACGTAAAAGTACCAGGAGAGCTAACCGGAATGAACGTAGAGCTTGAAAAAGCAGGACGTGTGGCTGACTTCCTTGAACTTGGTGAGCTATTTGCTAAAGACGCTTTAGAGCGTAACGAGTCTTGTGGAGGTCACTTCCGTGAAGAGTATCAAACGCCTGATGGGGAAGCTCTTCGTGATGACGTAAACTATGCTTATGTAGCCGCTTGGCAGTACACAGGTAACCCTAAAGAGGTGGTGAATACTTACAACCCAAGTGAGGAGATAATGCATAAGGAAGCGCTTGAATTTAAAGATATTGAACTAAAACAACGTAGTTATAAATAGAAAGATATGGCAACAATGAACCTAACACTAAAAGTGTGGCGACAAAAAAACTCGCAAGAGAAAGGTCGTATGGTAGATTATAAAGTAACCAACATTTCAGACCATATGTCTTTTTTGGAAATGTTGGATGTACTCAATGAGCAACTCATCGAACAAGGTGAAGAACCTGTGGCTTTTGACCACGATTGCCGCGAAGGTATTTGTGGTATGTGCTCTCTCTTCATCAACGGTGAAGCCCACGGACCTGACCGTGGGGTAACTACTTGTCAGTTGCATATGCGTATGTTTAAAGATGGTGATACTATCACTATCGAACCTTGGCGCGCTACTGCTTTCCCTGTTATTAAAGACTTGATGGTAGATAGAACTGCTTTTGAACGTATTCAACAAGCAGGAGGATATATCTCTGTAAATACTTCGGGTAATACACAAGATGCTAACGCTATTCCTATTCCTAAACGCGATGCTGACCGCTCTATGGATGCTGCAGCTTGTATAGGTTGTGGTGCTTGTGTGGCTACTTGTAAAAACTCTTCAGCTATGCTGTTTGTGGCTGCTAAAGTGTCGCAATTTGCTCTCCTTCCTCAAGGTCGTGTAGAGGCTACTGAACGCGTACTGAATATGGTAAACCAAATGGAACACGAAGGTTTTGGTAACTGTACCAATACAGGTGCCTGCGAAGTAGAATGCCCTAAAGGTATTTCGCTTGAAAATATCGCACGCCTCAACCGTGAGTACTTAAAAGCAAGCATTAGATAATTTGTCGATTTGCTGATTTGCTGATTTGGCAATGTAGTAATAAAAAAACTGCCCTAAAATAATTTGGGGTAGTTTTTTTGTTGTATATTTGTGCCTTAAACTTATAACACCAATGGAAACAACCGATAAAACTCTCTCGGATTTTAGAACGTAACAAGTCACAAAGATAACTGCTTTTATAAAGTTTAATTTTAAAAATAAAAAAATATCAGTAAGACTGACATAACCCATTTTTAAGACGTAATATTTAAAAATACTAAATCTATAAGCAACAAACATACTATCATAGAGTAAAGAATACTACTTTAAATACAAATAAAACAACAAAATGATAATCATACTTAATATATTTTTAGCTTTACTACTCTTACTACTCTTATGGAGTATCATACAAACAGCTTCGCTCATTCTTGTTATAAAAAAGGTGCGAAAAGCTAATTGGAAAGAATGGATTAATATAATTATAGCATTTCTAAAGACAAGAACTGAACGTAAAGTTTTTTATAGATTTATGGCAGCAGAACTTATTCTTGCAGGAGGAGTAATACCGGAAATACCTAAAATTGTACTTAAGTTTAGACATGCTGATACAGAAGTAAACTTATGGCTTGAATTATCTCAAAACTCTGAATGGTTGAGTTTTGGGGTAGCAGTGCTAATTGCTTTTGGTTATTTTATCTATCTTTGGCTGTCTAATAAAAAGAAACCTGAAGAGTGGCAAAGAATAGTTGAGGCATGTAGTTTGATAGATGAAGAATTTAACTTTATCCCTACACAGAAGTGGTTTGAGGATCAAAATGCCAAACAGATTAGAAATCTAGATAAGCGTTACTCAGAAGAAAGAAATTTTCCATTTGAGGATATGGATTTTGCGTTAGCTTCATTGCATATTGCTGATAGATTCAAGCCCTTGCTTAAAAAAGATATAAGCAAATTCAAAAATACACTTCGGACATTTATTGAAAGTATAGATAAAGAACCTTATTATTCTGACTTATCTACTCAGTGTAAATTCCTTGCTGAAAAGATAGATAGCTTAAGTGGAACAGCAACTTCTTATATTGAATTAAGAGAATCAGTAAATGGATTCCTCTCTATATTTAACAATTTCTACTACGATTCTCAAAATAACAATAGAAATGACATTCTAACAAAAGGGAATTTTATTCGTGAAGATGGATATATCTTACAGAAAGTGCTTTCCAATAGTTGGATTGGGTTCAGGAAGCATCATACAATTATAATTACAGGTGTTGCCGGTGCAGGAAAGTCTCATCTTATAGGTGACATGGTTACTCAACGTAAACGTGCTAATGAACCATCTATATTACTTTTAGGACAACATTTTACATCGTCATCTGATCCGCTCTCCCAAATTCGAGAGTTGTTGGATGTAAAATGTAGAAAGGAAAGGTTACTTGGACAGCTTGACAATTATGGTAAACGAATAGGGAAACCGGTAGTCATATTTATTGATGCTATTAACGAAGGAGCTGGTGATGACTTATGGAGCAAATTTCTGTTGAACCTTCTGCAAAGTATAGAGTCATATGAGTATCTGCGGCTCGTTATAAGTTTTCGTATATCTGATCGCAAAAATTGGTTTTATGATATTGCTCATAATTTTGAATACGCAGTATATCAACATCATGGATTTAAAGGACATGAGAGAGAAGCATGTGAGTACATGTTTTCGTCTTTTGGTATAGAGCAGCCAACTTGGCCTGTATATGGAGAAGAATTCTCAAATCCTCTTTTCTTAATCAAATATTGTCGCAATCATGAAAGAAGTCAACGCCCACTGGTGTTTACAAATTTCTGGACAACTATTCTAGAATATTGTGATGATACCAATCATGAAATAGCGATAAGTTTTAAGTATAACGAAGCTCAAAATCTTGTAACTAAAGCACTACGTTCGGTAGCAGAGTTAATGGTTACAGCTCGTAGTCGTTATAATATTGAATATCAAGTTATAATGAAACGGTTGGCTCAGGATGCTCAATACACTAAGGCTCCTAATGAATTCTTTGAATTGCTGATAGATGAGGGATTATTAAGAACGGATATCCATAATGGTGTCACATATGTAAATTTTGGTTTTGAAAGGATAGGCGATTATTTTATCGCAGAACATCTGATTTCAAATGCTCCAGCGAAGGAATGGTTCAAATATAATTTGGGAAATCTTTCTGAAGCTTTAGCAATTCTTGTTCCCTCAATTAAAGATAAAGAACTAATAGAACTAGTTGAGAAAAATGATAAGGAAAAAGCGCTTCAAGCATTTATTGATAGTGCAATGTGGAGAGATAGTTTCACTGTGAAAGGAGATGAATTGATATCTAAAATAATAGAGGTAAAAGAATATGGTTTGATGTTTGAAATTATATTATCTTGCCCTTACAGAACAGATGTAGCTTCAAACGGATTTGCTTTGTATGATATGTTATGGAATTTAAGTATGGTGCAACGAGACGCTATATGGACTATTTTAATTTCCTCTCCTTCTTCACATCAAAGTAGTCAACTTATGGATTTGGCACGATGGGGGTGCGAAGCTTCGGAAAATACTCTAAATTCGATAGATAATCAGATAGCTAAGGCATGTCTTGAGACTTTGGTATGGACACTATCCACTACTTGGCGAGAACTGAGAGATTGTGCTACACATGCCATTGTAAATATTTTAGTTCAGCATAAAAAACTTCTTCTACCATTACTAGAGAAATACTATTTTGTTAATGATCCTTACATTCAAGAACGTTTGTGGTGTGCTGTCTATGGAGCGTTACTCCTAATGCAAGATGATAAAAATAGCTGTACAGTTGCACAGTGGGTATATAGTAACGTCTTCGTCAAGAAACATGTACCTGAACACATTTTGGTGCGTGACTATGCTTGTAATATTGTAGAGTTTGGTATTAGTAGAGGTTTGGATATAAGGATAGAACAGGGACACATAAAAGTTCCCTTTACAGACGGGACCTTACCTCCCATTCCTTCAAACGATGAAATTACTGCAAAGTATGATAGAGATTGGAAAACAGTTCCAGAAAATGAACGAGATGTATATATGGTTCAGCACTCAATATTATCGTCTATGGCTCCAGAGTATGGAGTAAGAAGTTATGGAGATTTTGGAAGATATGTATTCCAATCTAATCTTGGTGGCTTTGGGGAGAATGTAGAGATGTTGTCGAATTGGGCCATACATATGATATTTGAAGAGTATGGATATGATCCTAATGTTTTTGTTCACTTCGATAAGAACAACGATAGCCATAATCGGTCTCATGGCAAAATTGAACGTATAGGAAAGAAATATCAGTGGATAGCCATGTATCGCATTATGGCTCGGATGTTAGACAAATACCCTGATAAAGATTGGAGTAATGAATGGTCTGATCCTGTACGAAGAGCCAGAACTATTGACCCTACAATATATCCTGGGCGTAAGTCATTACATCATCAGAGCAAATATAAACTTCCTGATTTTGATATATCGGTACCGAAAAATGATCTCAAATGGTTGAAGACGTGGAAAAATATGCCAAGAATTAGGGAGTATGTTCTTATTACTGATGAAGATGGAATTGAATGGGTAAATTTATTTTCATACAGCAAGTTTGTGCATGAACCAGATGACGATAAAGCTCTTATAAGAGATTTATGGACTTTCATACAGGCATATGTTGTCAATAAGGAGGCCTTGAGTACTGTGTGTGACAACTTATACCATATAGGAATTGAAGGACGTTTCTTTCATGAGAATAACGAGATTTACAATGTATTTACTCGTGAATTTTATTGGTCGACAGCTTATAAGAATGCTGTAAGTATTGAGAACCACAAAAGAATACCATTCTCTGTAGGACATAAGATTTTCGATGAAATTATCATGGAACCTGCTTATTTGCAGTACACCCTCTCATATGACGATGATGTGTCATCCGATGATTTTGTCAATCTGCTTCTGCCTAATGAGTGGTTATTCAATGGGCTCCAATTGAAATTTTCTAATGATGTTGGAGTATGGGTGAATGATAAAAATGAGATTGTTGTATTGGATAACTATATGTTCTCAAGTGGTCATAGTGCATTATTAGTTCGTAAGGACTATCTTCTCAATTATCTCAATGCTAATGGGAAGGTAATGTTTTGGCCTATATTAACAGAGAGAATGATTCGTTCAAAAAAGATGGGGTATGCTAATCGTACTCAGAATGGGGGATATGCTTATATGGATGAAAGAGGTATTATACATCAAAAAATTAGATGTTATGAGCCTTCAAATATAGAAAAGAAATATTTAAAGCTTAAAAGTCTTATTGACAAGAAAACTAATATTGTTCTATTTTGGCTGCACAAACACCATTTTATTTAGTCATCAAAAAAATAAGAAGGCGGAGTTATATTATAGCATAGGCTATATGCATTTAAGAAGTTCTAAAATATATGTCCTATCTATTATATGTCAAGACTTAGAATTGTCTATAAAGAGTTTAATTATTTGGGTCAAAAGAGTTTTTAGAAACTCTTTGAGTAAATTATTTATTGTTCTGAAATCAACGGTAGTATAACCCAAAAGTTACATAAAAACAGATGTTTTCATTTAAGACTTGGGCTATTTTAATGAAAGAATAAATATTAGAAAAATAGCCATAGAAGAGTATTTTTGTCATTGTACAAGGGTGGTAGGCAGAACAGCTCCTCCCTTATATTTTTTGAGAATATCAGTTATATCTAATTGATTAACAAGAACCATTTCTACTAATTTAGTAGAATGGTTATTATCTATCCTATCAAACATATTTTCGGAAGGGGTATTGAAAATTTTGCCTATTTCAGTTTTAAATGATACTTTTGTCATAGTGTTTTGGGAGCAACAGAAATACAAAAATTGTGATATAATGGATAAAAATGAGGCTATTCGAAAAAATAACCTCATTATTTTTTTAACTTAACCAAAACCGTTCTAAAACTTTTTAAGCAGGCTCTTTTTTTACTTCAAAAATTGGTTATTTTTTTCTTAAGATGGGGTTTAACTCCTCATCATTGTACATCTTCATTTGTTTATAGACTTTCATATACTTGCGACCTGCGGCGATATCGTCTAAAAGCTGGTTGAGAGCCGTTGAAAGGTCTTTTTTCTGTTCGAGGAGTACGTTGAGCTTTTCTTGGCATTTGGCGCGATGCTCGGGTGTGGCATCGGGGCGGTTTACTTCTTCCTGCATGTGGTATATTTTGAGGGCTAAGATAGAAAGCCTATCGACTGCCCACGCGGGACTCTCGGTATTGATGGTGGCTGTAGGAAGAGGCTTGACATCTTTATAGAAATCTAGAAAATAGCTATCGATGTATTCGACCATATCGGTGCGATCTTGGTTGGATGAATCGATTTTGCGTTTGAGGTCGAGAGCAGCGACAGGATCGATGTGAGGGTCGCGAATGATATCCTCATAATGCCACTGTACGGTATCAATCCAATTCTTTCGATAAAGCAAGTGATTGAGGAGATCGGTAGAGGGATAGGGGTTGGTGAAGGGTTGGTATACATCATCGGCAATGTGGTATTGTGCGATGCTTTCTTCAAATACTTTAAATGCTTTTTCGCTGAACATAAGTTGTAATTTTTTTGCAAATATATATCATTTTCTTTAATAAATCAATGTTTTTGTGTAACTTTGCCAAAAATTATTGTTATAGTATGAGATTTTTAGTTTTTTTTATTAGCTTTTTTAGTTTTTGTAATATGAGTGTTATAGCACAGAACAGTTCTGATAATCAGACAATTTACCAATTTACTGTAGAGGACATCAACGGTAAAGATTTTGCTTTTTCAGCCCTTAAAGGGAAGAAAATTATGATTGTGAATACGGCTTCGAAATGTGGCCTTACTCCGCAATATAAAGATTTGGAGGCCTTGTATGAGAAGTACAAGGATAAGGATTTTGTGATTGTGGGCTTTCCTGCTAATAACTTTTTGGGGCAGGAACCTGGTAGTAATGAGCAGATTGCTACGTTTTGCAGTTTGAATTACGGTGTTACATTCCCTATGATGGCAAAGATTTCGGTTAAGGGAAAGAATATGCACCCTGTGTATGAGTTTTTGACGCAGAAGGCTAAGAATGGCTTGGAGGATAGCAAGGTGCAGTGGAATTTTCAGAAGTACCTAATTGGCAGGGATGGCAAATTAGAGAAAGTAATTGGCCCGAGAACGCTTCCTTTTGCAGAAGAGATTGTGCAATGGATAGAGGAGTAGTGTAATGATGAAGAGGTTTTTGGCGGATTACCGTTACATTACTATTTTGTGGTTTGCGCTGGCTTTTGTGCCGGTGCTGCTGAATGTTTGGATTGCGGGGCGCTTCAATAATTATCTTATTTTTGATGGGGTTTTTTGGCATACTATTAGGCAGTTACCGTTGTATGTGGCTTATCCTGATGAGTATTTTGATACGAACCATTATGGGGTACTGTTTAGTGCGGTGATTGCTCCGTTTGCTATTTTGCCTAAGTGGTTGGGCTGTAGCTTGTGGATTATTGCCAATGCGGGCTTTTTATACTGGGCTGTGCGGCAGTTACCTTTATCAAAAAAGGGGATTATTGTGGTGCTGCTGATTGCTGCTCATGATTTATATACGGCGGCATCGATGCAGCAGTTTAACATCAGTGTGATAGGGCTGCTGGTGGGTGCTTTTGTATTTGTGGAGCGCAAACAGAGCCATTGGGCGACGCTGCTCATTGTGATAGGTACGCTTACTAAGCTATATGGCATAGTGGGGTTGGCTTTCTTTTTTTTCGCCCAAGATAAGTGGCGATTTGTATGGAGTGGACTGCTATGGCTGGGGGCGCTGTTTTGCTTACCAATGTTATATTCATCGGGGGAGTATGTGGTTCAGGCGTATTACGATTGGTATGCCTCACTTTCGGAAAAGAATGTATCGAACTTAGGGACAGCTACTTACAACTTGCAGAACTTATCGGTTTTGGGTTTTTTGCAGCGCACGGGGATTTACAATAATAATGGGGTGGTGATATTGATTGGCTTGTTATTATTGGGTTTGTGCTTTTTGAAATTCAAAAAATATAAGGATTTGGATTTCAGGCTGCTAATGTTATCGGCTGTGAGTATGTTTTTGTGTTTGTTCAGTACTGGAACTGAAAATAGTACTTATGTGGTGGCTTATGTGGGGATTGGTATATGGTTTGCGGTGAGTAGACTGCCACAATGGCTGAAAGTTGTGCTATTGGTGGGGGCGATATTGGGCTCATTATCACCAACGGATATTTTTAAGCCTTTGAAAGAGGGGTATATTATTAGATATTCACTGCGGGCTGTGCCTGTGATGCTTGTGTGGCTGGCTGTGATATGGGAAGGTTTTTGGGGCGTAGGAGATACTAAGGAAATGAGAAAAATATAGCGTTTTGTTATTTTTTTTGTGATTTTTGCAAAAAGAAGGTTTAGGTATAAAACGGCTGACTATCAGCAAAGTAAGGCTTATCCTTCGTTTATAGTTCGTTTATAGTTCGTTATTCGTTCGTTTATCCATCATTCATTCTCTATATTTTTTTTGCTTATCTTAGCTGTAAGGTGATTGATTATTAAGGGATTGCTTTTTTATACTTAAAGGGAAACTAAGGTGAGAAAAAATTGAAAGATTGGCAATAAAAATGGAAAAAAGATGATAATTTCTCATTTTTTGGGTTTGGGGTAATAGGTTTTATGGCTATAGGGGTTGGGAAGGCTGTGTGTTTTTGTGTGGAAATTTATGGTAGAAGCGACAAGAACAGAGGTTATAGGGACGATAGTGAGACTAAGACTACTTATATGGGGAAAGTTATAATTAAATTTAGTTAGAGAAAAATATATGAAAACAATAGAAATTGTAGTGCCTTGTTACAATGAAAGTGGTAATATTAGGGCGCTGTATGAGGGAGTGAGTAGTGTTTTTAAGGAAAAACTATCGGGATATGCCCTGAAAATGTTGTTTGTAGATGATGGGAGCCGTGATGGGACGTTGGAACTACTTAAAAACTTATCGGAGAGTGATGATAGGGTGAGTTATTTGTCGTTTTCGCGTAATTTTGGGCATCAATTGGCTGTGAAAGCAGGTTTGGACTACTCGGAAGGGGATGCGGTAATATCAATGGACTGTGATTTGCAACATCCGCCAGCACTTATACCAGATATGGTAGCTAAGTGGGAACAAGGTTATGAGGTGGTAGCTACCCTGCGCACTTATCCTAAGGAGACGCCTAAGAAGAAGAGGAAGAGCTCTGAACATTTTTATAAACTATTGAATTTGCTATCGGATGTGGAGATAAAAGAAGGTAGTGCAGACTTTAGATTACTGAGTAAGAAGGTGGTAGAAGTGATTAAGGAGATGGATGAGAAGGAACCTTTCTTGCGAGGTATGGTGCCTTGGGTAGGGTTCAAGCAGGTGTATATACCTTATATGGCTGAACAACGCTTTGCTGGTGAAAGTAAGTATACAGTAAAGAAGATGCTGCAACTGGCTATCACAGGGGTTACTGCTTTTAGTGTGAAGCCTTTGTACTTTGCGGTATTTTTAGGTTTTGGGTTTTCATTGCTCTCACTGCTATATATTCCGTATGTAATTTACTCTTTTCTAAATGGTTCGGAGATATCAGGCTGGGCTTCGCTCATTATGACTATTGTGTTCTTTGGAGGATTGCAGTTGATTATTTTGGGGATTATAGGGGTGTATATTGGTAAGATTTTTAAGCAGACAAAAGAAAGACCGAGCTATATTGTGAGCAAACATAACAAGTAAGAGATAAGAAATAGAAAATGATATATTTAAGTTTTGATATTGAGGAATTTGATATGCCTAAGGAATATGGGTATGATATCCCGTTTGGGCAACAAATAAGTGTTTCGAGGGAGGGGTTAATAGCAATATTAGACCTTTTAAAAAAGTACGATATACGGGCTACCTTCTTTTCGACAGTTATTTTTGCTGAACAAGTGGCGGATCTTATTCATAGGCTGATAGATGAAGGACATGAACTAGCATCACATTCATATTATCATTCGGAGTTTAAAATAGATGATTTGGAAAACTCACGCGAAACGCTAGAAGGGCTTTTTAAAGTACCTATTACGGGCTTGCGGATGCCACGAATGAAAGAAGTAAATGCTGAGGATGTGAAAAGAGCGGGATTTGAATACAACTCATCTATCAACCCTACCTATTTACCTGGGAGGTATAACAAATTGAGTAGCCCTAAGCGTTATTTTAAGGAGGGAGATCTTTGGCAGATACCCGCAGCTGTGAGTTGGTTTAGGATTCCGCTGTTCTGGCTTTCATTTCATAACTTTCCACTGTGGTTGTACAAATTTTTGCTAAAAAGGTGTGTGGCTTCGGTAGGATATGCTGCTTTGTATTTTCATCCTTGGGAATTTACAGATTTACATCAAAAAGAGTATAATTTCCCTAGTTATGTAATGCGTAATAGTGGTGAGCTGATGATAGCGCGATTTGAACAATTATTGCAGTACATTAAAAAACAAGGATGGAAGACAGGAACTTACAACCAAATAATTACTAATAAGTAATAATTAACAATATGACAGAAAAGTTATTTATTTGGTTTATGACCACTACAAGGTGGAAAAGTGGAGTACCACAGTTTTTCTATAATTCTGAACTTTTAGATTTCACAAATCCTAATAATTCTGACTGGAAATACATGAAGAACATCCCTCCTAAAATGCTTCTTAAATATAAAAGTAAAGGGACTGTTAAGTTTGATTGGGTTATCTATAGAAATAGAATAATGGTTATCTCAGAAGAGTTTCTATCTTTTATTAGAAAATATTGGAGTGAAAACCGTTATACATTGTCTGATTGTATTGTGCAAAACTCAAAAGGAGAGAGTTGTTCTAACAAGAAATACTTTGTCCTTTTTGTTTTAGAAACTGACAATACGCTTTTTACTATTGATGAAGAAGGAAAGAAACGTATAGCAGGTAATAGTTTTGAATATTTATACCCTAATATTTCAGTAAAAAGTGAGAAAGAAGGTTTTTTCTATTATGATAAATGTGCTTATGACGAGGGACTGATACTAACCACAGAAATAAAAGATATCATTTTAAAATCATTTTATAAGCCTGAAATATATGAGATAAAAGATTTCCCTACGGCTTATAATAATATGAATAAGAAAGAGGAGTTTTTACCTAAAGTAGTAATTAACAATTAACAAAATGAAATTAGATATATTAGCTTTTGGCGCGCATCCTGACGATGTAGAACTAGGTGCTGCTGGTACCATAGCAAAAGAGATTAGTACAGGCAAAAGTGTAGGTATTATTGACCTCACTCAAGGGGAGTTGGGCACACGTGGGAGCGCCGAAATACGCCATCAGGAAGCAACAAAAGCCCAAGAACTACTAGGCGTGAAAGTACGTGAAAACCTAAAGTTTCGAGATGGCTTTTTTGTAAATGATGAAATACACCAACTGGAGATTATTAAAAGAATACGAAAATACCAACCCGAAATTGTACTATGCAATGCAATTGATGACCGACATATTGACCACGGAAAAGGCAGTAAGCTGGTAAGTGACGCCTGCTTCCTTAGTGGGTTACGACGTATAGAAACCGAACTAGATGGCGTAAAGCAAACTGCTTGGCGCCCTAAAGTAGTATACCATTACATTCAATGGAAAAATATAGAGCCTGATTTTGTTGTAGATATCAAAGGCTTTATGGAAGCAAAGGTAGCAGCTGTATTAGCCTATAGCTCACAATTTTACGATAGCAACAGTAATGAACCCACTACCCCTATCTCTGATAGAAACTTCTTGGACAGCGTTACATACCGCGCTCGAGATTTGGGCAGACTTATTGGTACAGATTTTGCGGAAGGTTTTACAACCGAGAGAGTCCCTGCCGTAGAAAGCCTTTTCCAATTAAAGTAAAAAACAAATCACAAGATAACAAACATACAATCCACCCCCATCCATATCCAAATAACATTAAATCCATCTTATAGGTTGAACGAACGAATAACGAAGGATAAACGAACTATAAACGAAGGATAGTTGGCCAGCTGTGCAGTTTCGCATTTGCATTTAATAAGCAAAAAAACATCTAATCCACACAGCCTCCTAAATATCCTACTGCATATTTAAAATCACATACAAAATTAAATAAAAAGAATGAAATTAGCATTTTTAACCATTGGCATACTGCTGCTATGTGTAGCCGGAATGGCAATTAAAATATGGGGCAAAAAAGGCGGCAAATTTTCTGGTACCTGCGCCAGCCAAAACCCACACCTAAACCCAGAAGGTGAGGCTTGTAGCTTTTGCGGGCGCACCCCCGATGAACAAGAATGCCGTAACAAATAAAAAAAGGCTATGCTTGGTAACCTTTCCGAGAAAATAGCAGAAGCAAAAAAAGGCAACCAGCGAGCTTTTAGCTGGTTGCTAGATGAGTTTTGGGCTGAAGTGTACGCCTTTCAGCTAAAAAGAGTGAATGACGAGGCCGAAGCTGAAGATATTACAGTACAAACATTTGCACGTGCTTTTGATAAAATAGGAAGCTTTGATGAACAATATTCATTCAGAACTTGGCTATTCACTATCTCAAAAAACATCCATATTGACTCACTAAGGCGACAAGCAGAGCCAATACTACATTTAGACTCAGAAGAAAAGGAATCTAAGCGCATTGCCGACGATACCCCTACCATTGAGGATAGCCTCATTATGGAACAACAGTTTGATTACTTGCTAAAAAGTATCAAGCAGCTAAAAGAACCCTACCGAACAGCAATACAGTTGCGCTACTTACAAGAAAAAAGCTATAAAGAAATAGCCGATGAGATGAAAAGCACAATGAACAACGTCAAAATCACACTGCTACGAGCCAAGAAAATGCTCATCAGCAAATTTAATAATTAGCAAATTTGCCAATTTGCTAATTATTCGTAAATTTGCCGCCAAATTAAAAAAAATAATAAAAAAATGTCAGCAGTTAGAAAAGATTACAAAAGAGTAACTACCAAGTCGGTAGTAGAGATGAAAGCTAATGGAGAGAAGATTTCGATGCTTACAGCCTACGATTATACTTTTGCAAAATTATTGGATAGCGCAGGGATTGATGTTATTTTGGTAGGTGACTCGGCTAGCAATGTAATGGCTGGTCACGAAACCACATTGCCCATTACGTTAGACCAAATGATTTACCACGCTTCATCAGTAGTACGTGGCGCAAACCGTGCTCTTATAGTGGTCGATTTGCCTTTTGGTACCTACCAATCCGATCCTAAAAAGGCACTGCGTTCAGCCATCAAAATAATGAAAGAAAGTGGCGCACACGCCATTAAATTGGAAGGTGGTAAAGAAGAAGCCGAAAGCATTAAGCGAATAGTAAATGCAGGCATCCCTGTAATGGGACACTTAGGACTTACACCCCAATCAATACACCAATTCGGCTCATTTGCATTACGTGCTAAAGAAGAAGCTGAAGCTCAAAAACTAAAAGAAGATGCAAAACTATTAGAACAATTAGGCTGCTTTGCAATAGTGTTAGAAAAAATACCTGCCAAATTAGCCGAAGAAGTAGCTAAAAGCGTACGCATCCCTATCATTGGTATTGGTGCAGGTAGCGCCGTTGATGGGCAAGTACTTGTAATGCAAGATATGTTAGGAATGAGCAATGAGTTCCAGCCACGTTTCTTGCGCAAATACGCCAATTTGCAAGAAGTAGTTACTGCCGCAGTATCACATTACATCGAAGATGTGAAAAGCGTTGATTTCCCTAACGAAAAAGAGCAATATTAATGTTCCGACATCAGGGGAAAAGCCGTACTGCCAAACATAATTTACAAATAGCCGTAGTGCTCTCATTCGTAGCAGGAATGGTGAACGTTACCGGCTTTTTGTTTGTGGGTAAGCTTACCACCAATGTTACTGGCCACTTCGCTTATTTCATCTATGATGTATCAGTAGCCGAGTTTTGGAAAGGGCTCATCTATTTTCTGTATATTTTTGCCTTTTTGATAGGCTCATTCACTTCGGGACTTTTAATTGAAAACGCTAATTATAAGCGTAATCATAACAAATACCTCGCCCCTACCCTATTAGAGTGCTTTGCACTACTAATGGTGGTGGGGCTTTGTTTTTTCTTCCAAGAAGCTATTCCGGCAGATGTAACGGCTTGCATACTACTATTTGCTATGGGGTTACAGAATGCTTTTGTTACAAAGATATCAAACTCTGTAGTGCGTACTACACACCTTACGGGTTTGTTCACCGACTTAGGAATTGAACTGGCTCAACTACTTTACCTGAACCGCAACCACTATGAAAACCAGCTTACTCATATTAAGAATACTATTAAGCTGAGACTTTTTATCATTACCTTTTTCTTTTTAGGAGGCTTTAGTGCTGGGTATTTTTATATCGCACAGGGGCTTTCTATCTATACGTTACTCATTTCGGTAGGGATTCTTCTGTTGGGACTTTTTTACGATGGATTGAGGTTCTTCTATTTTACTAATAAACGTCATTATGAGACTTATAACAAACGCAGGAAACGTAGACGTGCTTTACGAAGACAATCACGTTATAGGCGTAAGCAAGCGAGCGGGCGACATCGTGCAGGGCGACAAGACGGGTGATACGCCTTTAAGTGATATTATTAAGCAGTATCTAAAAGAGAAATACAACAAGCCTGGTGAGGTGTTCTTGGGCGTGGTACATAGGTTGGACCGCCCTACTACTGGTGTTGTGCTTTTTGCTAAAACTTCAAAAGCTTTATCACGGCTCAATGCTATGTTTGCCAATAAAGAAGAGGTGCGAAAAACCTACTGGGCTTTGGTAGATGCTATGCCTCCTGCTGAAGAGGGTACGCTTACCCATTGGCTGGTGCGCAATGAAAAGCAAAACAAATCGGTGGGATATAATAAAGAAGTGCAGCACAGCAAGAAGGCTGTACTGCACTATAAGTTATTAAAGGCTTTTGATAGATATTATCTGCTGGAAATAGACCTTATTACAGGGCGACATCACCAGATTAGGGCGCAGCTGGCTGCTATTGGGCTACATATTAAAGGCGACCTTAAATATGGGGCTAAACGCTCTAACCCTGATGGGGGTATTTGCTTGCACGCTTATAGCTTGGATTTTGTACATCCTGTGAAGAAGGAGGAGATTCATATTAGTGTTACGCCTGAATGGGGCTTACCTAATTGATTTTATTTGTACATTGCTTCTATTTCGCGGCTGTAATTGGCGTAGATTACTTTTCGCCTTAGCTTTAATGAGGGTGTTATTTCATTTCGCTCGATAGTGAAAGCGGTAGGCAAGAGTGTGAACTTCTTGATTTGTTCATAGTCGGGGAGGTCTTTTTGGAACTTTTGTAGTTGCTTACCTATGTACTCTATTACCTGACTATGTTTTATCATATCGGTGGTGTTTTTGTATTTGATGTTCAGGTCTTTTAGGGCTTGTGCTAGCATTTCATAGTTGGGTACTATGAGTGCTGACACGAATTTTTTTCCATCGGCGATAACTGCTATCTGCTCGATGAGGTTGTATTTACCCACTTTTCCTTCTATCATTTGTGGGGCTATGTATTTTCCGTTGGAGGTTTTCATTAATTCTTTGATTCGTTCGGTAATAAATAGGTTATTATTACCGTCGAGTTTACCTGCATCGCCGGTGCGTAGGTAGCCATCGGGGGTGAATACTTTGGCGGTTTCTTCTGGATTTTTGAAGTATCCTTTCATCACCATTCCTCCTTTTACGAGTATTTCATTTTCTTCGCCTATGCGTACTTGTACGTTGGGCATTACGTTTCCTACGGATTGTGGGTTGATGCGGTCGTCGTCCCAGCAGGAGATTGTGGCTACGGTTTCGGTCATTCCGTATCCTAATTTGAGGTTGATTCCTATTGATTGGAAGAATCGGCCTATGCTGGGTTCGAGGTTGGCGCCTCCGCAGGGCATAAATTTGATGCGGCCTCCGAGTGCTTCTTTTAGTTTTTTATAGACGATTTTATCGAATAGGTTATAGGCTTTTTGGAGTATTAGTGATGGTTTTTTGCCTTGTTCGCGTAGGTTGAGTACGCGCTTTCCGGTGGCTATTGCTAGGCGGAATAGTTTTCGTTTTAGGAAGGTGGCTGCATCGGCTTTGTCGTGTACGGTGGCGAATATTTTTTCGTAGAATCGTGGTACGGCGCACATTAGTGTGGGGCGTACTTGTGTTAGGGTTTCTTTTACGAGGTTGGTATCGTCGAGGTAGTATATTGTTACGCCTCTGTTTAGGCAGAAGTATGTCCAGGCGCGTTCAAAGACGTGGGACAGTGGTAGGAATGCGAGTGAGATATCGGTATCATCGACTGTGGAGAGGCGCTCGTTATGGCCTACCATTTGGAATGCGAGGTTTTCATAGGATAGCATTACTCCTTTGGGGTCGCCGGTGGTGCCTGAGGTGTAGATGATTGTAAAGAGGTCGTCTAGATTTTGGTCGTTGATGCGTTTTTGTAGTTCGGCGTCGTACTGGGGTGTGCTTCCGAGTGAGAGGAAGTTGTCCCAATGGATGGAGTATTGTTGTTCGGTAAGTGGGATGTTATTCTCCATCACTACGATCATTTGTAGTGAGGGGCATTGTGGTGCTATTTGGAGTGCTTTGTGGTATTGTTTTTGGTCGCCTACGAATAGTACTTTTACCTCGGCGTGGTTCATTACGTAGAGGGCTTGTGGTGGGGTGTTGGTGGTGTATATGGGTACTGTGATGGCGCGTATTTGGAGGCAGGCCAGATCGGTAAGTGACCATTGTGGTGTGTTTTGTGATAGTATGCCGATGGTGTCTTGTGGTTGTATGCCTAATGATATGAGGGCTTTGGAGAGGAGGGTGGTTGTGGTTCCTACTTCTGCCCAAGTAATAGCCTGCCACTGAGATGATTGTGTTCGTTTCATCAGGGCGTCTTTTTGTGAGTACTTCTGCACATTATGGCGGAAGATTGATACAAAGTGATAGGCTGTTAAATCCATTTTTTTTGTTATCTGAATTGATTATTCGGGGCAAAGGTATGAATATTTTTTAAATTGGCAAGTGTGTGGAAAGAAATGGGTATGGGGAGGTTTTTGGGGGGTGTGGTATGTGGTTGGGATGGTTTTGCTGCTATCCTTCGTTTATAGTTCGTTTATAGTTCGTTATTCGTTCGTTCATCTTAGGGGTTATGGGGGTGGTATGTGGTTGGGGTGTGGTGTGTGGTGTTAATTTTGTTAATTATTATTTGGATATTGGTATTTTATTTCTATCTTTGTGCCCTAATTTAAAATGTTTTTTATACGATGAGAAAAGTAATTTTATCAGTTCTTTTGTTGGGCTCGATGGCTATGGAGGCGCAACAATCATTTGCTGGTTTTCGTGAGAGTCCGTATGCTGGTGTGCTACAAGCTACTACGAATCCGGCTTATATGATTAGTAGTAAGCGTTCGTGGGATGCGAGTTTATTTGTAGCGAATGTTGGTTTTGGTAATAGTGCGATGAACCTTACTTCGGACATTACTAAGGATTTTAACAATTACACTAAACTGGACAGAACCAATGGTTTGTTGCAAAATAATGACATTAATGCGCGTTTGAATGTGGATGTTTTGGGGCCATCGGTGTTTTTGAAGATTAATGACAAGCATTCGGTTGGGGTATTGACTAGGGTTCGTGCTATGGTAAACATCAATAAGTTTGATGCGAAGATGCTTCAGTCATACATTGATGATGCGAATAACTTAAATTTGACTACTCCTTATAATTTGAATATTAATGATCAAGAGGTTGTGGGTCATGGTTTTTCGGAAGTTGGTTTTTCATGGGCTGGTGAGCTTTATTTTGATGGGCATAATGCTTTGAAAGCTGGGGCTACTATAAAATATTTGATGGGGGCTGGTAATATTTATGCTGGTTTTCGTGATTTTAGTGGTACTGCGAGTATTACTTATGACCAGGTTAGCAAGAAGGCTACTTTGAATATTAACTCTACCTCGGGTACACTGGAGGTGATTAACGGTGGTTCGGACTTTTTGAAGTTTAATAACTTCCAAGCAAGCAGCCTTACTGGTAAAGAAGCTGCGGGTGTGGGACTAGACCTTGGTTTGATTTATGAGTATCGTTTTGATGGCTGCCAAAGTTGTCATAACAAGCCTCACGATTTGAGGATAGGCTTTTCATTAATGGATATTGGTAGACTTAGTTACAATACTAACAGTGGTTCATCACGTTACACTATGCAAGGGGGTACTGCTAATTTGCCTCTTGAAGACCTTAGTGAGGATACTTTGAAGAATATTTTCCAACAGCATTACGTAGTAGGTAAAAAGGTGAAATCATCATTGCCTACGACTATGAACTTAAGTGCTGATTATCGTATTTGGGATGGTTTTTATGTGAATGCTTCGGGGCTTTTTAACTTGGTAAGCAAGAGCAAGAATGATTTATACAACCCTCATTACTCTAATACTTTTTCAGTAACACCGCGTTTTGATACGAGTGGTTTTGGGGCTTACTTGCCTATATCATACGATAGTATGACTAAGACTAATGTGGGTGTTGGGTTGAGATTAGGCCCGCTTACTTTGGGTTCGAGTTCGGCTATTAGTAATTTCATAACTAAATCGGGCAAGGATTTGAATTTCTTTGTTGGGGTAAGATTTGGACACTTGGCATATCCTATGAATTAATAAATAGGCAATTGAACAAATTAATAAGTAATATAAAGGCTGTACAGCGAGGTGCTGTACAGCCTTTTTTGTTAATTGTTATTTGTTTTGTATCTTTGCAGAAAATAATTATTACTTTATGAAGCGACTATTACTTTTAACTATTTGGGGTAGTTTGGTGGGTTGTAATACACCTGCTACTGAAGAAAAAGAGACTGCTATTGAAACACAAAATACTGCTGTAGTAGCTGAAACAACGTATTTGGAGTATGTAAATACGCTGATGGGGACGGATTCTAAATTTAGCCTTTCTAACGGTAATACGTATCCGGCGATAGCTGTGCCTTGGGGTATGCATTTCTACACTCCTCAAACTAATAAGATGGGTGATGGCTGGGCGTATCAGTACCACGCTGATAAGATTGTGGGCTTTAAACAAACACACCAACCGAGTCCGTGGATTAATGACTATGGGGCTTTTGCACTAATGCCGGTAGTAGGCGACTTAAAAATTAAAGAAGAGGAAAGGGCTTCGTGGTTTTCGCACAAGGCAGAAACGGCTCAGCCTCATTATTATAAGGTATATTTGGCTGATTATGATACATCGGTAGAGATTACTCCTACTAATAGGGCGGCGCAGTTTCGTATTACTTTCCCTGAAACGGATAAGGCTTATTTATTATTAGATGCTTATTTTAAGGGGTCGATGGTGCAGGTATTGCCTAAAGAGCGGAAGATTATAGGTTATGCACGCAATAACAGCGGAGGGGTGCCCGAGAACTTTCATAATTACTTTGTTCTTACCTTTGACAAGGACTTTGAGACTGTACAAACCTGGGGTGATGGCTTTAAACTATCTAAAAATACTGAGAGCAAGGGTGAACATACTGGGGCTGTAATAGGTTTCAGTACGAAACGCGGTGAACAGGTAACAGTAAAGGTAGCATCATCATTTATTTCGGCAGAACAAGCCTTATTAAACTTACAAACAGAGATAGGCAACGATACTTTTGAACAGACTAAAGAAAAAGCTGTTGCTCTTTGGGAGAGTGAACTGGGCAAAATACAAGTGGAAGATGAGAACATAGACCACTTACGCACTTTCTACTCTTGTTTGTACCGCATATTGCTCTTCCCTCGTACTTTCTATGAATACAACAAGGAAGGAGAAATAGTGCATTACAGCCCATATAACGGGAAAATAGAAAAGGGTTATATGTTCACCGACAATGGCTTTTGGGATACTTTCCGCGCTGTATTTCCACTATTTAACCTATTGTACCCCGAAATGAACCAACAGATGATGAAGGGATTGGTGAATGCTTATAAAGAATCGGGCTGGTTACCCGAGTGGGCAAGTCCGGGGCATAGGGATTGTATGATAGGTTCAAACTCGGCTTCTATTATTGCTGATGCTTACCTAAAAGGTAATATAGATGATGCTGATGCCGAAATACTTTTAGAGGCAATGCTGAAGAACGCTACCCAAAACGATGGGCGACCCGTAAAATCGGTAGGGCGTGAAGGAGTAGATTACTATAATACACTGGGCTATGTGCCTTATGATGTGAAAATTAATGAGAATGTAGCACGTACCCTTGAGTATGCTTATGCCGATTATTGCATTGCACGTATGGCAGAGAAGATGGGCAAGACTGATATAGCTAAACAATACTATGAACAGTCCAAACGCTATAAAAATGTATTTGACCCCGAAACTAAGTGGATGCGAGGCAAGAATAAGGACGGCAAGTTCCAGTCACCATTTAATCCGCTGAAATGGGGAGATGCATTTACGGAAGGAAATAGTTTGCACTACACTTGGTCGGTATTTCAGGATTTTGAAGGACTCATACAACTGATGGGTGGCAAAGAGGCTTTTGAGAAAAAGATAGATGAAGTATTTGAAATGCCGCCTTTGTTTGACGATTCGTACTACGGATTTACCATACACGAAATACGTGAGATGCAAATTATGGATATGGGTAACTACGCTCACGGCAATCAGCCTATCCAACATCTTATTTACCTATATAACTATGCTGGCAAACCACATAAGGCTCAAGCTAAACTGCGGGAGGTAATGGAAAAACTGTACTCCCCTACCCCTGATGGTTATTGCGGTGATGAGGATAATGGGCAAACCTCGGCATGGTATGTGTTTTCGGCCTTGGGTTTTTACCCTGTAACCCCTGCTAGTGATACTTATATTTTGGGTAACCCTTTATTTAAAACAGTGAGCCTGCAACTGCCTGAAGGCAAAAAGTTTTTAATTAAGAGTGTAGCACGCAACAGCACTAATAACTTAGTAGAGTACATTCAGCTAAACGGCAAGAAAATAGAAGGTTTTGAAATACCTTTTGGAGCTTTTAGAGAGAATGGGACATTGACTTTTTTTAGGTAAATCACGATAGACGAATTACGAGGTAAGAACTAGAAATTTTATTTCCCTAATAGATGAAAGTGATTATCCCGATAACTTAATCAAAAAGAGAAGTATTTTTCACATACAAGCAGTAGAAAAACTTATTAAAATATAACTGAGAGAATATGGAAAAGACAAGAGATTGTCAGCTGTTTATGACTCCTAATGACGAACATTTATTTTGTAAAACACTGAGAGAGTTTAATCCTAATATTTATTTTTTAGACACCACTCCTTCTTTTGAAGCAGATATAGATAAAAGACTTTTTGAGGATGTTTCTATACTTGATAGTAAGTTCTTCTCTATAGTTAACTTTGATTTAATAAATAAAGAAGAACTACAGAAAAACTATAAAATGTATGGTGATTATTATCATTTTGATTGTTTAGGAAGAGCTCAAATGCAATTTTTACGTTCTCATCCGGATATTTATGAGAAAGGTTGCTTGCAACATGGTAGAATAGCCGATTCTTATCACACAGAAGATGAGGAAGAAAAGAAATGGAAAAATAAGGTTTATAATATTCTTAGAAAACTAGGAGAAAAAGTGTATTGGTACTATTCTCTCCCTAATGGAGGAAAAGAAATAAATGAGAAACCTCAAAGCAATTTAGTAGCCCTTCCTGATGCAATTATGATGTATAATGGTACAAAAGAGAACTTTATGCTTAATAGTGCGGCTAAATATGTGCCTAAAGGAATTACTATCAATGATTTAATATAACTATAAAAATAAAGCTAAATGGAAAAAGTAAATGATTTTACTATAAGAAAAGAATACCCAAGGGAGAAAGATTATATAGTTTGGGAATATGAAGATAGCTTTAAAACAGTCTTCAAGAATTATGGATTAATACATGCAAATATATTTCCAGCTGGGAATTTCTTTTAGAAATGAAATCTTTGAAAAAATTGAGTCTTTTTAGCTGTGGAAAGATATATCCTAATGAAAAGATTCTTTCAACTCTGAAAGGAAGAGGGGTGAAAGTATTTTAGCTTTATTGCCTCAATTAATGCTATATAGAAATGAAAAATATTATAAAGGACTTAGAAAAAGGAGGCTGGAATAGTAATAAAGGAGCAAATTTAAATAATATAGGTATAGCTCAGAAGCAATTACATATTGCATTTCCAGAAGATTATTTAGAGTTTTTAAAATGGAACAATGGTGGGGAGGGATATATAGGGGAAAACTATATTTCATTTTGGAAAGTAGAAGATTTAGAAGTTTTGAATAGAGAATATCAAATTCAAACTTATTTATCAAAAGGATACTTAGGGATTGGTACTGATGGAGGGGGAATTTGTTATGGCTTTTGTTTGGGAAAAGGATTTGCTATTTTCAAATGTTCTTTGGGAGATTTAGATATCAAGGAAATAACTATTGTAGCTAATTCCATAAAAGATTTTTTTGGTAACGCCTTAGTTTCAGAATTATAGAAAAATAACCATAACAACAAGTAATAGAATGACCCCTTTATATGCACAATGTATCCCCTATAACAAAAGTATTAAGGGACGTATAGGAGGAAACCCTCCCATAAGTATAGAAACTGAAATCCCTGAAGGATATGCTTTCTATGCAACACTTGTTCATCCAGAGAAAGAAAATAAGATGTTATCTATTTTGATTTCCAATGATTTTAATCAATTGATACATCATCAATCTTATCCAAACATTCTTATCAAAGTAGTTGAACATAGTTTTTCTTATGAAGGAGATAAATATAATCTTTCATTACCTCAGATAGGAAAAACTTCCTCAATTAGTGATTATAGTAGGAACAAACAAAAGTTTAATTTGGTACAAGTAGGAGGAAGACCTGACTTTATAGATGATGATCCTGTATATTATGAAGAATTATTAGCAGATGATTACAGTTTCTACTTATCAATAGATGAAGAAGGTTATGATGTACCATCTATGAAAATGGTTATATTTTCTTATGGTGCAGTTTATCTTTACAAACATAATAAAACAGGCGAAATTATAGCTGGTTTTTGGCAATATACATAAATGAAAGTTGGAAGATAACAAATTGATAATTAGTAGCAGAATTATAGAAAAAAATAACCTCAATAAATATAAGTAATGACAAACAATTTTAAAAATAAGGTAGATTCCTACCTTTCTTCAGAAGTAGGTAGACTTTTTATTCGGTATAAGAATGAAGCTAAAGATATTGATTGTACTGAGAAAGAATTGGGTATTACGATAGATGATGCTCTCAAATATGTACTATTGACCTATGGAGGGGCTTATATAGGGGTAGATTTGTTACCTTGTTCTGAGGATCCTAATAATAAAAATCAAGAGACCATTTTAGATTATACAAAATCTATAAGAGACTATTATAAAGAAATAAATGTTTGCCATAGTATTCAAAGGGGATATGTTATATCAATAGAAGGGAATGGGGATATTATCTTTATAAATTCAGCAAATGAAGTAATAATATTCTACCACGATACTAATGAAGAAGAACTTTTAGCAAAGGACTTTGAATCTTTTATAATAGAGCTGATATAGTAAAATATTGTATTTTAAGTTGTTAATTAAAAATGATAACAAATAGATTAAAGAAACTACTTCTTGAGAACAATATGGTTATTGATTATAAAATTAGCCCCACAGAGTTTAATACTAAGAAAGACTTTATAATCAACTTGTACCAATCAAAGGGATATGAGCAAATCAATGACTCACTGATACTCTTTTTGGGATTTTTCCTAAATAAAAGTTTCTCAGCAAGAGGTAATCATATAGATTTTACCTTAGAAAAAGTATTGACAAACAATAATAAAGGTCATTATTCTTATATAGAGAGTTGTTTTGACTTAAAAAACTTAATCCCTTTTGCAAATGTATATGATAATTATTACACATTACTTATCAATGAAGATAATAGTGTCTATGCAGAAGGGTTTGAACTTCTCTTTTATGGAAGTGATCCGTTTGAAGCTTTGGAAAACTTGCTACAAGGTACTCCTTTAGAGACATTTAAATTATAATCTGTAAATTTCATACAATAACTAATGAAAAGAAATACAACAATTTTATCTGTATTTATCAGTCTTTTAGTCATAAGTTGTGATGACTCAAAAAGGGAATTTGAGGTACTCCAGACCGAGAAGGTGAGTAACACTTATGAATATAACCCTGATGGCTTTATAAAAAACAATTACGGAAAGTTGATTATCAAAACGATTTCACATTATGATAAGGAAGGAAAACTAAAAAAAGTTTTTTGGAATAGGGCGAATGGCTTTGTAGAATACACTCTATCAGAACTTAAAGAGGATGTAGCCTTATTCAATAGCTTGGGTGTTGACACTGTATATACTGATAAAAAATACAGAGATTATATAGTAGAGAAAAAGAATGATACTATTTTCTATTTGTTGGGTGATAAAGTTGTGATGATGTACTATCCAATAAAATGAAAATAGTCTCTGTGGTGTTTTTTTAGCTTATATCTTCTTTTGCCTTGTAAACTGGCTAAATTGTCGGCTCTCAATATTGACATAAAACACACAATAAAATGCCTAAATATCTGTGGTGATATAGAAATTGAAAAAAGAATTAACTCTTTAGAAAAAAAGAAAAAAATAAAATACCTATGTATAATTATTACGATATAAGAAAATCTATAGAACAAAATGATCTGCTTCAATTAGAAAAGATTTATGAAGCACAGCCCTCTTTATTCTTTGAAAATTATAAGGAAGTTTTTGAGTCTGCTTTGCATTCTATGGCTGCTTTTGGTAATCCTGAAATGTTAGACTGGCTTTACTCAAAAGTAAAGTTTGACATAGACTTATCTGATAAGGGATATCTATCGCCATTGGGAGAAGCTACTGGTTATGGAAACATAGCTACAGTCCGCTGGCTTTTATCTCATAATGCAAAAGTAGATGGAAAAGATACCGACTTGCTTTCTCCCTTAATGTGTGCTGTAATGAAAGGATATACAGATATTGTAAAACTTCTTATAGAGCACAATGCCAATGTGAATAGAATGCACCGAAAGTTGGGAATATTACCCTTAGACTATGCAAAATCTTTCACAGAAATAGCGCGATTACTGAAAAGTAAAGGCGCAAAGGCGCTTTCTCAGCTTCCTGATTGGGTAGATAACCCCATTGAAGGAGTTGGCATACTCACTTATATCACTGTGCAATTAGGCAAAATCTTCCCTTTAGATATAGAAAATAGAGGGAATGTCGCTATAAAAATGGTACAAGGAAGCAAGATAAAGAGAAGAGTACTCTTCACTTTTGGCTTGTATGCCTTACAGAAACCAATGATTGAGTTATGCCTTGTATTGCCTGAATACTGGAACTTTTATGACACCAGAGGCACTAACCTTTTCCCCGTACATTTTTTGAAAGAAGCTATTGCGTTGATACAAAGCGGAAAGTCTATCAAAGAAGGGGATTACCTGCTCTTAGACACTCCTCCTTTCAATACCCTTACAGCGCCTGAAGGTTTAGCAGGATTTTATGTAAGTGATGTAACTTGGAATAAAACCCAAGAGGATGAAGAAGATATAGATGATGAAGTAACCATTTTATCTTTAATACCTATCAAAAAGACGAAGAAAGGCTTTAGCCCTCTCGACAAAGAGAAAGCAAGAAATGCAGGCTGGGCTAAACTAACGCTGAATGTATAATAGGTAATGTATCAGATGTGTTGTTAAAAATTTTATCACTTTAAAAATCAACACAATACAAAAGAACTGCCCTACTATTTCCTTTTACCCATCATAGAGATAAGCGTTTTTAAAGCCTATAATGGCTTTAGATAGTGTAAAAGGAATTATGAATTTTGAATTGTGGGACTAGGAGAAACTCCTTTCTTATGAGAAGGGTAGCTAATGGCAATGGAGCACATACAAAAGAAGCTGCTAAGCATGTATACAAGAAATTAAGTCAAAGCGATGATATAGAGGCTACTCTTAAAGAGTTAGCAGAAAATATGAATAAAGGAATTTTTTTCTGATTATAATATGAATTATAAATATACTGATATAAGCAAAGCTGTTCAAGAAAATAATATATCTCAATTAGAAATTATCTATACTGATTTTCCTAGTTTATTCTTTGAAGATTACAAAGGAGATTTCTTATCTGCGGTTCATTATATAGCTGCTTATGGAACTCAAGAAATGTTGGAGTGGCTTTATGCTAAGGTAAGATTTAACATTGATTACTCTAAAGGAAAAGGAACTGCTCTTAGTGCGGCTTGTTACTATGGAAATATAGAGAATGTTCAATGGTTTTTGGCTCATAATGCAAAGATAGAGGGAGAATGTTTGGATATACTTTCTCCATTATTAGAAGCGGTTATAGGAGGTCATACTCAAATCGTAAAACTTCTTATAGAACATAAAGCTAATTTAAATAGAATGCATTTAAGAAGTGGCTTATTGCCTTTGGATTATGCCAAATCAAGAGGGTTTAAGGAAATACAAGATCTACTTATAGACAAAAGAGCGAAGGCGCTTTCTCAGCTTCCTTATTGGGTAGATAACCCCATTGAGGGAGTTGGTATACTCACTTATATCACTTTGCAGTTAGGCAAAATCTTTCCTTTAGATATAGAAAATAGAGGGAATGTCGCCATAAAAATGGTACAAGGAAGCAAGATAAAGAGAAGGGTACTCTTCACTTTTGGCTTGTATGCCTTACAGAAACCAATGATTGAGTTATGCCTTGTATTACCTGAATACTGGAACTTTTATGACACCAGAGGCACTAACCTTTTCCCTATACATTTCTTAAAAGAAGCCATTGCATTGATACAAAGCGGAGCATCTATCAAAGAAGGGGACTATCTGCTCTTAGACACTCCTCCTTTCAATACCCTTACAGCGCCTGAAGGCTTGGCAGGATTTTACGTAAGTGATGTAACTTGGAATAAAACCCAAGAGGAAGAAGAACCTGAAGAAGACACAGATGATGAAGTAACCATTTTATCTTTAATACCTATCAAAAAGACAAAGAAAGGCTTTAGCCCTCTCGACAAGGAGAAAGCCAGAAATACAGGCTGGGCTAAACTAACAGTAAATGTATAATTACTATGAATCATCAATCTGTTAGTTGCCAAATTCACTAATTCTATGGACTTAAACAAAATATTGCATTTCACCCTGTTGAGGTTTTGCGGGGAGCAGCAGGAAGAAAAAGAGGAACTTTTGAAAATTACAAACTACCAAAATGAGGAAGGTGATTTTCTGTTGGCTACACTGCCTAAAAAGAGAGAACTCGATGAACTGCTATATGCACTGAAAAACGATGCCTTATATAATAAACTACAAACAGAGATTTCTCGTTCTTGTTTTGAGGACATTTTTTCTCTTTTAGAAGTCTGTTTAAGAGCCTTTTATTACTACGACAATCATTATATCAATGATAGGTTACAGTTCTTTTCGTTGATTCAGTTACTTAAAAAAGAGAATACTGAATACGCCTTTAAGTATTTATTGTTCTTTAACCCTTGTGGAGAAACTTTTATAGATAGTAACCAACTCACAAAGCAGGGGTATTTTATGGATAACATAGCTATCGATATAAAAGAGGTTTTTGAAAAGCTGTTTTCTGCTGTCTTTGAGTTAAAAAACAAGAAAGAATGTTATCACCGAGTAGCCAAAAAGGATATAGAGTGCTTGTATTATCTGTTAAGAGAAATTGTATATACTATTTTTGGAGCGCAAACGCTTACACTTTCGCAGGCTGTAAAAACGTTTTTTGAGATAGACGAGGATAGAGAGAAGCTATACTTATCTCTTTCAAAAGCTATTGATTTATACAAGTTAGTTAGCTTTGATAATGAAGATAATAGTGCCTCTCATTATTATATGAGAGATTATATGGGAGAAGAAATTCCTACTATAGAAAACAAAGTTTGCAGGAGTGCTAAAACTAAATATAAAAGTGAATGCTTGATAGATAGTTATCTTTTTAAGTATGCCAAAACTCCTGATGAGTTCATAGCTTTTTTGGGCTTTTTAAAAGCGCATAATTTTCAGCAATATATAAAATTCTCTATACTCCTATTTTCACACCCTCTTATTATTTTCAATTGGGAGTTTAGAAGGGCTTTATGCCATTCTAAAATAAGAGAAGTTTTGCCCCAAGGAGGATATGCTATGAATCTATTGGACAAACTTAAAGCAATCATACAAAAGAACAACTAATATATTTTTACAATTTATGAAAGAATTATTTTCAATAAAGTCTTTTCCTGCTGAAGGGTTAAACAAACGAGATGTTGAGGATAGTACTGTAAGTGAGGCTTTGCAAACTATCTATCCTAAAAATAAATCGTCGAACTTATGTATGATATGGAATGGGGTGGCTTTGGATTTAGAAATGCACGATGAGGTTGCCGATATTTATTGGGATATTGTCAAAATGCTATACGATATGTATGAACAACCTTTATCCGAAACAAAAGTGCATTGGGGTAGTAATGTATTTATGGCAGAATGGATAATAAAACCTTACAATGATATGCTTTGCATTAGTGCTTATTGGACTGCTTTAAAACACAAAAAGCATCTTTTGCCTGAGCTGAACACTCCTAATGATACTGTTCATATCAAAAGAGAGGTTTTTATTGCTTATTGGTTGGAATTACTGAGAAAAATACAGGTTGATTTAAAGCAACAAGGTTATAATGAAAGTAATTTAGAAGATTTTTACCATATCGATACTATTTTTAGACATTATTATTCCCATATTTAAATTAAAACTACAATGAGAACCGTAAAGAAAAAAGCAACTAATATACAATTAAAATATACTCCATCAGCGGGTTGGTTAGATATCAATTTTGGTGGAGAGATTTTTCGTTTGCTAAAAGGGGAGGTAATGCTCGACAAAACCCCTTATAGTGATGAAACTTTAGCGCCTATTGAAAATCCAACCATAGAAGGTGATATCTTCTCCTATCAGGTAGGGAAAACCTTATATAAAATGGACTGCTCCACTATGGAAGGAGCTATAGATTTGGCTCTGCTGGTGCAAAAGCTAAAGAATGAAACCAAAATAATAGAAAATTCTATTGATGAGAATTTTGAAATTATTTTGGAAGAAAGAGATTTTAGTTTTAGTATTGGTGATTTCAATAGAAGGATATTGATAGACTATAATGAATACGGGAATGAATTTACAGAACGTTTTCCTGAACCAACGAAGTGTTATGCAATGGGAGATTATCACGTGGAAAATGGTATTATCTATATACAAACAGTAGGGAGAAATTTAGATGATGAAAATGACCCTGTTGTAGATTATCAATACCAATGGCAGCTGAAACTAAATAAGGTACTGCAAACTACTCTTGAGCGATTGCTAGAAATAGGTAGAGGGAAGAAGCATATTGAAATATAATTGTACTTTAATCATTATAGTAAGTTGTTAGAGGAGAAAATATACCTATTACAGCTGGTAAAGGAACTCAATAAGGGGGGAGAAGTTTCTGTCCCCAGTATAGATAGGTGCCTTATTAGAAAATATCCTGAAATAATATACCAAGGCAAGCTAAAAACCTATCTATCGGACTTAAAAGAAGAGGAGTATCTGATTTTTGTAGATGCCATTAGCTTACAACTTACCCCAAAAGGGGAATGTTACCTCTGTGAAGTAAGCAAAAGAACACTTAGAGCGAAAGAAGAAGGCACTTTTGATGTATATAGAAATGGAAACACAGACCTTTCGGTATCTGCGGAGTAGAAAGATTATATAGATAAAGAGCTGATATGTTTTGAGAATTTTGAAAGAATTATTACTGAAAAAGAGTATTACTCAAGTCCTAAAAAATGGGAATGAGTAATACTCTTTTTTTATAAGCTACAGAAGTGATTTTAGCCTTATAGCTATGTGATGATACCACATACCCTATTGAGATAGAAAGCTGCTTATACTAGCCTCAAAATAGAATTGGCAGGGAGGTATGATAGTAGTGTACTGAAAAATAATGCTTTAAAAATTTGTATATAGATATATGAATGTATACTTTTGCGAGGTTAAAATATTGAAAATGAAAAGACTTTTAGAAATATTATCGATTATAGAGCAATCGGGGGAGTGTGTGGTGCATAAATACCCCCAACCTATTAGCTTGCCTTTTGATTTTGCCCTACCTGAAGACCTTACTTATTACTTGCAACATTATGCTGGTATTGAGCTTTTTAGAGAAGAACTATACGCTATAAAGATAGTAGGCATTAGTGAATTTAGAAGAGCTAACCCTGTTATTATAGGCGAAGAGGCTGCTTATGATAGGAGTTACCATTGGTTTATTATTGCTGATGATGACAATAGCCAATACATTACCATTGATACTGATAAAGACAGATTGGGGTATTGTTATGATAGTTTTTGGGACGTATATGGCATAGTGGGATCGCAGGGGATTATTGCGAAGAGCTTTACTGAACTATTGGAACGGTTATACCACTCCAAAGGAATGGAATGGTATTGGACAGGCAGGGAATTCAGCTCTTATGGTGATGCTTATGACGAATGAAAAAGAAGGTATAATGGGAGTAATTTGTTCATTTTTAGGATTATAAAGGTTAAATAAAACAGATTTTTGGCATACTAATTGTTGATTTGTATTTATAAAATAGATTATTACTATGAAAAAATTTTTAATTACAATGTTTTTATTACTTCCTTTTGCTGTTATGGCACAAAAAACAGTGATGCCTACAGTAAAAGTAGTAAGAGAACTGAATGCTAACCCTATGGTGTTACAAGAGCTTTCGGTAGATATTTTAGTAGTAGGACAAACTGCTGTTACTACTATGGAAATGATATTCTATAACCCTAAAAGTATAGTTATGGAAGGTGAATTTGAGTTTCCGCTTGCTGATGGGCAACAGGTATCACGCTTTGCCCTTGATATTAATGGCAAGATGCGTGAAGGGGTGGTAGTGGATAAGGCTTTGGGACGTAAAACTTTTGAGACTATTGTGCGCAAGAATGTAGACCCAGGATTATTGGAAAAGACTGAAGGCAATAATTTCAAAGCCCGCATATACCCTATGCCTGCAAAAGGTACAAGGCGGGTGCTTATTGCTTTTGAGCAGGAACTAAATGAGCGCAATGGTGAGGATTTTTATTTTTTGCCTATAGCTACTGATATACAACTACGACACTTTAAACTGCGTACTGAAGTAGTATCACGATTGGTAAAGGCTGATATACAAAACAGCTTGGCATTGGACTTTAAACAAGCAAGGCATAGCTATATAAGCGAGGTAAGCAAAGAAAATTACACTCTGAACCAAAATATTGCCCTTACCTTTCCTAAATTGGAGAAACCCCAAAGCATAGTGGCTACAAAAGATAAACAAACTTATTTTTACGGTACTATTGCTTTGGGTGAAATAACTTCACAAAGCAGACCTCAGCCTAAGGAAATAGGGCTATTGTGGGATATATCACAATCGGGTGCTAATAGAGACAGAGCCAAAGAGTTTGCTTTTTTGGATGCGTATTTTGCTGCGGTGAAAGATGCGAAAGTAACCCTTAGTTGCTTTAACATTAAGACAGCTAAACCTGTTACTTTTGAAGTAAAAAATGGACAGTGGAGAGCCTTACGCAATGCATTAGAAACAGACTTAGCATACGATGGGGGTACTGATGGTAATGCCATTAACTTTGACTTAAAAGCTGATGAGCTGTTGCTTTTTACTGATGGTATTTTTAATTTCGGCAGTAAAGATTTTTTGATAGAAGAGGTGGTAAAACAAGCTAAAACACCTGTAATAGCGGTAAATGCCACTGCTGTGGCTAATACTACTAAAATGCAATATATAGGCAATAGTACTGGTGGTTGCTTTGTGGATTTGACAACTCTTACGACTGAACAAGCCCTAAAAACAGCGCGTACTGTGCCTTTCCAGCTACTGAATGTAGAAGTAAAAAGCGGTAAAGTAGCTAATGTATTCCCTGAGAAAGGAGTGAGTATAAAGAAAAGCAATTTCACCCTTGCAGGAGAATTAGAGAGTGAGAAAGCTACTTTGGTGCTTACCTTTGGTTATCACAAGCAACCCTTAGTACAGAAAGAAATAAGTTTATTGGCTAATAGAGATGCTACTGAAAGTACTTTTGAGCTTTTGCGCCGTGTGTGGGCGGAAAAACAAATAGAGCAGTTACAGCGCTTGGGAGCTGAACAAAAACAGATAGATGCCGTAGGACGGGAGTATGGCATTGTAACGGAAGGCAATTCACTTATAGTATTGGAGACTTTAGAAGACTATTTGCGCTGCCATATTACTCCGCCTAAAGAATTATTAGAGGCATATAATGAGGAAGAGAGTGAAGAGAGTGAAGAGAAAGAGATAACGGTAGAAGAAATCTTGGAAGAGGTAGTTGAACTATCGGAGAGGCAGACTGAATGGTGGAAAACTGAATATCCGCTAAAGAAAAAAACAAAAAGCCCTGTTGTTATTAGAGGTGCTGCTAATATTAATGATGGAGTTGTAACAGAGGAAAACGTGAGTGAAGAGGTAGTAGAAGAAAGAATAAATAATGAGGCAAAAAACATTCAGCTAGAAGAAAGCTATGATACAAGTGCAAATGAAAAAGCTTTGCAGGGTGAAATCAAACATTTGAAGGCATCGGTACAGGCTATAGAGGTTATAGAAGTTACTGGTGATATTGTTTTGAACGATTTTAACCCTGATACGCCTTACCTAAAGGTAATGGAATACGCTGATAAAGGTAAAGAGATAGAAACCTATTACAGACTGAAAAAAGAGTATGAGAATACGCCTTCTTTTTATGTAGATGTGGCTGATTTTTTTGCCAAAAAAGGTAATAAAGAACAAGCTATTTTGGTAATTTCTAACTTGGCTGAACTGGGCTTGGAAGCCCCTGAGCTATTACGCGTATTAGGTTATAAACTTAGCAGCTATGGAGCTAAGAAAGAAGCGGTACAAGCATTTAGAAAAGTGGTGAAACTGAGAGAAGAAGAACCGCAATCGTTCCGAGATTTGGGCTTAGCCTTAGCCGGTGATGCACAATACAATGAGGCGGTGAAAACCCTTTATAAAGTAGTAACAAGTGTATGGGATGAACGTTTTAAAGACATACGACTTATAGCGATGAACGAAATTAACAACCTTATTGCACGTTATAAAGATATTGATGTGAGCTATATAGATAAGCGCTTGGTGAAAAAAGAGCCTGTGGATGTGCGGGTGGTATTGAGCTGGGATAGTGACAACTGCGATATGGACTTATGGGTAACTGACCCTAAAGGAGATATATGTAATTTTGAACATGAGCTTACTAATTTAGGGGGTAAAATATCGGAAGATATTATAGAAGGGTATGGCCCTGAAGAGTTTATGCTTAAAAAGGCTATAAAAGGTAAGTACAAAGTGGAAGTGAATTACTATAATATTACTTCACAAAAGCAACTGATGCCTGTGAACTTGCGTATTACTTTCTATACCCACTACGGCACCCCTAAGCAAAAACAACAAGAAACTACCGTGAGGCTAAGCGATATACAAGAGGTGATAGAGGTAGGTAGTTTTGAGTTTTAAGTTGGGATTTAGGCAGAGAGGGGGAGTAATAAAAATAGAGGAAAAAGGGGAAAAGATTGAGAAAAACGTGAGGTTTGGGGGATTTTGTTGCGGATTTGGCAAAGGGAAGATTGAGGAATGGAAAGGCTGATAATGAGGGAAGTAATGCTTATACTTCGTTTACAGTTCGTTTATCCTTCGTTTAGAGTTCGCTCAACCTAAGGGATAGCTGGGGAGTGCTTGGGGGAAGGATGGGTGAGAACATGCTTGATTATGAGCAGATTGTGGTTTTGAGAGAGAACGGAGGTAGGAGCTTGGTATTTTTGAAGAATTCGCAATTTGGCAAAGAGATAAAAGGTGAGAAGTAAAAAGAGGGTGGTGACGAGTGGGATTGTTTATTAAAGGTTGGGGAGATTATGTAATTAAAATATAGAATATATTGTTGTTTTTCAAGGTTATATGGGGGTAGGATTGGGTGAATTTATGGGATGCAAAGAGGGATATTTTGGACAAAAAAGTTTTTTACTGAAAAGTTTTTCATTTCAATTTTTTTTATTAATTTTGCCACGTTAATTTAAACGAATAAAAAAACTCTGATATGGCACTAAAATTTTTAGAAGAAATAAAGGCTGGCATTCGTAGTGCCTCGATGAAGAAAGATATTATTTGTCATTATATAAATAATGGCGATACGACCCTTGCGGACTTGGGGAGGGAGCTTGACCTTAGTATTCCGACAGTTACTAAGATGGTAGGCGAACTTAGTGAGGATGGTATTGTTATTGATTTGGGCAAGATAGAAACCCCTGGCGGACGTAGGCCTAATGTGTATGGGCTTAATGAGAGTTCGGGGTACTTCATAGGGGTGGATATATCGCACTTTAATGTGCATATAGGGCTGATTAACTTTAAAGGAGACCTCATTGATGAAAAGATGAATATTCATTTTAGTGAAGATCAGCTTCCGCAACAGCGTTTTGAACAGTTGTGTGAGATTATAGAAGAGTTTATAGCTAATACTGTAGTTCCTAAAGAGAAAATACTGAGTATTGGTATTAATATTTCGGGACGTGTGAATACGCAGATAGGGCATAGTTACACAAACTTCTACTTTGATGAACAGCCCCTTACGGAGGCTTTTGAGCAACGATTGGGCATTAACGTTTCGATAGACAATGACTCACGAGCTATGGCTTATGGAGAATTGATTAAGGGTTGTGTGAAGAGTGAGAAAGATGTGCTTTACGTGAATTTGAGCTGGGGCTTGGGCTTAGGTATTATTATTGATGGGAACTTGTACTATGGAAAGTCGGGCTTTTCGGGAGAGTTTGGTCATATAACATCTTTTAATAATGAGATTCTCTGTCATTGTGGTAAAAAGGGTTGTTTGGAGACGGAAGTTTCGGGCTTGGCACTTCATAGGAAGATACTTGAAAATCTTAGAAATGGGCATTCATCATTATTACAGAAAAAGAATGGAGTGGATGGAAACTTCACGCTAAATGACATTATTAATGCAGCACTACAGGAAGATATGCTTGCTATTGAACTGATTGAAGAGACAGGAAATACCTTAGGGAAGCATATTGCAGGGCTTATTAACCTTTTCAACCCTGAACTCGTGGTATTAGGAGGTACTCTTGCTAATGCTGGTGATTACTTGATGCTGCCTTTGCGCAGTGCAATTAAGAAGCACTCACTGAATTTGGTGAATAAGGATTCTAGCATAAAACTATCAAAATTAGGAGATAAGGCAGGCTTATGGGGAGCAAGCCTTCTTGCTCGTAGCAAATTCATTGGATTGATTTAAAATGAAGAAAGAACTTGAAGCCTTCCAACGGCTTTTGAATATAATGAACGACCTGCGTGCGCAATGCCCGTGGGATAAGAAACAAACAATGCAGTCATTACGGCACCTGACTATTGAGGAGACTTATGAGCTTGGTGATGCTATCTTATCGGGAGACCTTCAAGAGGTAAAGAAAGAGCTGGGCGACCTGCTGTTACATATTGTATTCTACGCTAAAATAGGTAGTGAAACTAATGATTTTGATATAGCTGATGTAGCTAATACTGTATGTGATAAGCTGATAGAAAGACATCCGCACATTTATGGTGATGTGAAGGTGAATGATGAGGAGGATGTGAAGCGCAATTGGGAAAAGATAAAACTTAAAGAAGGGAATAAAAGCGTACTTGGAGGGGTGCCTAAAAGTTTGCCTGCCTTGGTAAAAGCAACTAGGATACAAGATAAAGTAGCTGGTGTGGGATTTGATTGGGCGCATATAGACGATGTATTTGCTAAAATAAAAGAAGAGATTGACGAACTACACGCTGAGGTAAAAGCCCAAAAACAAGCAGATATAGAGGGAGAATTTGGTGATGTACTTTTCAGCCTTATAAACTACGCACGATTCTTAAAAGTAAATCCTGAAGATGCTTTGGAACGCACTAACCGGAAGTTTATAAATCGTTTTCAGTACTTGGAGCGACAAGCTACTGCACAAGGAAAATCACTTAAAGATATGAGCTTGCAAGAGATGGAATCGTACTGGCAAGAAGCTAAAGAACAATAAAAACAAGAAAGACAAAACAATGGCAATACAAAAACCAAGCATACCCAAAGGTACTCGTGATTTTTCACCTATTGAAGTAGCTAAACGCAATTACCTTATCAATACACTGAAAAACGCTTTTACTACCTTTGGCTTTCAACCAATTGAAACACCAAGCTTTGAGAACTATGATACCCTAATGGGTAAATATGGTGAAGAAGGAGACCGATTGATATTTAAGATACTTAATTCTGGAGACTTTACACAAGGTGTAAAACAAGAGGATTGGGAGACTAAAAACCCTCAAAAGCTAACGCCTCAAATATCGGAGAAGGCATTGCGCTATGACCTTACTGTACCCTTTGCACGCTATGTAGTGCAGCACCAAAATGAACTTACCTTCCCTTTTAAACGTTACCAGATACAACCAGTATGGCGTGCCGACCGTCCGCAGAAAGGACGTTTTAGAGAGTTTTACCAATGTGATGCGGATGTGGTAGGAAGTACAAGCCTATGGCAAGAGGTAGAGTTTGTAAAACTTTATGATACGGTATTTACCGCTTTGAACCTTAAAGGGGTAACTATTAAGATAAACAACAGAAAGATATTGAGTGGTTTTGCCGAAATGATAGGCGAAAGTGATAAGCTAACTGACTTTACTGTTGCCCTTGACAAACTGGATAAAATAGGAGAAGAAGGGGTTATAAAAGAAATGAAAGAAAGAGGCATAAGTGAGGAAGCTATTACTAAACTGCAACCTATTTTTGCCCTTAAAGGGAGCTTTGCAGAGAAACTTATTGCCTTAAAAGAGATTCTAAAAACATCGGAGGTGGGGTTGAAAGGTATTGAAGAATTGACCTTTATTGAACAGCAAATAGCACAAATAGGATTACAAACAGCTTTCTTGAGCCTTGATGTTACGCTTGCCCGTGGACTGAATTACTACACTGGAGCTATATTTGAAATTGCTGCCCCTGAAGGTGTACAAATGGGCTCGATAGGTGGTGGTGGACGCTACGACGATTTGACTAGTATTTTTGGACTTAAAGGAATGAGTGGTATAGGTATCTCTTTTGGGTTAGACCGTATTGGGCTGGTAATGGAAGAGCTAAACTTATTCCCTGAAAATATTAGCGGTACAGTACAGGTGCTTTGTATTAACTTTGGAGATGCTGAAGCCTTACAAAGTATGAAGCTGTTACAACAGCTACGCTCATTAGGCATAAAAGCTGAACTATACCCTGATGCTGCAAAAATAAAGAAACAGATGGATTACGCTAATAAACGTAGTATTCCTTTTGTGATAATTATAGGAGAAAGTGAGCTTGCTAATGGTACTTTTGTACTAAAAAATATGCTTACTGGCTCACAGGAAGAATACCATATAAATGAAGTAAAAGCCTCGATATTTGAATAAAAGAAAAAGGGATAAACTTCAATCATAAAAATAAAAATAGGCCACTTGATATACTCAAGCGGCCTATTTTTTTTGTGTTTATACGTTTTATTTTACAACTATCTGTACGGTATCTTGAGCTACTTGTTTTAGTAGCACCTCTTTGCCGGTTTCTATCTCCTGAATGGCTTCGGGGGTAGCGTGGCGAATGGTGTACAAGGTTACTTTTTGGGTTACTGATACTTTAAAGCGCTCTTCTAACTTCTCTAATAACTGCGGTAGGGTATCGAACTTGTTATCGACGCATACTGAAAAGCTAATAGCTGAATTTTGTATTACGCTAACCTTCATTTGATATTTGTGCAGGCTATTGAATATATAACTAATACCTTCTTCCATAATGAAAGAAAAATCACGAGAAGAGAAAGAAAGCAGAATTTGATCCTTTTTCAATATAAAGCAAGGTACCTTAGGAGTAAGCTCGGGAGTGTTACATACTGCACTGCCCGCTGCTGTAGGATTCACAAAGGAACGTACATAAAGAGGGATTTCTTTTTGTTGTAAAGGCTGTAATGTTTTGGGGTGAATTACTGATGCCCCATAAAAAGCTAACTCAATGGCTTCTTTATATGGTATTTTGTGCAAGAGCTGGGTGTGCTGAAAGTAACGAGGATCGGCATTGAGTACGCCAGGTACATCTTTCCATATTGTTACGCTTTCGGCATCTAGGCAATAGGCAAAAATAGCTGCAGTATAATCGGAACCTTCACGACCTAAGGTAGTGGTGAAGAAATTGGCATCGCTGCCTAAAAAGCCTTGTGTGATATTCAATAAACTTTTATTGACGTGGCTGCTGATATTACTTTGTGTTTCTTCCCAATTAATAGCGGCATCGCGGTAGTTACTATCGGTTTTAACTAAGTTACGTACATCAATCCAGTTGTTTTTAATGCCGTTATCATTAAGGTACTGACTTATTATGGTAGTAGAGATAAGCTCGCCATAGCCTATAATTTGGTCATATACAAAGCTGTGCTTGGGTGATTTGTTTCGTTCTAAAAATGAAGTAAGTTCGGCAAATAGCCCATCTACCTTCCAATAGACAGGGTGGTTTTCATCAGTAAAAAGCTCTTTGATGATGTTATAATGGAAGTTTCTTACTTCGGTAATACTTTCTGTAAGTTTATCTTTTTCTTTAAAATAGCTATTGACTACCACCTCTAAGGCGTTGGTAGTTTTGCCCATAGCAGAAATTACGATAAGGGTATTGGCATATCCTACCGTTTCTAATATTTTAGCGACATTGCGCACGCCTGCAGCATCTTTGACTGAGGCACCTCCAAATTTAAATATTTGCATCTTTCTAAGTGAGAAGTAAGAGTTAAAGGGTAAGAAAGAGGGTATCTGTTTTTTCAGGATACCCTCTTTTTTAATACTACTTAAGTACAGCTATACAAGAGATTTCGACCTCTACCCCTTTGGGGAGTTTGGCTACTTGTACTGTTTCGCGAGCAGGAGCTGTTTTTTCATCGAAATAGCGAGCATATACCTCATTCATAGGTACGAACTGCCCCATATCGGCTAGGAAGATAGTGGTTTTAACCACGTTACTAAAATCAGCGCCAGCTTTGTGCAAGATAGCTTTGAGGTTTTCCATTACTTGCTGGGTAGCGGCTTGAATGCCGGTTACTACTTCGCCAGTAGCTGGGTTTACAGGTATTTGACCTGATACGTAAAGTGTGTTGCCTGCAATGATAGCTTGGGTGTAGGGACCAATAGGCGCAGGCGCATTTTCAGTGAATACTACTTGTTTCATATAATCAGTTTTTAGTTACTGTTTAGGTGATTATTTTTAGGTATTAGGGCGGGTGAAGGTAGCTTTTAGGGTACCTACATTGCCGACTTTATCAAAGGCTTTTACTTCGAGCTCATAGCTATTAGTTATAGAGGTATCTATATCGCTAAAGCGGAAGGTAAGGGTGTGGTTTTTGGGTTCGTACTCGAAAAGAATCCATTGGCCATTAAGGGTAGCTGAACAGGAAGCAAAACCGCTAAGATTATCACTTACGGTGAGCTTAAGCACTTCTGTTTTGACAACTCCTTTATCTTTAAAATTGAGTGTTTTTAGTGTAGGAGGGGTAGTATCTTTGCGGAGGCTGAACCTACCTAAGCTACGGGCGCGTGTAGTGAACTCGCCGTCCTTATATATGGTAGGGGCTGTCCATCCGCCAGAAGCGGCAATGAATACTTGTGGTATTTCATCTTCGGTAAACTCTTTGTTTTTCATTGTTACAGTGAAGTACTTATGTACTGGTACGCTGCTATTGCCGATGATGAGGCTTTTACCTTCGTCTTCAATATCTAAGCGTACATCATTATAGAAAGTATTTTCGGGGAAATAGACGGTTCCGTTTTGTAACTGATAATAGTTATCACGAGAGGCTATGAGTTGCTTGCCTTGTAGGGCTTGAGAGCGTGGTGTTTTCAGTTCGAGTTTTTTACCTCTTACGGGGATATGAATGGTAGTTGCATTTCCTTTAAAATCTTCGGCTATGATGGTTACCATATAGTCTTTACCTTCTTGAAAAGTAAGGTATCCTTTGTTGCTTTTTAGGACAGGATATACGCTTTCCAGCAGGTTATTAGGCAGCTTATAGAGCAGCTGTATAAAGCCTTTTTTCTGGGTATAGCGCTCATAATCGATAAGGGCATTGAGGTAGCGGCTTTCGTCCATATTAACCTTATCAAAGACGGTTTGTAGTTGTGGTTCTTTATCGAGCAATAGGGTTACTTTATAAGTGCCGTTTTTGTTCATAGTGCCGTCTTGCCTATCGAAGGACTGGATGCCGAAGCCTATTGTACCGAAGACGTTAAGTGTATCGGTAAGGAAGGAGCCATCGGGTTGTATTTTTTTGGCTATTTGGCGTGATAGCTGAGTGTCATCGACTTGGGACTCGTCGGTTAATGGGTAGGCGATGACTTGTTGTACCTCGGGTGAGGTGGTATCATCGACATCATTGAAGCCGAAAAGCAGTGGGTTATAGCCGTTATTACTGGTATCGCGGACTTCGAAGTGTAGGTGAGGTCCTTGGCTGCTACCGGTATTACCGCTTACTCCTACCCAATCGCCTTGTTTTACTACAAAGTCGGTTTCGGAGGGGAGTATATCGATGTCATAGGTTTGTTTTTCGTATTGTTTTTTCTTGACATAAGCCTCGATTTGTGGGGCGTATTTTTGCAAGTGTGCATACGTGGTTACATAGCCGTTGGCGTGGGTGATGTATAGCATTTTGCCATAGCCGAAGGGGCTGACTTTGATGCGTGATACATAGCCATCGGCGGCGGCTAGGACTTGTAGGCCTTCTTTGCCTAAGGTTTTTAAATCGATACCTCCGTGAAAGTGATTGGGGCGAAGCTCGGCAAAGTTACCGGCTAACAGAGGAGGTGTATTGAGAGGGTTGGCAGGTGCAAAGGACTGCGCTATAGTGATAAAAGGTAATATATAAGTGATTAGTGTTAGGATTTTTTTCATTCAGTTAGTGATAATAATTTTTTAAAGGGTACTGATATTAAGGTCTTTTAGTTCGATAGACTCGCCGATGGGTAATAGGTGTAGGCGGCGGTGGTCGTCTTTAAATTTGTGTTTGGCGGCTTCTTTATCGATAGTGATTACGGGGAAGGTATCATAATGTACCCCGAGTATGTTATTTACCTCGACAAAGCGTGCGGCGGTGAGGGCATCGCGGATGCCCATAGTATAGTTATTGCCTATGGGGAATATGGCTAAATTGACGCGGTATTGGTGGGGTATGATTTTCATATCGTAATGGAGGGCTGTATCGCCAGATATATATATGGTTTCTTCATTACAATCGATAAGGAAGCCTGCTGGGTTACCGCCATAGGAGCCATCGGGGAAGGATGATGAGTGTTCGGCTTTAATCATTTTTATTTTGACTTTGCCATCGAGAAAGCGGTGTGAGCCGCCGAGGTTCATAGCGTGACCGGTAAGCCCGAGAGCCTCATAATGCGCTAATATTTCGGGGTTGGTAATGAGCTGTGCTCCTGTTCGTTTGGCTATGGTTTCGACATCTAAGATATGATCGGCATGGGCGTGGGTGATTAGGATATAATCGGCCGGAATGGTATTGATATCGATATGCTGAGCGAGAGGGTTGGCGGATATAAAGGGATCGACAAGGAAATGAGTTCCGTCGATATTAATATTGACGCAGGCGTGGCCTAAATAAGTTACTTTCATAGTGTTTTTCTTTTTAAGGGTTGATATGACACTGCAAAAGTACGAATATTTTTTAAATGTTCAATAGTTGGGTGTATTTTTTTAGGTTTTGGGGTGAGGGGGGTGGGTGTGTTATGTTGATTTTACATTAGGTAGTGAGCTGGAATAGTTGAACAACTATCCTTCGTTTAGAGTTCGTTTATCCTTCGTTATTCGTTCGTTCGGATTAGAGTTACTATTGGGCTATTATTAAATTGAGGTGGAAGGTAGATGGGGGAAGCTGGGGGTGAGTGGGGGGAATGGATGTTTTTTGGGAGTATTGGGGGTAAAAAAATATTTGGAGAATATTGTTTATTAAAATTTATTTTGTACCTTTGTACAATGAATTTGCTTCTTGACAAATTAATACTATGGTTACAGATAAAGACTTAGAAAACTTAATGAACAAAGTAGATGAGGTGGTAGATAAACAATACGACTTCATCAAAGAAATGAAGGACATTAAGCAGACGATATGGCAAATGAGGGCTCATACTAATACTCCGCTTGGGGTTGTGGAAGAGCATCGTATTAGTGAAGAAATAAAAGCTGTTGTAACAGAAGCTGCTCCGCCAGTGGAGACTGTGGCTCCTACTGCGATAGAAACGGCTGAGGCTGTGGAAGAGGTAGTGGCTGCTACAACCGAAACGGCTGCTATGGAAGTAGTAGAAGCGGCTACACCAGTGGAAGAGGTAATGGCTACTACAACAGAAACGGTTGCTATGGAAGTAGTAGAAACGGCTACACCAGTGGAAGAGGTAATGGCTCCTACAACAGAAATGGCTGCATTGGTAGCTGAACCGGCTTCTGCCAAAGAAGAAGCTGCTGCAACAGTGGAGGAAACTACTACTATTGCTGCTGAAAGATTGAAGACTGAAAGAGAGAATAATAAGGCTAGAGAAGCAGCTTTTAGTACTAATACTCATAAAAGTTGGGATTGGGAACGTTTTATTGGTCAGAATTTATTGAGCAAGATAGGTATTGCGATTTTGCTTATTGGGGTGTTCATTGGGGTAAAATACTCTATTGACCGTGACCTTATAAGCCGTGAGATGCGCTTGGTTTTGGGATATGCGGTAGGTGCGGGCTTGTTTGTTACAGGTGCTATGCTGAAGAAGAAGTACGAAAATTTTAGTGCAATACTGGTAAGTGGGGCGATGGCTACCTTTTATTTTGTTACTTTTGTAGCTTACTCGGTATTTGAGTTTTTCCCTCAAGCACTTGCCTTTGTACTGATGTTTGTGTTTACTGCTTTCACGGTATTGGCATCGTTGAGTTATAACCAAGTAACTATTGCGCTGATAGGATTGGTGGGTAGTTATGCTATTCCGTTCTTACTGAGCAATAACTCGGGGAGGATAGATATATTATTTACCTATACAGCTATTATTAACATAGGGGTGCTGGTGCTGTCGTTTTACAAGCAGTGGATGCAGCTATTTGTATCGGCTTTCTTTTTCACGTGGATACTACTGGTGGCACTGTATATGGATACAGACCCTGAACGCGAGAAGGAGCTTTTCTGGACTTTTATGAGTTTTGGTGTGGTTACCTTCTTAACCTTTTACAGTTCATTTATCGCACAAAAAGTGCAGCAAGTACGAACGCTTACGACTGTAGATGTAGCTGTATTCCTGATGAATAGTTTGCTTTTTTATGGTATTATTTCCAGTTTGATACATTCGGTATATGCTAATAACACGATTTTGGCTGGCTTTACCCTTGCTAATGCTCTGTTCCATTTTGGGGTAGCTTATTACTTCCACACGCGTAAAGAAGATTACAACACACTGAAATACTTGGTGCTGGTATTGGCACTATCATTCGCGACCTTAGTGATACCCATACAGTTTAAAGGATCATGGATTACCTTGTTTTGGAGTGCAGAAGCAGCATTATTGTTTAGTTTAGGACGTGTAAAAGGCTTGGCGGTGTTTGAGCGTATTGGGTATGCGGTAACGGCTTTGGCTACTGGTAGTATGATTATAGATTGGGGGCAATGGGCTTATAGCCTTTATGTGATTGAGGATAATTCTTTTTATATCGCTCCTTTTGCTAATACCTTGTTTGTTAATGCATTACTGTACTGTTCTGCTATGGGATTGATGGTATTTGTAAATCAGAAATACAAAGCGAAAGATAGCTATAGCAATACTGTAACCTTCTTCTTAAATGTATGTTTTGTAGGAGGAGTATACTATACTTTTTTCAGAGAAATAGGTGTTATGCTGGATATGAATGCCTTGAAACAACCTGATTTTTTTGATAATTATGCACTGATACAAGACTTATCATTATTCAAATATTCGGCATATATTATTTATAGCATGGCGTTTTTGGTAGGCTATAGCATACTGAATATGAAATTCTTAAAGAACAAAGTTCTTACTGAAATACAATTATCCTTAGGATTTATACTCTCTGGGATGTTTCTTTTATTAGGGTTGTATTACTTTAGCGAGTTACGCGGGCGTTATATAGAGGCAGCTAATGATGGTGATACGTTATCACTTTGGTTTTTAAATATACGTTACTTGGGTATTGGGGCTTTTGGATTACTGTGTTATACTATTTACAAGCTACAACAAAGCTTACATATTTCAGCACAAAACAGGAAAAGCACAGAGCTACTATTACACTTGGCAATATTATGGGTTGCTAGTAGCGAGCTACTGCACTGGACACAGCTGTACGAATCGACTTCTAACTACAAATTAGGGCTTACTATTTTATGGGGAGCCTATGCTATATTGCTGATCATATTGGGGCTACTACAAAAGAAAAAATACTTACGTGCAGCAGGTATGACGCTTATCTCTTTTAGTATTTTAAAGCTATTTGTGTACGATATTATCCATTTAGATGCCTTGCGCATAACAATAGTGTTTGTGATATTAGGATTACTGATATTAGTGGCTTCATTCCTTTATTACAAGTTCACTAAGAATGAAGAAAGTGAGACTAAGAATGGAGAGAATGCAGAACAAACTGGTGTTTGATTAAACCTATAAAAAACCTCAGTAAGATTAGATATGAATTTTTCATACTGATAATCAGTATTTTAACAGAATAAATGAATAAATATAAAAAGTTTTTTGCTGAAAATGTATGTTATTTCACATAAATATCGTACTTTTGTGCGTTGTTATTTAAAATAAATTTTTACGATGATTAGAGATTATAGAGACATTGAACTAACAATTCAACGCCCTACCCCTATTGATAAAGAGGTAGTGTGGGACAAAAGCAAAGTGATTATTAGCGAGACTGATATCTATGGTCGTATTACAGCTGTAAATGATGTATTCTGCACTGTATGTGGCTATACTGCAGCTGAAATGATTGGACAACCCCACAGCATTATCCGTCACCCTGATATGCCTAAGATTACTTTTAAACTGCTTTGGGATAACCTTAAATTAGGTAATAACTTTGCAGGAGTAGTAAAAAACTTGGCAAAATCGGGGGAATACTATTGGGTAATTACCGACTTTGAAATGCGCCGTGATGCTATGGGTAATATCACTCACTATATTGCTCGCCGTAAATCGGTGCCTAAAGGAGTGATAGATAACTATGTGACTCCGCTATACCAAACTCTTGTAAAACTTGAAAAAGTAGGAGGTATGGAACTTAGCGCTCGTTTCTTCAAAAACTACTTGGAAAAACAAGGTAAAGACTATATCGACTTCATTATTGATGTAATGAATGAAAACCGTGAGAATGTAGCCTTCCAAGATATACCAATGGCTAACATTGATACAAATAAAGTAGTATCGGATGATATTATTACTGTAAATGATGCTATGAACGAAAAGCGCAAGAGCTTCTTTGGTAGGTTATTTTCATAATCAAACAACAAAATATTGTAAACACTAAAAAGTAAATTATATGGCAGATTTTATAAATCCTGTACCCAGTATCCAACGTCCTACCCCTATTGAACGTGAAGTACAATGGGATAAGAGTAAAGTACTTATCAGTGAGACTGATGTAGCTGGTACTATTACCAATGTGAACGATGTGTTCTGTGCTGTTTCTCACTACTCGGCTGGCGAACTTATTGGGCAACCTCACAACCTTATTCGTCACCCTGATATGCCTAAATTAGTATTTAAGTTACTTTGGGACAACCTTAAAGTAGGTAACAACTTTGTGGGTGTAATTAAGAACTTGGCTAAAACAGGTGAATACTATTGGGTAGTAACTGACTTTGAAATGCGTCGTGATGCTATGGGTAATATTACTCACTACATTGGTAGACGTAAAGCTGTACCTGATGATGCTATTAGCAATTACTTAGCACCTTTCTATGATTCATTATTGAAAATGGAAAAGATAGGTGGAGTAGAACTTAGTAGCCGCTTCTTTAAAAACTACTTAGCAAAACAAGGTAAAGACTATATTGACTTTGTGATTAGTGTAATGTCGGAATCACAAACTACATTTAGTGCAGAAACTGTGAATAGTATTGATAACAGCAATAACGTTACTGTTTCTGACAATATCTACCAAGTAGATAACTCGATGAATGAAAAACGTAAGAATTTCTTTGAACGTTTGTTTTCATAAGTATTAAAGATTTTGAATTAATATTTCAAGAAAAAAGAGGCTCCCGATTGGAGAGCCTCTTTTTTTAGTGCCTAAAAACTAATACCTAAGAATGTTTCTTTTTATAGACTTTACTTTTCACCCTACTATTGAGTTGATGCTGCCTAATGCCTACATAGGAGAGGTGCGCAATGGATATGCTGTATTCTTCAAGAAAGCTACAGATGAAGTGTTACAAAGCCTGCCTGAATGGCAACTTACAGCAGCTGAAAAAGAGGCGCTAACTATTGTTAATAGTTTGCAGCCTAATGCGTTATATCAGAAGTTTTTAAAGAAAGGAGAGACTTTTGAGAAGGCGTACCAAAATACTGCTCAGAAAAAGCATATAGTAGAACAAATAGAAGATAAAACAGCTGAATTACTAAGTATTATTGCGAAAAATAACATTTTTATCACTACAAACTACACTCATAAAGATGACTTAGTAAAAAAACGGGTGCAAACTACTACTAAAGTATTGGAACCACTATTGGAATTTGAGAAGACTGAAGATGGTATTACTTATAGGCTTCTGCTGGAAGAGGGAGATATTACGCATATACCTTGTGAGGGGCATATTGAACTACTAAACAACACCCATACGTGGGTGGTACTGAAAGGAGAACTGGTGCGTGTAGCTCATATTAAAGCTACGCACTTAAAACCCTTTCTGAACAAAGAAACTACTTTCATACCTGAAAGAAGTTTTGGGGAATACTTTGATAAATTCCTGAAAAAGGTGCTTCGAAATGCTAATGTAAGGGCTATTGGGTTTGATATTATAGAGAAAAACACTCCTATTTCGGCAGAAATAGAGATTATACACGACTTTTTTAGCAATCATTACAAGGTATGTGTGCTTTTTGACTATGATGGATGCGTTTTTAGCAGTATGCAAGGGAAGAAAAACAGAGCAGAACTAAAAATTGGAGAAGATAATCATATTGTTATTTATAACTATAAACGAAATGAGGAGGCTGAAAGTAAAAAAATTGCTGTTTTAACTTCGGTGGGATTTAGTAATGATGGTGGTTGTCTTTTTATAAAAAGTGATGACCCCTTTGCCTCTTATTTTGCGTTGCTAAGACATAAAGAAGCGATAGAAGCAGCTGGTTTGGGGTTAAAAAACTTCAGTATAGATGGGAAAAAGGTGAATATGTGTGCTGCTGAACTCATTTTGGACAATACCGAAACTGTAAATGACTGGTTTGACTTATCGATTAGGGTAAAACAAGGGAATACTTCGTTCCATTTTAAAGAATTAATCAGAAATATTAGAGAAAATAATCCTATTTATGAACTGGGAGAAGGAGAAGTGTTTGTTATTCCGCAAGAATGGTTTAGTAGATTTCAAAGTATTGCAAAATATGCAAAAGTGCAAGGAGAGAAATTACAGTTGGCAAAAACACACTATGCCCTGCTAGAGGCTGTGCCTGAAATAAAACCTGCTACCTTGGTGGAAAAGGTAAATTATACCCCTTCGGAACACCTAAAAGCTACTTTGAGACCTTACCAAGTGGAGGGGGTGGAATGGCTGCTGCAACACTATTACAATGGTGTGGGGGCTTGCCTTGCTGATGATATGGGGCTAGGGAAAACCCTACAAATCCTTGCGCTGCTGGTGCATATACACGATAGTTTGCCTGAAAAATCTTTGCCGTATAAGGACTTATTCTCGGCAATGGAACGGCAGAAAGAAGCGCTTAAAGTGCTGGTTATTCTACCTTCATCGTTGATATTTAACTGGTATGATGAGGTTAAACGCTTCGCCCCCCAACTGAAATGTACCCAATATGTGGGGACTGGAGAGGAACGCAAGCGCAAGGTGAGACGGCTGACTAATTACGACCTTGTACTGACGAGTTACCCGATAGTGGAGCGGGATAGCAAGGAGCTACAACAACTTGATTTTAGGTATATTATATTGGATGAGAGTCAGCGTATAAAGAATAAGAACTCAAAAACCTTTAAGGCTATTAACGGCCTAAATACGCCACATAGGATAGCCCTTAGTGGTACGCCTATTGAGAACTCATTGGGAGATTTGTGGTCGCAAATGCAGTTTATCAACCCTAATATACTGAAAAGTTATGCTTCTTTTCACAAGAACTATGAGGTGGAAATAAGCAAGAAGAAGAATATGGTGGCTTTGGAGGAATTAAAGACGATTATTAGTCCGTTTTTGTTACGACGTACCAAGGAGCAGGTGCTTGATGATTTGCCAGAAATGGAAGCGCAAATAGCTTATTGTGAGATGAGTGAAGAGCAGGCGCGGTGGTATGAGCGAGAAAAATCGATGGTGAGAAACCAGCTGCTACATATTGACGGTAGGCTAACGGAGTTCAATGCGCTGAATATGCTTACGAAGCTAAGGCAAATAAGCAATCACCCGAAATTGGTGGATAAGGATAGTGAGATAGCATCGGGGAAATATGAGGAGGTGGTGAATTATATGGAAGAACTGGTGCAATCGGGGCATAAGGGGCTTGTTTTCAGTAGTTTTGTATCGCATTTGGCTTTGTATGAGGCGTGGTGCCGAGACAGGGGGGTGAAGTATGCTAAACTGACGGGAAGCACGCCTACTGAACACCGGAAAACAGAGGTGGAGAAGTTTAGGCAAGGGAAGGATGTGAGTTTCTTTTTTATTTCGTTAAAGGCAGGAGAGGTGGGATTGAACCTTACGGAGGCTTCGTACGTGTTATTATTAGACCCTTGGTGGAATCCGTTTTCGGAACGGCAAGCTATAGGGCGTGCGCATAGGCTGGGGCAGGAACACAAGGTGAATGTAGTGCGCTTTGTGAGTAAGGATACTATTGAGGAGAAGATTATTAGATTACAGGCGGCAAAGACGGAGCTTTTTGAAGATATTGTTGGCGAAAAACGCTTTATTAATGAGCTTATGGAGCATTTTGAGGATTTGTTAGTTTAAAGATAAGAAAGAAGAGAGAAGAGGAAAGGGAGAAAATGAGAATAATGTAATATTTTGGGGATTTTGTTGTGAATTTGGCAAAGAGAAAGTTTAGGTACAGGCAACCTGATTATCAGGGAAGTAATGTTTATCCTTCGTTTATAGTTCGTTTATCCTTCGTTATAGGTTCGTTCAACCTAAGGGATAGTTATAAGATGACTGGGGTAATGATGAAGGAGGAAAGGGTTGATTATCAGGAAATAGGAGTTAGAAGGAGGAGGTAGTGTAGAGAAAGGATATTTTTAAATTATTGGCAATGAAAATGAGAAAAGATTGAGAATTTTTCATTTTTGGGCAGGAGATGAGAGATAAGATATAGGCTTTGGGGAGGAGCGAGCGGTAGGAGAGATAGCTTGATGAGGGGTGTGTGCTGAGGATTTTGTTATTTCGTCCTAAAAAATTAGTTATTAATAATTGTAGATTTAAAATTATTTTGTACTTTTGCCCCAAATTTGGTAATAGCATTGCTTTAATAATTAAGATAAATACAATGGAAAAGATAACGGCTGCCATTACAGCTATCGGGGGCTATGTTCCTGAAGATGTGCTTACTAACGCTATGTTAGAACAGATGGTAGATACCAATGACGAGTGGATATACACTCGTACAGGCATCAAAGAGAGACGTATACTAAAAGACCCTAATAAAGGCACTTCGTTCCTTGCGATAGAAGCTGCTAAAGACCTTATAAAGAAAAGTGGTATTGACCCTAAAGAGATAGATTTGCTGATATTGGCATCGGCTACGCCAGATATGCCAGTAGCGCTTACGGGGCCTTATGTGGCATCGGAAATAGGGGCTGTAAATGCTTTTTCTTTTGATTTGCAGGCTGCATGTAGCAGTTTTTTGTTTGGAGTATCGGTAGCTGCGAAATATATTGAATCGGGGCGTTACAAGAAGGTACTACTTGTGGGGGCGGACAAGATGTCGTCTATCATTGATTACACTGATAGGGCTACTTGCATTATTTTTGGAGATGGTGCAGGGGCTGCTTTATTTGAGCCTAATACTGAAGGCTTGGGAGTGCAAGATGAGCTACTGAAGAGTGATGGTATTGGCAGGAATTTCTTGTATATTAAGGCAGGAGGTTCCTTATGTCCTACTACTGTAGAAACGGCGAAGAACAAGGATCATTTTGTATTTCAGGATGGTAAAACTGTATTTAAATATGCTGTAACGGGTATGGCTGATGTGGCTGAGGAGATTTTGAGGCGCAATGGACTTACCAATGAAGATGTGCAATGGCTTACGCCGCATCAGGCAAACAAGCGTATTATTGATGCTACGGCACAGCGTATGGGATTACCAGATGAGAAGGTGATGCTAAATATTCACAAATATGGTAACACTACATCGGGGACTATTATATTGGCTTTAAACGATTATGAGGCACAGCTGAAGAAGGGTGATAATATTATATTGACATCTTTTGGAGGAGGTTTCACGTGGGGGGCTATTTACCTGAAATGGGCTTATAATGGTGCTTAAAGAATCACGCAATTTGTGAGCAGAATAAAAGATTAGATTAAGAAAAACATATAGACTATGGATTTAAGAGAGATTCAGAATTTAATTAAGTTTGTTGCCAAGTCGGGTGCAAGCGAAGTAAAGTTGGAGATGGAGGATGTAAAAATCACCATTAAGACTAATCCTGATGAGAGCGGCAGAGAGCAGCAGGTGTATGTACAGCAATTACCTGTAGCACAGCAACTACCGCAGTTGCCTATGCAGCAGCTACCTGCACAAAGCTTGCCAGTGCCTACGCCAGAGCCTAGTAAAGAGAATAAGCCATCGGAGGATGAGGGTAAATATATTACTATCAAATCGCCTATGATTGGTACTTTTTACAGGAGACCTGGTCCGGACAAACCATTGTTTGTAGAAGTAGGCTCTACCATCTCAAAAGGAAGTGTGATTTGCATTATAGAGGCGATGAAGCTTTTCAATGAGATAGAATCGGAAGTATCAGGAAAGATAGTTAAGATATTGGTAGATGACTCATCACCAGTAGAGTTTGACCAACCTTTATATTTAGTTGACCCTTCATAAATTAAGGAGCTATGTTTAAAAAAATATTGATAGCTAACCGTGGAGAGATAGCTTTGCGGGTGATACGTACGTGCAGGGAAATGGGTATCAAATCGGTAGCGGTATACTCGACTGCTGATGCTGATAGTTTGCATGTTCGTTTTGCTGACGAGGCTGTGTGTATAGGACCTCCACCAAGCAAAGATTCGTACTTAAAAATACCTAACATTATAGCAGCGGCAGAGATTACTAATGCTGATGCGATACACCCTGGGTATGGTTTTTTATCAGAAAATGCGAAATTTTCTAAGATTTGTGCTGAGCATGGTATTAAGTTCATAGGGGCATCACCAGAGATGATTGAAAGGATGGGTGATAAGGCTTCGGCTAAGGCTACTATGAAGGCGGCAGGAGTGCCTACAGTACCGGGTTCGGATGGTCTTGTTGAATCGCTTGAACACGCTAAGAAGATAGCCAAAGAGATTGGTTACCCTGTGATGCTGAAGGCTACTGCCGGAGGTGGGGGACGTGGGATGCGCGATGTATGGAAAGAAGAAGATCTTGAGAAAGCGCTAAATAGTGCCATGCAGGAAGCTGGAGCAGCTTTTGGTAATGACGCTATGTATATGGAGAAGCTTATTGTAGACCCTAGGCATATTGAAATACAGGTAGTAGGAGACCAATACGGTAAGGCATGTCACTTATCGGAAAGGGACTGCTCAATACAACGCCGACACCAAAAACTTACGGAAGAAACACCTTCGCCTTTTATGACAGAGGATTTGCGTAAGCGTATGGGAGAGGCAGCTGTGAAAGCAGCAGAATTTATAAAATACGAAGGTGCTGGTACAGTAGAATTTTTGGTAGATAAAGATCGGAATTTCTACTTTATGGAGATGAATACCCGTATACAGGTAGAGCATCCTATTACTGAGCAAGTTATTGATTATGATCTTATTAGGGAACAGATATTGGTAGCTGCAGGAGTGCCTATTTCGGGCAAGAACTATACTCCTAAACTGCACGCTATAGAGTGCCGTATTAATGCTGAAGACCCTTATAATGATTTTCGTCCTTCACCAGGTAAAATAACTACTTTGCATGCTCCTGGAGGGCATGGAGTACGCTTGGATACCCATGTGTATAGTGGTTATGTGATTCCGCCTAACTACGACTCGATGATAGCTAAACTTATCACTACAGCACAAACACGTGAGGAGGCCATAGCAAAGATGCGTAGGGCTCTTGATGAGTTTGTAGTAGAAGGAGTGAAGACGACAATACCATTCCACTTGCAGCTAATGGATAATCCTGACTACTTAGCGGGTAATTATACTACTAAATTTATGGAAGACTTTCAAATAAAGCCGCAAGAATAGAAATCTTAAATACTTATTAATTAATACATTAGAGCTGGATAAGAAATTATTCAGCTCTTTTTTAGTGTTAAAAAATACTATTATATGTAAATGTTTATTACCTTTGCAGCAAAAAAGTAGAGATATGAAATATATAGCGATGATTCCGGCACGATATGCTGCGACACGCTTTCCTGCAAAACTAATGCAAGACCTTTGCGGTAAGCCTGTGATAGTACGGACTTATGAGGCAGTAGTGCGTACAGGACTTTTTAGCGAAGTGTATGTAGTTACTGATGATGACCGTATTGAAAAGGTTATACAAGAAGCTGGAGGTAAGGTAATTAGAAGCCTAAAAGAACATCATAGTGGTAGCGATAGACTAGCCGAAGCTGCTAAAGACTTAGTAGCTGATGTGATAGTAAATGTACAAGGGGATGAGCCTTTTACAGCTAAGGAGAACTTGGAGGAACTTATTCGCATTTTTGAAGAAGATAAGGAAGAAAAGGTAGATGTTGCTTCACTAATGGAAATTATTACCGATACTGAAGTTATTGCTAACCCTAATAATGTGAAGGTTGTGGTGAACAAAAATAATGAAGCACTATACTTTTCACGATCAGTAATACCTTTTGAACGTGCTGCTGTAGAAGCTCCTTATTATAAACATATAGGTATTTACGCTTATAGGAAACGAGCTTTAGAAGAATTCACTTTGTTACCAGCATCAGTTTTGGAAGAGACAGAAAAGCTAGAACAACTTAGATACTTAGAGAATGGATTAAAAATACGCTTATCTGTGACAAATATATCCACAATTGGAATTGACACACCAGAAGACTTAAAAGAAGCACGCAAGCGACAAGCTTTAGAGGTGTTTTAATCTAAACTTAGAGTAAATGATAAGGTTTTAACATTTTATTTAAGATTGATTATCAACAGTTTATAAATTTGTTGATAACTTCTTGATAAAAATATGCTGTAGAATTTCTTTTTTTCATATCTTTGCATACGTAAAGTAACGTGGTAAAACGTGCATAACAAATACAAGGGACTAATTCTATAGAAGAATAGAAAAAATGTGAACTAAAAATATTAACTAAAGAGTTGATATAATTCTTAAGTGTGAAAAAATGAAATATAAAAAATATTACGTAGGGTTAGATATCGGTACTACCAAGATTGTAGCTATGGTAGGGACGAAAAACGAATACGGTAAGATACAAATTTTAGGGTATGGGCAGGCCAAGAGTGAAGGCATCAATAAGGGGGTTGTGAATAACATAGCACAAGCCACCCAATCGATTATGGATGCCATTCAGGATGCCAAAGAGAAAACAGGACTTGATATAGAGAACGTAGTAGCAGGTATTGCAGGGCAAAATATTATGAGCCGCTCACATAGTGATTACATTACTCGTAATGACCCTGAAAAGCTGATAGATTTTGAAGATTTAGAGCGACTAAAGGAACAAGTATTTTCAATAGCACTAGCACCAGGACAGAAGATTATACATGCACTACCACAAGACTATAAAGTAGATAATGCAGGTGATATTAAAGAACCCATAGGAATGATGGGTACCCGCTTAGATGCTACTTTCCACTTGGTTATAGGACAGATAAATGCTATAAAGGGGATTTCACGCTGTATAGAAATGGCTAATTTAAAGCCTATAGGACTAACTCTTGAGCCTATTGCATCGGCAGATGCTGTATTATCGGAAGAAGAAAAAGATGCTGGAGTAGTACTTGTAGACATAGGAGGTGGTACTACTGATGTTGCTATCTTTAAAGATGGTATTATACGCCATACTGCAGTTGTACCTTTAGGAGGCAATGTAATAACTGATGATATTAAGGAAGGTTGTGGTATATTGGCAAGGCAGGCAGAGATGCTGAAAGTACAATATGGATCGGCATGGCCTGGTGAGAATCGCGATAATGAAATAGTATCAATACCAGGCATTAAAGGGAAAGAGCCTAAAGAAATCACACTTAAGAATCTTTCAAAAATTATCCACGCTAGAGTAAGTGAGATTATTAACTTAGTGTTCAATGTAATTAAAAGTTATGGACACGAAGAACCTAAGAAAAAACTTTTTGCAGGTATAGTACTTACTGGAGGAGGAAGCCAACTGCAACATATAAGTCAGTTAGTAGAGTATATTACAGGAATGAGTACTCGTATAGGCTTGCCAGATGAGCATTTGGCAGGAAATTCAGATCCTAAACTCACTTCACCTATTTATTCTACTGCCATTGGACTTGTAATGAGTGCCATAGAGAATGAGGCTGAAGAGCAGTTTAAAAAACGCTTGGAAGAGATTAAAGAGCAGGAAAACAAAGTAATAGAAATAACCGAGCAAGTACCTGTTGAGACTATAAAACAACCTATCACTATTATTGATGAGACCTCTCTGCCTACCCAGAAAAAAGTAGAAGATGATGAGGATGAGGATGAAGAGGACTATGACAAACCTAAAAATAGTAAAAACTTTTGGGATAAGTGGAGAGTGAGAATAGGAGATTTTTTAAATTCTGATACAGAAGAAGCATAGAACAAATAATTATGATTTAGATATGGAGCAACAAGATGTCCAATTCAATTTTCCAAAGAATAACAGTAACTACATTAAAGTTATTGGTGTAGGAGGCGGAGGCTGTAACGCTGTTAACTTTATGTATGATGAAGGTATCAAAGGAGTGGATTATGTGGTGTGTAACACCGATGCCCAAGCCCTTGAAAAAAGTCCAATACCAATTAAAATTCAATTAGGAGTTACTCTTACTGAAGGACTAGGAGCAGGCAACAACCCAGATGTGGGAGAAAAAGCTGCTCTTGAAAATATTGATGATATTCAGCGTGTACTTGAGGGTAATACCCAAATGGCTTTCATTACTGCGGGAATGGGAGGTGGTACTGGTACAGGTGCTGTACCTGTTATTGCTAAACAAGCTAAGGATATGGGTATACTTACCGTAGCTATTGTAACAACTCCTTTTAATTATGAGGGACTGAAACGCAGTAGGCAAGCACAAGCTGGTATAAAGAAACTGCGTGAATGTGTAGATTCGCTTATTGTTATTAACAATAACAAAATTAGTGAAATATACGGTGAACTAACAATTAGTGAAAGTTTTGGTAAGGCTAATGAAATCTTACTAAAGGCAGCTAAAGGTATGGCAGAGGTGATTAGTAAGCACTACCTTGTAAATATAGACTTACGTGATGCACGTACAGTACTTGAAAATGGGGGTACTTCTATAATGGGATCGGCAATAGCAGAGGGTGAAAACCGTGCTCTTGAAGCAGTATCAGGGGCTTTGAACTCACCACTCTTAAACGACAACAAAATTACAGGTGCTAAAAACGCTCTTTTGCTAATTACTTATGGTACTAAAGAAGCCACCCAACGTGAAGTAACTGAGATTAACACCTATATACAAGAACAGGCTGGTGATAATATGGCAGACCTTATCTATGGTATTGGTGCAGATGAGACTTTAGGGGAAGGTATTTCGGTAGTAGTAATTGCTACTGGTTTTGATGTAGAACAGCAAAAAGAGATTGTAAATGCTGAACCACGCCGTGTAATTCATGTATTAGAAGAAAATCAGACTGTTACTCGTGATTTAACTGAAAAAAGAGGTGCTGTAGTAAATACTACAACAACAAGTAGTAAAGAAGAGTACCCTGTACCTACTGTTTCTGCAATTAAAAAAGAACCTTCATTGGCTGATTTGTTCAATATATGGACAGACTGCGAAGTAGTAACCGCTGATGATACTTTTGTAATTGTGGACAAAACTATTCCTAAATGGGAACCACAAGTACAAACTAAGCAAGAGGTAATAGAAGTAGCTCAGCCTGTATACGCTAAAGAAAATGCTCCTATTATTCATCAGTTGAGAGAGGAAGAAGAGTATGTGCCTAATAGAGGAGTTACTTCTCATTACAAAACACCTCCTACTATAAATGAAGAAGGAGAAATTCGTTATACTTTAGAAGATTATACTGAGCTAGAAAGAACTTTTCGGGATGCTAAACCTACTACTTTTGTAGAAGATAAAGTGGCTAATAAGAATAATGAATTTGTATTCTACAGAAAGGAAGAATCTGTTAAGCAACCAGCTATGCCTAATACTGCTCCTGTACAGATGCGTATGTTTGAGGATGAAGAGGCTGTAGAAGTAAAGCTTAACCCTATAGATGCTAAAATATCGGATGTGATGAACAAACGTTCTAACAGCTTGAAGGATTATAACTACAAGTTTGGAGCTAACCAATCACGTACCTCAATAGGGAAAGACTCATCGGGGGAGATACAAATAAGACGTAATAACTCGTTCTTACACGAGAATGTAGACTAAGAAATCTCTTTCATACTAATAAAAAAATCGGGAGGAAAGCGTTATGCTTTCCTCCCGATTTTTTTGTATTCATTTTAGGTGTAATAAGCTTTAAAGTGTTCGGTTCATATCCCATTTTTCAAGATAATCGGCGACACGCTGTACAAACATACCTCCTAGGGCTCCGTTCACTACACGATGGTCATAACTGTGTGAGAGCATCATTTTGTAACGAATGCCTATTACATCGCCTTCGGGGGTTTCGATGACTGCTGGTACTTTGCGGATAGCGCCTATGGCTAATATACCTACTTGAGGCTGATTGATAATAGGTGTACCAAAAACATTACCAAAGGAACCTATATTGGTAACTGTATAAGTGCCATCTTTTACCTCGTCGGGTTTGAGGGCGTTGGCACGGGCACGGCGAGCTAAATCATTTACTATTTTGGACATACCGCGTAGGCTAAGTTCATCGGCGTTTTTGATAACTGGCACGATGAGATTGCCATCGGGGAGGGCTGTTGCCATACCAATATTAATATTCTTCTTTTTAATAATAGTAGTTCCCTCTACTGAAATGTTCATCATTGGGAAATCGATAAGAGCTTTGGCTACTGCTTCCATAAAGATAGGAGTAAAGGTAAACTTCTCACCTTCACGTGCTTCAAACTCTTTTTTAACTTTATTACGCCATTGCCATATACGTGTTACATCGACTTCGCTAAAGCTTTGTACGTGAGGTGATGTATGCTTACTATGAGACATGTGTTCGGCTATTATTTTGCCCATACGGCTCATTTCGATACGCTGATCGGCGTGTTTTGTATAAGTGCGTTGTGGAGCAGCTGTAGGAGTTGCTACTGGGGTAGTAACTGTAGGTGCTGCCTGGGTAGGCTGCTGGCTGCGCTGGCTAAGATAGCTAAGTATATCGTCTTTAGTTACTCTATCATTAAGCCCTGTGCCTTTGATATTATTAAGTTCATTTAGGCTAATACCTTCTTTTTGGGCGATATTTTTAACAAGTGGTGAGTAGAACCTATCGGAGCCTGTAAAGTCGGTTTTGGGGGTACTAAGGGTGGTTTCTTTAATTTGAGTTATATTTTGTGTTAGGATCTCGGCCGATTGTTGTACTGATTTTGTTGTTTCGGTAGGTACAGAGGCTGTTTGTTCGGTTTCGATGATAGCCATTACTTGTCCTATTTTCACGACGTCATCTACTTTAAATAATATTTCGGCTACTGTGCCTGATACTTCGCAAGGCACTTCGGAATCGACTTTATCGGTAGCTACTTCAACGATAGTTTCTTCGGCTTCGATATGGTCGCCAATATTTTTGAGCCAGTTGGTAATGGTAGCTTCGGCTACACTTTCGCCCATAGCGGGCAATTTTAATTCGTATCTTGCCATTTCTTTTTACTTTATATCCTTCACTTCTTGAGGGAGGTTCATATTTTTAGTTAAAATGCCTAATTTGCTGAGGCTAATGTCGCCGGTGAGAGATAGTAGTACTGTTTGTTTTGAGCTCTCGGATGGTTCGGCAATCATCAGGAGTTCTTGTACATTATCGGAGTTATTGGAGCCGCCTTTGGTGTAGAATTTGACATTTTGAGCATTATCTTTGACACGCATCAGCTCGGTAAGGGCGGCTGTTTTAACATACTGCAGGGCTTCTGCTTTTATTAGAGACGCAGCAGCTGGGTTTTCGGTAGTAAAGACTTTCATTCCTTTGAGTTTGTTGGCTATTTCCATAAACTCTTTGGCTTCGGCGTCTTTGCTATCGATTTTGGAGAGCATTTGAAACATCTTTTGGGATACTATGGTACTGGCTATTTCTTTATTAGCTTCAAGTTTCTCAAAGGAGTTTTGCCCAAACAGAGACATTGAGACCAGCAGGGCTGGCAAAAGTAATAATTTTATCTTCATAATGGATGTTAATTTGGTTTCTTTACTATTTTGTTTTTAGCTTCATCAAACTTTTTGAGGTAGTACATTTTCTGTACGCCTTTGTTGTATTCTTTTGAAAGCATAAGGAGGTTTTGGTGTACTAATTTATAAACCTCTTGGGCTTGTTGTTTTTGGTGTTGTGTTATGATGTAATAAGTTATGCTACTGAGTAGGAGCAGTGCTGAGAGGACTATTACGATAGGTTTTTTCATTTCTTTTTAAATATAGAAAAGTCGAAATCAAGGAAATACAGGCTTATTAGGGCTAGTATGGCGAGTACTATCCAAAAGGTTCGGTTAGTGCCTGCGTTTTTTTTGTTTCGGCTATCGGTACGTATGGCGCGCCACTGCTCGGTAAAGTGGTTACTAACGGTTTCGCGATCACGGCGTATGCGTGAGCCCATCTCGAAGGTGTTACCTTCTTCTTTCCCTTCATAATAGCGGGGGGTATAGTTGAACCGTTTGTTTTTTTGTAATTGAAATAATTTTATCTTCATAATGCGCAAAGGTACAAAAGTTTTCTTAATTGGCAATGAATGGTGAACTTTTTTTTGTACTTTTGTGCCCTATTTATTTAAAAAAATTGAGGATATGTTTCAGGGTGTTTTACAAAAAATGTACACTGAATGGGCTGACCCTATACGGTATTACTTACCTATGGAGGGTGATTTTGTGCTGATGAACAGCCTTATAGGCAGAAATATAGGGTTGGATTTTGTGGGTTACTGCTGTATGAACTGTGGGCAGAACAAGCCTATTTTTAGGCAGGGGTATTGCAAGGAGTGTTTTTTTGAGGTGCCACAAACGGCTGATTGGGTAATGCATCCGGAGCTGAGCAAGGCGCATCTTAACATTGAGGAGCGTGATTTGGGATATGAGCAGCAGGTGCAGTTGCAGCCTCATTATGTGTATTTGGCTAACTCGAGCGATGTGAAGGTGGGGGTTACTCGTAAATCACAGGCGCCTACCAGATGGATTGACCAAGGGGCTCACGAAGCGCTGATAGTGGCTGAAGTGCCTAACCGTTATTTGGCGGGGGTGGCTGAAGTGGCTTTGAAGGCGCATTTGGCTGATAAAACTAACTGGCGCAAGATGCTTACTAACCAGATTACTGCGGTGGATTTGTTACGTGTGAAATTGGAGGTACGGGACTTTATACCTGAAGAGGTGCAGCCTTATGTTACGGAGGATTTTAAGCCTTTGTGTATTCATTTTCCGGTAGAAAGGTATCCTACGCAGGTGCGGAGCTTACAGCTATTGCAAACGCCTTCATACAAAGGTAGGCTGATGGGTATTAAGGGGCAATATCTTCTGTTTGAAGATAATACTGTATTCAATGTGAGGGGTAATGAGGGACTTGTTATTCAATTAACAATTAGCCATTAGGTATTAAGAATTGATAGTTGGCTATTAGGAAAAGAAAAACTTTGCCAGAGTTGGGAGACTTTGACAAAGTTTTTTTTATTGTTTTGTTTTTACCTTATGAAGACGAGGGTATTGGCGCTGGAGTGTTGTTCTGAAAAAGAATAGCCATCGGCATTGAAGCCTTTGAGATCATTGATGGATTGAATGTTATTTTGGGCGATGTAACGCACCATACGTCCGCGTGCTTTTTTGGCGTAGAAACTAATGACTTTGAGGGTATCGCCTTTGTAATCTTTGAATACGGGAGTAATGATGGGCACTTTGAGTTGGGTGGTATTGATAGCCTTGAAATACTCATCACTTGCGAGGTTGATAAAGAGTTCGCCTTCTTGAAGCTCATCATTAAGGGCTTGGGTTATTTTGTTTTGCCAAAAAGTATAGAGATTGGTGGCGCTGCCTACGGGGAGCTTGATGCTCATTTCGAGGCGGTAAGGGAGGATAAGATCTAAGGGTTTTAGGAGTCCGTACAGCCCTGAGAGGATGCGTAGGGACTGTTGTAACTTATTGATTTGTGGTATGGTAAGGGTGTAGGCATCGAGTCCTTCATATACATCGCCATTATAGGCGAAGAGTGCTGGGCGTGCCTGTGCTGGGGTAAGGGGAGTGTGCAGCTGCTGGTGGCGCTGCCAGTTGAGATTGGCGAGCTTGGGGGATATGCTCATAAGGGAGGAGAGCTGGGTGGGGTTGAGCTGCTGAAGGACTGTGGCTACCTTTTCTATTTCGGCAGAAAAAATAGGTAGGGTGTGGGTGGTGGTGGGGATAGGGCTGGTTTCATTAATGGTTTTGGCAGGGGATAGGATGATTTTCATAGTGTGAAATAATTAATGGGGCAAAGGTACAAAACTATTTGTAATTGGCAAGGGGTATGCTTTGTGAGATACTGGGCGTTAGATGGAGCTAGAAGATGGTGAAAGGTGTTTTTTAAGAAGTGGCAACTATCCTTCGTTTATCCTTCGTTTATCCTTCGTTATTCGTTCGTTCAGGGTGGAAGATAATTGGAGGGTAGTTTTGGGGGAGATATTGGGAGAGTGGGAGGAATTAGGGGTGAGCAGGAAGAGAATTTAGATTTGTTCGTTAGCAAATAAATTCTTAACTTTGCAGAATATAAAAATGAAGTAAGGCTTTTTGTAATACTTTTTGGGGGCTTTATTATTTACTTGTTGTGAGCTTTTTAAAGGGCTGCAATAGAGAGGAGAAGCCTATTTGGAAAAAAGATGGACTTAGCCGCGAACAAATGTATATCAGGATAAAAATTAAGTAATTGACAGATTAATATTATGAAATATATCATTACCCTTATGGGATTATTTAGCTTTTTAAATGTACACGCACAAATAGAGCGTGTAGAGCCGCCTTTTTGGTGGGAAGGTATGCAACACTCACAAATACAGGTGTTGCTATATGGGAAGAATATCAGCAAGTATAAGGTAGAAAGCGACTTGCCTATAACTAATGTACTGAAAACAGAAAACCCTAATTATTTGTTTGTGACTATTGAAACAAAGGACAAAAAAGCGGGGAATTACCATATTTCTCTGTTGGACAAAAGTAAAAAGGTGGGGAATATACGTTATGAATTGAAAACACGAAGAGAAGGCTCGGCCTACCGTAAAAGTTTTGATAGTAGTGATGTGGTATACCTGATTATGCCTGACCGCTTTGCTAATGGCAAGAAAGACAATGATGCTTTTAGTACTCTTACTGACAAGTTGAACAGAGAGGCCGCGGACGGTAGACACGGTGGGGATATACAAGGGATTATTAACCATTTGGACTATATACAATCATTAGGGGCTACGGCTATATGGAGTACGCCTTTATGTGAGGATAATGAACCGCAGCATTCGTATCATACATATGCCCAAACCGACGTGTACAAGATAGACCCTCGTTATGGTACCAATGAGGAATATGTGCAGCTGTCCAAGGCTTTGCATAAGCGGGGTATGAAGCTCATCAAAGACTATGTGACTAACCACTGGGGCAGCCAACATTGGATAGTAAAAGACTTGCCTTGTTATGACTGGTTGCATCAGTTCCCTGGGTATGGGCAAAGTACTTTTAGGATGAGCACCCAGATGGATAGCAATGCTTCGGAATGGGATAAGAAGTATTGTGAGAAAGGGTGGTTTGCGCGCTCGATGCCTGACCTTAATCAGGCAAACCCATTGGTACTGAATTATCTTACCCAAAATGCTATCTGGTGGATAGAGTACGCAGACCTTGATGGGCTACGTGTAGATACGTATTCATATAACGATAAAGAAGGCATCGCTAAATGGACGAAAGCGATTACGGATGAGTATCCGCACTTTAACATTATGGGAGAGGTATGGATGAACCAGAGTGCACAGGTATCATACTGGCAAAAGGACAGCCCTATAAGTGCGATACAGAGCTATAATACTTATCTGCCTACTGTGATGGATTTTCCTCTTTTTAATGCGATAGGAGAAGCTTTTAGGATAACTCCTTCATGGGATAAGGGAATGATGCAGCTATATGATAGTTTTGCTAATGATTTTCTGTATAAAGACATTAATAACTTACTTATTTTTGCTGAGAATCACGATACATCGCGCCTTAATCACATATATCCTAAGATGGAAGATTATAAGCTTATTATTACTCTTTTAGCTACAGCGCGGGGTATTCCGCAGCTATACTACGGGAGCGAGATAGCAATGGCAGGCGACAAGAGTAAAGGTGATGGTGATATACGGCAGGATTTCCCTGGTGGGTGGCAAGGTGATACGCGAAACGCTTTCACTGCTACTGGGCGTACCAGTGTACAAAAAGATTATTACGATTTCACATCTAAGCTTTTTAACTGGCGTAAGGATAAGGCTGTGATTCACTATGGTAAGACTAAGCAATATCTACCAGAAAACGAAATGTATGTTTATTTTCGCTACAACGATACTGAGACAGTAATGGTTGTGCTTAACAACAGTGAAAAGCCGCAAACGCTTCAGCTGAACCGCTTTGCTGAGAGTTTGGCGGGATTTTTGAGGGGTAAAGATGTAGTATCGGGGAAAGAGATTGTTTTAGGAGATACTTTGGAAATAGGAGGGAAGACAAGTTTTATTATAGAGATGAATGGTAAATGATTAAAAAGGAGAATACTTGGACAAGTCTTAGAAAAGAAATAGCACAATTGATGGTGCAATTACAAATTTCTAAAGAAGATTTTCGTCCGCTGGGGTTAGAAGAATGGAAAGCAGTAGAGACACATATCTATAAAACCTTCTGCAAAAATCAAAAATATAGGCGTTATTGGCTTTGGGAGGATTTTTCAGAAGAAGCTGTTGCCTATAGGATGCCTCATCATAATCCAGAATACTATCTCGACAAATTAATAGATAACCAAGAAGAAATATTTTTCATTTTTGCAGAGTCTGAAAATTGTAAGTTTTGGTTTTATGAAGGGAAAATAACCCCTGTACTTCCTTTGATAGGGGAGTTATATCATTATGATGAATTTTACTTTATCTCAAAAAAGTATGAATGGCTTATTGGTATCAATCATCATGATGCTCTTATTGCTACTGGGAGCAAAGTAGAAACTCTTGAAATATTGTATAACAATGAAATGATGAATAGTGAATTAGAAAAATAAGAGATATCAGGCAGACTGATAAAACCTACAACAATAAAAAAAGAGTTTTTTTCGAGAAAAAAAAATAACAATATATTCAGAAGAAGAAAAGAGTGCTATATAGAGTAAATAATATAGAGAATTTTTGTTATGTAGTACGTTATTATAACCCACTAATAAAATAAATATAGTGGATGAAAAGGAAAATTAAGTTTATGAAGAATATCATTACAATAGGATTGTTAATAGGCTGTTTTTTGTTTGGGAAAGCACAGAACGAAGCAGACAAATGGCTAAAAGCAGTATCGGAACAACAAGGGATTACTATTGAATGGCAAGAGCGCCCTACTTCGTTGACAAAAGAGGGTGTTAAGAGTTTTGTAGGTTATTACAAAGGGAAGTTTGTAGCTTCCCTTTCCGTAGGAAAAACTGTTTCAGGACATTTTAATTACCAAGATGTCTCTTATGAAGTTACAGATAATAAAGGTGAATTAGTTTTTATTAAAAATGAAGAAGGTGTATGTGGCAATCAAGATAAAGAACCTCATAAGCATAGCAATCACGCAAGACCGGTTTTAGCTGCTGAAGAAATCCAACCAGAAATTGCTAATACCCAACTACTAAGGGTGTACAGATTGGCTATGCATATTCCTTACAGCACATTTAGTAAAGAGCATTTTGGTAATAAGATAGAAAAAGTAAGAACCTTTTGGGCGGATACTGAAGTCTTCCTTAACGAAATGTATTTGCGCGATTTGGGAGTGCGTTTTGAGGTAGTGAATGATGAACGTCTTATTATTAAAGATGAAAACCAAGAAACCTTTGCAAGCACTCGTAATGCTAGTTATGTAAAAGATAATTCTACTATCGTTATTAATAAACTTATAGGAGAGAACAGCTATGATGTGGGTATCTCTCTCGTATTTACTTCTTCTCAAAAAAGTGGCATCAGGGGATTGGCTTATCTTGAAGGGGTTTACCAATCTAATACCAAAGGAGATGCAGTAGCTGTACTTACTAAGCAGGTGATAGCCCACGAGATAGGACACTTATTCGGAGGTAGGCACACTTTTGGTAGTCATAAAGGCTCGACTGCCTATGATAGTGAAAAAACAGAACTTGGTAGCGGTACTTCGGTGATGAGCTATGGTAATCCTCGTGATTTTTTCTCGTTATCGAGCATAGAGCGCATACGCAAACGATTGACACAAGTACCCGCAAAAACCCAAGATAAGACTTTTGCTACTCAAGCTCCACGTATAGACCGGAGCAAGCTGAAAAGTCATTATACGATTCCGAAAGGTACTTTTTTTCAGTTTTATATCCCTGCTACTGACCCAGATAGCAACGTCTTACTATATACTGTAAATCAGCACGATGTACGACTGGGGGCAGAGACTCCTATAACACAATATGCTATTTATAAGCCTGCTATTGCCAACCCTGTTACTATTAAAACAGAGTATCACGAAAATTCTGGAAATACAGTAGCTAATAGCGGTTTAGCTCATCAGACTATAGGTACTTTTACCTTTTGGTTGGGGGTAAGTGATGCACAACCTCAGCAAGCTGCCGATTATATAGTGCAATATGATTTGGTAGAAACAAAGGTTACTGTAAAAGAGGGGACTCCTTTTGAAATTACCACTACCCCTAAAAACAAATACAAAGGTGGTGAGAAAATCTCGCTGCAATGGAATGTTGATGCTGCTATTTTTGCAGGTACAAAGGTGCGTGTGTTGCTGTCAGATGATTTAGGGAAAACGTTTAAGCATATTGTTTTAGCAGAAACGGCTAATGATGGTGCTGAAGAGATTACTTTGCCTAATATCAATACTTCAAAGGCAGTGCTAAAAGTAGAGGTAATAGAAGGGGTAGCGTTTGCTCTTACTAATTATCACCCTAAAAATGGAGGTTTTACTATCGAAAAAGATAACTCTTTGCCATCTGAACCATTAGTATGGGTAACTCTTCCTCAAAACCTTACTGTGGAGTGTGCTAAGGCTATACCAGCAATAGTAAGTCCTACAACTAAAGGAGGGTGCGCTACTGTTATGATTACTTATGATGAGAAGAAAGTGAATGAGGTATGCCTTAATAACTTTACTTTGGAGCGTACTTTTATTGCTTCTGACGGATGTACTACTCTTACTCATACTCAAATTATTAAGGTAGAAGATAAAACTCCTCCTACTTTTGTAGGTAACTTACCGCAAGATATTACAATTGAGGAAGGTACACCTACTCCTACCCTATCGGTTCTTACAGCTGCTGATAACTGCGGGGTGATAAGTGTTAGCTCTTCAACTCAGGAGGTAAAAAACAATGGTAAGGTAAGTAAGCTAATTTATAAATGGGTAGCTACTGATAGTTGTGGAAATAACTCTATACATATACAAACTATTAACATCCACCCTAAACCTATTTTGCCCCCTCTTTCTTGGGCAACTTTGCCTAGTAATATAACTATAGATTGTGCTAAGGATATACCTACAGTAGTAAACCCTTCTACACAAGGTGGCTGTGCTACAGTTATGATTACTTATAATGAAAAGAAAGTAAATGAAGTATGCCTTAATAACTTTACTTTAGAGCGTACTTTTATTGCTTCTGACGGATGTACTACTTTGACTCATACACAAAACATTAAAGTGGAAGATAAAATGCCTCCTACTTTTGTAGGTAGCTTACCACAAGATATTACAATTGAAGAAGGTACTCCTACACCTACCCTACTGGTACTTACTGCTACTGATAACTGTGGGATAGCAAGTGTTAGCTCTTCAACTCAGGAGGTAAAAAACAATGGTAAGGTAAGTAAGCTAATTTATAAATGGGTAGCTACAGATAATTGTGGAAATAGCTCTATATATACACAAACTATTAACATTCACCCTAAACCTATTTTTTCTCCTCTTTCTTGGTCAACTTTACCTACTAATATAACTATAGATTGTACTAAGGATATACCTGCAGTGGTAAGTCCTAGCACTCAAGGTGGATGCGCTACTATTGTGATAACTTATAATGAAAAGAAAGTAAATGAAGTATGCCTTAATAACTTTACTTTGGAACGTACTTTCATTGCTTCTGACGGATGTACAACTTTGACTCATTCACAAAATATTAAAGTGGAAGATAAAACACCTCCTACTTTTGTAGGTAGCTTACCACAAGATATTACAATTGAAGAGGGAAAAGCTATTCCTTTGCAAATAAGTATTACTGTGGAAGACACTTGTGAGGGACAACCTAAAGTTACTCGATCTGATAAAAAAGAATATACTATTGAAGGTAAGTTATCTAAAATTACCTACTTTTGGGTAGCTCGTGATATATGTGGAAATGAAAGGGTTCATACCCAAACCATTATCATTACACCAAAAACAATAGCACCTCCTACTAATCCTACAAAAAAAGAAGTAATAATTTACAATGCTATTTCTACTGAAAATGGCTCTGACAACTATTTCAAGGTAGAAAATACTGATGAAGGCAAACCTATTAGCTTACTTGTATTTGACGAAATGGGACTTAAAGTATATGAAAACAACCTTTATGGTGATAAAAACGACTATTTTAGAGGGTTTGCAAATGTAAAAGGCTTCATAAATCATAACAAACGATTGGTGGGAACGTATTTTTATATAGTTACTTACTATAGTAACGGACAACTGCAAGTAAAAAAAGGATTTTTATATGTAAAATAAAAGAATTATTATGATTACTCATTTACAAGGAAAACTAGTAGAGAAAAAACCTACTTATGTAGTGATTGACTGCCAAGGTGTAGGGTATTTTGTTAATATTAGTCTGAATACCTATTCTGCTTTGCCGGAGGAAGAAACTATCAAACTCTATACTTATTTGCAAATTAAAGAAGATGCTCATACATTATATGGCTTTATTAGTAAAGCTGAACGTGAGGTATTTGTCTTATTACTTTCTGTTTCAGGTGTGGGAGCAAATACAGCACGTACTATGCTCTCAGCACTTACCGCAACTCAAATACGTAGTGCTATTATAAATAGTGAAGTAGCTATCATCCAGGCTGTAAAGGGTATTGGAACTAAAACATCTCAAAGAATTGTGCTTGACCTGAAAGACAAGATGATGAAACTACAAGACTTTGTTGATGAACCTATCAGTATAATGAGTAGTCATAAAGAGGAAGCTCTTGCCGCCTTAGAAGTACTTGGCTTTGTTCGGAAGCAAGCTGAAAAAATAATTGACAAAATTATTAAAACTACTTCTACAGAGTTTCCTGTAGAAGAACTCATCAAACAAGCCCTTAAAATGATGACTTAAAAAAAATTTATGAATTGAAATACTCAGGTCAAATATATCTAAAATTTTTATTATACTTATCTTGGAGGAAGATATTGGACGCTAAGTAAGAAAGTATTCAAGCTGACTCAACTTAAGTATGTAAGGCATAGTATCTAAAAAAACACCTAATTTTTTTTGTTTTTATATCATTAACAAAAAATTTTAACTATACATTCTTCAATTACTCTCTTTTTGTAAGTAATTTTGTATGTTTACTGTAATTTAAAAAATATTTGTAACTTTGCACCAAATTATTACATTACCTATAATGTATCATACTTATTAATATGAGGCAATACTTACCCCTTCTTATACTACTCTTTTCTAGTATTTTAACTACTCAAGCTCAAGTAACTCCTACCATTCAAAGTACTCAAACAGAAACTATTGTACGTAATGGTATTGGACAGATAGGGTTGGCACAACCTGAATCAATAGTTCATAAGTACACTTATAACCCTACCTTAGACAGGTACGTATATACCGAGAAATTAGGTAAATACGATCTTGCTACACCTCTATTTCTGACTGTTGAAGAATATGAGAAACTAGTGTTGCGTGATCGTTCAAAAGCTTACTATAAAGATAAACTTGATGCTCTTGGTGACACTCAAAGTGATACTACTGAAAAGAAAAAGGCACGTCGGGATCTACTACCTGACCTATATGTAAATTCTGATTTCTTCGAGAGTATTTTTGGAGGACGCAATATAGAGTTTACTCCCACTGGAAGTGTAGGAGTTGATTTGGGATTGCGTTACAGCCGTAATGATAACCCTGTTGTAAGTCCTCGTTACCGTAGTTCATTGGGGTTAGATTTTGAACAACGAATTAGCTTAGGACTTACCGGTAAGATAGGTACTCGAGTAAACCTTAATGCTCAGTATGACACTCAAGCTTCCTTTGATTTTCAAAATGTATTCAAGTTAGAATATGCTCCTGATGAAGATGATATAGTACAAAAAATAGAATTAGGAAACATCTCAATGCCTATTTCTAATTCACTTATTACAGGCTCACAAAGCCTTTTTGGTGTAAAAACAGAACTTAAGTTTGGACGTACTACTATCACAGGAGTATTTTCTGAACAAAAATCGGAGCGGAAAACTGTAAGTGCTCAAGGAGGTGGTACTATTACTGAATTTGAATTTTCAGCCCTTGATTACGACGAAAACCGCAACTTCTTTTTAGCTCAATTCTTCCGAGACAACTATGATCGCGCTTTAGAAAATTACCCATTTATCAATAGTAAAGTACAAATTACCCGCTTAGAGGTTTGGGTTACCAATCGTAATAGCCGTATGGGGAACATTCGTAATATTTTAGCTTTACAAGATTTAGGGGAGCCTCGAATGGAAAACACTCGCTTGAGTGATAAAGCCGGGGCAGGATTTTTCAATGGCACTACCAATAATATGCCTTCTAACCGAGCTAATAAATACGATCCTACAGGGGTAGGAACCACCTCATCTGGTACTACTAACACAGTACTTACTTCGGCAATTCGTGATGTAGCCACTGTACAACAAGGTTTTGGTACTAATAGTTCATACGTGAGTCAGGGGTATGACTATGCTGTTATTGAGAATGCTCGAAAATTAGAAGAAGGTGTTGATTATAAAGTAGACACCAAGCTCGGTTTTATCTCACTAAATACGGCCCTAAGTGCTGATGAAGTATTAGCTGTAGCTTATCAATATACCTATGGTAGCCAAGTCTATCAAGTAGGAGAGTTTGCTAATGATGGTATCTCGGCTACTACCTACAATAATAGTTTTTATGGAGGTAACAATGCTATAACTAACAACCTTTTGGTGTTGAAAATGCTTAAAAGTAACCGTCTGAATGTAAATGATCCTATTTGGGACTTAATGATGAAAAACGTTTATTCAGTAGGCTCTGCACGCCTTTCAGCAGATGATTTCCGTATGAATATCTACTATTCTAACCCCTCTCCTATTAATTACATTGAAAAGGTAGATAATACAGGATGGCCTTCAGGGTTGGAAGATCGCATTCTGCTCAACCTCTTTAATTTTGACCGCCTTAATAAATATAACGACCCACAACCAGGAGGTGATGGTTTTTTTGATTATCTACCTGGTATTACTATTGATGAACAATATGGAAAAATCTTCTTTACTAAAGTAGAGCCTTTTGGAAAATTCTTACATACAACCTTAGGAGGTGGTACTTACAAAGATCCCGCTACTTATAACAATAATCAAAAGAAATACGTATACAACTCACTCTACCGAAATACAAAAACTCAAGCTCAAATGGATGGCGATAAAAACAAGTTTGTAATGAAAGGCCGTTACAAAGCTTCTAGCCGTAGAGGTATTTCATTAGGAGCTTTTAATGTGCCAAGAGGTTCAGTAACTGTTAGTGCCGGAGGGCGTATATTGGTAGAAGGTCTTGATTATTTAGTGGATTACCAATCAGGTACAGTTGAGATTATCAATCCAAGTGTTGAAGCAAGTAATCTACCGATACAAGTATCATTGGAGAATAACCTTATTTTTGGTGGACAAACAACACGTTTTATGGGAGTAAATGTAGAACATAAATTCAGTGATAAATTTATTATAAATGGAGCTGTTGTAAATTTACGTGAACGCCCTTTTACTCAAAAAACAAGTTATGGACAGGAGAGTGTGAATAATACTATTTTTGGTGTTGGTGCTTCATATTCTACTGAACTACCTTTTCTTACCCGCTGGGTGAATCGTATTCCAACTATAAAAAGTGATGCCCCTTCGAACTTATCAGTACGAGGTGAATTTGCCTATCTTATGGCAGGTACTCCTAAAGCAGATGATTTTGATGGAGAAACAACTGTATATTTAGATGACTTTGAAGCTTCACAAGCTACTATTGATATGCGCTCTCCTTTAGCTTGGAAATTAGCTAGTACTCCATTAGAGTTTGGCCAAGGAAGTGGTACTTCTTCTCGTACCCTTTACGGTAATGACCCCACTGACAACAATAACTTACGTAACGGTTATGGACGTGCTAAAATGGCATGGTATACAATCGATCCAGTGTTTTATTCGACTCAAAAACCATCGGATGTAGGTTCTAATGAAATTTCTAAGAATAGTACACGTCGTATCTTCATTGAAGAAATTTTTCCTCAACAACAATTAGCTCAAGGACAATCACTTGTACAAAGTACCTTAGATTTAGCTTATTACCCTAATGTAAAAGGTCCTTATAATAATAGCCCTTCTTTTAATACTGAAAATAAATGGGCAGGTATTATGCGTAGTATGAGCTATTCTGACTTTCAAGAAAGTAATATTGAGTTCTTGCAATTTTGGGTAATGGATCCATACTATTCGGGTGAATATAGTGGTACTGGTGAGTTAGTTTTTAACTTAGGGAATATCTCAGAAGATGTACTTAAAGACGGGCGGAAACAATACGAAAATGGCTTACCGGGACTTTCATCTACAGCTAGTACTAATCAAACAACTTGGGGTAAAGTACCTGCTGCTCAATCATTAGTATATGCTTTTGATGAGAGTTCGGATAACCGCAACTTACAAGATATAGGACTTGATGGTATGAGCGATGCTGATGAACGCAATATTTACACTAACAATCTTAGCGTTTCACCTAATGACCCAGCTATGGATAACTATGAATACTTCTTAGCACGCAGCGGAGGTATTTTAAATCGTTATTACAACTACAACGGGACTCAAGGTAACTCGCCTATAAGTACAAGTGATAATAACCGAGGCTCCACTACCCTACCTGATATTGAAGATATCAATGGTGATTATACAATGAATACTACTAATAATTACTTGGAGTATCGTGTTCGTATACACCCTAATATCAGTACTGCTGATCCTTATGTAAATGATATTCGTAATGTATCAGTTGAGGCACCTAATGGGCAGCAAGTAGCTACCCGCTGGATACAGTTTAAAATACCTATTGCTAATGGAGCTTTATGGCGTGAAGGCTATAAATTCCCTGTGGGTACTGTTACCGATACCAAAGACCAGATAAGTATCATTAACTCAATGACACATATGCGTATGTACCTAACAGGATTCCCTCAAGAAATGCTGTTACGTTTTGGTACACTTGATCTTATCCGTGGTGACTGGCGTTACTATAACTACCCTCTTAATAACATCGTAGGAACAAGTTCTAATACCACAGTTGAAATCAACTCAGTAAACCTTATTGAGAATGAAAACCGCCAACCTATACCTTATCGTATGCCTCCAGGAGTAAATCGGGAGCGTATTAATACTAATAATACTTTAGTGGAACAAAATGAGCAAGCCTTATCATATATAGTGCGTAACTTAAGAGATAAAGATAGTCGTGCTGTGTACAAAGCTTTGCGTTTTGACCTGCGACAATACAAGTATATTAAAATGTTTGTACACGCTGAAGCCTATAAAAACAATGCTTTGAACGATAACCAAGCTGTAGCTTTTATTAGAGTAGGTACAGACTTTAATGAGAATTACTATCAGGTGGAAATACCTTTACAAGTAACTCCTGCTGGTACCTCTGCTGACTATTTGATTTGGCCTAAAGTTAATGAGCTAAGCATTCCAATGGAGGTACTTACCAAACTTAAGGCTATTAAACTTCGTAGCTCAGACCCTTTAAATGAAGAGAGTTATTACGATGAGAATTTCAACCTGATAACTAACCCAAATAATACCCCTCATCAACAGGGGCAAAATCGTTATGCTATTAAAGGAAATCCTTCCTTAGGTAGTGTACGTGCTATAATGTTAGGTATTAAAAATGCATCGGGGCATGACCTTAGTGGAGAATTCTGGTTTAACGAGCTACGTGTGGCTGAGTTAGAAAATCATGGTGGTTGGGCTGCAGTAGGCTCTTTAGATGCTAATGCTTCTGAACTATTGAACATCTCGGCTACAGGACGTATGCACACTGTAGGTTTTGGAGCTGTAGACCAAGCTCCTAACCAACGTGCTTTGGAAAGTACACAAGAATACGATGTGATGATGAACATCAATGCAGGCAAATTGTTACCTCCAAAATGGAATGTGCAAATACCTGTAGGCTTAAATCACTCACAAAAACGTTCTACCCCTGAATATGACCCTGTATATCAAGATATCAAACTTGATAACCGACTTGGCGTAGCCCAAACAGCACAAGAACGTGAAACTATTCGGGAACAGGCTGAAGACTACACCCTAAGGCGTGGTATTAACCTCATTGGGGTGAAGAAGAATCTTTCGGAAGGGCAGAAAAACAGAATTTACAATATTGAAAACTTTACTTTTAACTATGCTTATAACGAAAAAAGCCATAGAGATTATGAATTAAAGTATGAAGATGAGCAGCAAGTACGTGCTGGCTTTATGTATAACTATACTTTTAAACCTGCTACAGTAGAGCCTTTTAAAAAGATAACTAAATTCTCGGGTAAGCGCTATTGGCAATGGCTTAGTGACCTAAACTTAAACATCTTGCCTACTAGCATTATGTTCACTACTGACTTAAATAGAACCTTTACTAAACAGCTGTTCCGTGATGTACATTTTGAAGGAGTAAATACAAGTCAGCAAAAAGCTTTGCCAGAGCTGCAACAGCGTAATTACCTAATGAACTACCAATATGCTATTAACTATAACCTTACCAAGTCATTGCGCTTGAATTTCAATGCTACTAATAACAGTATCATACGTAACTACTATGTGTATGATGCTAATGGAGATATTGCTGGCGTACAAAAAGATGTAAACCTATGGACTGACTTTTGGGATTTAGGTACTCCTGATCACTTTTTCTCTAAATTCCAACTAAATTATGACTTGCCATTTAACAAGTTCCCTTACTTTGAGTTTATCCGTGCTAATTACACCTATTCTGGAGATTTTGATTACCAACGAGGCTCACAAACCCTCTTGCAGTTAGCACACCAAGATATTAACACACTGCAAAATGGTAATACTCATAACCTTACTGCTAACTTTACTTTCGACCAGCTGTATCGTTATTTGGGTGTGAAACCTACCCCTCGTGGTGAGAAAACAAGTATAGCTAAATCTATTGCTACTATGCTTAAAACAGCAGCTGTGAACTACTCGGTTACTAATGCACGTACCTTGCCAGGTTATACCCAACGGATAGGTTTCTTGGGCACCCTTAAACCTTCATTTGGCTTTATGTTTGGTGACCAAACCGATTTGCGTTATGAAATGGCAAAACGTGGACAGCTTACTGAATTTGCTGATTTTAATGACCAATACATCAGTTCTAAAGAGAAACAGCTACTAATTACTGCAAACTTACAGCCTATTCCTGATTTGCAAATCAACCTAAAAGGTAATAGGCAATATACAGAAAACTATACAGAAACCTTTGAGATTCGCAACTTTGTATACAACAAGTTGGTAGGAAATCAGGTAGGTAGCTTTAATATTTCGACTAACCTTATGGCTACTACCTTTAATAAGATTGATGAGTACAACTCGGCTACTTTTGAAACTTTCAAGAATAACCGTATGACTATAGCCCGCCGCTTGGCTGAAGCTCGTGGTTTAAATCCTGCTGATGTAGATGCTGAAGGTTTCCCTAAAGGGTATAGCAAAAAGAGCCAAGCGGTAATGATTCCTGCTTTCTTTGCTGCCTATTCAGGTAGTAGTGCTAGTGGTGTATCACTTAATGCTTTTAAAAACATTCCTATTCCTGAATGGAATGTGCGCTATACAGGCTTAATGCGTTTAGATTTCATCAAGAATACTTTTAAACGCTTTTCATTGGCACACGGTTATCGTGCGAGCTACTCACTAAGCGAGTTCCGCACTAACTTAGAGTATGAGGCTGCTAATCCTAACAAAACCAATGTTGCTGGAGACTTTCTGAATGATAAACTCTATTCGACTGTTACTCTTGCTGAGCAGTTCAACCCTCTGCTACGTGCTGATATGGAGCTTAAAAACTCAATGAGCTTATTGGTTGAATTTAACAGAGATCGTACTATATCTATCAGTTTAGATAATGATTATCTTACTGAAATACTGCGCCGAGAATACAAATTTGGGGCGGGGTACCGCTTTAAAGATTTGAGTTTTATTACTAGCTTAGGAGGTACACCTACCACTATTAAAAGTGATTTGGTACTAAAAGGAACTCTTTCATACCTAAAAGAATTTACTGTAATACGCAATATGGAGATTTTCAATAACCAAGTAACTGCAGGGCAAACTTCATGGCTTGGTAACTTTACTGCCGAATACGCTTTAAGCAGAAACTTATTGGCATCATATTATTTGCAGTACAACTTCTCTAAATCAGCTATTTCAACGGCTTTCCCTATGACAACTTTCCGTACTGGCTTATCAGTGAAATACACTTTTCAGTAATTAGTAAAATTAGCAAACTTGGTGGTTTCCCAATATGTCAAAGAACGTACTAAGTTCTGCAAAACTTTCTGGGTGCAAAATTCTAACATTGCTGCAAAGTATGCAAACAGTTGTTCCAACATATTACAAGTTTGTAAACTTTAAAACACCTAAATAACTAATTATTAGCAGCTATGATAGCTTACAACTAAAAATACTAACAAGTAAATTTGGATACTTACAAAACTATAGCAGCTTCTGTAGAAGAAGTGATTTTTAAGGAAAAAAGTAGCAAGTTTTTGGGCTATGCTTTCCACGTTACTTCTGAAGAAGAGATTAAAGCCAACTTAGAGGCGGTAAAAAGAGCTCATTTTTCAGCACGCCATTGGTGCTATGCTTGGCAATTAGGCTACGGCAGCCAGCAACGCTATCGTGCTAATGATGATGGTGAGCCTAACAACACTGCTGGTATACCCATCCACGGGCAAATACTATCGTTTGGACTTACCAATGTACTTGTGATTGTGGTACGCTATTTTGGAGGTATTAAGTTAGGGGTGGGTGGATTGGTACAAGCCTATAAAACTACTGCCCAGCTTACCCTACAAGAAGTTGAAATTGTAGAAAAACTAATTACTGAAGAGCTCATTATTCGTTTTGAATACCCACTAATGAACAAAGTAATGCGTGTGGTAAAAGAACAGAGCCTAACTGTAAGTAGGCAGGAGCTTACTGAAAACTGCACCTTATACCTCTCCATCCGCCAGTCTGACTACCTAAAAGCTAAAGAGATATTTGAGAATATTTTTGGGGTGGTAGTTGTTAATAATGAATCTTCTGAATCTTAAAACTTAATTACTATGGCAAAGAAAAAGAAAACCCTACCAGCAAACTTCAACGAACTGATAGAAGCCAAAGATTTAGACGCACTTAAAGCTGTTTTCAACGAATGTGAACTAAACGCTTACGACCGTCGTACATTCAAGACCCCTGCGCTCTCTTTTTATAAGATTCCGTTAGAGTTAATGGATTGGCTTATCACCCAAGGGGCTGACATCAATGCAAGAGATGAATACGAGCGCACTCCGCTACACTATCACGCTCAGGTGAATAATGTAGAAAAAGTAGCACTTCTATTGGAAAGAGGAGCTGATATAGAGGCGCAAGATAAATATAAAAATACTCCTTTGCACTTTGCGGAGTACAATGCCGAAGTAGCCCAGTTACTCATTGAAAAAGGTGCTGATATCAAAGCAAAAGACAATAGGGGACATAATGTAATGGAGCGTCTGCTTTCTAGATTATATAGCGGTTATATCGAGAGAGCAGTCAAAGCCGCTGAGATCTATCTGAAAGCAGGACTAAAACCCACTAAGTATGCCAAAGAACAAGTGACTCGTGTAGGCGAGGACTTTGAATTTCACCGTGAGGATTCCGATACTGAATGGGTGGAAAAAAGGGAGGAGGCTTTACAACAACTATATAAACTCTTTGATGTGCCTCCTGTGCCACGCCGTATACAACACGATGGCAAATCGCCTATTGTACTCACTGGCGATACTTGGGAAAAACGCTACGAACAGGCGTGGGAACTTTTGGTGCCGAGTAGAGATAAGGCTTCCACAATGCAAGGCGAGGTAGTGCGTATAGCAGGTAAAGTGAATGATGAACTTCTGCGAAATGCTATGGGCAACTGGGATAGGGAATACCGTAAGATGCTCACTGCTATTAGTGGTTATCTGCAACAAGGTAATCCTCTCTCGGAGAGTGAACTCGCCGAAGTATCCGATATTCAAAAACATATCTTGGAAGACAATGGCACTGGCACCCAACGCCTATGCGAATTGGTGACAGCTTGGGTCGTACAGAATCCTCAGCCTATTGCCTTAGGCAAAGTGAATTATAAGTATTAGGGGTCAGGTATCAGGGGTCAGGCATTAGGCATTAGTTGTCAGGGGATAGCCATCCGATTTGTCTGCCTCGTCTGATGTCTATTATTAACAAGATTTTTTAATTTAAAAGTGCAAGGAGATTATACTTATTATCTGCTTTCAGCAATAAAAGCCCCTCATAGGTGTAAATAAGATTTATAATAATGAGTTCCATAAGGAAAAAGGATCCTAAAAATCAATTCATTTTTGCATCAAAACTACTGAAAATAGCGCATATACTTTTAATTACAGCAGTAATTTTCAATATATCATACGTTTTATTGAAGAAGCCTTTACCTGCTTTTGGTGATGAGTTTATAAACAAGGTGATTGGCTTATTCTTGCCATTACTCTTTTTCATTTTATTGTACTTATTTGTTTATTTATGGACACTTAGTAGGCATATAGCCTATAATCAATATGCAAAAGGCGAGCTACCTCCTATTAGAGTTAAAGCACTGAATGACAAACTTAATCAGGTTTTACTACTTATTTCCTCTTGTACTTTTTTTGTGTGGATGTTGTGGAATGTAGTAGAAAAAATTATAGAGCAGCAGAATGGAGAAAATAGTTCTTTTGTAGAGTATTTAGAAATAGCTGTTTTAGTGGCTATTATAGTAGCTTTTATCTATGATTTTATAAGGAATTATAGAGGTACTTTCTACGCTTTAGAAATACGAAATGAGTCGGTTTATATTTTTTACAAAGAAGCACTTACCGATACTATCCCCTTACATCGTATTCACCATATCCATTTTTTTGCTACTAAAGAAGGAAAATCAATGAGGATACACCCTCGTATGCAGGTTTATACCACGAAGAAAGATCATATATTGCACATAAAACTGAATATTGACAGCTACCATTTATTAAAAACTTTTTTCTCACGAAATCGGGTAAAAATAATAGATGAATATAGTTCTAAATCTAAAAATAAATAGAGAGTATAAATGAAATAAATTTAACATTATGACCTTAGTAGAACAATACCTTGAAGGCTTGAAACAAGCTTATATTGATAACGGCGGAGAAGAAGCGTGGCAAAACCTTATGGATACAGCTCACGGTGCTACCGATGCCGATTTGCAAGCCCTCCGCAATCGTTATCCACAAGTGCCAGAGAGTTTGCTGGACTTACTCCGCCATATTGACGGCACTTATTGGCGTGACTATGAAAAAGGCACGGTGAGCGACCTTATTTTAGGAGCAGATGAGGAGATGGGGGATTATCCTTATTATTTGCTTTCGGCTAAGCAGATTGTAGCAACTCAAAATGAAGCCTTTGATTTTTATGCTGATTACATTAATCGAGAGTATGAAGAGGTAGAGATAGACAATCGCATTACGAGTGATGCTTCACAACTTCATAATTGGTTGCATTTTTCGGATTGTATGAACAATGGAGGTACCTCACAGCTTTTTATAGACTTTTCGCCTTCTGCTACAGGCAAAGTAGGGCAAGTAGTGCGATTCCTTCATGACCCCGATGAAATGGTAGTCATTGCCGACAGCTTTGACGATTACCTGAAAATGCTTATGAAAAATGGCTATTGCTTTGTAGATGAAATGAATTTTGAGTAATAAAATGAAAAACCTCAATATCTAAATCTTATGAATAATAAACCAATTACTGCGCAAGAGCGCAAAAACAGAAGTATAGCAATACTTGCGTCGCAAGGCGTACCTTATATAGAACATTTGCCCTTTCGTTATGAAACAGAGGAAGTAACCCCTCGTGATAAAAAAGAAGTCATTGAGCGGGCAGTATGCTCATTTGCTTCTATAATGTGTGCTTTATCTATCAGTGAAGGTGAATATTCTGAAGAGGATAGAGTATATGCAGAAGATTTTCTTTCAGAAAAATACAATGCCCTTGAGTTGCTAACTCCTATGGAACAGCAGGTGATTGCAGGTACTATAAGTGAGGCAGGAGCTATGAATGCCTCTTGGAAATACGAGTCATTATGGGTATTACTATGGGCTCTGGGCATCGTAGAAGAACTATCATTCCCCAATGAGATTTGCGATTGCGATTTGATAATGGATACAATGGACGAGTTTGAGGGGCTTGATGACTTTATGGCACATACCACCCTGCGCCCCATAGAAGAAATCTTGCAAGCCTTAGACTTGCACTATCGCTACCACTGGACAACAGTAAATGCTCGTATATACGGTTCGGACTTAGCAGGTTTAGACGAAGATATCGTAATGGAACGCCGTGCTGGCTTGGAATGGTTGTGTTGCAAAGGACAAGAGAACGACAATCTTACCGATAGCGACAACGCTTGGGATTACCCCGAACTAGGTACTTAATAAGTTAGAGAATAGGAAATAGAGAATAGGAATTAGCACATCGCTGGCGCGAGCTTATAGCTCGTGCCTTGTTAACAATTCAAAATGAAAATCATCTCTAAATTCAAAGATTACTACGACTATAAAGTAGCTGAGTACGGCATAGACGAAAACCTTATCTATGACCGACGGTTGCCTGCGGGGGTAGGTGTTGGCACTCCGCAAAGGAGCTGGATTACCTTCGAGAATGCTACTGATAATGAGGCACTGCACTCGGCTCTCTATGTGGGGAATACACTTGTGCACCTCTTTGCTACTCCCTCTAAAATATATACCCAGTGGGACTTTGCTGACCCTGATGATTGGCATTACAATCTATTTGATTTGTGGTATGGCGACCGTTATGTGCTGATGAATGATGGGAAAGAAATTAGGATAACCTCCTACTTATCGGCTACTTGTGACACCTTACTTGAACAAATGGAAGCCCCGCGCGAGCAGAATATCTTTAAGTTGGAAGAGCGACCGCCGTGGCTGGTATTGAAAAGTCCGTTGTTGCTCATTTACAACAAAGACTATAGAGAAAATAATAGGGCTACCCATTATATAAATTTGCAGGAACTCGGCATCTATATTGACCCTGATTTTGTATGGCAGCATATCGTGCAGTACCTTTCCGACCTGAAAACCCAAGCCGAGCAATCGCCCGAACTGCCTAACAACTTGAAAATAGACAGCAAAGGTTTTGACAAAAAACGTTCTTTTCGCCCTAAAATGAAAGATTAGCTTTTCTTCGATAAAATAAATATATAACACCCTTGATATGAATATTGCTCTTGCTAGTTTTGGAATGAGTGGGCGTGTGTTTCACGCTCCTTTCATTGCTGCCCACCCGCAGCTGAACCTATATGCAATAGTAGAGCGACACCGCTCGGACTCACGTGCTTTGTACCCAGAGGCGAAGCTATTGCGCTCGGTAGAGGAAATGCTACAAGACCCTTGTATTGATTTGGTAGTGGTGAATACTCCTATCCAAACGCATTACGCTTATGCTAAAGCGGCCTTGCTGGCTGGGAAGAATGTATTGGTAGAAAAGCCTTTTACTGTGACCCTTGCTGAAGCACAAGAGCTGAACTCGATAGCTATAGCACAGCAGAAGCTGCTGAGTGTGTACCAAAACAGGCGTTATGATGGTGATTACCTTAAAGTGAAGGAGGTAGTGGAAAGTGGTGTGCTGGGGGAACTGAAGGAGGTAGAAATTCGTTTTGACCGCTTTCGGAGTGAAATTAGTAGTAAAGCCCATAAGGAGAGTGCGCTGCCTGGTGGTGGTGCGCTGTATGACCTTGGGGCGCACCTTGTAGACCAAGCTTTGCAGCTTTTTGGTAAGCCCAAAAAAATAATCACCGATTTGGGTTACCTTAGGAAAGGTACTCAAACTGATGATTATTTTGAACTCATTTTTATGTATGACAATCAGCTTAGGGTGCGGCTGAAATCGACTACATTTGCACTGGAACGCCAATGGGAGTATACGCTGCACGGGAGTGAAGGCTCTTTCTTACAACAGCGTTTTGATGGACAAGAGGCGGCTTTGGTAGCTGGGGCTACCCCCTCACCTACCCCTTGGCTGCCTACCATTGGTGAGCCTAATGGGATACTACACACCCTTGGTGGTGGGCGTGAGCTTACTACTGCACAAGATGGTAATTACTGGCATTTTTATGAGGCTTTGTACCAAGCACTAATAGGCAATGGTAAAAACCCTGTGCCTGCGGCTGATGCCATTGAGGTAATTAGATGGTTGGAAAATCAGCCGATATTACAATCTTCCTTGTAAGAACTTCTTTACTTTTTTGCGGTCGTAGCCTTTTGCTTCTTCTAAATCTTCACTTTTTTGGGTAAAGAGTACTTCGCCTTTGGGGCTGAGGATAAGAAAGGCGGGGTAGCCATATTGGTTACCTGGGTTGCCGTATTTGTTAAAGGCTTTTTCATTCTTATTTTCGGGAGAGTAGTTAAGATGATAAAAGATGTACTTTTTGTTCAGGATGCGTTTTAGCTCGGGGTCGGTAGTTACGAGGTGGTTAAAGCGCAGGCACCATACGCACCAGTTACCGCCTATTTGCACTAAAAGTTTTTTGTGCTGTTTTTTGGCTTGGGCGAGCAGCTGGGTGATGCGGGCATCGCCGTCTTCTTGGGGATTATAGGGCTGCTGGTAGGCAGCTTTTTCTTTATTTACATCGTCACTACTTTGAGCTAAAGCAGTAGTTATTGCCCCACATAGGAGGGCAGCTATTAAAATATATTTTCTCATCATAACAAAAAAGGCACAAAAACTGTGCCTTTTATTTTTAACCGTTGTTTTTTAGGGGATTAAATTACCTCATTGAGGTATGCTTTAAGCATCCAAACGTTCTTTTCTTGTTCGGAAACGAATCCGCTAATGAGAGAGTTGGTACCTTCGTCGCCTATTTCGTCGGAAAGGGTAAGTAATTCTCTTTCAAGGGGAAGAAGTGCGCTAATGGTGTTGATTACCAAACGTACGGTTTTGTCGTCGTCAAAAATGTTTTCTCCTACGGGTACGGTAGCGTGTTTCACATAAGATTGCAAAGTGTGGAAAGGCACGCCGCCGAGAGTAAGGATACGTTCGGCGATTTGATCGACTTGTTCTTGGGCAGAGTTGTAAAGTTCTTCGAACTTAATGTGTAGTTCAAAGAAGCGTTTTCCTTTGATATTCCAGTGTACCCCGCGTAGGTTTTGGTAGTAGGTTTGGTAATTGGCAAGCAATACATTTAGTAAGCTAACTTCTTTTTCGACTTGGGCTTTGTTAAGCCCTAAAGTATTTAAACTCATAATTTGTTCTTTTTAAAATTCTACGGTGCAAAGGTAAGGCATTTCTTGCTACAATGGTGTTGTTTTATTATAGATTTTTCAGATTTTAGAATAAGATTTTTATAGGTAAGAGGTAAGAGATAAGATGAAATGAGGAAAATGTAGTGTTTTGGGGATTTTGTTGTGAATTTAGCAAAGGGGGATACAGAAATCGAAGGGGTTGATAATGAGCGATGTAAGGTCTTTCCTTCGTTTATAGTTCGTTTATCCTTCGTTATAGGTTCGTTCATCCTAAGGGATAGCTGTATGGTGGTTGGGGTGATGCTGGAAGTGTAATTAGTTGATTATAAGGTGATTGTGTTTTTAAGGGGGATGTAGGATTGGGGTTGGGAATTATTGAAGGATTGGCAATAAAAAGGGGGAAAAGATGTATTTTTGACAATAATTAAAAGATGAGGGGTAAGGGGTTTGGGGTGGTGGAGTTGGTATTTTTTAGAAGAAGTGAGTATTATTGGGGGGTTGTTGGGGTATGATTGGAGGAGGGTGTGAGATTTTGTGTATTGGATGTGATTAAGAAATTGGGGGATTTGGTAATTCAAAAATTATTCGTACCTTTGCAGCCTTAAACTATGATATTATAGAGAGATTTAATTTGTATGGAAACCAGAAAATTTAACAACAACTACAAAAAAAACAACTACGCTTCCGATGGGAATACGGAACGTAAACCTTACAACAACTCGTCGTACAAAAACAACGACAACCGCAAGAGTTATAGCAGTAATGGGCGAAAAGAGTACAATGAGAGTCCTTATAAAAAGAATTCGTACTCGCAAAACAATGAAAACAGGAGCTATAACAAGCCTTATTCGGGAGAAAGTAACAATTCTGAACGCAATAACCGCTATAATAACAACAATTCTGAACGCAATAACCGCTATAATAACAATAATTCTGAACGCAATAACGGTTATAGTAACAATAACCGATACAATAACAGCGAAAACCGCTATAACAATAGCGAGAATAGGTATAACAGCGGCGAAAATAGATATAACAACGGCGATAAATACGCTAAAAATGACTATCGCGGGGGTAATAACAATAGGTATAACAATAATAACGAAAATAAGTACAGCAGTAACAACAATCGTTATAACAACGGGAATAAATTCAACAAAAAACCTTTTGCCAATACCTATAAAAATAACTCGGAGCCTGTAGAATACGCTCCGGTACCTGCTACTGAGACACGCTTGAACAAGTTTATTGCTGATGCGGGTATCTGTTCGCGTAGGAATGCAGATGTGTATATTTCGGCAGGGAATGTAACGGTGAATGGAGTGGTGATGACTACCCTTGGCTACCGTGTGAAACCTACTGATGAGGTGCGTTTTGACGGTAAACTGCTATCTTCGGAGAAGAAAGAATATATATTACTGAATAAGCCTAAAGGCTTTATTACTACCACTAATGATGAGAAAGGGCGCAAGACCGTAATGGACTTGGTAGCTAACGCTACTAATGTGCGTATTTTGCCGGTAGGACGCCTTGACAGGGCTACTACAGGGCTACTACTGCTTACTAACGATGGTGAACTTACCAAAAAACTAACCCACCCTACTCACGGGGTACGCAAAATATACCATGTTATTTTGGATAGGAAGTTGGAATATAAAGACTTCGTGGCAATACAAGAAGGACTAGAATTGGAGGACGGGTTCATTGAAGTAGATGAGATTAGTTACGTAAATGATAAGCCTAAGAACGAAATAGGTATTAAAATACATAGTGGACGCAACCGTATAGTACGCCGTATTTTTGAGCATTTGGGTTACCAAGTGGATAAACTTGATAGGGTGGTATTTGCGGGACTAACGAAAAAGGATTTGCCTCGCGGACATTGGCGTAGGCTAACCCAACAAGAAGTGATAAACCTGAGAAATATGAAATAGTGCCAAAGCACACTTTATTATCTTGAATAAGAATTTAGACCCTAATAAAGAGAATTACTCGGCGCAGGAGCTTGATATAGAGCGAGCCCTGCGCCCTTTATCGTTCGATGATTTTGCCGGACAAGAAGCTGTATTGGAAAATCTTAAAGTATTTGTAAAGGCCGCTAATATGCGAAACGAAGCTTTAGACCATACTTTGTTTCACGGTCCGCCAGGACTTGGGAAGACTACTCTTGCCCATATACTTGCTAATGAGCTGGGAGTAGGTATTAAAATTACATCAGGCCCAGTGCTGGATAAACCTGGTGACTTAGCAGGCTTGCTTACGAACCTACAAGAACGCGATGTACTATTCATAGACGAAATACACCGACTAAGTCCTGTGGTTGAAGAGTACCTATACTCGGCTATGGAAGATTATAAAATTGATATAATGATAGAGTCGGGGCCTAATGCAAGGACAGTGCAAATTAATCTGAATCCTTTTACACTTATTGGGGCTACTACGCGTTCGGGACTGCTTACTGCGCCTATGCGAGCACGTTTTGGGATCCAAAGTAGGCTGCAATACTACTCGACCGAGCTTCTTGGTGATATAGTGCAACGGAGTGCTTCTATCCTAAGAGTGCCTATTGAACCTCAAGCTGCTATTGAGCTAGCTAGTAGAAGTAGAGGTACCCCGCGTATTGCTAATGCCCTGCTGCGACGCATTAGGGACTTTGCTCAAATAAAAGGTAATGGAAAAATAGATGTTGAAATAACACGATTTGGACTAAAAGCCTTAAATGTAGATGCTCATGGATTGGATGAGATGGACAATAAAATACTCTTGACCTTAATTGATAAATTTAAAGGAGGACCTGTGGGGATTACAACTCTTGCAACAGCTGTATCGGAAAGTGCTGAAACTATAGAAGAAGTGTATGAACCCTTCCTGATACAAGAAGGTTTCATAGTACGTACCCCTCGTGGACGTGAAGTGACTGACCTAGCATATAAGCACTTAGGAAGAGTGAATATAGCAAGACAAGGTACTTTGTTTGAATAAAGCAATTAACAATTAGATAAAGAAAATCCCTTAAAGTACGGTGTTACTTTAAGGGATTTTTATTGGTTATTATTAGGAGATAAAAATGAAAAATGTGGTACATTAAGGGTGAGTTAGAAAATAGCTATAAGAGAGGTAATTTGTGCTTACATATAAGTAGAATTTTGGTAAATTTGGGCGATAAGAGCCATAGTAGATTTGTTAATTTATTAATTATCCGTATCTTTGCAGCCTGATTATTTTTACAATGGATATTCAATTCAATAGCAACGAAGATTATAATAAATTAGCATTAAACGAACTACGCAAACGCTTACTGAAAGTAAAGGAAGGCGGAGGAAAGAAGAACCTTGAAAAACTTCATAGCCAAGGTAAACTTTCTGCACGTGAACGTATTGAGTTTCTTTTAGATAAAGATAGACCTTCTATAGAAATAGGAGTCTTTGCTGGCGATGGTATGTATGCAGAACATGGAGGCTGCCCTTCGGGTGGAGTGGTAGTGGTAATGGGCTATGTATCAGGAAAACAGTGTATAGTAGTAGCTAATGATGCTACTGTGAAGGCAGGAGCTTGGTTCCCTATTACTGCTAAAAAGAACCTTCGTGCCCAAGAAATAGCTATGGAGAACCGCTTGCCTATCATCTATTTAGTAGATAGCGCAGGGGTTTATTTGCCCTTGCAAGATGAGATTTTTCCAGATAAAGAACACTTTGGACGTATTTTTAGGAACAATGCCTTGATGAGCAGTATGGGTATTACCCAAATAGCTGTGGTAATGGGGAGTTGTGTGGCAGGAGGGGCTTATCTTCCTATAATGAGTGATGAGGCACTGATAGTAGATAAAACAGGTAGTATCTTTTTAGCAGGAAGCTACTTAGTAAAAGCTGCTATAGGTGAAACTATTGACAATGAAACTTTAGGTGGAGCAACTACTCATTGCGAAATTAGCGGAGTAACAGACTATAAGGCTATTGATGATAAAGATGCTCTTAACCGTGTAAGGCGTACTATGGCGAAACTTGCTGATGCTGAAAAGGCGGGCTTAAACTGTATAGAAGCACACAAACCGCTAAAAGATCCTAATGAAATATATGGCCTATTACCAAAACTACGTTCTGAACCTTATGATATGAAGGAAATTATTCTGCGATTGGTAGATAATTCAGAATTTGATGAATATAAAGAAGGTTATGGACAAACAATCATCACAGGATATGCACGTATTGAAGGATGGGCAGTAGGTATTGTAGCTAACCAACGCAAGGTAGTAAAGACTAAAAAAGGAGAGATGCAGTTTGGAGGTGTTATCTATTCGGATAGTGCTGATAAGGCTACACGCTTTATTGCTAACTGTAACCAGAAAAAGATTCCTTTGCTTTTTTTGCAAGATGTTACAGGATTTATGGTAGGCTCAAAATCGGAGCATGGAGGTATTATTAAAGATGGAGCTAAGTTGGTAAATGCTGTGGCTAACTCAGTAGTTCCTAAGTTTACAGTTGTAATAGGTAACTCATACGGGGCAGGAAACTATGCTATGTGTGGTAAGGCTTATGACCCACGTCTTATTGTATCATGGCATAGTGGCAATATTTCGGTAATGGGTGGTGCACAAGCTGCTAAAGTACTATTACAGATAGAAACTGCTACCCTAAAGAAAAAAGGTGAAGAACTTACGCCCGAAAAAGAAGAAACCTTATTCAATCATATCAAAGAGAAGTATGATGAACAAATATCACCTTATTATGCTGCTGCCCGCCTATGGACAGATGCTATTATAGATCCATTAGAAACTCGGCTATGGGTATCAATGGGTATAGAAGCGGCTAATAACGCACCTATTGAGAAAAAATTTAATTTAGGAGTAATACAAGTATAAAACAAAAGAGACTGCTCAATAATATTGAGCAGTCTCTTTTGTTTTTATCTAATTATTAAGTCAAAGCTTCGGATCCTCCTACAATTTCTATAATCTCACCTGTAATAGTTGCTTGACGGGCTTTATTATAGGTAAGTATAAGTTCATTTTTAAGATCTTGAGCATTATCAGTTGCTTTATGCATAGCTGTCATACGAGCTCCATGTTCAGCAGCTACTGAGTCACGTAAAGCTTTAAAAAGTTGTATTTTAAGTGATCGTGGGATAAGTTCTTCTACAATCTCTTGTTTTGAAGGCTCATAAATATAGTCGGTATGTAATGCTGAAGTTTTAGTATTAGCTACAGGCTGTATTGGTAAAAAAATCTCATCAGTAAGAATTTGGGTAGCAGCATTCTTAAAACTGTTATAAACCAATACTATTTGGTCATATTTACCTGAAGTATATAGCTGCATCAGTTCTTCTGCTAAAACAGCTGCTGTAGTAAAACTAAGCTTATCAAAAATCTGACTGTTATGTGCTACAATCTTATCAAATTTCTTAAGTACATCATTCCCTTTCTTACCTATAGTATATAGCTGTACCTGCTTCCCCTGATAGGTAGTTTGTTCTAATTCTAACGCTTTTTTTATCACACTAGCATTAAATGCCCCGCAAAGTCCGCGATTAGAAGTTATAGGTACTAAAAGTACTTTTTTAACAGCTCCTTGGCGTGGATTATACATATTTTCACTACCCAAAGCTGCACTGAGGTGTTCCAGTAACTGCTTGAGCTTATAAGCATAGGGTTTCATCGCTATAATAGCATCTTGTGCCTTTTTCAATTTAGCTGCTGATACCATTTTCATTGCTGCGGTAATTTGCATTGTTGAACTTACCGATGAAATTCTGCTTCGTATTTCTTTTAAATTTGCCATTTTATTAGGTAAGAGGTAAGAGGTAAGAATTCCTATTTACCACTAATTATTAACGGTTATTTAATTGTCTTTGAAATTCAATTGTTATAGCGTAACTCTCTTGTATGGGTACTAACCTTCTAGTACTATTTTCAAGGTCTTTTCCTTCTTTTGTCCAAAGAAAAGGAAAGAACGAAAACACTTGATCAGCGGTGGCTTGTGCTACTTCTTCCTTACAACCTTTCCAATAAAAACCTTCATAGAACATTTTGAGATCTCCAGAAAATGTCCAATTCAGAAAGTCAGAATAAGTACAATTCATATCTTCCCATTCTAAAGTATCTGGAGCTAAATAAAATACTTTTCCTAAACTACCTTCACTAAGTCCACCTCCATTAATTGCAAAATAACCACCAAGTATATCATCAGCAATGAGAAGAAAACTAGGTTGTTCACTATAATTATCATATGATTTACCTTTATTCCATCCCATCACTCCTCTTTGAAGTCTTTCACATCCTGAGCCCAAAATGCGTATCTATCCATCATCAATAAGAATACCTCCTGTTTCATAGATTATAGCACCCATAGGTGAACGAGTGGTTACCTGTGTTCTAAGAAGCTCTTCCTCGGCACGCTTTATATCTTTGGGAAGTATCTCATAAGGGTTAGTTGCTTCTTGCAGCCACTCTTTTACTAATGCCCAGCCCGATTCTTTTGTATTGATTAATTCATTTAAGGTTTTCAATATTAAAAAGAGTATTTCTGGTAAACATCTATATCTTCTATCTTCCTTAATGAAGGAGACTTGCTATGGAATAGCTGAGAGGTAAAAATAATAAGCTCATCCAAATTAAATCCTTGAATAGTACGTCCTAAAAGGAAAGAGATAGTATATTCTTGCCAATTTTTGCCTTGTTCTTTTGCAATAGCGGCTACTTGGTTTAGCACTTCCCACATTTCAGCCTCAGTAAGGTACTTACATCAATAGCACCATTTAGCTAAAGAAGCCGCTCTACACAAATCCCAAGCATAAGCGGACTTTACAGTCTCTACTTGTTGCACCTCTATTCCTAAGCCTTTAGCTATTTGTTTTTGAATTTTGCTAAGTTCAGGTGAAGTTTGCGTAAGTAGAGGACGGAATTGGAGTGAACGTTTCTGTGCTAATAGATCATTTATAGTTTCTTTAGCTGAAATACTATCTGTTATTTCCCATTGTTGACGTAATCCTTGCTTATAACGTTCTAATATTTCAGTAGGCATTAGGTTAAGCAAATGCTCACCACGATAGTAAGTTAGTATTGCTCCAAAAGTAAGCAATCGCTTTTGCTCTTCTGTTAAAGGATCCTGATTAATATGTCCTACCTGCTTTTGTAAATATTTTTTTGTATAGGATTTGTTTACATAAATCTGCACAACAAATAAAAGTAGAACTCCTATAATTATCAATATTATATAAATAGTAGACATAATAATGGACGTTTTAAATTAACACTTACTATTTAGCGTATTTTTCACTCAAATCTTTAGCTACTTGCTCCAAAGTAGTAGTAATCTCATCAGTAAGTTTACCTGCTTTTAGTTCATCTAAAATATTACGATGAGATATATTAAGAAACTCTAAGTACTCTTTTTCAAACTCTTTTATTTTGCTTACTGGTACTTGGCGCAATAGGTTTTTAGAACCTGCATAGATAATCGCAATTTGATTTTCTACAGGATAAGGGTCACTTTGTGGCTGTTTCAAGATTTCCACATTGCGCTTACCTTTCTCTATCACTCCCATAGTAGCCGCATCAAGGTCAGAACCAAACTTAGCAAAAGCTTCAAGCTCGCGGTATTGCGCTTGGTCTAATTTTAGCGTACCAGCTACTTTTTTCATTGATTTAATTTGAGCTGAACCTCCTACACGTGATACTGATATACCTACGTTAATAGCTGGACGTACTCCTGAGTTAAACAAGTCAGATTCCAAGAATATCTGTCCGTCGGTAATAGAAATCACGTTAGTAGGGATATAAGCTGATACGTCACCCGCTTGTGTTTCAATAATAGGCAATGCTGTAAGTGATCCCCCTCCTTTTACTAAAGGTGCAATGCTTTCAGGAAGATCGTTCATTTGACGCGCAATAGTATCATCACCAATTACTTTAGCAGCACGCTCTAACAGACGAGAGTGCAAGTAAAAGACGTCGCCAGGGTAAGCTTCACGTCCAGGTGGACGACGCAATAACAATGACACCTCACGATAGGCTACTGCTTGCTTAGAAAGATCGTCATAGATAATAAGAGCAGGACGGCCTGTATCACGGAAATACTCGCCAATAGCAGCGCCTGCAAAAGGAGCGTATACCTGCATAGGAGCGGGATCGGAAGCATTAGCAGCTACAATAGTAGTGTAAGCTAAAGCCCCTGCATCTTCTAAAGTCTTAGTAATACCTGCTACTGTTGAAGCTTTCTGACCAATAGCCACATAAATACAATATACTGGTTTACCTGCATCATAAAACTCTTTTTGGTTGAGTATAGTGTCAATACAAACAGTAGTTTTACCTGTTTGACGGTCACCAATAACCAACTCACGCTGTCCACGACCTATAGGAATCATTGCATCAATTGCCTTGATACCTGTTTGCAAAGGTTCATTTACTGGCTGACGGAAAATAACCCCTGGAGCCTTACGCTCTAACGGCATTTCATATAATTTACCTGTAATAGGTCCTTTTCCATCAATAGGTTGTCCTAAGGTATTTACCACACGTCCTACAATTCCTTCTCCTACATTAATAGAAGCAATAAGACCTGTGCGTTTTATAGTATCTCCTTCTTTAATATCAGTAGACGGACCTAAAAGGGTAACCCCTACATTATCTTCCTCAAGATTAAGGACGATACCTTGTAGTCCGTTGTCAAATTTTACTAATTCACCGTATTGCGCATTCGATAGGCCGAAGATACGCGCAATACCATCACCCACTTGTAATACTGTACCTACTTCTTCCAAAGAGGCATTAGCATCAAAGTGTGCTAGTTGTTCTTTTAAAATTGCTGAAATTTCAGCGGCTTTTATTTCTGCCATTTTTTATTTTTTAGCTATTAGTCGTTAGTTTATCTATTTTTTTAAATATTCTATTTTTGAAAAGCTCAAACAAAGTAGCTGTAGTAATAAATGAGAAGCACATTACAATCATTCTTATAGGAATTTAATTAGTTTATGCTTGTTATCTACCTTATAGAAATAATTTTTCTTTAAATTCTTGTTGCAATCTATTGAGCTTATATGCAACACTTGCATTATATTGAATATCGCCTACGCGAAGTATAAAGCCTCCTATAATATTCTTATCAACCCTATTTTCAATAGTAATATTGTTATTTTGGGTAAGGGTAATTACCTTTTGCAACATTTGTTGTTGGGTAGCAGCATCAAGTGGGGTAGCAGTAGTAACTACCGCTATTTTGTTATTTTTGTAATTGTTATATTGCAATACAAACTTTTCGGCTACTGCTCCTAATATAGGCAAGCGTCTGTTCTCAATTAGCAAGTCGAACAAACGATGTGTTTGAGGTGTAATAGCATTAAAGACTTTGGTAAGTACACTTTTCTTTACTGTGGTTTTCACAATAGGTGAAATGAGCATGCGTTCCAAATCTTTATTGGCTTTTATAGTTTTATCTATCAAGGTCATATCGGCAAATACTCCTTCCAAACTATTTTGCTGGAGGGTGTATTCCAAAAGAGCCTTGGCATATCTGTTTGCTACTCTCAATCCGTACATAAGCTACTTAATTTAAGGTAACATTTTTAAGGTAATCATTGATGAGGGCAGTTTGTTTTTTCTCGTCTGAGAGTTCGCTTATCATCACTTTCTGAGCCATTTCAATAGAAAGTGCTGCTACTTGGTCCTTCAGTTGAGCTAAAGCTACTTTTTTCTCACTTTCAATAGCTTGTTGAGCTTGTTTGATAAGCTTAGCCCCTTCGCGACCTGCTTCGTCTTTGGCTTCAGTTATTATTTTATCTTTGATATCTCTTGCCTCCTTAAGGATAGTATCTCTTTCAGCACGTGCTTCAGCCAAGAGACGTTCGTTATCAGCTTTGAGATTAGCCATTTGTTTTTGAGCCTCTTCTGCAGCTTCTAAAGCTTGGTTAATAGAATTTTCACGCTCTTTTACTGCACTCATTATAGGCTTCCAAGCAAATTTTGCTAGGAGGAAAAGCAATATTAAAAAGATTATTGTATTCCAAAATAATAAACTCTCAGGATGTGCTAAATTCATTTTATTAGTTATTTATTATCAGTTATCAATTATTAGTTTTTAGAAAAAAACCGTTATGTAACCAACCGTTACACAACGGTTTTGTTGTTTTATTATGCCATGAAAGCTACAACGATAGCAAAGAGGGCAGCTCCCTCGATAAGTGCTGCAGCGATAATCATCGCAGTTTGAATTTTTGAAGACACTTCGGGTTGGCGTGCAATACCTTCAACGGCAGATGCACCAATTTTACCAATACCGATTCCTGCTCCGATGGCTGCTAATCCAGCCCCAATTCCTGCTAAAACCATATATATAAAATTTAAATAGTTACTTGTTATTAATGTTCTTCAACTACTGCTTGCCCTATAAATAACGCTGATAGGAGCGTAAATACATACGCTTGTAATACTGCCACTAAAAGCTCTAAGGTTTGCATAAATACTGTAAATATTATAGATACAGGTGACACCCATACTGAGTTAAATATAAATATCATTGATATTAAGCTCAAAGCAATGATGTGTCCTGCTGTCATATTGGCAAATAAACGTATCATAAGAGCAAAGGGCTTAGTAAAAATACTTAGTAGCTCAATAGGTATCATTATAGGCAAAATCCATACAGGAACCCCTGGTGGAGCAAAAATGTGTTTCCAGTAGTGCTTGTTACCACTAAATATAGTAAGTAGCAGGGTAAAAAATGCTAACATACCTGTAAAAACGATATTGTTAGTTACAGTACCTGCAAATGGAAAAAATGGAATAAGCCCAAAAAGGTTTCCTGTCCAGATTACAAAAAACACAGTAAGAAGATAGGGCATATACCTATTGTAATACTTTTCGCCTATATTTGGTATTGCTATTTCATCACGTACAAAAAGTACTATAGGTTCTAACACACCTGCTAAGCCTTTGGGAGCTTTGGGATTCTTTTTATAAGAACGTGCTACTGAAGTAAAAATAAGTACTAATAGTACAGAAATCAGAAATAATGAGAATACGTTTTTAGTAATTGAAAAATTAAGAGGACGGGAATTAGTTACTTTTCCTTTTTCATCTAAAGAAAGAGGGGTACCTGCAGTAGCGTAATAGATATCTTCTTTATAACGCACAAACTGCTGCCCATCTTTTTCTACCACTACAGTTCCTTTATTATCATGATGAAACTCACTTGATAAAAAAGTTACTAACCCATTATTAGTATAAAGGATGATAGGCAAGGGCATAGAATAGGCGTGCCCTTTATAGTCAAAAAGGTGAAAATCATGCGAATCGCCGATATGTTCATCAATAAGCTCATTGATATTGAAAGGTTCTTTTTCCTGATTATCAGCGCAGAAGCTAATAGTAGGAAGTAGAAATACTAAAAATAATGCGATATATGCGATATATTTTTTAAGTGCCATTACTACTTATTTTTATTCGTGCAAAAATAGGAGTTTTTATTTAAGTAGCGAAATTTTTAACAAACTTTTTCACTCTCATTTTCTTAACTCACTGTAAATCAATAGACATTATAAGATACTATACACTGAATGCCCACTTAGTTTATCACGTCCATTCAAGAAATGTAATTCCATTAAGAAATCAAGCTGTACTATATGTCCTCCAAGTCGTTCTACTAATTTAATTACAGCCTGAGCTGTACCACCAGTAGCGAGGATATCATCATGAATAAGAATTTTTTCACCCTTATTAATAGCATCTTGATGAATTTCAAGTACATCTTGTCCATACTCTAAATCATAAGTTTGTGAGAGTGTTTTATAGGGTAATTTCCCTTTCTTGCGTACTGGTACAAAACCAGCTCCGAGACGCTGCGCAAGGAGCATACCAAAAAAGAAACCACGGCTTTCCATACCTACTACCTTATCAATTTTTTGTCCGTGTAGGTTTTCTACCAATAAATCAATAACATATTCCACTCCTTTTACGTCCATTAACAAAGGGGTAATATCTTTGAATATAATTCCTTCTTTAGGAAAATCTTTAATATCTCTAATTCTATTTTGAATGTATTCTTTTTTGTTCATTTTAATTATTAGTTGCTAGAGGGTTAAATACTTCAGCTAACATACAACGCGCACTCCCCCCTCCACAGGTTTCAATAGTTTCTAAATTACTATGGATAATATGTGTGTATTTTTCAATAGTACTGATTTGTTGAGGCGTGAGGGCATTATAAGCTGTATCACTCATTACCATATAGGTACTATCCTTACCTTGCACTTGTAACATATTACCCGCATACTGATGCATTTGCTGGATAGTAATGTTTATAACCTCTTTGTTATCCTCTTTAAGGTGATTGAGAAGGTTTTTTCGTTCTTTTTTATCGGTAATGGTATCTAAACATACTATTGCAAAATTAACTCCTAAGGCCATCATTACATTGGTGTGATAGATAGGCATTGCCTTACCATTGACTTGCTGGTAAGCCGTAAAGAGTACAGGGGTATACTCAAAATCTTCACAAAACTCAATAAAAAGCTCTTCATCGGCGCGAGGTGATAAGGCGCAATAGGCTTTACGGTTTACCCTATCAAGTATCATAGCTCCTGTACCTTCTAAAAATATATTTTCTTTCTCGGCTTCGGTATAATCATATACATTCTCAATATCAAAACCTTCAGCTTCAACCTTTTCTAAAATATCTTCACGGCGCTCACGACGGCGATTTTCGGCAAACATAGGATAAATAGCTACATTGGCATTTTGATGGAAAGTAATCCAGTTATTAGGGAATACCGAATCCGGGGTATTTTGCTCATAGATATCATCAATAGCAATAACCTTTACACCTACCTCACGCAACTTTTGTACAAGACCATCAAACTCTTGTTGCGCTTGGCGGTTTATTTCCTCGTTTTTCAAATCCATTTCCTCTTGGAAATAGTTATTAACAACGGTTTGTTCATTCATACGGAAGCGCACAGGGCGCACCATTAGTACTGTGTTGGTAATTTGTTTTTTCATTTTCTTCTTTTGAAAGGGACAAAGGTACAAATATTTTTTTAATTAGCAAAGAACTAAAAAAGAGGCTGTTCAAAAAATTAGAAACAACCTCTTTATCTTATTATTATATTACATTCTATTTTTGATAGTAGCGTACCCAATCAATATACATTTTGACAGGCTTATCAAAGGGTTCTACCTCGCCTACCCACTTACCTCCTAACTGCATATCAATAAGTAAGTAATAAGGCTCATTGGTAAAGGGGTATTGTCCTTCATTTTCCTTACTTGCATCACGCTCATAAGTATAAGTAAGCTGGTTATTCACGTAAAACTTTACTGCTTTATCATCCCATTCTACTCCATAAATATTATAATCATCAGGGTTAATAGCGTGGGTAGTGTTGTGCTTATGATTTTTATATTTTTGGGTATAACTACTATGTACTGTTTGATACACAAAGCTATCATAGTTAAGGCGTTCTAAAATATCTATCTCACCACCTGTAGGCCATTTGGCTGTTTTGGGGAGCATCCAGATAGCAGGCCAAGAGCCTTTAGTACCTTCAAGCTTGCATCGCACTTCAATTTTACCGGGGTCAAAGTACTTTTTATTTATAGTATATACACCCCCTGTAATATATTGTGAAGAATCTTTTTGTAGATCGGTATTCATTTTACCTGAGAGAATAAGATTGCCATCGGTAATATCAAATAGGCTTTCATCATCACTCATTGTATTACGCCAATCTATATTAGGGTTACGTGATATTTTGCTCCATATATCAGTAGCAAATATATCATCACGATCAAAGTCATCTTGCCAAGTAAGTTTCCACTGGGTAGTGGTAGAAGGCTGTTGTGTATTGGCTTTCTGCTTTTCCTTTTCTGAACAGCTATTAACAAGCCCTATAAAAGCTGATAGTAATAAAATTATTTTCATTTCTTACAATATTAATTGAAAAAGAGGCTGCTCCTTATTATAAGGTAAAACAGCCTCTTTTTTATAAACCTATTTCAAAAGTGATATAAGCAATTGAAATTATTCGGTAGGAATGCCATCCGCTTGAGCTGGCCAATATGGGTTAGGATATACCACACTAGTGCTTAAATCACCTCCTTTTGAGGTACGTAAAAAGTTTTCGAAACCTATAGGAGATAGATAATGAGCTTTGGTCCAAGTAATACCATTGTAATACAAGTTATTTTGTTGGATTATTTGGTATGGACGTATGTAATTGCTTAAGTTCTTTGATGATATGTTAGGACTAGCAGCAGGTAAAGCAACTAATTTAGATACTCCTTTGTTATCTTTATATTTATCATACATACTTGCCCAAAGGTTCATACCTTCTATTTGGTAGTTATTTAGTTGATCCATAGCACGCCAACGTTTTAAGTCTTCCCAACGCATACCTTCTGCTATAAATTCACAACGACGTTCACGACGGATATTGTAAAGAGTTGGATCTACTTTTTGTCCTGCTGAATAAACAGCCCAGTCGTTTTCTTTATCTAGATTGGTAGCTGCTATAGTAGCTTGGTAGTTATCACTTACTCCTGCACGTACACGTAAAGCTTTCCAATAACGAGCTGCATCAGCATCTATGCTATTATTTTTTACATAGCAAGCCTCTATATAATTGAGGTAAGCTTCTGATGCACGGAATACGATACAACCTGCTTCGGTAAGTACTGCATCGGTAAGGTATTTAGGATCACCATTAAGACCTTTTTTTACATCATATCCTGTTACTGATTTTCTTTCAACGATTGAGTTGATGATATCAGGATAGCTATTTACTTGTTGATTAACTGCTAAGTAATCACCAGGTACACGCATAAATAGTTGCAAACGCTCATCACGGTTATTTTTCACTGTAGTTAAATCAGCATCTCCTTGATAGCCTGATCCTAAATCATAAATAGGCAAACCATTTTTCATTAAGAAAGCATCTACAAAGCCACGAGTATAACCACTGTTACCACCACCTGTTAAGAAACCGTTAGTATAGTGACCTACACTTTTTTCAGCACTGTACTGTCTCCAAAGTAATACTTCTGAGTAACCTGATTGGCTGTTATCTCCATACATTTTGAAGTAAGGATTGCTAAATACATCGGCTCCTGTAACATTATGGTTATTGGTTACCAATGTGAAAGCATCGGCTACAGCTTTGGCTGAAGTCATTGCTTCGGTTAAGAAGTAGTTAATTTCACTATCAATATTAATGCTAAAACCTGATAGGTAAGGCATATTAGCCCCTGGCCAACCTGGACCTCCTGGTACGTGTGCTGTACCTTTATGGTATTTTAACCAAGTACCTTCATACAAGGCTACACGTGAACGGAAAAGTTGTGCTACCTCTTTGCTAATACGGTTTTTGTTTTCTACAGGTCCTGATTTTAGTAGGGTGATAGCCTTATCCAAATCTTCTAATATAAAGCGAGCAACCTCATTACGAGGGCGACGTTTTGAAGCTTCTATAAGGGCATCTTCATTATCAGGAAGCACTGTTTTTACTATTGGATAATCACCATAGGCTTCTAAACGAGTAAAATACTCATAAGCTCTTAAAAAGTAAGCTTCGCCTAAGTAGTGATTAATATTGGCAGCTGTACCTACGATTTTTCCAGCTTCAATTTTAGGGGTTATTTCGGCAATAAAGTAATTCAAAGCACGTATATTACCAAAGTTATAACCATCGGTACCAGTAGGGACGTGCCATTGTCCTTTTAGCCAAGCTCTATTTGCATCTCTATCAGCTTGGTTATCTGTACCATTATCTGCTTTGAAACGTCCTATACTATAGCCAGAGTGCGTAGGGAAACTATAATAATTAATAGTATAGGCAGCTAAATCGGCTTCGGTATTAAAATACTGCTGAGGGGTAATGTTTGAGAGAGGCTCTCTGTCCAAAAAATCATTACATCCTACAAGCCCTACCACAATAAGGGTAGCAGCTATAATATTTCTGTATATCTTTTTCATCATTTTGTCTTTTTAGAAAGTTACACTTAAACCTGTTGAAACAACTCTTGAGAGTGGGTATAGTTTACCTTCTCCCCAAGCACCTCCGTTAGCTTCAGGGTCGAATATTTTAGAAAGTTTGGTAAAGGTAAATACATTATCAGCAGAAAGGTAGATACGCATATTATCAATACCGATAGTTTTCATTATATCTTTAGGGAAAGTATAACCTATTTGGATGTTTTTCAAACGTACATAAGAAGCATCTTGTATCCAACGAGTTTGTGTTTCAAAGTTCTTTCCTCCTCCGTCCATAGTAGGACGTGGGTAATAAGAATTTACATTAGGACCGAAAGGACTATCAGTATTTTCAGGACGGAAGTAATCTAAATGTTCTTTAAATCCTGCTGATTGCCATACGTTTTGGTTAGCACCTTTGAAATAAGGAGAGCCATTGAAAGTAAGCTCACGTTTTCCTGTACCTTGCCAGAACATACTAAAGTCTACATTTTTGTATTTCAATTCTAATTGTACACCAAAGTTGTAACGAGGGGTAGTGTTACCAATAACTTTTCTGTCGCCAGAATCATTTGAAGTTCCAGAACCTCCGTTAATTTTACCATCACCATTAAGGTCTTTATACATAATATCACCAGCAGCCCAGTTATTACCTAAAGCACTTTGATCATGAGTACGTAACCATTCGGTCATTTCTGCATCGGTTTTGGCGATACCTTCGGTTTCATATCCCCATATTTCACCCAAATATTGTCCTTCGCGGTAGGTACCTAATGAGTTGTTTTTATTTGGATATTTAGTAATTTTTTGGCGGCTATCGGTAAGGTTAGCGCTAATACCATAGCTAAAGTCTTCTCCTATCCTATCTTTCCAACTGGTAACAATTTCGAAACCATTTGACACCATATCTGTATTATTAATACGAGCGGGATCAGTACCTAATACAGAAGGCAATTCTGGAGCAGGTCCGACCATATTATAAGTTTTACGGCTAAACAATTCTAAAGTGAATTTTAAGCGATTGGTAAAAGCAGAAAGGTCGAAACCGGCATTCCAAGAAGCTACTTTTTCCCAAGTAAGAGAAGAAGCTACTAAACCTGGAACTTTTGCTGTATTAGTCTTATCACCTCTTAATAACCAGTTACCATTGTTAGTTCCAATATTCATTGTTTGATAGAATGGGTACCAACTATTTGTGTTTTGGTTACCTAACTCACCATAAGAAGCACGGAATTTAAATTCATTAACTGTTTCGCCAAACTTGCCTAGATGTTTCCAGAAGTTTTCTTTAGCAAGGTTCCAACCTACTGAAGCAGATGTAAATAGGTTCCAACGTTGGTCACGTAAGAAACGGCTAGTACCATCATAACGAGTATTGATTTCTAATAAGTATCTACCATCATAATTGTAGTTTAACCTTGCAAAGAAACCTGCTGTAGCCCAATGCTGATAGTCTCCACTTACATCGTCATTTTTACCTCCCGTAGTATTTAATGAGAGTGAGTTTATACTATACAATTCATCTCGGGAAGCAGAAAATTGACGTGTTTTTTGCAATTCAGATTGAAAACCTCCTAATAATGTAAAGGTATGTTGGTTTACTTGCTTAGTATACGAAGTATAAATATTGGTGTTGAAGAAGTTATAGCGAGATGCTGATTCACTTATTTTTGATTGCCCAGCTGGAGCAGAACCATCACGTGAAATAGCGATAGGCTCACCATGTAAACCATATTTGTAGATAGGCAAATAATACCAATTATTAAATACATCAGTAGTACGGTAGTTAAGCTCTACATTGGTAACCCAACCTTTTATAGGATTGAATACCAAAGCTAACTGTTGGGTAAGTTCATCGGTTTGTGTTTTATCACGACCTTCGTTAAGCTGAGCGATTTCGTTACCATTCATATAGTGCCCATTAGGATCTTTGAGTGGCAAAGTAGGCCAACGGCGAGCGATATTGTGGAAGAACAAACCACCTAAATAAGAAGAGCGAGAAAAATCTTTGCGAGAGAAGCGTGTGCTGTACTCTAACTTCAAGTAAGGAAGTATTTGTGAAGAGATTTTAGCATTGGCTGAATAGCGTCCTAACTTATCAGTATTATAACGGGTAAGACCTTCAACATCAAGCCAACCTAATGACACGTAATATTTTAATTTTTCATTACCGCCACGAGCACTGAAATTGTGTTCTTGTGAAGGAGCCGAAGTTCTGTAGAATTCTTTAAACCAGTCTACATTTGCCCAGCTTTGTTTGTAGTCATTCCAAGCTCCGGTACCATCTTTTCTTGGGTTCCAATCGGTAGCTGCTGTTAGGGTTCCTGCTTTGTAAGCTTTTATTTTCTCAAGGATATGAGGTTCAAATACAGGAGCGCCACCGTTATTTCTTTGAGCTTCGTTGAAATAGTAGGCAAAATCTTCTGAATCTAACATTTCGGGAATACCTATAGGAGAGCTAAGACGATAGTTGGTATTATAGTTCATTTCTACTCTACCTTCTCTACCTGATTTGGTAGTAATTAAAACTACCCCGAAAGCAGCACGAGAACCATAGATAGAAGCAGAAGCAGCATCTTTTAGTACAGAAATACTTTCGATATCTTGAGGGTTAAGAGTATTGATATCACCCTCCATACCATTGATAAGTATTAGTGGACTTGCATTAGATCCTGTACCGATAGTACCTGCCCCACGTATGTTAAAAGAGAGGGCATTATCTAGCTGACCACCTCCGTTTCCTACGGAGAAGTTAAGACCTGATACGTTCCCTTGTAGTGCTTGGGTTACGTTGTTCACAGGGCGGCTTTCTAAGGCCTTGGTATCTACCGAAGCAACCGCACCGGTTAAGTTTTCTTTTTTCTGAGTAGAAAAAGCTACTACGACCACTTCACTAAGTTGTTCAGTGTCTTCACCTAAAACTACATTAAGAGTAAGGGTTTTATTTGTACCACTTACTTTTTTAGACTGGGTAGCAAAACCCATAGAGCTAAACTCAAGCACATCACCGGCCTTGGCGGTAAGCTCATACTTACCATTATCATCGGTTGAAGTACCGTGCTTAGTTCCTTTTACTATTACCGAAGCACCAGGCAAAGGCATCTTTGCATCGTCGGTAACAGTACCTTTTACAGTGATTGTTTGTGCTACTGCTGTACTGAAACAACCTGCGAGCACAATTAAAATAAATGTTAAAAACTTTTCTTTCATAAGTTCGGTTCTTTATGATTTTCGGGGCAAAATTATGTAATAACTTTAAATTATACAAAATTTTTTAGTGTTTTTTTTATAATGAATCCATAACATAACGATTTTCAATAGTTTATACTAAGGGGTATGTTTTAGATTTTAGGTTTTAGGTGATAGGAGTTAGTGGATAAAGGGGTGTTATTTTAATATTATATACTACATTGTGTTAGATAGATGAACTTGCTTTGGCTGTAATACAAGTAACATACTTACAGTGCTAGGTGGCTGATTATGTAGAAAGTAGCTTTGAGTTTTGTGTTTTTTTACTAATTTTGCAGCGATAACCTTGTAAACTCTGAAATGAAAAAGCATCGTATTATTACTATCATTGTTTCGGCTTTGCTGGTGTGGTATATTTTCTGCTTGCCACGCGAGCTGTTCCCACAACCATACGCTACTGTACTGGAAAGTGCTGAAGGAAAGCTGCTGGGGGCTAAGATTGCTGATGATGGACAATGGCGTTTTCCTGAAATAGACAGCGTTCCGTACCGCTTTAAAATGTCGGTTTTGGAATTTGAAGATGCGCACTTTTACTACCATTGGGGTGTGAACCCTATATCGGTAGGGAAGGCTTTGTACCGAAATATTAAAAGTGGTAAAATAGAACGAGGAGGGAGTACCCTTACCCAACAGGTTATCAGGATTGCACGTGAACACCAACAACGCACTTACTTTGAAAAGGTAATTGAGATGATATGGGCTACACGATTGGAGTTTAGGTACTCCAAAGAAAGTATTTTAAAACTGTACGCCTCACACGCTCCTTTTGGGGGAAATGTGGTGGGACTGGAAATGGCTTCGTGGCGGTACTTTGGGGTTGCGCCTTATCAGTTATCGTGGGCACAATCGGCAACGCTGGCGGTGCTGCCTAATGCTCCGAGCCTTATCTTCCCTGGAAAAAACCAAGAGAGACTGCTGCAAAAACGCAATACCTTACTATATAAACTCTTCAGCAAAAAAATTATAGATAAGGAAACTTATGACTTGGCTTTGCTGGAACCCTTACCTGCTGAGCCTCACCCTATACCACAACTTGCCCCTCACCTACTGGCTTTTGCTACTAAAAAGCACGAAGGTGAGCGTATTGCCAGCTCGGTACAACTACCTTTGCAGGAGAAGCTAAACAGTATTATTTCGGGATATTACAGCCATTACCTGCAAACGGAAATATACAATATGGCTGCCCTTGTGGTGGATGTGAAAACACGCCAAGTGCTTGCCTACGTGGGGAACACGCCTACTGATGCTGAACACCAAAAGGATGTGGATATAGTGCAGGCCCCCAGAAGTACGGGCAGTGTGCTAAAGCCTTTGCTATACGCGGCTATGCTGCACGAGGGTGAACTATTACCCACCCAACTACTGCCGGATGTGCCTACCCAAATAGGGGGATATTCGCCTGAGAACTTCAGTAATAACTATGAAGGAGCTGTGGCTGCTGATGTAGCGCTGGCTAAATCATTAAACATACCTTTTGTATGGCTGCTGAAACAGTTCAGCACTTATAGGTTTTATGAGGTAGTGCAACATTTACAATTGAGACATATTAATAAACATCCTGACCATTACGGCTTATCAATCATACTGGGGGGGGCTGAGAGTTGCTTATGGGACTTGGTACAAGCGTATGCGAACTTGGCATCGGAAAATGAGGTATTTGCAGCTACCCAGCAGTATAGGGCGAAGGAATTTCAGCCTTTACAGTACACAAATACGGCTATTGATTTTGGAGAAAACACCCGTGCCTTACCTCCTTTGAGGGCTGGGGCTTTGTACAAGATGTTCAGTGCGATGAAAGAGGTGAACCGCCCTACGGATGATGTGGCGTGGCGGTATTACGAGTCGGCACGGAAAATAGCGTGGAAAACGGGTACCAGCTTTGGCAATAAAGATGCGTGGGCAATAGGAGCGACGCCTGAATATGTGGTAGGTGTATGGGTGGGTAATGCTACTGGTGAGGGAAGGCCTTCACTTACTGGAGCTTCGTATGCAGCGCCTGTGATGTTCAGTATTTTTAATGCGCTGCCGAGAACCTCTTGGTTTAAAGAGCCTTATGATGACCTTAGGCAGGTGGTGGTGTGCAGCCAGTCGGGGTATTTGGCTAAGGGTGAGTGCCCTAAAACGACTGTATTAAGCTGCCTTGCCCCTAAGGAAGTTGCGCAATGCCCTTACCACAAACTTGTACATTTAGACCCTACAGAGCAGTACCAAGTGAATGCTAATTGTGAGTCGGCACAAAATATTGTACATAAGGCGTGGTTTGTATTGCCTCCTGTGATGGAATGGTTTTATAAACAACAGCATATACACTACCAACCCCTTCCGCCCCTGCGTAGTGATTGCCAACAGAGTAATAGTGGGCGGAACTTGGATTTTGTATATCCGAAGCACCAAAATATTATTTACAGCACTAAGGCACTGGGAGGGGAACAGCAGCCTTTTGTGGCTAAAGCTGCTAACCGCCAAGGGAAGGTGTTTTGGTATTTAGACAATACTTTTTTGGGTACTACTGATGTTTTTCACGAGATGAATATTTTTGCCGAAAAAGGTAATCATACACTTCGTATTATTAATGAAAAAGGAGATGAGAGGGTGATTACGATTATTTGTAGGTAGGCGAAAAGGGAGGAGGAGTTAGGGGATAGGAGATGGGAAATAGGAGAAAAAAATAAGAATAATGTAAGAATTGGAGGATTTTGTTGCGAATTATGCAAAGGGAGGGTTTGGGATTGAAGAAGCTGGAAATCAGGGAGGTGAGGTCTTTCCTTCGTTTATAGTTCGTTTATAGTTCGTTATTCGTTCGTTCAACCTAAGGGATAGCTGTATGTTGCTTGGGGTGAAGCTGGGAGTGAAATAGGCTGATTATCAGGGAATAGATGAGAGATAAGAGGTAAAGGGGTGGGGGTAGGGAATTTTTGCATTATTCGCAATTTAAGGTAAGAGATAAGAAGTAAGAACTAAAAGTGTGGGGGAAGGAAGGGAGGTGGATTGGCAAAGCGAGGGTGTATTGTAAAAAAGAGTGTGTGATGTTTTTGCCTTTAAAAATGTTCATAATTTATTGTTAATTGATAATTGTTTTGTACCTTTGCACACTCATTGATTAATCATTAAGTAGTAAAATGAAGAATTTTATAGAAGAATTACGCTGGCGCGGTATGATTCAGGATATTATGCCCGAGACTGAAGAACACCTTATGGAAGGGTTGCGCGCTGCTTATGTGGGGATTGACCCTACTGCCGATTCATTACACATTGGGCACTTGGTGGGTGTGATGATGTTGCGCCATTTTCAGAACTGTGGTCATAAGCCTTATGCTCTTGTGGGAGGTGCTACTGGTATGATTGGAGACCCTTCGGGGAAATCGGTAGAACGCAACTTACTTACTGAAGAGGTTTTGGCTCATAATATTGCGGGTATAAAGAAACAGCTTGCTAAGTTTTTGAACTTTGAGAGTGAGGCTGCGAATCGTGCTGAATTGGTGAATAATTATGACTGGATGAAGAACTTTTCATTCTTATCGTTTATACGTGATATTGGGAAACATATTACGGTAAACTATATGATGGCTAAGGACTCGGTTAAGAAGCGTTTTGACCCTAATGAGAATACGGATGGGATGTCGTTCACGGAGTTTTCATACCAGCTGTTACAAGGGTATGATTTCTTACATCTGTATAGAGAAAAGGGACTTACCTTACAGATGGGGGGATCAGACCAATGGGGTAACATTACTACTGGTACTGAGCTTATTAGGCGTATAGCAGGGGGTAAAGCGTATGCCCTTACTTGTCCGCTAATAACTAAAGCTGATGGTACTAAATTTGGCAAGAGTGAGGGAGGTAATGTATGGCTTGATCCTGAGAAGACATCGCCTTATAAGTTTTACCAATATTGGATAAACACTTCGGATGCTGATGCACAGAGATATATCAAGATTTTCACGATGCTAAGCAAAGAAGAGATAGAAAAACTAATTGCTACACATACAGAAGCGCCGCATTTGCGTGTATTACAAAACAAATTGGCCGAAGAGCTTACTATCTTAGTTCACGGACGTGAGGAATTAGAAAAAGCGCAACAAGCCTCACAAATATTGTTTGGTAATTCGACCTCAGCAGACTTGAGGAACCTTGATGAAAAAACGTTTTTGGAAGTATTTGACGGAGTGCCACAAGCTGAAGTAGCTGCTGCTGATATAGCTAATGGTTTGGATATGATTGGTATCCTTTCGGCTAAAACAGGCTTTATAGCTTCTAACTCGGAAGCGAGAAGGGCTCTTAAGGAGAACTCAATCTCGGTAAATAAAGAAAAAGTAGCTGAAGACTATAAAATAGGAGAAAAAGACCTTGTAGATGATAAATTTATTTTATTACAACGAGGCAAAAAGAACTATTTTATAGTGAAAAAGGTATAAGAAATATCGACCCCCCTCTTCTTAAAAAAGAGGGGGCTGCTTTAAAACTTATCAAGAGATATGAAAAGACTCATACTCCTTTTGCTTATCGGTATATGCCTTACTTCTTGCCGCAGCCCTATGGATATGCAACAAGTAAGTGGGGTGGATTTTTATGCTTTTGCTGATAGTATAAGAGGTAGGAGTAGTGAGCTTTTTCCTCTATTGTATAAAGATATAGAGCCTAAAAACTATGAATATCTGAACTTCAAAATGCATTTTGAAGGGCGGTACTTACATCTTACTTATGATAAGATACAAGATTCGGTACTGACTACTGAAACTAAAGTATTTAAAGGAAAATGGCGGAAAAGAGGATGGAAATATGTACAAGATAGAATTATATTACCTTTTTTTCCTTTCTTGGTGGTAGAAGGTGTGGATAAAGTATATATCAAACCTAAGGCAGAAGGGGTTTTGGAAATGTATAAATATGCGCGCGAATGGGGATTTTCAATACCTTTTTTTAGCTGGGGAGGAGATTCATACAACTATACTTTAACTTTTAAACCTAAAGAAAAAATATACCCTTCAGCTGTTTTTTATGACAATAAGCGATTGGGATTACTACAAGGGGATAAGGTATTATTACCTGCTGAATACAGTGAGATGAGTGTATTTAAAGAAGGGGTATCGCGTGTGAGAAAAGATAGTCTTTGGGGTATTATCAGTGCAAAAGGTGAAGAACTTACTCCGCTACAATACAATGAAATAATATACAATGAATGCTATAATATACCTTCATTTTTTATGGTAAAAAAAGATAACCTTTGGGGTGTAATAGGACTGAAAGGTGAAGAGCTATTACCTACCAAATATGAACACTTAGAGTATATTTATCCGGCTTCACTTATTGCATCAAAAGACAGTTTATGGGGGATTATTGATATAAATAGTAAAGTAGAAATACTGCCCTTCCAATATGACCATATAAAGAGAAGTTATAGAGGGTATACATTAGAAAAGGGCGGTAAAATAGGTTTTTTGAGCAGGAATAGCAAGGAAAATTGGTTTATACCCCCTGAATACACTAAGATTGATGACAATACATTGGACTTAGATATGGCTTTGGTATACAAAGGTACTACCCCTTATTTTGTAGATAAAGAAGGAAATGAATATGATGCTTTAGAGAACAAAGTAAGTAAGATGGATAAGTTTTTGGGCTATCCACAGCGCGAAAATGAGGTACAAGTAAAGGATGGTTATTATCTATTACCTAACCTTAAAACCAAACGCCTTATAAGAACTGATGAACTAACAAAACAATGATAGATACTCTAAAACACCAAGGATTACGCAACCAGTTAGTGGAACTACTAAAAAAGAAAGGTATAAAAAACGAACAAGTATTGGAGGCTATTAGAGCTATACCACGCCACCTTTTTATGGATAGCAGTTTTGAAGATCACGCCTATCAAGACAAAGCTTTCCCAATAGGTGAAGGACAAACTATTTCACAGCCTTATACTGTAGCTTTTCAAACTGAACTATTACAAGTGGCTCCGTACCAAAAAGTATTGGAAATAGGTACTGGTAGTGGCTACCAAGCTAGTATATTACTGTATTTAGGAGTACAACTATACACTATTGAACGACAACAAAAACTCTTTAAACAAACACAACAATTCTTACCAAAGTTACTGAATAGACCTGTACAAATGTACTTTGGCGATGGCTATAAAGGCTTGCCTCAACAAGCTCCTTTTCATCGTATTTTAGTAACAGCAGGGGCTCCATACGTTCCTACTGACCTTTTATCTCAATTGGCTATAGGTGGACGGATGGTAATACCAGTGGGTAATGACACCCAAATTATGACCCTCTATGAACGTGTGAGCGACAAAGAGTTTCATAAAACTGAATATGGAGACTTCCAGTTTGTACCTATGCTACCAGAAAGAAATTAGCTTAATACAAAAAGAGCGGCATTCTGTAAAAGGAATGCCGCTCTTTTTTTGTATTATAAAATTTGTGTTTAGTAATTATCAGTAGGTTCTATAAATATCTCTTCTTTTTCTTTATGTCCACCAATACCCTCTTGTATTGCTTGGAAAAATACAAAGAGTACTGGGATAACAATCAGCCCAAAGAAAGTACCAATAAGCTGACCTATAGCAGCTCCTGTTGCTACCGAACGGTTACCTGCTGCTCCTACTCCTGAGGCAAACACTAAAGGCATCAAACCTACTATGAAAGCAAAGGATGTCATTAGAATAGGACGCAAACGTGCCATAGCGGCATTAATAGCTGCCTTAGAAAGGCTTTCTCCCATACGGCGGCGTTGCACTGCAAATTCTACAATCAAAATAGCGTTTTTAGCCAAAAGACCTATCAGCATAATCAGAGAAATTTGGAAATAGATATTGTTTTCCAAACCAAAAAGCCACTGACCTAAATATGCTCCAAAAATACCAAAAGGTAAAGAGAATAACACTGATAACGGCAAAATATAACTTTCATACTGTGCCGATAGAATAAAGTATGTAAATACCAAACTGAGTAAGAAAATAAGAATAGTTTGCGAACCCGAATTTTGTTCTTCGCGCGTTAAACCTGTATAATCAATACTATAATTGCTATTCAAGCTTTGAGCTGCTACTTCTTCTACTGCTTTTATGGCGTCTCCTGTACTATAAGCAGGGTTATTCTGAGCCGAAATAGCTACCGATGTAAACAAATTATAACGACTAAGTGATTGTGCCCCAAAAGTACGCTCTAAAGTTACAAATTCTGATATAGGAGCCATCTCGCCATTGCTTGTTTTTACATACAAACTATTAAGACTATTAATATCTTTACGCGCATTAGGTAATGCCTGCACCATTACACGGTACTGCTTACCATAGAGGGTAAAATCCGTTGCATAAAAACCTCCTATATAATTCTGCAAAGTAGAAAGTATAGTACTTACAGTAATACCCGACTGCATAGTGCGCTCCACATTAATATCCATTTGGTATTGTGGGTAATTCACATTAAAAGAAGTTTGCGCAAACTGTATCTCAGGCCTTTTAGATAAAGCTTCTAAAAACGTTTGAACATCAGCATTTACCTGGCTTAGTTCACTTCCCGACTTATCTAATAACACAAATGATACTCCTCCCCCTACACCAAAACCAGGCACTGAAGATGGTTGAAAGAAAATCACATTAGCATCTTTAATAGTAGAAGCCACTCCAAAAGCCTTCTGTATAATAGTAGTTATATCTTCTCCTTGCTGCTTTGATCGTTCTTCGAAAGGTTTCAGTTTTAAGAAGCCCATACCGTTATTACTACCTTCACCCGACAGCATACCACGTCCTGTTATAAGAGTTACGTTTTCAACACCAGCAATGCCTGATAGTTTTTCATTCATTTCTCGCATTACATTAGCTACACGTTCCATTGAGGCACCTGGTATCATCTCCGCATTTATCATCACAAAGCCTTGGTCTTCATTAGGCACAAATCCCGATTTCATCTGTCTATTAGCATAATAAATACCTCCTCCAGCTAAAATCAACATCAGTAATGTCACCCATTTATGTCGAAGAAAGAAAGTAAAAGTCTGCCCATATTTACGAGTTGCTGCATTAAAAGCTATATTAAACTTATGAAAGAACTTCCCTACAAATGTCTTCTCTTCATACTCCTTGTCCCCGTGTGGTTTCAAGAAAAGAGAGCACAGTACCGGACTCAAAGTGAGCGCATTAATCGCCGAAATAGCTATTGCTACAATAAGCGTTACTCCAAACTGTTTATAAAACACCCCTGTTGTTCCTCCCATAAAGGTTACTGGCACAAATACCGCTGCCATCACAAGGGTTATAGAAATGATAGCCCCTGTAATCTCATTCATTGCCGAAATAGTAGCTGGTTTGGCTCTCTCGTGCGTTTGTTCCATTTTGGCGTGTACTGCCTCCACTACCACTATGGCATCATCCACTACTATACCTATCGCTAGCACCAAGGCAAAAAGAGTAAGCATATTGATAGAATAACCAAAGAGGTATAGAAAGAAGAAAGTACCTACAATAGATACCGGCACCGCAATAGCAGGAATAAGCGTCGACCTAAAGTCTTGCAAGAAAATATACACCACCAAGAACACCAACAAGAACGCCTCTAAAAGAGTCGATACTACTTTAGAAATCGCCGCATCCAAGAAGGTATTAGCATTGTAGTTGATAGTATAAGTAATCCCTTCTGGTAAGGTTTCCTCTGTTGTTTTTAGGTACTTTTCAACATTCTGAATAATCTCATGAGCGTTAGAGCCTGGTGTTTGCGAAATACCAATAGCCACTGCTGGTCTACCTTTACTTTCCGAAAAGCCAGTGTAACTTAAGGCATCAAGCTCTATCTTTGCCACATCCTTCAAGCGCAATATGCGCCCTCCTTCAACAGATTTAATTACTATATTCTCATATTCCGAAACTTCTTTGTATTTCCCTTTGTATTTAATCACATACTCATAGCTACTACCACTATTTTGCCCCAAAGTACCAGCCGCTGCTTCCCTACTTTGTGCCGAAATAGCCGCTGTCACCTCTGTAGGAATCAGCTTATAGGCTTGCATCTTTTGCGGGTCAAGCCACACTCTCATTGAGTAGTTCTTCCCTCCAAAAACAGAGGCATCCCCTACTCCACTAATGCGCTTCAATGCTGGTATTACATTTATGTTCAAATAGTTCTGTAAGAAAACATCATCTAACTCTTTGTTATCCGAAAAGAAAGTCAAAAACATCAAGTTACCAGAGTTCTGCTTGCGCACCGTTACCCCCGCTTGGGTTACTTCCGAAGGCAACAAAGCATTCGCCCGTGATACAGCATTCTGCACGTTCACCGCAGCTATATCTCCATTGGTACCCTGCTTAAAATACACCGTAATATTAGCAGCCCCACTGTTCGAAGCCGAAGAAGATATATAATCCATATTCTCCACCCCGTTCACTTGCTCCTCAATAGGAATCACTACCGATTTTAACACCGTCTCAGCATTAGCTCCCCCATAGTTAGCACTAATTGATACCGTTACAGGGGCAATATCCGGATACTGCGAAATAGGTAATGATATAATCCCCAATACCCCCAAAATAACTATCATAATCGATATTACTGTTGATAGTACTGGTCTATTAATAAAACTCTTAATCATAAGTTATTTATTTAAAATTCTTGTTTCGTAGGCCGTAGGGTAATCTCATTAATCGCTACATCTTCAGGTTGTTCTATCGCATAAGCAATAGCTCTTGCTACCGATTCCGCCGATATTTCATACTCCTTGTAAAAAGCTTGGATACCAGCACTCGATTCTGGGTCTGAACTCCCGTATTTCAACTCACTCTCCACCGCACCAGGGCAAAGCGTCGTTACTCTAATATTATGCTTAGCCTCTTCTATACGCAGCCCCTCACTTATCGCTCTCACAGCAAACTTTGTAGCACTATACACCGTACCCCTACCCGATGCTACCCGCAAGCCCGCTACCGACGATAGGTTAATAATATGCCCCCCTCCTTGTTCCTTCATCACCGGCAGTACCGATGCTATTCCATATAACACCCCCTTAATGTTGATGTCTATCATCCTATCCCACTCCTCTACTTTCAGCCTCTCCAAAGGCGCTTGTGCCATTAATCCAGCATTGTTCACCAGCACATCTATCCGCCCATAAGCCTTCAGCGTTTCCTGTGCCAAGCGCTCCAAATCCTCCCGCTTAGTCACATCACACTCCACAGCAAGGGCTCTGCCCCCTTCTCTTGTAATGCGGTCTACCAATGTATCTAATCTATCCTTACGGCGCGCCGCCGCTATAATAATAGCACCATATTTAGCCAAATGTAACGCAGCAGTCTCTCCAAGCCCGCTACTAGCGCCTGTGATAATCACAACCTTATTTTCTATATTCTTTTTCATTATATGTATGTTATAAATTGTTTTTTTTATTGAATTATATCCACCCCTCCCCAAAATAATCAAACTATATGTTTAAAATCCCCTAATAATAGCTTATACCAAGCTCCCTCTTAATATCTCTCCTTTTATGTCTTGTTTTTTACGAAAAATTCATCTATTTCCCATTTTTATTGCCAATATCTCAAAAATTACCACCCCCCATCATCTTGCCTCTTACCCCTTACCTTTTACCTGATAATCAGCCCTTTCCGCCCTACCCTCTTACTTCTTACCCCTTGTCTTTTACCTACTTTGAACGAACCTATAACGAACTATAAACGAACTATAAACGAAGGATAGGCAAGAGAAAGCCGTAACCCTACTGATTATCAGTCGTTTTATTAGCGAACCTTCTCTTTGCGAAAATCACAACAAATCCCCCAAAACATTACATTTTTCTCATTTCCCAAGCACCATTTATTAGCCTCTATATATAAGTATCAACGTCTCACCAATCTTATTGCCTTTTACTATTTCTTAGCTACCCGCTTAGGTTTTTCAAGTGTTTTAATTTCATTACCTAAAACCGTAATTACCTGATTGTTAGAAATAGGTCGCAAATCTATTTTTGGTGAATAGTCATTTACTATTTTTTGAGTAACTTCCTTAAAAGGAAAGTTCAAATAATGAGGCAAAAAATAAAAATCTACCAAATGCAAACCCGAATATTCTGTGAGTTCAGGAGCCTTCCTCATCTCATCCATATCCCCAACAAATTCAATAGTAGGAGAAACGATAATAGAACCTGCCGAAGTACCTATGTACAACTTTCCGTTATTAATTTGTTCTATAAGTAGCTTGTCAGCTCCTTTCTTTTTCAATTCCTGCATTAGGTAGAATGTATTCCCTCCAGAAATGAAAATATAATCATTCCGCTCTAATGCTGTCGCTATTTCTTCGGTTGTAGCGGCAGAAATCTCTAATTCTTCTATGATAAGACCTAATTTTTCAAAGGCTTTTCTATCGTCATCTACATAAAAACGCACTTTTTCTACCAAACTTGCTGTTGGGATAAAAGCCAATTTTTTCCCTTTTACGGGTTCACCTGCAAAATCTTCAAACAATTTTGTTACTGAACTGAACGATGAGGTTAAAAATAATCTTTTCATTTGTAATAATAATTGCTGTTATTGGATAATTCAGACGGGGCTGACCTGTCGGACGAGTCGGACGAGGGAGACACGAGCTGCAAGTCAGTACTAAAGGAGAGCTTTAGAAAAATATGTTAACTATTGTTTGGCAAATTCCTCTAAAAACTGCTTGTACAGCGGTACACTTCTCTCAATCCATTCGGTTGTACTGTTCAGCTCGATGCCGTAATAGGCAAAAAACGGACGATAATCGGCGTGAATGTATTCAAACGTGAGTTCAAAAGGGCGTAACAATTCCTTAAGGGTGTATTTATATTTTTCGTTATGCGCATATTCACGCTCATCAATACCTGCCGAAATGGCAAGCGTTACCTTTTTGCCACCTACTTTATAACCGCTTTTGCTTCCGTAAGCCCAACCGTAGGTAAGGACTTCGTCTTGCCATTTCTTTAACAATGGGGGCATACTAAACCAATAGAGCGGAAACTGAAATACAATGTGGTCGTACTGCTCTATCAGTTGTTGTTCCTTCCTAACGTCGATATGTTCGTCGGGATATGCTTTGTACAACTGATGTATGGTATATTGCTCTGGGTATTTCTCGAGCTCCTCAATCCAACGTTTGTTGATGAGAGAATCCTCTATATGAGGGTGTGTTACTATAATGAGTGTTTTCATTTGATACGAGCCGCACGGGCAATTAATAATTTAATTAAATTGTTAATATATTTAAATTGCTTAATCAATTTACGAATAATCAAAAGTATATAACACGATACGGCTTACAGGCTCGTACATCATAATAATATTGTCGCCAGCCCCTACCCAGTCGTAAGCCCCTGTTTCAGCTACGAGATAGAATGGGTTTCCTTGGTAAGAAATATCAAACACTACATCATCATCATCCTTTCCGTCTTCTATTTTCATTTCAAAAGCCTTTGGATATTCCTCCTCTTCAATGGTGGAACACCAGTTGCCATACTCAAGTTCTCCTCCTAAAATCTCCAAAAATGTTTTTCTATTGAGTTCGCCCTTATATTCAGGGTAACGCACATTCACCAAAGTACCATATTTAGCTACATTTTCCTTACTCTTTTCATAGTTATCAGCCATTTCTTGTATGGCTTCCTCTTCTTCAGAATCAAAATCCCAGTTATGAATAGCAGTTCGCTCAAAATATCCTTCCTTCCCTAAGAACTCAAACTTATTATCGTCAGTTAGGCGGAAAGCCAACCAGTTAGGTGCCGTATATTCGTTGTGATATTTGGTGGTATTATCGCCTATATAACCCTCGTAAGGCTCAAACGGACACAGCATATACACCTTTTGTCCTGCCCATTCAGGGGTTATTTCGGCTAAATCAATACTCATCAGGGGCAGAAAATGATTTTTGAGCCATTGTTGTTCTTTTACAAAAATGTCTTCTGCCTTAGGGAACGCCTGCAAATGGTCGTTCAATTCTTGAATTTCTTCTCTTGCTGTCATAAAGATAATTATTTTAAGGTTTCTAAATTTGGGGCGAATAGTTATTCGCCCCTACACATACTACAAAGCGATGCTACTAATAATCGAAAGTAAATAGCACGATACGGCTTACAGGCTCGTACAACATAATGATATAGCCACCAGAACCCACCCAGTCGTAAGCCCCTGTTTCAGCTACGAGATAGAATGGGTTTCCTTGGTAAGAAATGTCAAACACTGCCTCTTCATCACCCTTTCCGTATTGTATTTTCATTTCAAAAGCCTTTGGATATTCCTTCCTTTCAATGCTGGAACTCCAGTTACCGTACTCTATCTCTCCTCCCAATCTTTCTAAATAGTTTTTCTTATTCAGCTTACCTTTACGTTCGGGATTTTGCAAATTCACCAATGCACCGTATTTATCAAAATTTGCTTTATATTTCTCATAGAATTGCTGCATTTTTTGAAATTCTTTTTCCATTTCAGAGTTAAAATCCCAGTTATGAATAGCAGTTCTCCAAAAATATCCTTCCTTGCCGAGGAACTCGAACTTATTATCATCAGTTAAGCGGAAAGCCAACCAGTTGGGCGCGGTATATTCGTTGTGATACTCAGTGGTATTATTGCCGATATAGCCATCGTAAGGCTCAAAAGGACAAATCATATATACCTTTTGCCCTGCCCATTCAGGGGTTATTTCGGCTAAATCGATACTCATCAGGGGCAAAAAATGATTTTTAAGCCATTGTTGCTCTTTTACAAAAATATCTTCTGCTTTTGGGAACGCCTGCAAATGGTCGTTCAATTCTTTAATTTCTTCTCTTGTTGTCATTGTGTTTTTATATTAATTAATTTATTTTTCTTACGAATAATCAAAAGTGAATAGCACGATACGGCTTACAGGTTCATAAAGCATAATGATACCATCTATATACCCCCCACACCAATTATAACTTGCGGTATCTGCAATAAAGTAAAATGGATTTCCTTGATAAGAAATAGAAACCACTGTATCATCAATATCTTCATTTGTTTGTACTTCCATCTCAAAAGCCTTTGGATATATACCATCTTCTACATCACAAGTCCAATTAGCATATTGTATCTCTCCTCCCAATCTATCTAAAAGATTACCTTTATGTATGTTGCCTTCTTTATCTTTATAACTCCTTGAGGGAATATAACCATATTCGGCAAAACCTTCCTTGTTTTGAAGGTACTTTTCTTTCATTTTTTGAAATTCTTTTTCCATTTCAGAATCAAAATCCCAATGGTGAATAGCTGTACGTTTAAAATATCCTTCTTCTCCCAAAAATATATAACGATTATCATCTGTAAGCTTAAAAGTAAGCCAATTAATAGAAGTATAATCATTATGATACTCTAATGTACCTTCGCCTAACAATTCTACAGGAGGAGGTTCTATTGGGCTTATCACTGTAAGACATTGCCCTGCCCATTCCTTATTTAATACTGCCAAATCAATACTAATAAGCGGAACAAAATGCGCTGTAAGCCAACGTTGTTCTTCTGTGAATAAAGCATCTAAAGAAGGGTAAACTTCCAAGTGCTTGCCTAAGGTTTGTATATTCTTCTTACTTTTTAACTTCATCTATTCTTCTGCCAATTCTCTCAACATCTTCAAAGACTTCTGTTGCTTACCCTGCGAGTCGAAATTCTCAGGGGAGAGCCATTGCTCAAGAGCGCGTTTGTTAGCTTCCCATTCCTTATCTATCATAGCAAACCAAGCGGTGTCTCGCGAACGCCCTTTGTAAACCACTGCCTGCCTGAATGTACCCTCATATACAAAGCCCAAGCGCTCTGCAGCACGACGCGAAGGTTCATTAAGGCTGTCACACTTCCATTCGTAACGCCTGTATTGAAGGACTTCAAACACATATTTTGCCAACAAAAACTGTGCTTCTGTAGCCATACACGTACGCTGTAAAGCCGGCGAATAGTTCACCCACCCCACTTCTATCACTCTGTTTTTAGGGTCTATACGCATTAGGGCAAGCGTACCCACTGCTTTTCGCGTTTGCTTATCTACAATCGTCAGAAAATAAGGGTCGGCAGAGGCTTCCTGCTTGGTGAGTAAAGCGTGCAACTCCTCTTTGTTCTTTGCAGGAGCTATAGATAAATAAGTCCAATCGGGCATCACAGCATTGGCTTCCAAATAGAAATCACTCAAATCGTCTAAGTGTTTGGCTACCGAAAGAGGTTCCAACAGACAATAATTTCCCTCTAAGAGGGTTATATGAGGGGTTGCTCCTACTGAAAAATTAGGTAATGCATCCCCTATGGGTTGATTGTATTGGTTTGTGTTCATTGTTTGTTTTAGATAATCGGTTGATACGCCAAGCATTTGTCTACTACTTCCTCGACGGTGGGGTCGTAGGAGGAAATATCCATAGTGCGGGCGTTGTAGTTTTCCGGATAGAAGAATAATGAACTGCCCTCGGGGTGAGGTACATTGCGATCGAAGCGCTCCATTAGCTCCTCTTGGCGATCGTCATCGGTTTCTTCTATGATTTGGTTCCCTAATTGTATGAGTTCTTCTCGGGTCATTCGGTAAAAAAATAAGTTTTTATACTATTTAGAGGCAAGGGTTCTCAGTGCCTTTTTTACAATATATTTGGTTTCTTTGGTAGGGCTTTCGCGTTCCCAACGATCACAAAGAGCTGTTACGAAATCAGGGCGGGTTTTGCTGGCATCATTCAGCCAGTTCCCTACGCTATCTTGCACATACTTTGCCTTGTCGGACTTCAATTTATCTAATATAGGCAAATACACCTCTGGTTTTTCTTTCAAGGCTTCTATATGAGCACACCAAACACCCCGCGGGCGCAAGGCTTCTGTACTAAACCTGCGGATATTCTCATCTTCACTTTCTGCCCAATGGGAAAGAAAAGCAATGGAAAAGTCTAAATGCTCGCTCATTTCGGGGCGTAATGCCATCCAAATAATCTCACGAACGCCAAAATGACTATCGGCTACCAAAGGTTTTAGTTTGTGTAGCTTATCTTCTAAAGGAATTTCGGTATGCAAAGCCACCAAATAACAAGCATAACAGCGTACAGAATCGGATAAGTGCGTGCTGATTTGCTTAAACAAAGGCTCATAAAGGTCAGTATTTGCATATTTTTCGTATAACAATGCCCCTATGAGCTTAATTGTATTCATTGTAGAAGGTTTCTTTTGCTGATTGATCTGGCAAACCAACTCTTCAATGATATTTTTATCAATCCCCAAAGTAGGAAAAACAGATTTTACCAGCTGTGAATGGTCTACAGCCAGCCATTCGGTAAGGTTTACCGTTTCTATACGCCCCGCATTTAATAGCGAAAGCACTTCGGAAGGTATATCTACTGCCTTTTGAGCTCCTTTTCTGTTTTTGATTTCTTCGGTCATAAACTTAATTAATGTGTTAATTGATACTTTTGCTAATTCTTATGGTGTGATAGTAACGATTTTTCCCTCGCGGCGCACTACAATCTTTTGATTATTCTTGCGTTTTTGGGCAATCATTCGCTCATAAGCAAGAGATAAACCTTTTAAAAGTTTCTCTTCTAATATGTCTTTTTTAACTTCTTTCTTTTTCATAGCTGTTTTTCATTTGATTATAGAGGTCTGTATTATAAATTATTTCTTTCCCTCCTTTGTATTTCTTTGCAATAGGAGTACGTTCTCCCTCTGAATTATCAAATATATAACAAATATCTACCATATCCATATAGATAGCAAAGAGATTAGCAATCCCGTTATGATACCTTCTTTCAATGGTTTGAGAGGGAATGCTATGTCCTCCTTCGGAAACGCGCTGAGCGACCCGCTTTTTAGCCATATTGGGCGAGTCCAACCAAAAGAACAACAGGGTAACCTCATAGCCATTGGCTTGCGCCCATTCTATTTTTTGCTTATAGCTTTTAGTAGCCAAAGTAGTTTCAAAGGCAAAAGTTTCGCCTTTTTGCAATAGTTCATCCATACGAGCGAGCATTATTCTACCGGCTTGCATAGCTACACTTTCGGGCTGGAAAGGCGATAACCCCTTGGCGATCTCGTCGGCATTGATAAACTCTTTGCAGTCGAGTACTTCGGGCAAAATGGTAAAGGAAGCGGTGGTTTTTCCCGCGCCATTACAACCTGCTATGATATAAAGTTGTTTGCTCATTCTGTTGTGTTTATATATTGGCTATATATATTCTTCAAATTTTCCTGACCGCAAAGCTGTTGTGCTACATTTACTCATCTTTAATCCACAGGCTCTTCAGTAAGAAGATTTTGGAAGTCGGAAAAGTTTTCAGCTACTTTCTCACAAAACGTATCGCTATACCAAATCCAAAGCGAACCATCGTGCAGGTTGATAAACACAAATCCTTCGTTTACAGCACCTATAGCAAAGGCTGATTGGAGTTCTTCGGGGGTTAAAGTGTCTTCATCACGGGTTTGTAGCACCGAAAAAGCAACATCATCACAAGCAAAGAAAGCGTAATTGCAGAAAGATTCACTATAAGTGTGCGACAAGAGATCCTCTTTGTTCCATACTTCAATCTCGGTACTGTGTTCGTATTCTGTATGAGGATACAGCGTGAGCCATTCGGGGAAGGTCTCTCCCTTTTCCATACAGTTTATATACTCTTTTGGGAGCTCTCTCCCTAAGTATGTTGTAGGTAATACTTCGTTGTTCATAGGTTTGTTATATTTAGTTATATATATTCTTCAAATTTTCCTGACCGTAAAGCTTGCGTTTGCTCCGCTACAAGGTTTTGCATCTGCTCTTGTAGGTTTGAACCCCTTTTCTGTTCTTGATAATTTCTATATCCATACAATAAATTATTCCTCCTCATCTATATCCTCCTCATCTCCATCCATAGGCTCTTTAGTAAGAAGATTTTGGAAGTCGGAAAAGTTTTCAGCAACTTTCTCACAAAACATATCGTGATACCAAATCCAAAGCGAACCATCGTGCAGGTTGATAAACACAAATCCTTCGTTTACAGAACCTATAGCAAAGGCTGATTGGAGTTCTTCTGGCGTTAAAGTGTCTTCATCACGGGTTTGCAGCACCGAAAAATCAAGATCATCACGAGTAAAGAAAGCGTAATTGCAGAAAGATTCGCTATAAGTGTGCGACAAGAGAAATTCTTTGCTCCATACTTCAATCTCGGTACTGTGTTCATATTCTGTATGAGGGAACATTGTGAGCCATTCTGGGAAGGTCTCTCCCTTTTCAATACTGTTTACATACTCTTTTGGGAGCTCTCTCCCTAAATATGTTGTAGGTAATACTTCGTTGTTCATAGGTTTGTTATATTTAGTTATATATATTCTTCAAATTTTCCTGACCGCAAGGCTTGCGTTTGCTCTGCTACAAGGTTTTGCATCTGCTCTTGTAGGGCTACATCTTTACCATTGTTGACAATAATTACTCTTGTAGCGCGGAGTATCAAGCTCTTACGCATTGAAAACTCAAGCAGTAAATCATTCTCTTTTACAGCTTTTTTTAGTACTTGTTCGCGTTCTTTTATCGCTTCCAACGAAAAAATATTAGCAAAAAAGTTAGTAAAAAGATCTTGTGCCCCTTCAAAAGAGGAAGTATATAGGGTAACCTCTTTATAGCGTGCAAAAATAGTCTCTTTTTGCGCCTCTGTACACAGCGGATTGTTATAGAAAACGGATAAAATATCCCAAAAAGTATCCCATAGCGGAAACTCTTCGTCTAATGGTAACTTGATGATCTCCTCATAATAATACATTATGGGTTCATATTTCTCTTCTATATGGAAGCTTTGCAACAACGATTCCAACAGAAAACTATCACTATGGCGCTTGATACGGAACTTCTGTATCTTTTTAAGCCGTAGCCACAATACTTTTTCTGCATCGGTGGTACAAAAAGGAGCTATTTCTGATAAATAAATGTTCATTTTCTTTTTATGATTATTCTGTCATTTCAAAAAACCACTTCAAAAAAGGGTCTGTAATAGGTTCATCGCACATACTATGAGGGGTTACAACCTCTAAACCTATCTTAGGGATAGTGGTATGAAAGGTATTTTGTACCCACTCTTGGTATTGTGTATTGGGGTGAACGAATGTATTAATTCCAAGTTTATTAGGGGGAAGTGAATAATCCTCACCCCAGCAAATCTCATCATAGCCAATGGCTAAAAGGCGTAAGAAATCCAAAGCATTTTTTACTAATATACAAGTCATCACCGAACCTGAAGCTATTTGGGTATTACCTTCATCATCCAACCACATACACACAGGTGCTGGTCCCGAACCTATATGCACAATTTGGGTATGCCCTTCGTCATCTAGCCACAAGGCACATTCCGAACCATTGGCACCACTCTGTGCAAAGACGAGCAAACGGCGTCTTACTTCATCCTTATGTTTTTTGTAATAATTCTCCAACACTTCCTCACGGTCAATGTTTTTTAATACCGAAAAAGCAATGTCAGTCCCTCCTTCTCGTTCCTCTTCTTTCCAGCTTTCTCTTAGCTTATCTTGTGGGTAGAGATAGCCATAACGAATGCCTTCATTCTCTGAATAATATCCATTATCCTCTATCCACTGATAGAGTTGGCGGAGTTCCTCAGGGATTTGCATTCCTGCGGGAAGTGCGTTTTCTAATTGTTGCAATAAGATGTTTGACATTTTCCTAATTTAAGAGATTATTCTTTATGAAAAAGAGCAAAGAAATCTTCAATAGTATTGGCAATCACCCGCCAAGTAAGCTCCGCATCATCCCAGAAGATAATACGAGGTTGCTCTCCTACACTAAAATCCATACAAAACTGACAGTCTGCACCATCTACCCCAAATATGAATATCTTAGAAAAATCGGTAATATACCCTAAATCGTATTCATTAATACGCTCTGTGTCGGCATATTCTTCAGCCTCTTCAGTGGGGAAGTCTTCCACAAGTTCTTTACTGTGTTTTATTATTTGTTTTTCAGTTTTGTAGAATATGTTTAGTTCAGTTTCTATTGGATTTCCAAACTGATCTTTGTCAGCTACCCAACTATCATCGGAGTTGCTATACTTTTTAACTAATGCAAAATACTTTTCTGGAATTTTCATTTTTTATAATATTTTATTGAGTAAAATAGCTTTAGTGTTGTCCTCTATCCATTATACATCATCGCATCATACCAACCTTCAAAATCATCATTTAAGCCATTATCTTCCTGTCCCATAGGCACAAAAATATCTATCCCATTAGTACGCATAGGCTTTTTATAGAAGTTCAATTGCTTTTTTACCACTTCCCAGTTACCTGCCTCTTCAACCGTATTCAGACAACGGACTATTTGGGTTGTCCCTTTGTAGTCCAACCACAAAGCTACCATAGAACCGGTATACTCATTTCCTGCAATTTGTAAAAAACGCTGAGCTGCATTGTCGGCATTCTCACCAAAAGAAATGGTCATAAGTTCTTTCCTAAAATTTTCTTCTTCTATATAGAAGGCAATATCTATATCTACGTCTATATCATCTAGATATGTATTCCTAAGAGGATTTTTAGGATACAGATACCCATAGCGTACACCATCGTCTCTGTCCTCATAATAGCCATTATCTTCTATCCACTGATAGAGTTTGTGGAGTTCCTCAGGGATTTGCATTCCCTCGGGGAGGGCTTTTTCTAATTGTTGTAATAATATATTTGCCATAAAGTTCAGTTTTACTTGTTCCTTTGATAAGTTTTAATACTCTACCTCCATCCACCACCAAGGGCTTTATATAAGGTAATGCCGTATTGCATACGGGTAAACTGCGCGTTAGCTACACTAAGTTCGGCATTAAGTCTATTTACCTCAGCAGTAATAACCTCTAAATAGTTTACCATACCACTGTCAAAAAGCTGTTTAGAGTAATCTGTAGCTTCTTGGTAAGCTTTCATTTCTTTGGTTTTAAGCTCAATAAAAGCATCTTGATTTGCAAACTGGTGCATAGCATCCGATACTTCTTTCCCTGCCGATAGTATCGCCTTCTTAAAGTTCAATAAGGCAGTCTCTTGGGATGCTCTTTGTACCTCGTATTGGGTACGTATTTGCCTTTTATTCAATATCGGTTGCGCCAATCCTGCTACCAAGTTAGCAAACATTGATTTAGCCGAAAACCAAGTATCAAGTTCTGTACTACTTAAACCACCACGCGCCGATAAGGTAAGCGTCGGGAAAAAGTTAGCCCTAGCCACATTAGTAAGCTTAACAGCATTTATCAGATTGAACATAGCACGTGCTACATCAGGTCGATTCTCTAACAGTTTTACAGGATATCCTTGTTTAAAATCAGTAGGAAATTGCTGTTGCGCAAGGGTACTACGCTCAATAGCGTGAGGCTCTTCACCCAATAGTATACTTATGCTACTCTCAGCTGCCCATATACTGTTATCTATACTAATAAGCTGTGCTTTGGCATTATATACTAAGGCTTCTATCTGCTTTACAGCTACTTCAGTAGCCGAGCCCGCACTTTTAAGTTGCTTAGTTGTTTCTAAGCTCTTAGTGCGGAATTCTATAGTTTGCTCCAATACTTTTTTCTGCTCGTCCAACATTAATAGCTGGTAATAGGCAGTTGCCAAGGTAGCCACCACCTCCGATTGCACTGCTTTTTGTGCCTCCAAGGTCGCTAAATAAGTCGCTTTAGCGGCCTGTTGTTGCGCCGATAACTTACCCCAAATATCAGCTTCCCACGAAGCACTTCCTGTAAGGTCAAACAAGTTGTTGTAAGTACGTTCAGTAGCCAAGCTCCCTGCATTTAGAGATGAGGTACTACGGGTGTAGTTAGCCCCTACCAAAAGAGTAGGAATAAAGGCTGCCTTACTTTGTTTAAGATAAGCCTGTCCCGATACTACACTTTGTAGTGCCACACGCACATCAAGATTTTTATTAAGCGCTTTGTTTATATGTTCTTGCAAAAGTGGGTCAGTAAAAATATCACGCCACGATACCGCTCCACTGCTCAGGCTATCTACCAATACATTATCCACTCGGTATAATTTCTCACTGATGCCCTCAGGCATATATTCTTGCCTTTTAGGCGCTACACAAGCCGTAAAACTAAGGGCTATAGCAGCTATTGCTATTGATTTATAAATAATTCTGTTCATATTTAGTTATTAGTACTTTTCTCTTTATCTTTGATATGCTCGTTATAGTAATCTTGAGTGTAAACATATAGAATATAAGCGTAATAGTCCCTAATTCTATCCGAAAAAAAAGCATCTTCCTTTAGTACATATTGGTAAAACTCCCCGTTTCTTAGCCTTTCCTTAAAAGATTCTTTATCCTTTGCTTTAATAGGCACTCCATCAAGTACAAAAAGTATATCTGGATTTCGTGCCCCTTTTCTACACTCATGTATAGAACTAAAACCTACAAAAGCATCATAACTCTGATGAGGCGTTTCTTTTAGTACATAGTATGGAATTCCATCATAATAAGTTTGAGATTTCTTCTCCAATCTATAAAAATAAATAACATCCCATAGTTTAGCTTCTATTTTATATCTTCCTTTGCTATCAGTTCGCACTGTATCTCTTCCATTGGTAACCGGAAAATCAACATAAGGTCTGTCTTGATAGTCAGTAACCTTACCTGTTATAGTAATTTGTGCCATAGCCGAAAAGGTAAAAAAGAATAGAAATATAGTAATTCGTGTCATATCAAAAGCATTTTATTTCTTTTTACTCTTATTCTTTTTATGCCGATTATAGTAATCTTCAGTATAAGCTACTAATCCATATTGACTGCGATAGCCATAATGTTTAGATAACTCTTGATAGTCCATTACAGAATACTTATAAAACTGTCCACTCCTAAGTTCTTCTTTGAAAGCTTCTCTATCTCTTTCTTTAACTATCTTATCATTACGTATAAAAAGGATGCCACAACCATAAGCATATTCATATTCAAGACAAATACCACTCATATAGGTACTATCCATAGTATGGTTATATACTTGGTAAGGTGTGTCTTTAAACACCACATAGCAATACATCACTCCTCCAAAGTGAAGTGTATCCCACTGTTTTGCTTGTATCTTATACATACCATTGGCATCCGTTGTTACATAATTAGCGGCATAATGCCCTTCGTTTGTATAAGTTATCACGTCTGTATTTACAGTAATATTGGCAAGAGGCTTTCCTTGATAATCGGTAACCTTCCCTGTTATAGTGATTTGCGCCATAGCCGAGAGCGTAAAAAAGAATAAAAATATAGTAAGTCTGTTCATAGCTTTTATTTTTTAGTGTTTACAATGATTACTCCATAGACTCCAAGAGAGCCATATATCGAAGCTTGTTGTGCGTCCAACTCTATTATTTCCTCTATTTTCTTCCGTCGTATTTTTTTAAGAAACTCTTCCTTTTTTTCTATAGGCACTCCATCAAGAACAAACAATTTATTACAAGGCGATCCAAATACAGAAAGTGTAGAGGCTCTTGGGTCGCTTCTTCTTTCAATAGGAGGGTGTTGCACAAAGTTATGCCTTTGCTCTTTTGCTTCTTTTACAACAAGGTAACAATCCTCTATATTTTCAGCTTGTATCGCCTCCCAACGACGGGCTTGGATAGTGTAATTACCTATGCTATCAGTCAGAACCTCGTTATTACTATCATTGTTACGCACTTTAACATTAGCCAGTGGGTTACCTTCTTTATCAGTAACTTTCCCTGTTATAGTAATAAAAGAATTCATATAGTTATACCACCCTAAAATATTCCTATATTTCTGATATTTCTTTACCTTCCTTCTTGTCCAACGTTCCATTACAAGGCTATCAGCTTTTTGCTTAGCTGCTTTGGTGATAACATATATCAAGCCATTTATAGCACGTGATCCATATAAAGCTGTTATGATATCATTCCTTAATATATAAATTGTTTCAATCTCATCTGCTCTATTTTCCCATTCGTCAAGGAATTTATTATTATCACTAACACTTTCATCATCCAGCATAATAAGAGGAGGTGTATTTTTTACAATAGAATGACAGGCTCTAAAAGCAATTGCTATTTCGGATATAGCATTTGAATCTTCTATAGAGTCTTTAGCATCTTGTGCCATAGCCGAAAGTGTAAAAAAGAATATAAATATAGCAAGTCGGGTCATAGCTTATTGCTTTTTCTGAGCTTTACGGGCTTGTTGTTCTTTTAGCTTTTTCAGTAACTGCTACCAATACCCCATTAATAGCACCAGAGCCATAAATAGCTGTAGCTGCTGCTGGAGTAACGTAATGAATCTCTTTTGAAATCTTTAGCCTACTTGTTTTCTCTATAAACTCCTTCTTGTCCATAGGCATACCATCCAATACAAACAAGGGTGAAGCACAAGGATCCTCTGAAAATCGCATTATTGCATTTGGAGGAATCCGCTTTATCATCTCTTCTATATACGCTTTCTCAGCTTCTTTATAAGTTCCTTCAAATAATCCCTCAAAATTTATTTCTTGTTCTCTCTCTTCATCAGTAATCAGCTTGCAAGAAGTACAACAATGCACCATCAGCATATCCCAACGGTCTGCCTTGACAGTATAATTACCCAAACTATCTGTATAAGTATCGGTATTCCTATCTTTGTTATACACCCTAATATTAGCCAAAGGGTTCCCTTCTTTATCAGTAACTTTACCTGAAACCACTATAGGGCGTTGTGTTTGATAGAACTCCCATATCTCTCTATAATGCTGCTCCTTCCTATTAAGTTTTCTATTAGGCAGATTATTGGCAAGTGCTTCTGCCTTCTCAAAAGCATTTTTACTGATAATATATACCGCCCCATTTCTTCCCCTCTTACCAAAAAGACCTTTGGCTCTTGGCTCTGAAAACACCAAAATTTTGGCTATATCATCCATTTGCAAAGTCCTACCCTTCAAGAAGATTTTACTTACCTTCTTCCCATCAAGAATACAAAGAGGAGTCTTATAAGATATCTCTCCTAAATCTTTTATACCTCCCTCTTTAGTTTCCTTAGCTACTTGTGCTGTCAGAGGCACCCAAATAAGCATTAATAACCAAAAGCTCTTCATAATAAAATACTAAGTCTCAATATCACTCTGGCCTAAAATATAGGTTGTATCTTCTTCACCACACTTTCCATTGATACGCTCTCTGGCTTAATAACTACCCCGCTATGTACTTTGTTTAGTCCTTCTACCAAAATAGTATCTCCTTTTTTCAAACCGTTTTCTACCACCACATAGTTATCAGCGCGGTTCTTAACGGTAATCACTGTTTGCTTCAAAGTATCCTTTTCTGCCAATCTATACACAAAAACCTTCCCTTGTTGCTCAAAGGTAGCCACTTCTGGTATCACAAGTGAGTTTTTAAAGTGCTGTGGTATCTTTATCCTACCACTATTCCCATTGGTAAGCACTTTATTAGGATTAGGAAAAGTAGCCCTGAACTGAATACTACCCGTAGCAGCATCTATCTGCCCTGTTACAGCCTGTATCTTGCCTTTTTCAGCATACTCTTTACCATTAGCCAATACCAATGATACCTCAGGCAAATTCTTCAACTTCTCAGCAGTAGTCTTACCCTCAGTATCCGCCAAAAAATCAAGGTACTCCTTCTCATTCATCGAGAAGTAAGCATACACATCCTTCACATCCGATACCGTTGTAAGCACCGTATTGTTAGCCGTTACCAAAGCTCCTTCCCTATAAGCTATAGCGCCTACTACCCCACTCACCGGAGCCTTCACCACCGCAAAACCTATATTGCTCGCTACCTCATTATAAGCCGCTTGCGCACGCTGTAAGTTCGCCTTAGCCGTAGCCAGTTGCACACCACTCACAATATTCTTCTCTACCAAAGGCACCAGCTTATCCACTTCCACCTTAGCTGCATCTACCGCCGCCTTTGCCGATGCTGCCGACTGGTTCAAAGTCTGCGTCTCTAACTGAAAAAGCGGCTGTCCTTGCGTAACCACCTGCCCCTCATCCACCAATACTTTGGTAATATAACCCGATATCTTAGCCTGCACTTGGCTATTCACCACACCCTCTATATTCACAGGGTATGATAAGTCCGATACCGTATTTTGCTCATCTACCACAATTACCGGATACGAAGCAGGCTTTTTCGCTTCCTGCTTTTGCCCCTGCCCATTATTACAAGCTACCAACCCGATAGCCCCTAATGCTACTAAAAAGATTCTATTCATTTTTCTATTTTTTTAAAATTATTAGATTTAAAATATCTATCCAATCTATCTGTATCCAAACTCTTTTCTCTCTTCCAATCACTACCCCTGCCAATGAAAGATACCCCCCAATAGGCTCACCTTATATTGCGCAAAAATACGCCAAAAAAGATTACAGACAACTGCCTTTATACGTTAATCTTTTGTTAAACTTTCCCCTTGCCAAAACACCTATTTGTGCCACAAAAATACAATGTTTTCACCCTCCCCCACACATCTTATCGACAGAAACCCTCTTTTTATCGACAGAAACTCACCCTCCACCAGCCAGCCATACACCACATCCTCATTCACTAAGCATCCACCCCTCCCTTTCTACTCCCTTCACTTCCTCGTTCTATCTTACCTCCTACCTCTTATCTCTTACCTAAATTTCCTCTCCCCTTTATTGCGAATAATGCAAAAATCACCTACCCCTCCCTATTCCCTATCTCCTAACTCCTTCCCCCTAATAATCAACCCATTACACCCTACCCCTCCTACCTCTTATCTCTTATCTATTACCTACTTTAAACGAACGAATAACGAACTATAAACGAACTATAAACGAAGGATAAACATTATCCACCTGATTATCAGCCCCTCCACCTCCAAACATTCTCTTTGCATAATCCGCAACAAAATCTCCTAATCATTGCATTATATTCACATTTCACCCGTTTTTCCCCTATTTTTGTCAATTGCCAATAACCCTCCCTGCCATACGAGTAATAACAACAAAAAAAGCACCCCCAAAATAGGGGTGCTTAAATATAAAGATATTTCTATTTTTAAAAAAACTCGCCTCAGTGCTACTTCAGCTTATCACATTCCAAAATAACAGCAGGCGAAGGACTCGCTATTTCATACGAAAAAAAATCATAAGGACTACCATACCTCACTCTACAGTTTTTCAATTTAGTACGTGAAAAAGGCACATCATAATTCGCAATTACCGAGCCGTAAAAGTTATAAGTTTTGCTATCATTCTCCCACACCAAGTCATTACCTTTATCCAATTGGTAGATAACACATAATGAAATACCCTTAGGCAATATAATCCAATCATCTTTAGGTAATTCAATCGTGTTCCAACCCCTCTTTTCAGCAGTAAATACAATAGGTTTATGGCTCACATCGTATGAATGCGAGTCCGTAAATTTATTCATATACCCTTGCTTAAACTTCCTACTCTTATCAAAACCCACTATTTTCATCACAAAGGTACTGCCCAGCTTTCCTTCATCAGCTATAAAATAACTAAACTTCCGCAATACCGATCTCGAACTCGCTTTCACCAAAAAACCAAAAGGCGTTTTCTTCTCTAAAAACTCACCTGTTGTTTTTCCTTTTTTATTCACCTGTATAGGGTATTCTACCGAGCCGTACTGTATTTTCTCGTAAGTAACATTAGCCGTTACAGTAGTTTCATCCAGCTCATACATTATAGGGGTAAGCCTTATTTTCAAGTTCTTATCTTCACTCTTAAGGCGTATAATCGTATCCCGATAGCCTATAGCCGAAAATACAAACTCCTTTTCATTGTATTTTTCAGGAACACGAAAGCCAAACTTACCATCACCATCAGCAGTACTACCTATAGTAGCCTGCTCTTTACAATAAATATTAGCATAAGGCACCTTTTCATCGGTAAAAGCATCTACCAACTCACCATTCACTTTTTGGGCTTGTACCAAGCCAAAAACACTACTCAGGATTAAAATTAAAATCTTTTTCATTATTATAACAGAAGAATTTTGTTAATACTGAAAATCAAATACTATTGCAGCACTTTCGCTTGGAACATCTTCGTACTTTGAAAAATAAAACATATTATTAACAGAACCATACATCACACTGCTTTGCACATATTTTTTGTATGAAGCCAAACTCACCCCTACTCGAGGTTCTTTGTACTCATTGTACCATTTCCCTAATTTGTTACTATCCACCTGCCCTATGATAAATACTATTGCCTTTTTAGGCATTTTCACTGGCGGTATCTCATAAGTATTCCAGCCCTTTTTACATTTTAATACTATAGGCTCCAACAGAAGGTCGTAATAATTATCAATTCTATTTACCCCTGTCGAAAACTTTTTGCTTCTATGAGTCATAAGGCGCAAAATAAGTTCACCCTCATCATCACCCTCACCCGATATGTAAAGATGAATTCTCTTTAAGGCTATATCCCCCTTCAGCTTCCTCAGGTCAAACCATCCTGCACGGCGGGTATTTCTCTCAAAACCATCAATTTTCCCTGTCTTTAATCCCGATTTATCTACCTTCTCTCCTATCGAAAAGATAGGCGCATTAGCATCAGCACTCACTGTAGGTGCAGCAGCTTCTGCTTGTGGCGTAAGCTCATAGCGCCCTTCTCGCTGTTGGTACGTAATATCTACCAGCATATCCGTATAGCCAGTTGCAGTAATACGATATTTTTGGTACAAATCCTCCGTAAGGGTAAGGGTAAAGTTCCCATTGGCATCGGTAGTAGTCCCCACAGCATCTTCATTACTTATGTAATAAATACCAGCATAAGCTATAGGGCGTTTAGTGTTTTTATCCACTACTTTCCCCTTAAAAGTAACCTGTGATAAAGCCACCAAAGGGAATAACAATAACATACATAATAATTTCATTTCCTTTTAATATTAAGTTGTTTATTTTAGGGTAAGGTTGTCCATTCTGCTACAAAAGTTCCAAGCATTACAATTACCAATACCAAGAACATTTTTGTTTTTATAGTAATTTATACATTAACAAAAAAACCTCTTCAGTATCTTTAGCCTCATATAGCTTCCGTTGCCAGCCATTAAGGCTATTTACATCAGTATCCTCAGGAAAAATCATATCAATATCTTCCGAAAAAATAACCGATACATAGTAATCATTGTAAGTACCTACAGGGTAAGGCACCGCTTTACTTGTTTTAGAAAGGCGCAATACACCGTAATCTTTCACTTCATTTGTTTGTAAGTTACATACAGCCACATTCTTCAGTTCAGGCGTTTTAAATATATAGTAAAATGCCATTTTTGGATGATTATAAGTAATATTCTGCACCCAAGTAGCCCTAATACCACTTGCAAAACTCTCCTCAAAATCACTTGCTTCAGCCTTTTTCCAGTTATTTTCAGGAATATTGTACTTGCCAAAATCTACCTTAGCCAATAAGTCCGTTTGCTTGTCAGTAATTTTGTAAAGACGTGTAAACTCATTAGGCGAAGCGTAAAGAGTAAAATCATTCCTGCCTACCATAGTATTAGGGTACGATAGTTCAATACTTGCAGCATCATTAGTAATCCCTTCTATAGGGGTAGCTTGCAATGATGAAAGGTTCAATCGTTCTAATCCCACATACTTATTATTGGTAATATTCTCATCACTTACTGTTAGTAACTCATTAGTGCTTAAATACTCAAAGTTTAGTAAGTACTTCTGATAAGCAGTAGTAGCTATATGCTCAAAATTAGGTACCGAATAGCTTACAAAGCCCAAAGGGCGTTGGTACACTGTCATTTGCTTAGCATCAGGGCTAATAGCAAAAGCACTAATGTTATGATACTCTTTAGGACCCTGCCCTTGCTGGCGTAGCTGTCCCAAATACTTCCCTTGTGCATTGAACATTGTAATACTCTTCGTCTGGTTTTCATCACACAAAAAGAGCTTATCATCCTTGCTCTTCAATGCCGAAATTTCACCAAACAATACCCCCTTAGGTATTTCCAACCTGATTAATTGTATATCAGTAGCAGCTTCCTCCAAAAGAGTTATTTTCTCTTCAGGGTTCATAGTTATAGTAGGAGCGTTACCTTCCGTTTGCTGCTTGCAGGCTATAAGCCCTACAAATCCTACAATGTACAAGTATTTCTTCCTCATAACATTTGCATTTAACATTTTTTTACTATAGCTCCTTGCCACACCAATTGTAGCAGTAAGTAAGCTGTTTAATTTTCTTTTATTCATATTTTACTTTTCTTCAATCTTTAAAGCAACAAAAATACAATATTTTTTATAAATGTCAAAAATGTTTAAAAAAATCAATAAAAAACTCTCTCATTCTTTTACGAACAAGAGAGTTGTATGAATAGAATATTTTTAGAAAAAAGTTTTATGAGTAATACTCCCAAACAGAAAGTTAAAACTCTTTTAAAGTGAAATATACTAGTACAGGGTTATCATCATCTTTAAAGTGTTTAGCCTTCTCTTTATCAGCATCTGAAAGAATAGGATAATCTTTGAAAGCGTTATAATATTTTGGAAAAGGTTTAAAAAAACTTACAAACTCATTGCCAAAAGTAGCCTTAGGAAGGGCTATAAAGGCCATTCCCTTATAACTTACAGGGATATTACCTCCTATCATATTACCTGTTTTCTTATCACGATAAACTATACCTTCATAGTTTTTAAATTCATTTCTCACAAAAAAAGCATTCTGATTATAAGTTTCAAGATAATCACCCATACAATAATAATAATCATTATAAAAAGCTGCTTTATTAAAAACATCAAATGTATCGCTATAAATATATTTACGAGGTAATTTTTTATCGTAATCTAATACAAATTCGGCTGATAGCTTATTATTCTTATAATTATACTGATAAATAGTATCTGATATGTCTGAAGTTATCTTTAGCATATCGCCTACCTTATGAAGATAAGTATATGCAGAAAAGGCTCGTATCTTTTTATGTTCAGGTAACGCTACTGAATTCAGTTTGAAATTCTTTTCTGTAAATAGTAATCTGTAATTTTGTTTGTCTCCCATCTGCATATCACCTTGTTCTGTAAGTGCTTTCATCACATAGCCTTTCGGAGTAACTGCTAAGTTATAAAATCCCAAAGGCAATTTTTCCCGACGGAGATAATTACCTTGCTTATCAAAGAAAAGAAAAAAAGAATGTTGGTACGCCACAAGCTCATTTTTTTGAAAATCATAGTCGATATCATAAAGACGTTGTAATTCACCAGGTCCTTGTCCGTGCGAAAAGCGTTTTACAAATTTACCATCTTTAGTAAACATAACAATACTACCTTCTTTATATTCATCCAATATATAAATATATTCATCAGTAGTAATTATTTTTCGGATATTATCTAATAGGCTTTTATTTGTAGTTTCTAAAGGTACAAGCCTTACCGTTTTTAATATGCTACCAAAATCAAATTCTTTTTCTTCTCCTAAAAAAGGATTAAGATTAAGATGTTTAGTTTGTGAGGTTTCAGGAGTTATGATTTGGGTATCATCCAACTGTAATGTTGCTATTTCTTCCTCAGTATAATGACTCCCTGCCACTCTTCCTGTTTGGCAGGCTACTAAAAATAAAACAAATAGAGAATTAATAACTTTTTTCATATAAAAATGCCTTTTAAAATATACTTTTCTAAAATAAATTAGCTGCTTTTACATCATTTGTAATAGCTCAATATATAAGGATTCTCGCACTGCATAGCCTTCTATTTACTTTCTATTTAAAAAAGATATAAACCCTTATAACAATTCCGCGACAAATATAGAATACTTCTATAAAACTTCCAAATTTAAAATGTTAAAATTTAAGAGTCTTTTTAATTAATAGACAATAAAAAAACTCTCTCATTCTTTTACGAACAAGAGAGTTGTATGAATAGAATATTTTAGCTGAAAAGTTTTATGAGTAATACTCACAAATAGAAAGTTAAAACTCTTTTAAAGTGAAATATACTAGCATAGGGTTATCATCGTCCTTAAACTGTTTTATTTTTTCTTTATCGGCTTCTGAAATGAGTTTGCTATTCTTTAATTTTTCATACCTATTAATGTAAGGATTGTATACTGAAACAAAGTAATTTTTATCTACCCCTATTGGAAAATTGAAAGCAGGAACTTCTTCCAAATTTAACATCGCAGAAGTACCACCTATCATATTACCTGTTTTTTTATCTCGGTACACTATAGTTTGAAGATTGATATAATTATTCCATAAAAAGAAAACATTCTGTGAGAAAGTCTCAAAATACTCCCCTATATTAAAATAGTAATCATTATTTTTTGTTACTTCTTGAAAAACACGAAAATTTTCTCCATAAAGATATTTTTTAGGAAGTTTTTTGTCATAATCTAAAACAAACTCTGTATATAGTTTATTTTTTTTAGCATCATACTTATAAATACTATCAGAATACCTACCAGCTAAGGTTATCAAACTATCATTTTTGTACAAATAAGTGTGAGCTGACATAGCTTTTATATCTTTTGGCTGATACACAGCAACTGATTTTAAGGTGAAAATCTTATCAGTAAATAAAAAAGTATACCCTTCCTTATCGTCTAAGTGTGTATTACCTTGTACGGGAGCTGTTCTAAGTATATAACCATTGTCAAGTGATATAAAATTATCAAAATTTATCGGTAATCGTTCCTGACGAAGAAAATTCCCTTCTTTATCAAAGAAAAGAAAAAAAGAATGCTGATAAGCAATAAGTTCATTAGTTTGAAAGTCATAGTCTATATCATAAAGACGTTGCAACTCTCCAGGTCCTTGCCCGTGTGAAAGTCGTTTTATAAACTTACCTTCTTTGGTGAAAATAATAAGACTTTTTCCTTTAAAATTGTCCATTATATAGATATATTCATCAGTTGTAATCACTTTGTAAATACCATCTAATAAACTATTTTTAGTAGTCTCTAACGGAACAATTTTCACTTCTTTTACAATATTACCAAAATCAAATTCTCTTTTACCTAAAAAAGGAGTAAGGTTAATATGGATAATACTATCTGTCTGCGGCTCCAATACTTGTGTTCCTGATAAATGAAGAGATTCAATCTGTTGCTCAGTAAAACGAACCTCTTCAGGAGTGTTATTATCGCAGGCTACTAAAAACAAAAAAACAATTATATAAGTAAAATATCTATGCATAAAAAATAATTTCATAGTGTTTAGGGCTAAGTTTTCTAAAATAACAATTTCAGTGTTAAGCTGCTTGCTCACTCCATAATTGGCAATTGCACTGATAGTAAGAACAACTAAACTTACAATATTTTTCCTTTAAATAAAAACTCTTCTTAAAACTCTTTTAAAGTGAAATATACTAATACAAAGTTATCATCATCTTTAAAGTGTTTGGCCTTCTCTTTATCAGCATCTGAAAGAATAGGATAATCTTTGAAAGCGTCATAATCATTTGAATGAGGTTTAAAAGTACTGACAAACTCATTACCAAAAGTAGCTACAGGAAAAACTATAAAGGCCATTCCCTTTTCACTTCTAGCTATGCTACCTCCTATCATATTGCCTGTTTTCTTATCACGATAAACTATGTTAAGATAGTTTTTAAAATCATTTCTCACAAAAAAAGCATTCTGATTGTAAGTTTCAAGATAATCACCCAAGCAATAATAATAATCATTATTATAAATTGCTTTTTCAAAAAGATCAAATGTGTCGCCATAAATATATTTGCGAGGTAATTTTTTATCGTAATCTAATATAAATTCGGCTGATAGCTTATTATTCTTATAATTATACTGATAAATAGTATCTGATATCTCTGAAGTTATCTTTACCAAATCACCTACCTTATAAAGATAAGTATATGTGGATAAGGCTCGTATCTTTTTATGTTCAGGTAAGGCTACTGAATTCAATTTAAAATTCTTTTCTGTAAATAGTAACCTGTAATTTTGTTTGTCTTCCATTTGGATATCACCTTGTCCTGTAATTGCTTTCATCACATAGCCTTTTGGAGTAACTGCTAAGCTATGAAACCCTATAGGCAATTTTTGGCGACGGAGATAATTACCATGTTTATCAAAGAAAAGAAAAAAAGAATGTTGGTACGCCACAAGCTCATTATTTTGAAAATCATAATCAATATCATAAAGGCGTTGTAATTCACCAGGTCCTTGCCCATGCGAAAGGCGTTTTACAAATTTACCATCTTTAGTAAAGATAATAACACTACATCCTTTATATGCATCCAATATATAAATATATTCATCAGTAGTAATTATTTTTCGGATATTATCTAATAGGCTTTTATTTGTAGTTTCTAAAGGCACAAGCCTTACCGTTTTTAACACACTACCAAAATCAAATTTCTTTTCTCCTAAAAAAGGATTAAGATTAAGATGTTTAGTTTGTGAGGTTTCAGGAGTTATGATTTGGGTATCATCCAACTGTAATGCAGCTATTTCTTCTTCAACATACAGACTCCCCGTCATTCTTCCTGTTTGGCAGGCTACTAAAAATAAAACAAATAGAGAATTAATAATTTTTTTCATATAAAAATGCCTTTTAAAATATACTTTTCTAAAATAAATTACCTGCTTTTAGATCATTTGTAATAGCTAATATAGATATAAACCCTTATAACAATTCGGCGACAAATATAGAATGCTTTTGTAAAACTTCCAAATTTAAAATGTTAAAATTTAAGAGTCTTTTTAATTAATAGACAATAAAAAACTCTCTCATTCTTTTACGAATAAGAGAGTAGTATAAATAGAAAATAAGATATATTTCATTGTTTGAGGGGAAGTTAATCTTTTAGTTACAAATCTCTTAAATTATACATTACAACATCATTACCTATTTTCTTATCATCAATAAGAGCATAAAGAGTATTCTCTTTTATTGTGATTGAAGTAACATTATAATCTAACTGTAACATACTTATAGGTTTGCCTTCCCAATCGTATATGTGTACTATATTTCCTGCATAAAAAGCATTCTCAGGACTTTGTATTTTTCCAGAATACAGAGCAAAAACATACTTATCAGTAGCTGTTACTGATAAGTACCCCCAACGTGTTTTTTTAGTAGGAAGAAAGTTAGGGGTTCCTCCTATATTTTCTGTAGCAAATTCTGGAGAAAAATATTCTATACGATGTATTTCTTCTGCTTGTTTTTGGGCAGCATTCCATTCAAAAAACTGTATAATGCCACCATAACGTGTAGCTAAAGCAAATCTATTGCCATTAGGTTCCTTGCATATTTGGGATTGATAAGCCAATCCTAATACTTGGAAAGGTGTATTTGTATATGTTTCTTTATTAACAGGATAATTGCCTGTAGTTACAACATTTTCTCCTTGAGCATCCAATACTAAAAGTCTTTTTTTATCAGGGAAAAAACCACTTGCTATATAGTAAGGAGGTATTTCTATCACCGAGAGTATATAGCTTTCTTCTATTTGGAAAAGTTTTTTTGGATTTGTTTTTTTTGCAACAACACTATCCAAGTCATATTTCAAAAAACTCATTTTGCCAAAATCAAATACTTTAAAAGCATTTTGTTCAACAATGACAGCTCCAGGATTCATTAGTTCGTCTGGTCCTCCTCCTCGCGTGCCAAAATGATATGCTTGGTAAGGCTTTTTCAAGTCGATAGCTGTAAAAAGAGTTTTTGTATGCTCATCGTGGAGTAACAGTTTATCACCTACCATTTCTATTGAAAAGGCTTTTCCTAATGAATCTCCAATGAACCAACGTTCACCGGTAAGCGTTAAAGTTTTAGGAAAGTCTTCTTTTTTAGAAGAAATATTGCAACTGCTTATAGTCATAGACAGAAGTAAATAAAATAATTCTTTCATATATTTTTATATTTAAAAATTTCTACCTGCATAGTTGTAAGTAACATTGGCACCTTTTCTTTGTAGGGTAACGGAGGAGGATCTACAAACTTACTTTATTTTTGCTGTAAATAACAGAGGATTATCATCTATTTTCAAATTAGAAAAAGGTTCTTCTACTTTTTGCTTACTATCTAATAACCATTGAGTAGGTACTGTAAAAAGTACTTTATCATTTTGGGCAAAAAAGATGAAATCATTATCTTGAAAAGGAAGGGGTGTAGGAGTTGGTAAAAAAACATCATCAATAATACTATCATAAGAAATAGAATGATGTGTAAGTTTATCATATTCCACTAAGTATTTCTTTCCTTTATAATAACACTGAAAAAAGAGTTTGTTTTCAGTTTCAAATACATTGTAAGTGCTATTCACATAATTGTGTTTCTTTATTTCCTGAAAAAATTCAAACACATTGGCAAAATGATGTTTTTCATAAAAACTAGTAGGTATATTACCTTCATAGTATGAAATAGCATATTTAGGTTCTAATTTGTTAGGTTGTAGGGTATAGATAGTATCATTAAAAGGTTCAAAGAACAACAATTCGTTTTTTCTTTTATAAAAATTTATCAGGTTAAAGATATGCAGATATTTACTTTTATTTTTGTCTATTTCAGCAAAAGCAGCATTATGTTTAGGAGCTAATACTCTAAATTTGTATTTATTATTTTCATCTCGTTCATTACCATTGTAGACAAATAAGTTATTATCATTACGAATAAACTTAATAGCCAAAAAGTTTAGTGGAATTTCACTTAGGTATTTGTTGTTATAATCGTATTGTAGTATTTTTTTTTGATTTTTATCTAATACTTCTATTACTTGAAGATTATCATCTACGAAAAAGTCAGAAATAGAGGTGTATTCGCCACGCCCTATACCGCAATGTTTAATAGTTTGTATTAGTTCACCTTTATAATTGAAAATGAGGATACTTTTATTACTTTCCAAAAACACTAAACTATCTGTAAAATTAATTTTAGCTTCAGGTTCAACTAGTATTGTATCTGATGTTTCTAAAGGGATAACTTCTATATCTGAAAAAATATGAGAAAGATGAACAGGTTTATCTTCTAATTGTACTGAAATAGAAGTAAGTTCATCATCTTTGCTACTTTGAATATTACAACTAATCATCAAAGTTACTAATAAATAGGATAATAGTATAATAAATTTCATTTCTTTATATTTTAAATTTTGCAGTGAAGAAGCGAACCAAAAATAAATAACACTCTTAAGTTCATTTTATCACCTCTTTAGATTGCTTTTTCTTATCTACAAACAAGAAAGACATAAGCCCTTATAATTTTGGGACAAATATAGAATGCTTTTGTAAAACTTGCAAATTTAAAATGTTAATTTTTAAGCGCTTTTTTAATTAATAGACAATAAAAAACTCTCTCATTCTTTTACGAATAAGAGAGTTATATACATAGAATATTTTAGCTAAAAGGTTTTATGAGTAATACTTCCAAACAGAAAGTTAAAACTCTTTTAAAGTGAAATATACTAATATAGGGTTATCATCATCTTTAAAGTGTTTAGTTTTCTCTTTATCAGCCTTCGAAAGAAGAATATTATCTTTGAGAGTTTCATAATTATCTGAATGAGGCTTAAAAAAACTAATAAATTCATCGCCAAAAGTAGCTATAGGAAAAGCTATAAATGCAAATGATTTTTCTTTTGTACTTATAGAGCTATTACCTCCTATCATATTGCCTGTTTTCTTATCACGATAAACTATACCTTCATAGTTTTTAAATTCATTTTGCACAAAAAAAGCATTCTGATTATAAGTTTCAAGGTAATCACCCAAGCAATAATAATAATCATTATGATAAGCTGCTTTTTTAAAAACATCAAATGTATCGCCATAAATATATTTGCGAGGCAATTTTTTATCATAATCTAATACAAACTCTGCCGATAGCTTATTATTCTTATAGTTATACTGATAAATAGTATCTGATATCTCTGAAGTTATCTTTACCAAATCACCTACCTTATGAAGGTAATTATTTGCAGAAAAGGCTCGTATTTTTTTATGTTCGGGTAGGGCTACTGAATTCAGTTTAAAATTCTTTGTTGTAAATAGTAATCTGTAATTTTGTTTGTCTTCCATCTGGATATCACTTCGTCCTGTAAGTACTTTCATCACATAGCCTTTGGGAGTAACTGCTAAATTATAAAACCCCAAAGGCAATTTTTCTTGACGGAGATAATTACCTTGTTTATCAAAGAAAAGAAAAAACGAATGTTGGTATGCCACAAGCTCATTATTTTGAAAATCATAGTCGATATCATAAAGGCGTTGTAATTCACCAGGTCCTTGCCCGTGTGAAAGGCGTTTTACAAATTTACCATCTTTAGTAAAGATAATAATACTACCTTCTTTATATCTATCCATTATATAAATATACTCATCAGTAGTAATTATTTTTTGAATATGATCTAATAGGCTTTTATTTGTAGTTTCTAAAGGTACAAGCCTTACCGTTTTTAATATGCTACCAAAATCAAATTCTTTTTCTTCTCCTAAAAAAGGATTAAGATTAAGATGTTTAGTTTGTGAGGTTTCAGGAGTTATGATTTGGGTATCATCCAACAGTAATGTCGCTATTTCTTCTTCAGTATAACGACTCCCCGTCATTCTTCCTGTTTGCAGGCTACTAAAAATAAAACAAATAGAGAATTAATAACTTTTTTCATATAAAGGTTTTATGAGTAATACTTCCAAACAGAAAATTAAAACTCTTTTAAAGTGAAATACAACAATATAGGGTTATCATCGTCCTTAAACTGTTTGATTTTTTCTTTATCGGCCTCAGAAATATATTTGCTGTTTTTTAAAACAGCATAATCATTAGCATCAGGGGTGTATAAGGAAACAAAATTATCACCCGCTACCGCTATAGGAAACCCAAAAAAAGGTATTTCACTACGATTAAAACTTGTTATGGCTCCTCCTATCATATTGCCCGTTCTTTTATCTCGAAAAATAATATTTTGATAGCCATTATAATAATTTTGGAGAAAGAATACATTTTGAGAAAATGTCTCAAGGTAGTCTCCTATATTAAAATAGCAATCATTATTTTGAGAATACCTTTCAAAAACACTAGAATCATCTCCGTAAATATACTTTTTAGGAAGTTTTTTATCGTAATCTAAAACAAATTTGGTATATAGTTTATCCTTTTTTGCATCATATTTGTAAATACTATCAGAAAAATGCCCTGTTAAACTTATCAAACTATCATTTTTATATATATAATAATAAGCTGACAGTGCTTTTATATCTTTCGTTTGAGATATAGCTACAGATTCCAAACTAAAATCAGTTTTTGTAAACAAAAAAGCATAGTTCTTTTTTTCATTTAGGTGTGTATTACCTTGTTTAGGAATAGCTTTGAATATATAGCCATTATCAACCGCTATAAAATTATAAAAGTTAATAGGCAATCGTTCTTGACGAAGATAGTTCCCTTCTTTATCAAAAAACAGAAAAAAAGAATGCTGGAAAGCTATTAACTCTTTTGTATCAAAGTTATAATCAATGTCGTAAAGACGTTGCAGTTCGCCAGGTCCTTGACCGTGTGAAAGACGTTTTACAAATTTACCTTCAGCCGTAAAAATGATAATACCTCCTCGTTTAAATCTATCGAATATATAGATATAGTTATCGGTAATAATAATCTTAAGAATTCCATCAACCAAACTTTCTTCTGTTGTTTCTAAGGCAACTAATTTTACTTTTTCTACCATACTACCTAAATCAAATTCCTTTTTCCCAAGAAAAGGAGTAAGATCTAAATGGGTAGCCATTTTTTCTTCAGGAACCAATATTTTAGTATCACCTAAATGCAGGGAGGCTATTTGTTGTTCAGTAAAACGAACCTCTTTAGGAGTGTTATTATGGCAGGCTACTAAAAATAAAACAAATAGAGAATTAATAACTTTTTTCATATAAAATGGCTTTTAAAATATACTTTTCTAAAATAAATTACTTGCTTTTACATCATTTGTAACAGCTAATATTACTTCACTTGTATAAACTTCCTTAATAACTACTTTTATTACTAGTAATTAAATGTAAAATGCTTTCCTAAAAATTCAAAATGATTATATTATAAATAAAACTCAATAACAATCTATAATAGTTTGGGCTTGTTTTCGCATTTCACTAATAGCAGGAGAGTATACTTTAATAGGAGTGTATAGCACCTTATTAGCTGCCCATAACAGTTTATTAGGATGATAATAAGCACTATCAGAATAGAGCTTAGTAAGAAGATAGTAAGGGTATATACGGTTAGGCAAAAGGTAAGTTGATTCCAGTAGAACAGCTTCTGCTTTGTCATATTGTTGCATTTGCTGGTAATTACGCCCTTGTAAATTGTAAAACATGGGGTCAGCACTGATGGCAAGTCCACGCTCAATTACTATATTAGCTTGGTGGTATTGAGCTACGGCATTAAGAATACTAGCATACTCAAATATAAAATTAGGATTACTATTAAGGGTGGGGTACAACAGAGTATAGTTGTTTTCTATGATCTCAAATTGCTTATTCCTATAAAGTATTGCTAGTTGTTGCCATTGCTTTTCTGCTTGGTGGTAGTTATAAAGTTTGGAAAAACAATAGATTATAGGTATTATAAAAACTATACTTGTCAACACCCCTAAAAAATATTTTTTACAGCTAATAACTTGGGAATGAGAACCTATACTAGCTATAAGTACTATTGTTATAAGAAATTGCCACAAATAGAAGGGGTAAGAGGCAAAGGCAAAAGTAGCAAAGGCTATAAGAGCTCCTGCAGCTCCATATTGCTTATTCTTCAGTGAATGGTAGAAAATAGAGATGAATAATAAGAGCCAAAGAAGTAAACCTAAAGCTCCTTGTTCTATCCATAGGCGGAGGTACTCATTAAAGGCATATTCAGGAACTCCAGCTACAGATTTCTCAATCTCAGTACCATTATTCTTAAAGTAGTTTTGTTGGGCAAGGGCATAATTATGGGCAAAGCTGCCCAATCCTTCACCTACAAGCCCTTGCTGTATTGCCGCTTTGGTGCTTAGTTTCCATATCAAGAGTCTGCCATTAGCCGAGTCCTTTTTTAGTTGATATCCTCCATAGGCAAGAGCTATGATAATAGTAGAAAAAATAAGAGAGATGTAAAAAAGTTTACTTTTAGGTTGCTTTTTTAACCATAAGCTAATGTGTTCCCATTGCATTAGCAATAATACTATACCACAGCCTAACAAAGCTGCTATCCAAGCAGTGCGGCTAAGGGTAGCTGGCAACATTATTATATAAGGTATTAATAGGCTTAGAAACACATTATACCAAGGGCTTTTCTGGTGTTTTAACAGGTAAGTGTAGTGTATACCTAAAGGCAGTAATACAGCCAAAAAACCACCATAAGGTCCCGGGTTAAAGAAAGAACCTGTAATTTTAAAACGGTTATGACCTGCAGGTAGCCAACCATATAGTTGTGCCAAGCCCCATAAAGCTTCGGTACAGCCCCATAATAAGAGGAATGTTATAGCTATTACAGTAGCTTTGCGGAAATAGCTAAACACAAGCCTCAGCAAGCCCCAACCACTAAAGCAGAGCAGGACTGCCCATAGTCCTTGTGGTGAAAGAGCTTGGGTATAATTATATGTGAAGAGAAAACACCCTAAAAGTAAAAGTGCTAAAAAAGAGGAAATATGTTTAGATTTTAGAGACATTAACTTTTATTTTGTTTCAGTATCTTCTCTTCTTCAAAAGTAGGAAACACTTGTCTATTATCATAAAAGAAGAGCTGTTCTTCTTTGCCTCGAGTGAGGTTTTTAAGCCAAAGTACAGCATTCTTAGGAGCTTGAAAATACAATATTGGCAGATCACTAGCTTTTTGTATGCCCAATGACGTCCAACCTTTGCTACCATTATTGTAAAAAAGCTCATAGTTATCACCTTCCCTAATAAAATTATCATCATTACGAGGGATAAGTATTACCTTGCTAACAAGTTGTGGGGTATTACTTTTAAAAAAAATACTTGTTCCAGTCTCCCACGTGTTAAAAAATGAGACAGGGTCGTTATCAGTACAATTCTTAAGTTGGTAAAGAGCTACATCTTTCCAAGGTTTTCCATTGCTATAGATAGTATCAAAAGTTATTTCACGATTATTTTTATTATAAAAATGTATTTCAGCTATAGAAAGCACTGAGTCTTTAGGTACTTCGTACTGAAAGTAATGATAGGGTTTTGAGGGGTGTAGGGGGATATTGATCACATTTTCAGGAGGAAGCTTCTGCATTAAGTGTAGCCTTTCGGCAAAGGAAAAATCAACCTGATTACTACCCTTTATTTGGGTGCCTAACAACCAGTTCTTATAGCGGGCAGTACTGTTTTTACGCAAAGGATACTTGCGGGTAAGAGCTACAGTCTGGTTTTCTTGTGGCTGAAAAATATGTACCTTACCTTTTTTTAACATAAAAGGATAGGCTATAGGAGTAAGCTTATTATTTTCATAACTAAGAGGTTGGTAGATAACAAAAGGCTCTATATTCTCAAAAATAGCAGAACTATTTTCTATTTTACCTTGTCCCACTACATACCAGCCATTGCGTGCTGTAAAAACACCTATAAAAGCGTTTTTTGCAACTTTTTGTAGAGGAATATTCACTTGGTTTTTGCCAAAATACTCCTCAGTAACATCTTTTACAAAAGGATTGCGAAGTGTAGGAGGTAACATTTGTCGGTTAGTAAGTGCTCCTTGCCAAGCGTAGGTCATACGTTTTACTTTTCCTTTTTTGCGTTTGTCAGTAAAAGCAACATCACGGGTTGCAGCAAATTGTTCATACCAAAAAGGCAAGTATTTACCAGTAGTATCACGTAGTACATTCCATTCGTGTTTAGACTGGAATTCTGGAGAGTAAGGGTAAATATCAGTAGTTACAGGTATACCTACAGAGCGCATCACATAGGTAGCAATATCACAAGCTTCACGACAAGTTCCTATATGCGTTTGTAACTGAAAAATAGCTCCTTGTCGTGGTATACCAAAATCTACAAAGTAGTAAAACTTTTCAGTTTTTAGGTAATTGGATAATCTATTACAAGCCTCTACTACATCTGTACCCTGATAGAGGGAATCTAAGATAGGATTATACTTATCATAGTATCGTTTTCGCCATTGAGTAAGGGGTTCTTCGGCTATACGATAGGGCAGAATAAGTTCACAAAAATCATCAAAAGGCAAGTGTTTGTTCCAAGGTTTGGTTTGCCATACCGTAAATGCCAAATCTATATTCTCAATAAGCATAGCGGCAGTTACCTGCTGCACATCGTGCTTTATTACAGGTTTTGAATGTTGTTGCCAACGTATACCTTTCTGGCGTTCTGCTTCCGTTAAATCCCATCGTTGGAATATATCACTTAGCAAGCCTTTAATACTATCTATTTCGGCACTTTGGGGGTAGCTGTAATAGGGCATATTTTCAATAAGATATACCGCAGCTTTGTATTTAAGGCTATCACCCTCATAGTGTTGTAGTACTTTTTCTAATTCAGTACGGTTACTACCTGCTTGCTCTAAAGCAAAAGCTACTCTCTCATTCTTTTGCGAACAAGAGAGTAGTATAAGTAGAATAAGAAACAAGATATATTTCATAAGTGGCTTTTAGTTAAAGAATTTTGCTTGCACTGCCTCTAAATATCTCTCATCTATAGAAGGTGAACCTTTATCGGGTACAAAAACATTTAGTACTGTAAGAGTACTATCTATTACAAAATAGTAAGGATAGCCTAATTCTTCTGCTGGAAGGGGTAAAGCTGTTACATTAGCAACATTTAAACTATCTATTTGGTAAGTAGGTTTTAATTGATTGAAAAGCATATTATTTCTATACCCACCCAAGAAAAGTACGTTTTCAGCTTTGAGTATAGGCAGCTTGTTTTTGAGCATTTGTATAGAGTAGTTCACACAGCTCTCGCAGTTGTTTTCCAAAAACCTACTTACTATCAGGTATTTTTGCCCTTTGTTAAAAAAGGCTTTTAGGGGAATTAGTGTACTTCTACTGTCTTTTACAAGCTCCTCACCTAAATTAAAACCTATATTATTAAGGGTAATTTCAGTAATTTTTTCAATAGACCGTTTAGTTGTAAGCTGCTCTCTTAAGGCAGTTATAACTACAGCTGTTTGCTTTTTGAATTGGTAATAGTTTATTACAAAACCTATCATTACCCCTAATAAAATCAAAAATAAAAGATATAACAAATTCTTTTTCATTTTAAAACTCTTTTAAAGTGAAATACACCAATATAGGATTATCATCGTCCTTAAACTGTTTGATTTTTTCTTTATCGGCCTCAGAAATATATTTGCTGTTTTTTAAAGCAGCATAATCATTAGTATCAGGTTTGTATAAGGAAACAAAATTATCACCCGTTACCGCTATAGGAAACCCAAAAACAGGTATTTCAGTACGATTAAAACTTGTTATGGCTCCTCCTATCATATTGCCCGTTCTTTTATCTCGAAAAATAATATTCCGATAGCCATTATAATAATTTTGGAGAAAGAATACATTTTGAGAAAATGTCTCAAGGTAGTCTCCTATATTAAAATAGCAATCATTATTTTGAGAATACCTTTCAAAAACACTAGAATCATCTCCGTAAATATACTTTTTAGGAAGTTTTTTATCGTAATCTAAAACAAATTCGGTATATAGTTTATCCTTTTTTGCGTCATATTTGTAAATACTATCAGAAAATTGCCCTGTTAAACTTATCAAACTATCATTTTTATATATAAAATAATAAGCTGACAGTGCTTTTATATCTTTCGTTTGAGATATAGCTACAGATTCCAAACTAAAATCAGTTTTTGTAAACAAAAAAGCATAGTTCTCTTTTTCATTTAGGTGTGTATTACCTTGTTTAGGAATAGTTTTCAATATATAGCCATTATCAACCGCTATAAAATTATAAAAGTTAATAGGCAATCGTTCTTGACGAAGATAGTTCCCTTCTTTATCAAAAAACAGAAAAAAAGAATGCTGGAAAGCTATTAACTCTTCTGTATCAAAGTTATAATCAATGTCGTAAAGACGTTGCAGTTCGCCAGGTCCTTGACCGTGTGAAAAACGTTTTACAAATTTACCTTCAGCTGTAAAAATGATAATACTTCCTCCTTTAAATTTATCCAATATATAGATATAGTCATCGGTAGTAATAATCTTATAAATTCCATCAACCAAACTTTCTTCTGTTGTTTCTAAGGTAACTAATTTTACTTTTTCTACCATACTACCTAAATCAAATTTCTTTTTCCCAAGAAAAGGAGTAAGATTTAAATGGGTAGCCATTTTTTCTTCAGGAACCAATATTTTAGTATCACCTAAATGCAGAGAGGCTATTTGTTGTTCTGTAAAACGAACCTCTTTAGGAGTGTTATTACAAGAACATAAATATAATAATCCTATTATGTATAATATATAATATTTGTGCATAACAAAAAAACATTAAAATAATCAAACAAAGAGAAGCCCGAAAAGTTTTTGTATTTAATAAATAAATCTTTTATTAAAACTTTTCGGACTTTTTTTTAACACTCTATCTCTGAGCAATTAACTTCTCCTACAGGGCAGGTTATTTCTTTCCTAATATAAGGATTGTATTGAGAATCGTAACCTTCCACAGAACCTGATACTCCTCCATACCCGCCAGAAACTTTTCCTCCGGACTCTTTATTTGGACAATTACGTTTCCATTCTCTTTCATCTTTAGTCCATCCCTGACCTTTTAAAGTGTTACCAACTCCATCCCAAAAGCCCCATTCAGAGCTACTTAATGCTTCCACATTACTTAATGTCAAGTTTTGTAAAACATCATTTTCACTGTTAAGCTTTTTGCTTACACCATAACCACTTACTGCACTGACAGCAAGAACTACTAAACTTGTGATAATTTTTCTTTTCATTTTTTTTAATTAAATTTAGATTAACATTTCTTTATTTTTGCACTGTTTTCATATAAGGAGATAACTCGTAGCTTAGCTATCTATTTACCTTAAGTTAAGACAAATATAAATCCTTGTAACAATTTCGCAGCAAAGATAAAACACTTTATTAAAACTTCCAAATTTTAAATGTTAAAATTTCAATATAAATTATAGGATATATAAAGAGGTAAATAGTAAAGCTCTGAAAATTAATAGTTTGTAAATTGCATTTGTAATCTTTTTTTTTGTTTATTATCTGATGCAAAAAAAAAGAAAAGCAAACGCATAGCCGTTAATTTCTTTTTATAGAACTAAGAAAAAGCATACTATACGATTTTTTTACCTAACTACTTTTAAGAACCGTTCCCAGCGAAACTCGTTTGTATTGAGATTTACTGCTTTCCAAATAAACCATACCTTACCAGCTATATACTCATCGGGAATGAGGCCTATATAACGAGAATCACGTGAATTTAGCACATTATCGCCTGCCATAAAGTAATAATTGTGCTTAAAAGTATAATGAGTAAGGGGAGTCTGGTCTTGCCATAAGGTATCACGCTCCCAGCGTAGGGGGCATTCAGTTTCCCATTCAATAAGTTTTTTATACAGTAAGCTTTCGGTGCGATGAAGGGTAAGCATATCACCTTTTTTAGGAAGATAAAGTCCTCCAAAATCTTTAATTGTCCATCCTACAATACTATCCCAAGGAAAAGCTTCATACTCTACACCTTTCAGTTGTTCACGGCTAAGGCTATGTAACTGTTGCTGTGCTGGATAATAACCTAATGTATCGGGTAGGTGATTCACACTGTAAAAGCCTTCCTTAATATATAAGGTATCACCAGGCAGAGCTATGCAGCGCTTAAGATAGAATTTTGCAAATTCCATTTGTATTTGCTGGTTATTATTAGGGTAAGGATTATTGAACACCACTACATCATTACGTTGTATATTCTGGTAACCTGGTAATCTATTTATATTGGTGCGCTTACCTGTTGCTACTTCAAAAATATCGTACCAACGTGGACCATAGGCTAACTTATTTACTAATATATTATCACCAGGAATGAGAGTAGGCATCATTGAGTGTGTGGGTATTTTGTATGAATCAACTACAAAAATACGTAATAGGAAATATCCTACTCCTATCATTAGTAAGTAGAAGAAAATATCAAAAGATATTTTTAAAATTTTTACTATTCTTTGCTTCATATAAATCCTTTATCTCACTTTTTTATCCTTATAGTTACAATGGCAAAGGCAAACGTAGTAAAAAATGAAAAGATAGCATATACTAATGCTGGCTTGGTCATATTGGCATTACCCAATAGGGTACCTGCTACCAAAATTGCCAAAGCTGTATTCTGCAGCCCTACTTCTATGCTTATAGTTGTAGCTTGTACTCCTGAAAGTTTGGACTTTAAGGCAATAAAATAGCTGCATATCATAGCTATTAGGTGCATTAGGAGGGTAGCTGGCAGAAGTCGCCATATTTCATCGACGGAAATACCACTTCCTCCTGACTCGGTACCGCCAAAAAACTTAATGGCAAAGACCATTCCTAACAAAATAGTATTAACTACCTTTAAGGGGAAACGTATTTTAAGTGATATATTGGGGAAAAATCGGTTAAAGAAGAGCCCTAACAAAGCGGGTATAATTATGACTTTGGCTACCTCCCATACCATATCTATAATGGGGAGTGATACTTGTGTGTGTCCTCCCATAAAAATCTCTAATGCCCAGTTGGAAAGCACGGGGATGGTGAGGAGTATGAGCAGGCTATTGACTGCTGTAAGGGCTACTGCCAAGGCTGTATCGGCCTTTATAAGGTAGCTAATAAAATTGGATGTTGTGCCTCCTGGGCATATTGAAACTATTACCAAGCCTACTTTTTCGGCTGGTGATAAGTTCATAAACTCGGCGATTATAAAGGCGCAGATAGGCAAAAATACCATCTGCAAGAAAAGCCCTAAGTACAAGGGCTTTGATTTCTTAAATATATTCTCAAAATCAGAAAAACGCAGTGAGCTACCTATTGCAAAGGTAATAAGCATCAGCACTGCTGAAAGCAAGTAATCTATAAAATTCATTTTTTATTTGCGAATGAAGGGGGGTTAGGCTTGGGGTTGTAGCTTTTCGGCAAGTAAGTAAATAACAGCCATACGTATAGCCACTCCATTTTCTACCTGTTGCAATATAACGGATTGAGGGCTATCTGCCACTTCACTAGTAATCTCGACTCCACGGTTAATAGGGCCTGGGTGCATAATGAGAATCTCTTTATCCAATGATTTGAGGAGCTCCATTGTAAGCCCATACTGTTGTACATATTCACGTGTGGAAGGGAAATAACTTATATCTAAGCGCTCGTTTTGTATGCGTAGCATATTGGCTACATCGCACCAGTTGAGTGCTTTGCGCAAGTTGGTTTCTACCTTTACCCCAAGGGTATGTATGTATTTGGGTATAAGGGTTTGTGGGCCACATACCATTACCTCGGCCCCTTGCTTGTGTAGGGCGAAAATGTTGGAAAGTGCAACCCTTGAGTGCAATATATCGCCTACTATTACTACTTTTTTACCAGCTACATCGCCCAAGCGTTCGCGTATGGAGTATGAGTCCAACAAGGCTTGTGTAGGATGCTCGTGGGCACCATCGCCGGCATTGACAATGGCAGCTTTGACGTGCTGGGACAAGAACACTCCGGCACCGGGGTTGGGGTGGCGCATCACTACCATATCGACTTTCATTGAGAGGATATTATTGACGGTATCGACCAGTGTTTCGCCTTTGGTAACTGATGATTGTGAAGCTGAAAAATTAATGACATCGGCTGAGAGGCGTTTTTCGGCCAATTCAAAAGAAAGGCGGGTGCGGGTGCTATTCTCAAAAAAAAGATTTGCAATGGTAATATCACGCAGTGAAGGCACTTTCTTTATGGGGCGGTTGATGACCTCCTTAAAATGGTCGGCTGTTTGAAATATGAGCTGAATATCAGCCTCAGTAATATATTTAATACCTAAAAGATGGTTTACACTTAATTGGCTCATTGTTTTGATTTTTGTTAAGCGATTGTGCAAAGGTACAAAACAATTTTCAATTGGCAAGGAACAATAACATTTTTAACACACGTTGTTCTTTTTGCCTACTGGCAATTGGTGAATTTAGCTAGGAAATAAGAGGTAAAGAGGGGGTGGTACTTGATGGCGGGAAGAGATATGCTATACTGGCGAGATACTTAGCTGTGGCAGCTTGGTGAGTATCCTTCGCAACATACTTAGCTGTGGTAGCTCGGTAACTATCCTTCGTTTATAGTTCGTTTATCCTTCGTTATTCGTTCGTTCGGCTTAAAAGGCGGTTGGGAGGGGCTTGTGGTAGAAGGGGTATTGGCTGGTGGTTGGCTAAACGAAGTATTTTTTGCTTATTAAGAAAAATATCGTATCTTTGCCCCCTGAAATTGAAAAAACAATGAAATATCTCATATATATATGCCTCGCCTTTAGTACCCTTAGTTGTGGCATCTATAACTTTACTGGCGGAAGCACTGGAAATGCCAAAACCTTTCAGGTAAATTTTTTCCGTAATGACGCTCCGCTTGTAGAACCAGGCCTTGATAGGGACTTTACCATTGCCCTGCAAGACCTTATCAATAACCAAACCAACCTGAGCCTTACCAACCGCAATGCGGACTTAGTGTACGAGGGCGAAATAGTGGAATTTAACATTACCCCTATGACTGCTACCGCCCAACAAACAGCTGCACAAAACCGCGTAACTATAAGCGTAAATGTACGCTTTACCAACCATACCGAAGAAAAAAAAGATTTTGAAAAGCGCTTCTCTTTTTACTACGACTATCCTGCGGCAGCACAGTTCAATGCTGTAAAAAATGAAGCTATACCTCAAATCTTTGAGCGCATTACACAAGACATATTTAACGCATCACTGGCAGACTGGTAACTTGACCGTAAAACAATTCATAGAAATTATTAAAAATCCCTACACTATTAGCAAAGAACAAGTAAGTGAACTGGGCGAGATAGTGAAGGAATACCCTTATTTTCAGGCGGCAAGAGTACTACAACTGAAAATACTACACTCGGAAGGGAATTACCTCTATAATAAAGCTCTGAAATTAGCAGCAGTACATGTTAGCGACCGAACCGTACTTTTTAACTTTATAAACTCAAAAGAAATACCTGACTTTTCGGCTATACGGAGCGATTTTGAACGTATTAGCAAGAGTCATGAACGGAAAGAGCCACTACCCGATGAGCATACCCCTCCAAAGGTAAGCTATATAGAGCCCGAGATACGCCCCTCTTTCCGCCCACAACCACAACCGCCACAACCTATATTTGAAGAAAATATTTTCCCTGAAGAACTGATCAGAAATCAAGATCTAACACAGGTATTCACACCTAAAGAACCACAACCAACCCCTAACCTAGACGATTACAAAAATGAGAATGTAGCCGAGAAATTTAAGCTTATTGACAAGTTCCTTGAGAACAACCCTAAAATTGAAGCTAAAAAGGACTACAATTCTGACGTGAATTTAGCCGACCAAGTGCAAGCTGATGAAAAACAATTAATGACGGAAACCTTAGCCCAAGTGTATGTAAATCAGGGCAAATACAAACAAGCCATACAAGCTTATGAAATATTAATTTTGAAAAATCCAAAAAAAAGTAGTTACTTTGCAGCCCAAATAGAACAAATTAAAAAATTACAGCAAAATAATTTATAAACAAATGACAGCATTCAACATCTTTTTAGTACTTATTGTAGTAGTATGTTTACTACTTGCGTTAGTAATTAAAAAAAAGTAGTTACTTTGCAGCCCAAATAGAACAAATTAAAAAATTACAGCAAAATAATTTATAAACAAATGACAGCATTCAACATCTTTTTAGTACTTATTGTAGTAGTATGTTTACTACTTGCGTTAGTAATTATGGTACAAAACCCTAAAGGCGGCGGGTTATCGTCTACCTTCGGTGGTAATACACAAGTGGTAGGAGGCGTGAAAAAAACTGGTGACTTCCTTGAGCGTAGTACTTGGACATTCGCTGGTGCCTTAGCAGTACTTATCCTAATTGCTAATACCCTTTTAGCTCCTTCAGGAGGATTTGGTGGTGATTCAAAGCTATTAGACGGTAATACTCCTACTGCCCCTATTCAAAACAATCAGGCAACAGGTAATAACGCAGCACAAACTCCTGCTACACCTGCCACAAATTCTAACACCAACAACTAAAAACTGACAGTTTGTCAGTTTTTAGCCTTTGGCACACTTATGGCTATATAACAGTAGCCGACCCTAAAATACCTAATAACTAAGAATAAGTAACTAAAAACAAAAAAACTAAAATGGCAAAATTGAATATTAAACCATTAGCCGACAGAGTAGTTATCGAGCCTGCAGTAGCTGAAACTACTACCGCTTCAGGTATCATCATCCCTGATACCGCTAAAGAAAAACCTCAAAAAGGAACTGTAGTAGCTGTAGGAGCAGGTACTAAAGATAACCCTGTAACCCTTAAAGTAGGGGATACTGTACTTTATGGAAAATACGCTGGTACTGAACTTAAATTAGAAGGTAAAGATTACCTAATTATGCGCGAAAACGATGTATTAGCAGTAATCTAATTCACAAACAACATTCAAAAATATAAACTAAAAAATGGCAAAAGATATAAAATTTGATATAGAAGCTCGCGAAGGTCTTAAACGCGGTGTTGATGCGTTGGCCAATGCAGTAAAAGTAACCCTTGGACCTAAAGGGCGTAATGTAATTATTAGCAAATCATTCGGCTCTCCTCAAGTAACTAAAGACGGGGTAAGCGTAGCTAAAGAAATAGAATTGGAAGACGCTCTTGAAAATATGGGCGCTCAAATGGTAAAAGAAGTAGCCTCTAAAACCAACGACCTTGCTGGTGATGGTACTACTACCGCTACCGTATTGGCACAAGCTATCGTAAAAGAAGGACTTAAAAACGTAGCCTCTGGTGCTAACCCTATGGATTTGAAACGCGGTATTGATAAAGCCGTAATTAAAATAGTTGAAAACTTAGCTAAACAAGCTAAAGAAGTAGGTTCATCATCTGAGAAAATAAAACAAGTAGCTTCTATCTCAGCTAATAACGATGATACTATTGGTGAACTTATAGCGCAAGCGTTTGAGAAAGTAGGTAAAGAAGGCGTTATCACTGTTGAAGAAGCTAAAGGTACAGATACTTATGTAGATGTAGTAGAAGGAATGCAGTTTGACCGTGGTTACCTATCTCCTTATTTTGTTACTGACTCTGAAAAGATGGTAGCTGAGCTTGATCGCCCTTACATCTTGTTATATGACAAGAAAATCTCTACTATGAAAGATTTGCTTCCTGTATTGGAGCCAGTAGCTCAATCAGGGAAACCTCTTTTAATCATTGCTGAAGATATAGATGGTGAAGCCTTAGCAACCCTAGTAGTAAACAAATTACGTGGTACCCTACGTATTGCAGCTGTAAAAGCTCCTGGTTTTGGTGATCGTCGTAAAGCTATGCTTGAAGATATAGCTATCCTTACTGGAGGTACTGTAATTGCTGAAGAAAGAGGCTTTACTCTTGAAAATGCTACTGTAGATATGCTTGGTACTGCTGAAAGAGTAAGCATTGATAAAGATAATACCACCATTGTAAATGGAGCAGGTAAATCTGAAGATATCAAAGCACGCGCAGCCCAAATAAAAGCACAAATTGAAAACACTACTTCAGACTATGACCGTGAAAAACTACAAGAGCGCTTAGCCAAATTATCAGGCGGTGTAGCTGTATTGTATATCGGTGCTGCTTCTGAAGTAGAAATGAAAGAGAAAAAAGACCGTGTAGACGATGCATTACATGCTACCCGTGCAGCAGTTGAAGAAGGTATTGTAGCTGGTGGTGGTATCGCTCTGCTACGCGCTAAGAATGCCTTAGCTAAAATAAAACCTGTAAACGCTGATGAAGAAACAGGTATAAAAATCATCTTAAAAGCATTGGAAGCTCCTTTGCGTACCATTGTTGAAAATGCTGGTGTAGAAGGATCTGTAATTGTAGCTAAAGTATTAGAGTCATCACGTGATGCTTTTGGTTACAATGCTAAAACAGATGCTTATTGCGATATGTTTAGAGCTGGTATCATCGATCCTAAAAAAGTTACTCGTGTAGCACTTGAAAATGCTGCTTCAGTAGCAGGTATGATACTTACTACCGAGTGCGCTTTGGTTGATATCAAAGATGAGAAGGCTGCAGCTATGCCTCCTATGGGCGGTGGTATGCCAGGAATGATGTAATTTCATTGTAGATTTTAAATTATACAAAAAGAGGCTGTCTCGAAAGAGGACAGCCTCTTTTATTTTTATATAGTTATGTTTTATCTTTTGGACTTTACTCGTCTTTTTAGCCTAAATACCTCTATTTAGCCTTATTAACAAATTGCTAATTAGCAAATTATCTGTATCTTTGCCCCGAAATTTTTAAGTAACTATGAATTTTATTATCTATATTTTATCATATCCGCTTATTTGGTTGCTATCACGTTTGCCTTTTAGGCTGCTGTATGCTGTGTCTGATTTTTTGTACTTCATCCTCTATACCTTACTGAAATACAGGGTAAAAGTGGTACGCAAAAACCTATATACTGCGTTTCCTTTTAAGTCGGAAGAAGAGCTACTTACTATTGAACGCCATTTTTATCACCATTTTTGTGACACCCTACTAGAAATGGTAAAATCATACGGAATGAGTGAGAAAGAAATGAAAAAGAGAATGATATTTCCTAATTTGGAAGTATTAAAAAAATATGAAGATCAAGAAAGAAATATCATTATTATGTGTAGCCATTATGCTAGTTATGAATGGTTACTATCTTTGGCTTATTACTTAAAACACCAGTCATATGCGCTGTACACCCCTCTTAGCAATAAGTATTTTGATAAATTTTTACAGAAAGTACGAATGAAACACCACAGCTACCTGCTTTCACGCTACACAGCACAACGTGAGATGAAAAAGCATAAGGATGAACATAAAGTCTATTCGTATGGCTTTGCTGCAGACCAAGTGCCTAACAACCAGAAAAGCTACCGCCGACCCTTTTTAGGGCTGAGAGTGCCTGTTTTTACAGGTGCAGAACGCTTAGGCAAAGCCCTAAACACTGTTATTGTATTTGCTAAGATTGAAAAACTAAAACGTGGATACTACCAAACTACCTTTGAGGTTTTAGCAGAAAATCCTTCTGATTATGTAGATTTCCAAATTACCGATGCTTTCTTTGAACGTGTAAATCAGCAAATATATGACCGCCCAGAGTACTACCTCTGGACTCATAATCGTTTCAAGCGAATGTAATTTGACTAATTTGCTTATCTGCTTATTAATTTTTACCTTTGTCCCTCCAAATCAGTTAGATATATAATGTACTTAATATTCGATACCGAAACTACGGGCTTACCCCGTAACTATAATGCCCCTATTAGTGATAGTAATAACTGGCCTCGTGCCGTACAAATAGCTTGGCAATTACACGACCAATGGGGAGAACTTATTGAACATCAGGATTTTCTTATTGCCCCCGATGGTTTTGACATACCTTATGATGCTGAAAAAGTACATGGTATTTCTACCCAATTGGCAGAGAAAGAAGGGGTTCCTATTGCTCTAGTATTTAAGGCTTTTAATGAAGCTCTTAGCAAAGCAAAATATGTAGTAGGGCAAAATATAGGCTTCGATATTAATATTATGGGGGCAGAATTCTACCGTTATGGGGTAGAAAGCCCCATTACCACTATGCCGGTAATTGATACTTGTACCGAAGCTACTGCTAATCTGTGTAAAATAGCAGGAGGACGTGGTGGACGCTACAAACTTCCTACCCTTACTGAACTACACTCTTTCCTCTTTGGAGTACCTTTTGCTGAAGCCCATAACGCTACTGCCGATGTGGAAGCTACTACCCGCTGCTTCTTTGAATTAATACGCCGTAATGAAGGTTTTAAAGAAGGTACATTTGGCTATACTTACATTACAGAATTTCAGGCTCATCACCCTGCGCCTATTGCCCTTATAGGCTTAAAGCACGTGAACCTGAAAGAGGCTTCGGAGGCTTTGCGCAAAAGCAGTGCTAACAAGCAAACCTATGAACCTCACGCTGATGCTGCCCTTTTGGAGGAGGCTCACTTTGTGCATCTACACAACCATACCCAGCACTCCATTCTTCAATCTACCACGGGTATTAAAGACCTTATAAAAATTACTGCCAAAGAAAAAATGCCTGCCGTTGCGCTTACCGATAGTGGTAATATGATGGCAGCTTTCCACTTCATACAAGCCGTTCAAGCTCATAATAAAGATGCTGAAACTAAAAACAAAGAAGCTGAAGAAAAAGGCGAAACTCCTACTGAAACTATTATAAAACCTATCATAGGATGTGAATTCAATATTTGTGAAAATCACTTAGATAAAAGTAGACAAGACAATGGTTATCAAGTAGTAATTTTAGCCAAGAACAAACAAGGTTATCACAACCTTACTAAAATGGCTTCGATTGCCTCTACTAAGGGTTTTTATTATGTGCCTCGTATTGATAAGGCTGTAGTAGAAGAGTACAAAGGTGACCTTATAGTGCTATCGGGTGGGATAAATGGTGAAATACCTTCTAAAATACTTAACATAGGAAGTAAACAGGCCGAAGAGGCTTTGCTATGGTGGAAAGAACAGTTCGCTGATGATTTTTACTTAGAAGTAATGCGCCACAACCAAGAGGATGAAAACCGTGTGAATGAAACCCTTCTTGAGTTTTCATATAAACATAATGTAAAAATTATTGGTACTAACAACACCTTTTACCTACATAAAAATGATGCTCCTGCCCACGATATTCTTCTGTGTGTAAAAGATGGGGAGAAAAAGAAAACCCCTATAGGGCGAGGACGTGGTTTCCGCTTTGGTATGCCTAATAATGAGTATTACTTTAAAACAGCTGCTGAAATGAAAGCTCTTTTTAAAGATATACCACAAGCTATTTTAAATATTCAAGAGATTATTGATAAGGTAGAACCTTATGGCTTGGCACGTGATATTCTGTTACCTAAGTTTGATATTCCTGAAAAGTTTCAGGTTACAGATGACCCTACAGGTAAAAAAGGTGAAAATAACTACCTACGCCATCTTACCTATGAGGGTGCTAAACGCAAATACCCTGAAATTACTGAACAGATACGCGAACGTTTGGATTTTGAACTCTCTATTATTGAGAAGACAGGGTACCCAGGTTACTTTCTTATTGTACAAGACTTTATTGCGGCTGCGCGCCGTATGGGAGTATCGGTGGGGCCTGGAAGGGGATCGGCAGCGGGGTCGGCAGTGGCTTTTTGCTTGGATATTACGAATATGGACCCCATTAAGTATGACCTACTTTTTGAGCGCTTTCTTAATCCTGACCGTGTATCAATGCCCGATATTGATATAGACTTTGAAGATTCGGGAAGGCAAGATGTTATTAACTATGTAATTGATAAATATGGTGAAAGCCAAGTAGCACGTATTATTACATATGGTAAAATGGCTGCTAAATCGGCTATTAAAGATACTGCCCGCGTGCTAGATGTACCGCTACAAGAATCGAACCGATTGGCTGCTTTGGTACCTTCTAAACCACCTGGACTTTCACTAAAAGACCTTTTTAACTGGGATGAGAAAAAACTAAAAGAAAAGGTACGCAGTGAAGAGCTACCTAAGGTAGATGAACTGAAAAACCTTTTGGCTGGTAAAGGTGAAGAAGAAAGTTACTTAACCATTCAGCAGGCTAATATTATTGAAGGCTCGGTACGTAATACTGGTATTCACGCCTGTGGGGTGATTATTACCCCTGATGATATTACCAATTTTGTACCGGTAGCCTTGGCTAAGGATTCTGACCTTTTTGTTACTCAGTTTGACAACTCGGTAGTAGAGAGTGCTGGGCTACTAAAGATGGACTTCCTTGGGCTGAGTACCCTCACCCTTATAAAAGATACTATTGACAATATTAAGCAAACACACGGCATAGAGCTGGATGCTGAGGCTTTCCCGCTTGATGACGTGAAAACTTATGAGCTTTTCCAACGTGGTGAAACGGTAGGTATATTCCAATACGAGTCGGCTGGGATGCAGAAGTATATGCGGGAGCTAAAACCTACTGTATTTGCTGACTTAATAGCTATGAATGCCCTTTATAGGCCAGGCCCATTGGAGTATATACCGAGCTTTATCAAACGAAAACACGGTATAGAGCCTATAGAATACGACCTGCCGGATATGGAGGAATACCTAAAAGAAACATACGGTATTACTGTGTACCAAGAGCAGGTGATGCTACTATCACAAAAGCTTGCAGGATTTACCAAAGGTGAGGCTGACGTATTGCGTAAGGCTATGGGTAAAAAACAAATAGCTGTACTAGCCAAGATGAAGCCTAAGTTTATAACCCAAGCATCGGAAAAGGGACACAACGCACAGAAACTGGAAAAGATATGGGCTGACTGGGAGAAATTTGCTGCTTATGCTTTTAATAAATCGCACTCGACCTGCTATGCGTGGGTGGGATACCAAACGGCTTACTTGAAAGCTAACTACCCCGCTGAGTATATGGCTGCTGTACTTTCTAACAATATGGGAGATATCAAAACTATTACGTTCTTCCTTGAAGAGTGTAACCGTATGGGTATAAAGGTACTAAGCCCTGATGTGAATGAGTCGTTTTATAAATTCACGGTAAATAAGGATGGTAATATTCGGTTTGGTATGGGGGCTGTAAAGGGTGTAGGTAAGGCTGCTGTAGATACTATTGTAGAGCAGCGAAAGGAACGCCCTTACATCTCTATTTTTGATTTGGCTAAGCGTGTAGATTACAGAAATATTAACAAGAAAGCTTTTGAGAGTATTGCCTTGGCTGGAGGGTTTGACTCTTTTGGCAATGTACACCGTGCGCAGTACTTCCACGCTGAAGCTGATGGTATTCCTTTTTTAGAAAAAGCTGTACGTTTTGGCAATAAATATCAAGAGAGTAAGAACTCTGCCCAAATGAGCCTTTTTGGTGAAGAGAGTGAAGTTACTATACCGGAACCTACTGTACCTAAGTGCGAGGAATGGGGTAACTTAGAGCAGCTACGCCGTGAGAAGGAAGTGGTGGGCATCTATATTTCGGGACACCCTTTGGATGATTTCAAACATGAAATACATCATTTTTGCAATAGTTCGTTATCACAATTACAGGACTTGCAACCCCTTGTGAACAGAGAGATTACTGTAGCTGGTATGGTGACTGATGTGCAGCACCGCACTAGCAAGAATGGCAAACCGTTTGGGTTCTTGACCTTGGAAGACTATGATAGCTCATACGAGTTTCGCCTTTTTGGGGATGATTATCTGAAGTTCCAGATGTATATGGTTCCGGGGGCATTTTTGTATATAAAATTCAAGGTGGTAGAAGGTTTCCGCAATAAGGAGACTAATGCCTTGGGAGAGCCTCGTATGCAGTTTGTGCAAATGGCGCAGCTACAAGATGTGATGAAATCTTTGGCTAAAAAGCTTACTTTGCATTTTGATATAGAAGAAATTGCTCCTAACTTAATAGAGAAGTACAAGACTGTGGTTGAGAAACACAAAGGAGAATTGCCTATTTACTTTGTAGTACACCATAACAAAGAGAATATTCATCTTAATATGGAGAATAACGCTTTGAAAGTAGCTATTGACAAGGAGTTTTTGGATGATTTAGAGCGCTTGGAAGCGCAATATAACCTTAATGACTTACGTGTAGAGAAGATTGGCAAAAAGGCTAATGAAACCCAAGAGGAAGAGGAGGTTGTATTAGAGGAGTTAGGACTTTCGGATTAAGGAGTTTTTTAGTAGATTTATTTTTGCTAACAGGAGATAAGAAGAGCTACCCTATTGGGGGTAGCTCTTTTTTTGTGTTGTGCTAATTGGTTATGTAGTTGATGGTGTAGGTGAAGCTTATTTGGATGGGTTTGTCGTTTTGGTCTTTGGCGGGATTTAGTTTGGGTATGGTTTGGAAGAGTTTGCGGGCATCATTCTCTAAAGTGGAATGGGGGGCTGTTACTGTTTCTAAGATTAACTCGCCTTGGGTATTGACGTTGAATTTTGTAACTATGACACCTTGATGTTTGTTCTTCTTGGACTCGGTAAAGGCGTCGGGGTGCTTGCTTACCCATCTGTCTAAAAAGGTTTTGATGTTTATGGTTACTTCTTCCTTTTTGTTATCGTCGTAATAGGTGAAGGTGGGCATTTCTTTGACTATTACATCGGTGTATTGGGTGTAACCTTTTGGCAAATACAGGAAAAGTAGGGCGAAAAATAAAAAATAATGCTTCATATTTTGTTGTTACTTGATGTTTTTAGGGATTTATGAATAGTTATGTGTGTTACATCGGTAGGCAAAATTACTATTTTTTCTTTTTTGTGCAAGTTTTTTTGTGAAGGAGATTGGTTTTGGAGGGATTTTGGGTTGGGAGCTGATGTGGTGATTTTATGACTTACTTGGCTGGAATGACTGAAGAACTATCCTTCGTTTATAGTTCGTTTATCCTTCGTTATTCGTTCGTTCATCTTAGGGGGGTGCTTTGGGGGGCTTATTAGGATGGGTGGTTATGATTGGTGGGTGGGTGGATTGGTTGCTTAATTATCTTTGGGTGAATGTGTGGGGTGGAGGGGGTGTGGGGGTGTTTTTGTGGGTGGGATTGGGGTTCGGAAAAAAATAATGATTAATCATTGTGCTTTAAAAAATATTTTGTACTTTTGCGGCAAATTAAAGGATAGCACAATGAAGTATCAACAAAAGAAAAAAGCGGTATTGCTGCTTGCTGATGGGACTGCCTTTTGGGGTAAAAGTGTTGGCATTCAAGGTACTGCTTTTGGAGAAGTGTGTTTTAATACCGGTATGACTGGTTACCAAGAGATATTTACCGACCCTTCATACTTTGGTCAGATTATGGTTACAACGAATGCTCATATTGGTAATTATGGGATTAGTGAGGACGATTATGAGTCGGGTGGCATAAAAATTGCTGGTTTGGTATGCAGGAATTTTAGTTATGATGCTTCGCGGGCGAGGGCTACTGAAACGCTTGAGTCTTTTTTGAGCAGCAACCATTTGGTAGCTATTTGCGAGGTTGATACGCGTGCTTTGGTGAGTTACATACGTGATAATGGCAGTATGAATGCTGTTATTTCGACCGAAACTGATGATTTGGAGGTCCTTAAAAAGAAGTTGAGTGAGGTACCTAATATGAAAGGTTTGGAATTGGCATCGCGTGTGTCGGTTACAGAACCTTATTTTTTTGGCAATCCGGAAGCTAAGTATAAAGTGGCTGCGCTTGATTTTGGTATTAAGCGGAACATTTTGCGGAATATGGCTGACAGGGATATGTACATAAAGGTTTTCCCTTATAATACGCCTTTGGCTGAGCTTAAAGCGTGGAATCCTGATGGGTATTTTCTATCAAACGGGCCTGGAGACCCTGAGCCTCTTACTGAGGTGATTGCGCAGGTAAAACAGATGATTGAGGAGGATTTGCCTATATTTGGTATTTGCTTGGGGCATCAGATTATTGCGCTGGCTAATGGTATTAGTACTTATAAGATGCATAATGGGCATCGTGGGATTAATCACCCTGTGAAGAACTTACTTACGGGCAAGGATGAGATTACATCACAAAACCATGGTTTTGCGGTGAACAGAGCTGAGGCTGAGGCTAATGCTAATGTGGAGATTACTCATACACACCTGAATGACAATACTGTTATGGGATTGCGCATTAAAGGGAAGAAGTGTTTTAGCGTGCAATATCACCCTGAAGCAGGACCTGGACCTAATGATGCTACTTATTTGTTTGATGATTTTGTAAAGCTAATGGCTAAAAAATAATATGAAAGAATTACTAACACAAGAGGGACTGCTTACGAGCTTAAAAGATGCACGTGCCCTCACCCGCAAGGTGATTGAGGCTTTCCCTGAGAAAGATCTTTTTGAGTTCAGTGTAGCTAACTTGCGTCCGTTTTCACAAATGGTAGAAGAGTTTTTGATGATTACTAATTATATTTTCAGAGAAACGCTTCACGAAAAACATACCTCTTTTTACACTGAGGGACAGTTCCCAACTAGCAAAAAAGAAGTGTTGGCTTTGTGGGACAAGGTTACTAAAATCATAGATCGGGAATGGAAAGAAGTGGGTGATTATAGCCAATCGCTTACTATTTATCAAATGACTTTTAGTTTTGTGCAATGGATATTATACGCTATTGAAAACGAGAGTCACCATCGCGGACAAGGTTATACTTATCTGCGTGCTTTGGGTATTGAACCGCCTTTCTTTTGGGGGAGGGAGAGTTTTAACAAGTAATAATTAACACGTAAATAATTAATAAAAAATAAAAATATGAGTATTATTGTAGACGTACACGCACGTCAGATTTTGGATTCAAGAGGAAATCCTACTGTAGAAGTAGACGTAGTAACTGAAAGCGGCGCAATTGGTAGAGCTGCAGTACCATCAGGAGCTTCAACTGGTGAATATGAGGCTGTTGAATTACGTGATGGTGGCAAAGATTATATGGGCAAAGGCGTACTTAAAGCTGTTGCTAATGTGAACGATATCATAGCAGAAGAATTGGTTGGTATGAATGTATTTGACCAAAACCTTATTGACCGCACAATGATTGAGCTTGACGGTACTCCTAACAAGTCGAAATTAGGTGCTAACGCTATTCTTGGGGTTTCATTGGCTGTAGCAAGAGCTGCTGCTGAAGAATTGGGCTTGCCTCTATACCGCTACATAGGAGGTGTGAATGCTAATACTTTACCAGTACCTATGATGAACATCATTAACGCTGGTGCGCACTCTGATGCTCCTATCGCTTTCCAAGAGTTTATGATTATGCCTGTGAATGCTAAAGATTTTTCACAAGCTATCCAAATGGGAGCTGAAGTATTCCACAACCTTAAAAAAGTATTACACGATAAAGGATTGGGTACTGCTGTAGGTGATGAAGGAGGTTTTGCACCTGCATTTAAAGACATTGAAGATGCACTTGACTCTATAAAAGAAGCTGTAAACAAAGCTGGTTACAAATGGGGTGAAGACATTAAGATTGCTTTGGACTGTGCTTCATCAGAATTCTTTAAAGATGGTAAATATGATTATACTATTTTTGAAGGAGCTAAAGGTAAAGTACGTACTTCGGCTGAACAAGCTGATTACTTGGCAGAATTGGTTGCTAAATACCCTATCATCTCTATTGAAGATGGTATGGATCAAAATGACTGGGATGGATGGAAATTACTTACTGAAAAGATTGGCGACCGTGTACAATTGGTAGGTGATGACTTGTTTGTTACCAATGTATCAATCCTTGAAAGAGGTATTGCTAAAGGTATTGCTAACTCTATCCTTATTAAAGTAAACCAAATTGGTACGCTATCTGAAACTATTGCAGCTGTTGAAATGGCTAACCGCGCTGGTTACACTGCAGTAATGTCACACCGTTCAGGAGAGACTGAAGATAATACTATTGCTGACCTTGCTGTAGCATTGAACACTGGACAAATTAAAACAGGTTCGGCTTCACGTTCTGACCGTATGGCTAAATACAACCAATTGCTTCGTATTGAAGAATCATTGGGCAGTGTAGCTTACTATCCTAAAGAAAAAGCTTTCAATGTAAAGAACTAATATTTTAGATTTGATTAAGGGTGTTCGGGGTTACACCTGAACACTCTTTTTTTACCTTAAAAAGAATGAAAAATATGATGAAGAAGATATTATGGTTTTGTATGCTCTTGTGTATAAGTACTCTTGCTGCTCAGGAAACAGAGTTGCATGGGCATGTTTATAGTGTGCAAGACAACAAGCCTATGATGAATGTACATATCCTAAACTTGAACAAAGTAAAAGGAACTACAAGTAACGTGAGGGGTGACTTTACCATTAAGGCAAGTGCCAACGATACTCTTTATATTTCTTTTTTAGGGTACAAATCGACTAAAATAGCTGTTACTAATGATATGCTTAAGTTCCAAGGCTTGAAAATAGGTATGACTGAGCTTGCTTATGCCTTAGAGGAGGTTGTGGTACGCCCCTATAAGCTTACTGGATACTTAGATATTGATGCTAAAAATGCTCCTATTAACGATAATAACCATATACGCTACAGTGTTTCGGGCTTAGAAATAGGTTACGAAAGTAGGGCTAGTGCTAGTGCTGTAGGGCGCGTGCTAAGTGCTGTTATGAACCCTGCAGACTTGCTAAGTAGGCAGTTTAGTAAAAAAGGGAAGGAAATGCGTAAACTGCGAGACATAAAAAAAGATAATGAACTTAGCGACTTACTATCAACACGTTATGACCGAGAAACTTTGCTAGAATTACTACAAATAGACCGTAATGAATTGGAAGAAATAATACGCTCATGCAATTATTCTAATGATTTTATAATGACTGCAAATGACCTGCAAGTGCTGGAAGCTATCAGTCAGTGTTATGAAGAATATAGGGTATTGCATAAGAAAAAGTAAAAAATATTTTGTGGTTCAAAAAAAAAGATGTAATTTTGCAGCCGCTATTAGATAAATAGAGAGAATTAGTCATTTTAATAAGATTTTAAACGATTACAAGCAATGAAAAGAACATTTCAACCCTCTAAAAGAAAAAGAAGAAATAAACACGGATTTAGAGAACGTATGGCAACTGCCAATGGTAGAAAAGTATTAGCTCGTCGCCGTGCTAAAGGACGTAAAAAACTTACTGTTTCATCAGAACCACGTCATAAAAAATAAGAACCTTTTCAAACAAGGTAAGAAATAAGAGGTAAGAAGTAAGAGCTATGGGCTTTTGCTTCTTACCTCTTAACTCTTATCACTATCAAAGATGAAGATTACATTTCTTGGTACAGGCACTTCACAAGGGGTACCAGTAATAGCAAGCAATCACCCTGTAGGCAAAAGCCTTAATCCTAAAGATAAACGGCTACGTACTTCAGCTCTTATCAGTTGGGAAGGGGCTAATATTGCCATTGACTGTAGTCCTGACTTTAGACAGCAGATGCTTCGGAATGAAGTACAGCACTTAGAAGCAATCCTTTTTACCCATGAACATGCAGACCATACAGCGGGGTTAGATGATATTCGACCTTTTGTATATTTGCAAGGAGATATGCCTATATATGGACTAAAACGAGTGATTGATGAACTAAGAATTCGCTTTGCTTATATTTTTGCTACTGAAAATCGTTATGAGGGAGCACCATCAGTTATAGTTAATGAAGTAGCTACCCAGCCTTTTGTAGTTCAAGGTAAAACTATTCAACCAATACAAGTGGAACATGGTAGTTTACCTATATTGGGGTATCGTATTGAAAATTTGGGATATATTACTGATGCTAAACATATTGCCCCTGAAGAAATGGATAAATTACGGGGATTGGATGTACTAGTACTAAACTGCTTGCGTGATACTTCTCACCCTACTCACCTAAATTTGCCAGAAGCATTGGAAATTATTGAAGAGTTAAAACCTCAACAGACCTATCTTACTCATATTAGCCAGACCTTTGGGTTCCACGATGAGGTAGAAAAACGCTTACCACGAAATGTGTTTTTAGCATACGATAACTTAGTAGTAGAATGTTAATTTTTAGTTAATTGTTATTCTTATTAAAGGAAAAAGAGTATCTTTGCACCGAATTAAATAGAATTATGATGAAAAAAATTGCGCTTTTATTTGTAATGGCAGCATTAATGATGGCTTGTAAAACTGGTTCAGGCTCAATGACTGCCAAACCTAAAGAATCTAGCGTTGCTAACAAGGCTATTAAAGGCGAGTGGACTTTGCAATCCATCACCTACAGCCAGCAAGGCAAATTTGATGTTACTCTGCTAAATGACACATCAAAAGAGTGTTTTGAAGGTAGTACTTGGAAGTTTGTACCTAACAATAATCGTGGACACTATACTATTAACAGCAGTGACTGTTCTACTGGACAAAGAAACTTCATTTTTGTAGTACAAGAAATTGATAAAGCTACAGGTTATTATGATTTCTTACTAAAACCTACTAATGAAAAATATGTTTCTGAAACTAATGCTGGTATTCGTTTGCACTTAGCAAGTTTATCTGAAAATGCTATGGTATGGGAACAGACAGTAAGAGTTGATGGCAAACCTTTTGTTATCACTATGAATTTTGTAAAATAACAATTTAATTAAATAAGAAAGGAATGAAAAAAATTATAGTATTAGCTTTATCGGCAGTTGTACTTTTATCAGGCTGTGAGGCATATAACAACACTAACAAAGCACAGCGTGGTGCTGTAATAGGAGCTGCTGGAGGTGCTTTATTGGGTGCTATTTTAGGTAACAATGTAGGCAGTGGTAACAATAGTGAATTAGGTGCTGTACTAGGTACTGTTGTTGGAGGTGCTGCAGGTGCTGTAATTGGCAACCAAATGGATAAACAAGCTAAAAAAATTGAAGAAGAAATACCAGGTGCTGAAGTAAAACGCGTAGACGATGGTATTGTAGTTACTTTTGATGAAAATAGTGGTGTATATTTTGATACCGCTAAACATAATATTAATGAAAAATCAAGAGAAACCTTAGATAAATTAGTAGCTATCTTGAAAGAATATCCTGAAACTAATGTAGTAGTAGCTGGACATACTGATAGTCAAGGTAAAGATGCTTACAATATGGGACTATCTCAGCGCAGAGCACAAGCTGTAACTAATTATTTTACTAGTAAAGGCTTAGCTGCAAGTCGTTTCACTACTAAATGGTTTGGTGAACAAAACCCAGTAGCTGACAATAACACTGCTGAAGGACGTGCTAAAAACCGTCGAGTGAATGTTGTTATCGTTCCTAATGAGAAAATGAAAGCTGAAGCTCAAAAACAAGCTGGGCAATAGTTTATTTCAAATAGTAATTATAAAACACAAAAGAGGCTATTTCAATGAAACAGCCTCTTTTGTGTTTTATATTACAACTTTTTCAGTTTTTCAAAAGCGAAGTGAATAGTATTATGGTGATGAAATATTTTGTAAAGAGCTTTGCTAGATGTTCATAAGTAAGGATTAAAGGGACATGTGCGTCAGTTTACTTTATTCGATTCTGTTACAAAACTATTATAAATAACTCCTAAATAGCTGATAAAGGTATTACAACTGAAGAGGTCCTCTATTATAAATAATGTATTGGGCGAATAGTTTATATAAACACTATATGAGAAATATTGACACCAAAAAGAACTATAAAAGCAATTCATACTGCAAGAAAAAGAGGTTTTAAAAACAGAAATAAAAAGAGGTTGTTTCAATATGAAACAACCTCTTTTTATTTGCTAATTTATTAATTGGTAATTATACTATTTTTTCCAATTTTTAAGGATTTCGGCAGGGACACCTCCTTTATGAAGCATAATAGCAGTAGTTTTAAACTGAACAAATGCTTTAGTTACATAAAGATATCCTTTATGATCATTACTTACTCCCCAAGAGTTTTTTACCATATAATATTCACGTCCGTTTTGATCTTTAGCCAAACCAACGATATGCATAGCATGGTCGTCAGTAGTTTGGTAGTTATCAAAATCACGTTGGCGCATTTCGGGGGTAATAGTCATTTCGGCAGTAGGAGGGTTAGAAAATAGGCGAGCAGCTTCATCATAAGTCATTTCGCTTATTTCTTTTTCAGGTACAAAAGCTACCCCATTTTTCCAGCTAAAATAACGTTCACTTACATCTGAAGCCCAAGCTACTGTATACCCTTTTTTAAGAGCATTATCGATAGTTTTGGTAAAATCGGTCATAGCTACATTATAGGCATGGTCATAACTCCAGTTATCGGGTACTGCCATAAATACATTTTGGTAAAGTGGTTGATTATTGTATGCTACCATTTCGATATAGTCATCGGGATTAATACCTACACGTTCTTTAGCAAAAGTTTGTGGGGTATATTTCTTACCTTCATATATAAAACTTTCAGGTACAGCTCCTAAATAAGCATCAATAGTAGCAGTAAAAGCAGGCAACCAATTAGGGGTAAGTTTTTTTACGCCAGTACGTTTTACCATACCTTCTAAGAAACCTTTCAAAATGGCATGTAACTCACCAAAATCATTACGGTTGGTCCCATACTGCAAGCCTGTATATACATATTGAGGTACTGCCCCATATTTAGCATACATATTAATTACATCATGGAGTTCACCTCCTTGTCCATAATCTAAATAGCCATGCATACGCACGTATTGTTTGGCTTTTTCAATATAAGTGTTACGAGCGGTATAGATTTCGGCTAAATCAATAGGTTTTTTGCCCATACGGCTCATTTCACTTTCCAAGAATGAAGCTCCTGCATAACTCCAGCAGGTACCACTGCTACCTTGGTCTTTCACCTCGGTGCGTTCGAGGTTAATAACAGTTGTAAAGTTAAAACCAGCATTAGCAGAGTGATTACCTGCTACCGATTTAATCAAATCATCTTGTGCTGTTCCTATAAAAAAGGAAGACAATGCAACAAATAATGTAATGTTTTTCATAAATAAAAAAATTAATTACGGCAAAAGTACAAAATAATATTAATATAGCAACATTTTGGCACAATTATCGCTGTATAAAAATAAAACACCTATAAAGTATGAAATCATTATTAGTATACTTATTGCTATTATTAGCTTGTGTAAGTATGAATGCACAACCTTTTGAAACGCAGAAGAAGCAATTACCTGTAGTGGTTCCGTTGGAAAAAGCTCCGGAGTTACCCACCTCGGGGAGTAACTTATTTAAGCTACCTACAACACCTAAATACGATAATAGTTCGCTTTTTAAAACACCTGAGAAAAGTATTGATTTTACAGGAAAAAGCAATTTGGTGCAAAGAAAATTTGATTTCAAACCTAATTACTCTGAAATAAACGATAGAAGGAATGAAAATTATGAAGCCCCAAAAGGCAATCAGTTTTTTGGAGATTTCACAAATAATGGAGGATATGTAAATGTATATTGTCGCGACTTCGCTGCGATTGATGGTGATAGAGTGAGTATATTTGTGAATGGAGTAGAGGAAGTTCGCGACATTTTTTTGTTAGAACGGTTTAGGGGATTTCAGATTAACTTAAAACCAGGTTTTAACAAAATAGAGTTTTTAGCTCTTAACCAAGGGGAATCGGGACCTAATACTGCTGAATTTCAGGTGCTGGATGATAAAGGCAATGTGATTGTACGCAACCGATGGGATTTGGCCACAGGCTCAAAAGCACAATTTGTAATTGTAAAAGACCAATAATTAAGAGAGTTATTTTTATTTGTTACTTTTTTTTGACTCATATTTTTATAGGGCATTAGGTTGCCCTATAAAGATATGAGTTTTTTATATTGATAACTGACAATTGACACTATTAAAAATCAAAATCAAAGTCATTAAGTTCATCTAGCTTGGTAGTTTCTTCTTCGGTGAGTTCTTGTTGAAGAAATTCGGCTGTGACTTCTTTACTAGTACCCCAAAGATCGGCAAGAAGTTCGGCTATGCTGTTTTTTTGGTTAGGTTCAAAATTGGAGAATGCACGACGCAAAAAGACTACTGAACGCATAAACTGCTCTTCATCTAACTGACTTACATAATTATCTAACTCCTTCCATATTATTGTACGAGATAACAGAGCATATCGGTTTCTTCCTGAAAAACCTTCAAACCAAGATGCTCCTAAATCGGCAGGGACACCTGCTGAAAGACGACGTGATACTTCACGCGCACACTCATCTTCTGTAGCTAAATTATGTTCTAATAATATTGCAAAAGCTACCCCTGATAGTTTTGTATTCACATCATCACGCCAGGCAAGATGAGTGAGCTCTTTATGCCAAGTTTCAACATCTACTAAATCATATTGCTGTTCGGCAATGAACTCCATTATATTGATAGCCTCGGCTATAGATTTTGAGGCTTTATCATCACAAGAAGCCGCATTAAGCAATAACAAAGATGCACGTAAGAAAAGTTGTTGGAGGATAGGCTTTAGGGGTTCTAAATTAAACTGTCGCAAATCACCGTACTGTATGAGAATAGAAAGCTCGTGAGCAGCAAAAGCTGTTTCCGAAAAGCTATTTGTATCAACCAAAAGGCGCTGTAAGGTGCTAAGAGCATTACTAAAGATATGCGTAAGCTGGCACTCACAAGCCTGCCTAATTATATGGGCTACCTTTGATAAATCGGTACTTTCGGTAAGTTGTTCTTTAAGTACAAAAGCAGTGGCTATTTCAAGAGTTTCACCTTTAAGGTTGGCTTCTACTATTTCTATTTCTACCTCGGGACTCCATTGTAACACCCATTTTTCAGCCCAAGAGGCTTTATCTTGTGCGATTTGCTGCCGAGTGGCAAAGTGAATGCCAAGCACTTCTAACCTATGCAAGAAAGTAGACCTATTCAAATCAATAAAAGCAGCTTCCTTAGTTTTGACTTTAAGATTCTCACGGAGATCAAGCGAGAGATCTTGGGCTACTGCGGATTTGTAATTGGTGAGCTTTAGGCGTTTGAGTTCTTGGTTCATATCCTCCTGTACAGGAGTTTGGCTTACCCCTTCGGGTAGGAAACCTATAGCGGTACCTATATCTACCTTATTAATTGCCTCGGCTACTACAGCAAGATCGCCAGCACCAAAACAGGTAATGACTGCATCGTGAAGATCGGCTAGTACGGGGTAAGTACCTTCCTTAATAGCTGATAGAGTATTGGCCAAGCGTACTGCCTCGATCACACTGGCAGAAGATGCATTTTGCCCTTGAGTACGCAGTATTTTAGCTACCTTGGCAAGATAAGTAGCGGCTAACTGCCCCATAGTATCTTCTTTCATTGCCTTCCACATCAGCTCAAAATAATAAGGAGCCCTATTACCAGCACCGTAGCCGGTACGACTGCTGAGGCGCAGATATGAGTAAGGCATTAGGGTGAGTTGTGAGGTAGCTTTGGGCAGTTTTTTCAGTTCGGCATCGGTCATAGCAGGTAGACTGCTTTTGATACCTGATAGGTGATAAGCCCCTACTATTACTACTATTTCTTCGGGTTTGTACTGAGTGCAAGCCTTCTCTATTTCGCGTTTCATATAGGCCTCACGAATGAGATTGTACGAAAAATCAAAAGGGGCTTGGTCATACTCTTTCCCGATTACCATATCACGCATTTCGCCTGATTGTAATGCAAGGGCAGGTGCAAAACTATCTGTAGTAAGGTTATGTTCATAGTTTCGTTCCCAAAAGTCTTCATAATCTGTTTCGGCACTTTCGTGAGCTATGCGCTTATAGAGTGTATTGTGATAGAGGTAGAATTCTTGAGCTTTTTCGGCTTCTTCATCAGTAGGTTGTTCTTGCTTTAGCTTCAGCATATTTTCTGAAGGTAAATCAATAAAACGCAGGTCGGCTTTCTTTTTTACTCCCCAACAAATAGCTTGATACTCGGGAGAATAATCTGCGAAAGGATATAATACTGTTTCAATAGGCAGCTCGGTAGTGTACCCCAACATAGCAATAGGTGGCTTGACCCCTTTTTGTGTTATTTGAGACATTAAAGGAGTAGCATCGGCAGGGCCTTCAATAAGGATACACTTAGGCTTATGAGCTTCTAAGAAGGCAGTAAGATGATATGCTGCTGAGGGAGAAAGGTGCCTTACACCGAAAAAGTGAATGTTATTCATAATACTGGAGGGTGCGTTCTATTATTTGTTCGGGTTTGCCATCAACAAAAGTAGTCATACTTATCCAATTACCTTGGTCATCATAAATATATTGATAGGTAGAGAGCTGTTTTCCTACCACCTGAAACCATATACAATCACCTTGTGCATTATATTTTTGAGTAATTACATAGGGTGATTTGTTTTTCTCATCAGAGATTTTTATACGCACTGGGCGCTGGTGTTTGTTATATTTGGTTTCTTCTGTACTTACAAGCTCTCCTGAAGAATTTTCGGTACGTATTTGGGTAGGATTACCTTTCTTATTGTAGGTATAAGTAATAATATTAATAAGCTGGTTGGATTGATAAATTTCTCTTTTTAGAACTTTCCCTTCGGGATTAACTTCGTTAGTATGATGGTATTTTAGAAAGCCACCAGGTGAGTAAGTAGCTACTTTTACAAGATAGCCATCGGGGTTATAGGCGTAGTAAGTTTTATCGGAATTGTATCGAGTTTCAAACAATTTGCCATTGGGGGTGTAATAATACTCGGTACGGTTATAAAATTTATCATCATTTTGATAAAGAATTTCTTGGGTGAGGTATCCTTGAGGATTAAAATCTTTTTGATAATTATTTAAATTAGGCATTTTATCGAATTCGGAGCCATTAGCAATAGGTGCTTTAACGACTTTATCTTCTTTTATTTGGACGCTATAAGGGATAGTACGTATGGTTTTTACTTTGCCTTTAAGGTTGGCGAGTTGCCAATCGGTAGGGGTGTTATTTTGTGCTGAAAGAGTAGTAGCTGCTAACAGTAGAATAGATGTAATAAGATGTTTCATTGTTTCAATTTTAGAGTGCAAAGGTAAAGATTAATTAGCAAATGAACAAATTTGTTATTAGCAAATTACAGCATTTACATTCATTTTTTTGCTTGATAGTGCTCTTATAGTTTTTAATATGAATGAGTATTCTCTCATTAAAAAGTGGTTTGAGGCAGCTAAATCCTATTTTTTCAGGAAAGTTATAGATAAGAACCAAGTATCTAGATGGGATAAGAGGTTTAATAAAAATTTTGCATTAAGAAATCTTATAGAATTCTTGAAACTACAATGCAAAAATAAGCATGAAAAATATTACAAAAACACTTATTATTACAAAAATGTAAAAATAAATATTTTTTGTACGGTTTATTTTTACTACTTTTGCGCCAAAAATAAATATAATGAAACATTCAGGACTTATTCCAACAGAAAAGATAATAGAACGTTTGCAATACGAGAATCCTTGGTGGATAAATAATAAAATACCTGCTACTTACGAGAGTATGCCTCGCAGACTATATTTTGAATTGTTTTATCCTTTTGTTGCGGAACGAGAAATTCGCAGGGCAGTAGTGCTAATGGGTCCTCGTAGGGTAGGTAAAACTGTGATGATGTATCATACAATTGCACAACTCATTAATGAAGGGGTTAATGCTCAAAGAATATTTTTTATAGGAATAGATAATCCTATTTATATCAATTTGGGGTTACAAGATATTTTAGATATGTGCCAGAAAGCCATTGGTAATTCAGATCTAAAAGGTACTTATGTATTTTTTGATGAGATACAATATTTAAAAGATTGGGAACGGCATTTAAAAGTATTAGTAGATAGTTATCCTGAGACTAAATTTGTAGTATCAGGTTCGGCTGCAGCAGCTCTTAAATGGCATAGTACAGAAAGTGGTGCGGGTAGGTTCACTGATTTTATGTTACCTCCACTTACTTTTCAGGAGTTTATACATTTAAAGGGAAAAGAGAATTTGATGCAAAGACAAAATATTACTTATGATGGTAAAGACGTTCCTTATTGGATAAGTCCCTATATAAACGAATTAAATAATGAATTTATACAATATCTTAACTTTGGCGGTTATCCTGAAGTAGTATTCTCTGAGAAAATACAGCAAGATATGGGGAGATATATCAAAAATGATATTGTGGATAAAGTACTTTTGAGAGATTTGCCGAGTTTATATGGTATTAAAGATGTACAAGAGTTAAATCGTTTTTTTAGCTACATTGCTTATAACACAGGGAATGAGTTTTCTTATGAAAAAATGGCTAAAGAAAGTGGCATTAATAAAGAAATGCTCAAAAAATACTTAGAATATTTAGAAGCTGCTTTCTTGATAAAAGTACTTAATAAAGTAGATATCAATGCTAAAAAACTTAAAAGAATTACTAGTTTTAAAGTATATCTCACCAATCCGTCCCTACGTACAGCTCTTTTCTCACCCATCAAAGAAGGTGATGAAGAAATAGGGAATATGGTAGAGACAGGTATTTTAGCCCAATGGATGCACCGAGAAAAATTAAACCTTACGTATGCCCGCTGGAAAGAAGGGCGAAAAGAAGGAGAGGTTGATTTAGTACTGATAGATGACAAACATTTCAAACCACAGTGGGCGGTAGAAATTAAATGGAGTAATAGGTATTACCAAATGCCACAAGATTTATCGAGCTTAATGAGTTTTTGTAGAGCTAACCAATTGGGAAGTGCTGTTATCACTACTAAAGATATAACAGGAGCTAAAATTATTGATAAAATGAACTTTACCTTTATTTCTTCTGCTATATATGCTTACAATGTAGGGGCTAATACGCTAAATATAAAACTTTTGCAATAATTGGAAGATTACTGTTAGAATAGAAAAAAGCAATGTGCAAAATAATGCACATTGCTTTTTTTATATATTACCTCTTGTATCTTATTTGTAAAGATTGCGAAGTTCTTTGGCAGTATCAACCATTGCGTGTAGGGCTGCTTTGGTTTCGGGCCAGTGGCGTGTTTTGAGTCCGCAGTCGGGGTTTACCCATAGCTGCTCTTTAGGTACTACGCTGATGGCTTTCTTCATCAAATCGGTCATTTCTTGTTGTGAAGGTACGCGTGGTGAGTGAATGTCGTACACCCCAGGTCCTATTTCATTAGGGTATTTGAAATCACCAAATACATCAAGAAGTTCCATTTGTGAACGTGAACACTCAATAGTAATTACGTCGGCATCCATATCGGCGATGGCTTCGATCATATCGTTGAACTCGGAATAGCACATGTGGGTGTGTATTTGAGTTTCATCTTGTACTCCTGAAGCTGAGATACGGAAGGCTTTGATAGCCCAATCAAAATAAGCTTTCCACTCATTTTGGCGCAAAGGTAATCCTTCACGTATTGCGGGTTCATCTATTTGTATTACTTTAATACCTGCTTTTTCAAGATCGACTACTTCATCACGAATAGCTAAGGCTATTTGTAGGCAGGTTTGTGAACGAGGCTGATCATCACGTACGAATGACCATTGCAGGATAGTTACAGGGCCTGTAAGCATTCCTTTTACTGGTAATTTGGTAAGTGATTGTGCATACTGGCTCCAACGTACGGTCATTGGTTCTGGACGTGAAATATCACCAAAGATAATTGGAGGTTTCACGCAACGTGAACCGTAACTTTGTACCCAACCGAACTTGGTGAAGGTGTATCCTTTTAAAAGTTCGCCGAAGTACTCGACCATATCATTACGTTCGAACTCGCCGTGTACAAGTACGTCGATTTGTGTATCTTCTTGGAAGCGGATAGATTCTTCAATTTCTTTTTCCAATAGTTTGTCATACTCGGCTTGGGTAAGGTCGCCTTTTTTGAAGCGAGCGCGCCAGCTACGTACCTCATCGGTTTGAGGGAATGAACCTATAGTGGTGGTAGGGAACAATGGTAGGTTCAGGGATTTGTGCTGTGCTACCTTACGTTGAGAGAATGGGCTGTGACGTACATCATCTTTGGCAGTGATGTTATTAACACGCTCTTTCACTTTGTTATCGTGGATAAGTGTTGATGTTTTGCGGTTTTCGGCTGCTTTTTTGTTTTCTTCAAAAATTGCTTTTACCTCGGGGGTTACCTTTCCGGTAGCAAGTGCTTGTAGGGTAGTTACCTCTTTTACTTTTTGTTTGGCAAATGCTAACCATTGTTTGATTTCGGGGGTAAGTACTTTTTCATTGTTCTCTAACTCGAGGTTGCAAGGTGAGTGCAATAGTGAGCAAGAGGTAGCAATAAGAAGGCGATCGGCACCGATGGCTTCTTTGGCTTTCTCGATAAGTGCTAATGAGTGCTCAAAGTTATTTTTCCAGATATTACGGCCATTAACTACTCCTAATGAGAGTTTTTTGTTGGCTGGAAGGGCTTTTAGTACGTTATCAAGCTGAGCGGTAGCGCGTACCAAATCGATATGGAATACATCGAATGGTAATGATAGTGCTAACTCGGTATTGTTATCAAGTGCGCCGAAATAGGTGGTAAGGATGAACTCGGTATTGGTGAATTGTTTTTTAAGTTCGCCATATACTTTGCGATATACTTCGGCAGCACCAGCAGGAAGATCAAGCACTAAGTAAGGCTCATCTATCTGGATGGTTTTGGCACCTGCATCGACTAGGCTTTGTACTAATTGGATGTATACGGGTAGAAGGCGCTCGGCAAGATCTAAGCGGTTAAAGCCTTCTTCTTTTTCTTTACCTAATAATAGATAAGTAACAAGACCGATGAGTACAGGCTTGGTATCGAAGCCGTGTTGTTTTGCCAAGTTATATTCTTGTAAAGGTTTATTTACAAGGATACTAAATGTTTGGTTTTTGGTAAATTCGGGTACTATATAGTGGTAGTTGGTATCAAACCATTTGGTCATTTCCATAGCGGTGATATCGATACCATCTTTTTGATAGCCACGAGCCAATGCGAAGTAACGATCTAAGTTACGTAGGTGTTTAATAGGGGCGAAACGCTCAGGGATAGCGCCTACTACAAACGAAAAATCAAGCATTTGGTCGTAAAAAGAGAAGTCGTTAGACGGGATAAAGTCTACGCCTGCATCTTTTTGTAATTGCCAGTTATGTACGCGGATTTTTTCCGCTACTGCTAATAGCTCTTCTTCGGTGCTGTTACCAGCCCAAAAAGCTTCATTAGCTTTTTTTAGTTCTCGTTTCTCACCGATACGAGGATAGCCTAATACGTTTGATTTCATATAATGTTTTTTACTTTTATATTTTCGGTGCAAAGGTACAACATTTTAATGGTAATATGCAAATTTATCGACAACAAATTTGCAAATAGGCATTAAAACAGAAAATTTTTCTGTGAATTTGTGTTTTTGCAGAAAATTTTAGGGATAGATATTGGGTGTTGGGGGTGTAGGAGATGGGGGTATGTGAAAGAGAAATCAGGTGTAGGATAGAGGGAGGTATTAGGAGTTGTATCCTAATAACTTAGACTTTGTACCCTAAATCTTACACCTGAAATCTGAATATGGAAAGGTTAAAGGCTATGCTAGGACAGCTTTAACTTTATCGGCGGCTTCTTGGAACTGTATAGCTGAATGTACGGCTAGGCCTGATGCGTCTAATATTTCTTTGGCGAGCTCGGCATTGGTGCCTTGGAGACGTACTATGATAGGTACGTTAATTGCATCGCCCATATTTTTGTATGCATCGACTACGCCTTGTGCTACGCGGTCGCAACGTACGATCCCTCCGAAGATATTGATGAGTATGGCTTTTACTTTGGGGTCTTTGAGTATGATGCGGAAGGCAGTTTCGACGCGTTTGGCATCGGCGGTACCTCCTACATCGAGGAAGTTGGCTGGTGAGCCTCCTGCTTGTTTTATCAAATCCATAGTTGCCATTGCTAATCCGGCGCCATTGACCATACATCCTACGTTACCATCGAGGGCTACGTAGTTTAGCCCTACGGCTTTGGCTTCGACCTCGATAGGGTTTTCTTCACGTATATCGCGATAAGCGGCGTATTCGGGGTGGCGGAATAGGGCGTTATCATCTAGGACTACTTTGGCATCGACTGCTAAGATTTTGTTATCGGAGGTTTTGAGTACTGGGTTTATTTCGAATAGATTGGCATCGGAGGTTACATAGGCTTTGTAGAGGGCTGTAACGAATTTGACCATTTCTTTTTGTGCGTTGCCTTCGAGTCCTAAATTAAAGGCTATTTGGCGTGCTTGGAAGGGTAATAGTCCGACTGCGGGGTCTATTTCTTCGGTAAATATAAGGTGGGGTGTTTGAGCGGCTACTGTTTCGATATCCATACCTCCTTCGGTAGAATACATAATCATATTTTTACCTTTGGCGCGGTTTAGGAGTACTGACATATAGAACTCGGCTGTTTTGCTTTCGCCTGGGTAATAGACATCTTCGGCGATGAGTACTTGGTGTACTTGCTTACCTGTGGGGGGTGTTTGTGGGGTGATGAGGTGCATTCCTATGATTTGAGATGCTAAGGGTTTTACCTCATCAATACCTTTGGCGAGCTTTACGCCTCCGCCTTTGCCACGCCCTCCGGCGTGAATTTGTGCTTTTACGACATACCACTGTGTGCCGGTGGTTTCGGTAAGCTGTTTGGCAGCTGCAACTGCTTCATCGGGGGTTTGGGCAACGATACCGCGCTGTACATTTACCCCAAAACTTGAAAGTATTTCCTTTCCTTGATATTCGTGTAAATTCATTTGCTTTTGATGTTTTAGTAAACTTTGAGGGCAAAGATATAAAACTTTTTTTAATTAGCAAATTTTTTTAATTTTTAGTTTTAATTTTGAGGGGGGAGGTATGGGGGGATAGGAGGATTGGGTGTTGAGGAAAATGCAATGTTTTGGGGATTTGGTTGCGATTTTGGCAAAAACAGAGATGAGGAATGAAGTAGCTGATAGACAGGGGAGTAAGGCTTATCCTTCGTTTACAGTTCGTTTATCCTTCGTTTATGGTTCGTTCATCCTATAAGGTAGTTATAAGCTTCTTGGGGGAATACTGATAGTACAACAGTTTGATTATTAATGGGTTGCATTTTGAGGTGGGGGATGAAATGGGGGTGGATGTTTTTTTGAATAATTCGCAATAAAACAAGCAATAAGATGTGAAAAAAGTAAGAGGGGATGGCTGGGAGGGCGATGAGGGAGGCAGTGAACGGTTATTTGCCTTTTTGTAAATTATTTGTATTTTTGCACTTTAAAGAAATGGAGATGAAAAATACTTATATATTGGCGATAGAGTCGTCCTGTGATGATACTTCGGCGGCAGTGCTTTTGAATGACAAAGTACTTAGTAATGAGGTGGCTAACCAAAGTGTACACGAGCAATATGGGGGTGTGGTGCCTGAACTGGCTTCGAGGGCGCACTTGCAGAATATTGTGCCGGTTGTAGCGCAGGCTTTGGAGAAAGCGAAGGTAGGAAAGGAGGAGCTATCGGCTATTGCTTTTACGAGAGGTCCGGGGCTTATGGGGTCATTACTGGTGGGGACTTCTTTTGCCAAATCAATGGCGATGGGACTGGGTATCCCATTGATAGAGGTAAACCATATGCAGGCTCATATCCTTGCTCATTTTATTGATGAGGGGCAAAAGAAGCCTGAATTTCCTTTTTTGGCAATGACCATTAGCGGTGGACATACGCAAATAGTGAAGGTAAATAGTTTCTTTGATATGGAAATATTGGGCGAAACGCTGGACGATGCTGTAGGTGAGGCTTTTGATAAAACGGCTAAAATATTGGGACTGCCCTACCCTGGTGGGCCTCTGATTGATACTTATGCCAAAGAAGGTAATCCTGAGGCTTTTGCTTTTGCTAAACCGAATATAAGTGGGCTTAACTTTAGCTTTTCGGGACTTAAAACGGGGATATTGTACTTCATCCAGAAACAAACGGCCTTGAATGCTAATTTTATTAGTGAAAACTTGGCTGATATTTGTGCTTCGGCGCAGCATACTATAGTGCAGATACTGATGAACAAGCTGAAAAAAGCTGTAAAACAAACTGGTATTAAGCAAATAGCGATAGGAGGTGGGGTATCGGCAAACTCGGGTATTAGGACTGCCTTAACGGCTATGGGAGAGCAATACGGCTGGGATACTTTTGTACCTAAGTTTCAGTACTGTACCGATAATGCTGCTATGATAGGAATTGTAGGATATTACAAATATTTAAACGGTGATTTCACGACTCAAAACACAACTGCACAACCCAGACTTTCATTTAAATAGGGGGTGTTTGAGGGTATTGGCAAAGAATGTTAAAATATTTTGAACTAAAAGCAGGTGCTTTTGGGGAGTGAAGAAACTGAATAAAACAATAACATAAAGAATATGGAGGTTAATGAAATTGAAACTTCTGACTATGGAATCTGTATTTTCTCTGTAGCACAATTAACTTCTTTTCTTTCAGAGGAAAAGAAATCACGCACCAAAAAAGTGCTATCACTGTTTCAAAAGGAACACGAACTGTACCTAAGATCAATAGAAACGGGTAGCTGGCTTCCTATTCCCCAGATAAATTCTGTAACATATCAGGTGAGGATTAGCAACTTAGGTGAGGGATTTTCGGAAGAATGGGAGGAGAAGTACTGCTATGAGTATTTTAATCTTACGGTAGGAAGTGATAATAGTATTTGGATAGGATCAATTGGGTTATTACTGAATTGGGATACAAGCAAATTTGTAGGAAATATTATAAGTTATAGCACCTTGTATGGTTTTTTATTGCATAAAGGATTACGGTTTGAAGTGAAATCTGGGAAATATGCTGTAAAAATACAGGGGTATCAGCGCAAAGATAAGAAGGGTTTTCCTTTGGCTAATAGCGGTTTTCTATTTAGCTTAAAAGAAGTTGAAGAGTTTGAATATACTGCAGACCCTCGTGAAGATAAGAAGTATAAGTTTAACAGTATAAATTGTTATTCTTAATAAACGTAAGCATTTAAAAATGAAATACACTTTGCTAAAGGTTTGATACTTTGGCAAAGTGTATTTTAGTTATTAAGCTAAGAGCTTCATTGAGGCTATAGTTTCGGTAGGATTAGGAGCATTAAATACAAAACTTCCTGCTACTAGGGCTTTGGCTCCCGCTTCTAAAAGGGTTGGAGCATTTTTAAGAGTTACTCCGCCATCTACTTCTATAAGAGCGAGGGCTCCTGCTTGCTGAATAAGAGTTTTTGCTTGGTATACTTTTTTATAAGTATTTTCAATAAATGACTGCCCTCCAAAACCCGGGTTCACACTCATTATAAGCACTACATCGATATCGCAAATAATATCTTCCAATACACTTACAGGGGTATGGGGATTTAGTGCTACCCCAGCTTTCATACCCTCGCTTTTAATAGCCTGTACAGTACGGTGCAAGTGAGTGCAAGCCTCATAATGTACAGTAAGAATATCACTACCGAGTTTGGCAAAAGTGCTAATATAGCGATCGGGGTCAATAATCATTAAATGCACATCCAAGGGTTTGGTAGCGTGCTTTTGAATAACCGATAACACGGGCATACCATACGAAATATTAGGTACGAATACCCCATCCATAATATCTATATGGAACCAATCGGCAGCACTAGCATTCACCATTTCAATGGATTGCTGAAGATTACCAAAATCAGCAGCAAGAAGAGAAGGAGCGAGAATCATATTCTTCAATTAGCTATTATGAATTAATAATTTACAATTTTAGTATGTAACCTTTAGATAGGTTGTTATAAAAATGCTTTTACAATCTTCTAAAAAACAGGTAATAATATTTTTTTGGCTTTACAAGTTTTTGCAAAAGTAAAAAAATCATCAGACCTTTGCCCTCAGAAAGTTCTGATGTATACTAAGGAGCCTGATAAGTTCTTTGACATATTGTTTTTTTAAGCTGTAAACTGCTATATAGTTTACTTTTTTACCCTACACTACCCTCTAAAGATATTTCAAGTAGTTTCTGGGCTTCTACAGCAAACTCCATTGGAAGTTTATTCAATACTTCCTTACCAAAACCATTTACGATGAGCGAAATAGCTTTTTCGGTATCAATACCACGCTGATTACAATAGAAAATTTGGTCTTCACCAATTTTTGAGGTTGTAGCCTCATGTTCTATTTGAGCAGTAGGGTTTTTAGCTTCAATATAAGGAAATGTATGTGCACCACAAAGATTACCCATTAACAGAGAGTCGCACTGAGAAAAATTACGTGCGTTTTGAGCATTAGGCACTACTTTTACCAATCCTCGGTAACTATTTTGTGATTTACCTGCTGAAATACCTTTAGAAATAATAGTAGATTTGGTATTATTTCCTAAATGAATCATTTTAGTACCTGTATCGGCCTGCTGAAAGTGATTAGTAACTGCTATAGAGTAAAACTCTCCTATTGAATTATCCCCCTTAAGCACAACAGAAGGATATTTCCAAGTAATAGCAGAGCCTGTTTCTACTTGTGTCCATGATATTTTAGCATTTTTCTCAGCCAAACCTCTTTTAGTTACAAAGTTGTACACACCACCTTTACCTTCTTTATCACCAGGGAACCAGTTTTGTACAGTAGAGTATTTAATCTCACCGCCTTCCATAGCAATAAGCTCTACTACAGCGGCATGTAGTTGGTTTTCATCACGTCGTGGTGCTGTACATCCTTCTAAATATGAGACATAAGCCCCCTCATCTACTATAAGTAAGGTACGTTCAAACTGCCCTGTTCCCGCCTGATTGATACGGAAATAGGTAGAGAGCTCCATAGGACAACGTACGCCTTTAGGCACATAACAGAAAGAACCATCTGAAAAAACAGCTGAGTTTAGAGCAGCGTAAAAGTTATCTGTTCTAGGAACTACTGTACCAATATACTTGCGCACAAGCTCAGGATGTTTTTGGATTGCTTCAGAAATAGAGCAAAAGATAATACCACGTTCTGCTAATGTGTTTTGAAAAGTAGTAGCTACAGAAACAGAGTCCATCACTACATCTATAGCCACAGCTGGTTTGTCTTCTACTCCTGTAAGGCGTTTTTGTTCTTCTAAAGATATACCTAATTTTTGGAAAGTTTCCAATAACTGAGGATCTACCTCATCAAGGCTATTGAGTTTAGGTTTTTGTTTAGGAGCAGAGTAATAGGCTATATCCTGAAAATTAGGAATTTCAAACTTAAGGTTTGCCCAATGAGAAGGAGCTTCCATAGATTGCCATACACGAAAAGCCTCTAAACGCCAATCTGTCATCCATTGAGGTTCATTTTTCTTTTTTGAAAGAGCAATAACTACCTCTTCATTAAGCCCTTTAGGAAAAGTTTCAGACTCAATATCGGTATAAAACCCGTATTTATATTCGTTATTTTCTAATTCTTCTTTAAGTTCTTCTTCTGTATATTTAGCCATTTTTATCAATTATAAGTCCATAATTATCAACGGAGTGCAAAGGTAGTACTTTAGATTGGATTAAAATAATATTTTTATAAATATTTTCATTTAAAAGATAGAGATTTCTTATAGAATTACTGAATAAGGCTATTTATAAGCTGATGAACTACATCACTATTCCAACGAGCAATGCCCTCTTTTTCAGCACGCACATAACCATTTTTATCTACTAAATACCCCGAAGGGATCTTTTCTGGGTCAAAAGGCATTTTCTCACCAATAATGAGATAAGTAACTTTAAAATGAAAATTACGTTTTTGCATCATCTCATCCACTGGTTCAGGGCGCTCATTAGTAATAATATAGAAATCTACTTTATCCTTGTAAGCATCATAGAGTTTTTCAACAGCATAAAGATCAGCTACACTCACTTCACGCCAAGATGAAAAAAAATAAACAAATGAAGGCTTTTTACCTTCTGTTTGCAAATAATTAAATTGCTTATCATTGCGATCTTTTAGCTGCCAATCAAAGTCTATTCTACGAGTTTTTTCTGCAGGAATAATCTGAACTGACGCTGCGAAAATACGTTGCAATAAAATCTTACTTTCATAGCCTAAAGGGGTTACAAAAAATGAGATAATAAAAAGGATAAGAAATAAATTCCAAATTGTTTTTTTTTTCATATAAAAATGACTTTATTTTTCTTCTTGAATAATATCTTTATACTCTGCCCAAAAGATTTCAAACTGCTGCATGGTATAATTTAAAAATACCATTGTTTGTTGCCAAGTAGCTTTATTGTGAATATTTACGTTAGGTAGTTCAACATATACACAAGCAATTTCTTTACCATTTTCTAAAATAAAATGTTCTTCAAAAACAGCTTCAGGAAGATATTCTTCTTGTAGTATAGTTTTAAGTGATAACAACTTGTTATAATACAATTTACGTATTGATTTATCAGGGTCTTCTATAGCAAGTTGCACCTGTGCTTTACGGGTATTAAATGAAAACTTAAAAGTGAAATCCTTGATTTTAGTATCATAAAGAGTCCATTTATAAGGAAAAGATTTACCAAAGGATATCCAAAAATCTTCACGTAGTTTTTTTGCTTCGGATTTTGAGTACAAAATAGAACTAATTAAATTGAATTTGAGCAGAAATAACAGTTGGTAATTCTTCTATTGATTTATAAAAAGTAAACTTATAGAAAGTAGAACCATCTTTCTCAAGCACCCCATATTTTTGGTATTTTACCCAAAAAGCAACAAATATATTAGGTGTATCTACTTTCTTAATTATAAATTGCAACTCATTTATTGTATTGTCATATAACTCATAACCTCCCTCTATTTGCTTAGCATGAAGTAAAGCTATATAGGGCTGCATAGTTACTTTTAATGGTTTGGATGTTTCATTTTGTATTTCAGGAGTTTGAAATTTTGCTCTAAAAGCTGCTAATGCATTTCCTGTAAAAGTATTCCTTAAGGCTTCTTGATATGATTTTTTATAATCTTTTTCTCTACTCTTACCTATTTCTGAGGTAAAAACTACATTATTAGTACAATCATTCAAAATAAGCTGTAGCTTAGAAGTCATCATATTTGATTCATTCTTTACATCAGCTTTTAATAAGTTGCAAGGATTTTGCAATAGCCCTGCAGGAAGTTCACTTTCTATATAAGTTTTAAAACCTTGTTTTTCAAATAAGAATTTCGTAAGTACATTTAGTTGGTATTGATTATCCTCTTTCTGAAATGTATAACGATTAGGTACAATTATTATTTGTGCAGCAAGTGTTATAGGTAGTAGTATTACTAAAAATAATATTTTTTTCATTATATATTGATTTTCATTCTTCATTATTTTTCATTTTAGCTTCCAATTCAGCTTGAAACTCTTCAATAACAGGCTTCATAGTACTTTCAGGAAGATCTGCTATTCTAATATACATCAACCCATCTACTGAGTTATTAAATAGAGGATCTACATTGAAAGCTATTACTTTTGCATTCTGCTTAATATACTTTTTAATAAGTACTGGTAAGCGTAGGTTGCCTGGTTCAAGCTCATCAATTAGCTTGTCAAATTTATTAAGATCTGCTTTAGTTTCATCAAAAATAAAGTCTTTATCAGCATCTTTAAGTTTTACTTTAAACTCCTTTTTAGGGCGTACATATTGTGCTATATAAGGGTCATAAAAGTTAGATTTCATAAACTCTATCATCAGCGATTTAGAAAAATCAGAAAACTGATTACTAATGCTCACACTGCCCAACAAATATGAGTGCTCTGGATAACGTAAAGTAGTATGCGCAATCCCTTTCCAAAGTAAAAATAGTGGCATAGGCTTCTGTTGGTATTCCGAAATAATAAAAGCTCGCCCCATTTCAATAGTTTTACTCATCATATCATATAGTTCCGGCTCAAAACGGAATAAATCATGAGTATAAAAACCTTCAATTCCATATTTAGGAAAAATCTCAGCCCCTAAGCCCATACGGTAAGCCCCTACTATTCGCTTTGCTTCGGAATCCCATAAAAAAAGATGATGATAATACAAGTCAAACTTATCCAAATCAGATGAAGCATTAGTCCCCTCTCCCACTTCACGAAAAGTAATTTCACGCAGGCGACCTATCTCCTTCATTATATTAGGGATTTCTTGATAAGGTGCCAAGAAAACCTCATAGTTATTATTTTTCAGAAGTCTATAATCATTTTTAGTAATATGTGCTACCTCTTGCTCTATAAGTTTTTGCTCTATAGGTGCTTCTATTTTCTGTGGTTTTACTTCATTTTTGCTAACTTTTAATACATTTGGTATAGGCAAAAATTTCTTATCTTGTTCCAAAGCATTAGCCAAAATATATGTTTTCCTACGCAAAAACTCAGTATAATCAGCCAATTCAGGATGTTCATCTTGCATAGCTGTTGATATAGGTTTTCCTATACGCACATAAATAGTACGCTGTTTCTGAGTAAGCAACTCCGAAGGTAACTTAGCTGTACGTAAAGTAGGACTAATATTAGCTAAAAAATAAAACATTTTGCTATTCTTAGCATGAAAATAAATAGGTATAATAGGCACTTTTGCTTTCTTAGCCAGCTTCATAGCAGCTTCTTCCCATGGCCTATCTACTACCAACTGTTCCTCTTTTGTTACTGATACCTCCCCTGCAGGAAAAAGTCCCAATGGCTTCCCTTCTTTTAGATGAGCAATAGTATGCTTAAAACCTACTACACTTGATTTTACATCTTTATGATCTTCAAACGGATTTACAGGTAATACATAAGGAGCTATAGGCTTAATCCTTTGCAAAAGAAAATTTGCCATAATTTTAAAATCAGGACGTTTTTCAAGTAACAATTTTAATAGCAAAATACCATCAATTCCCCCCAACGGATGGTTCGATATCGTAATAAAAGCTCCTTCCTTCGGAATATTCTTAAAATCTTCTTCTGGAATTTCAAACTTTATTTCAAATTCATCAATTAATAGCTTGTTTAGAAAATCAAGCCCTTGTAAGTGCTTAGTCCTATTGTAAATTCTATTCAGTTTTGTTAGGCGTAGCAACTTCATCAGTGTCCACCCTCCAAAAGTACCTAAAAAACCTAATTTATCAATATTAATAGCCTTTGCTACTTCTTTTGCACTTACTAATCCTTTATCTTTTTGCATATTTTCCTGTTTAAAAAAAGCTATTATTGTTTTCCTTTTAATTGTTTGTTCTTCATTCGCCTCAAACGTGTCATTACTTCATCACGATACAATACCTGAGTAGCTACCCTACCTATAGTAAGCCCTTGTACTAAAATAGAAAACAATACAACAATATATGTTATTTGCAACAATGTTTCTTTAATTCCTGCTTTGTCAGCAGGGATTGATAACACCAAAGCTATTGATACTCCTCCTCGTACACCGCCCCACACCATAGTAATAAGTGAACCTCTTGAATAAGTGGTTACTTTCCTTAATATAGTCTTAGCTGGTATATAAATAGCTAAAGCTCGTCCCGCCAAACATACTATAATTGCTATTCCTCCCAAAAGAAACTGCCCATCAAGATTATCAATTAGCAACATCTCAAAACCAATGAATAGAAATAGTATAGCGTTCATTATTTCATCTACTATTGCCCAAAATTTCTCTAAGTAATCTTTATTCTCATCACTATTAGCTTTCTTTCCTACATTACCTACAAAAAGCCCGGCTATCACCATCGCTAAGGGCGATGACACGTGTGAGGTTTTAGCTATCAAAAAACCTCCCATTACTATAGCTAAGGTAAGAAGTACACTCACATGATAGTCATCTGCCTTTTTCATCATTTCTGAAACCACCCAACCTAGCAATACTCCTAAGAAAACTCCTCCTCCTGCTTCCAACAAAAAGAGCTTAGTAATGGCATTAAATGATGGTTCAAAACTGTTATCTGTTGCCAATTTGAGCACTACAGCAAACATTACTACAGCCACTCCATCATTAAAAAGTGACTCTCCCGTAATCTTATTTTCAATACGTTTCGGCACATTAGCTTGTTTCAATACACCAAGCACTACTATAGGGTCTGTAGGCGAAATAAGCGTGCCAAAAAGCAAACAATATATGTAAGGAATTTTAATATTTACCAGCGGAGCAATATAATATAACAACGCTGATATAAAGAAAGCTGAAAGCACTACACTAATAGTAGCGTATGTGAAAATAGAAAGCTTATGATTCTTTAAATCGTTGATATTAATATGCAATGCCCCTGCAAAAAGCAAAAAGTTAAGCATTGCTCCCATCAGTATCTCCGTGAAATCAAAACCTTGTAATAAGGCTTCCAACTTATGTGCTAGCCCTGCAAATACTTCACCTCCAAAAAGTCGTACGCCTACCGATACCATCATCGCAATTACCATAATACCAATAGTCATTGGTAATTTTACATAGCGCACATTCACGTATGAGAACAATGCCGCTAAAACTATGATAACCGAAAAGGCGTAGTATAACTCCATAATTGCTATTTATATTTTCAGGTGCAAAAGTACAAAAAAAACTGAAACCTAAAAAGCATAGTACAAAAAACTTTGCCAAGATTTAAAAAATCTTAACAAAGTTTTTCGTTATTCTTTATTTCCCTTTTCTTTTTCGCTGATTGTATAATTCCGAGAGATTAGAAAAATTATACTGTAGCGCAGGTATCTGTGGCTCTAACTCGCCCTTATTAATAGCCCTTAAAATTATCTCTTCTATCAAATAATCTTCTTCATTATTTATTGGGTCATATTCTTTCTTAAGTGATAAATCATACAGCCAAGCCGTTTTATCATACCAAAAAGCATTCCACCCATTCCGAAGGTCTTTTACCAAGTCATAAGCTGTCTTACCCGTTTGTCGGTGAATAAGCTTAATAAGAATACGCCCCTGCGAACGCGATAGCTTCTTCAGCTCTTCAGTAAAATGCTCTTCAATATACTGCTGGGTACGCTTCACGTACACTTTCTTCTGCTGCTTGTTTTGCATCGTATCCATTGTCCTTTCCATCGTATGTAGCCTATCTGCTGCCAATCTAGCGTATGGATACACCCGCTTCACTCGGCTTCTAAGTATCCAGTACCGCTTCTGTTCTTCTTCATCTGTAAAAATACGCTCTTTACCAAATAAAGTCACTTCAGCAAGCTGTATAGTATCTCCTGCATAATATTTCGGATCAAAAATATAAACAGTATCACGTACCTGCCCCCTTACAAAAAGAACAGATAAAAAGAAACAGATGGTAAGAAATAACAAGCATTTACATTTCATAATTTCTATCTTCCTATCTCTGCCATTCTAATGGCTGTAATCGCCGCTTCTACCCCTTTATTGCCGTGTTTGCCTCCACTACGGTCAAGTGATTGTTGCAAAGTATTGTCCGTAAGTACACAAAAAATCACAGGCACCTTGCTCTGCGTGGCATTCAGTTGCGCAATACCTTGGGTAACCCCTTGGCACACAAAATCAAAATGACGTGTCTCTCCTTGTATTACACAACCTATTACAATAATTGCATCTACTTCTCCCTTGTCCAACATACGTTTTGCCCCGTGTACCAACTCAAAGCTACCTGGCACCTCCCAGCAAATAATATGCTCTTCCTTAGCACCACAGTCCTTTAATGTTGCGATAGCTCCATCACGCATCCCGTAAGTTACCTGATCATTCCAGCCCGAAGTAATAATCCCAAAGCGAAGCCTCTCCGCATTTGGGATTTCTTTTTTATTATATTCCGATAAATTCTTGTTTTCTGTTGCCATAATTTAAATAACAAATAAGAGGTAACAGATAAGAGCTTTATACACTCCTATCTCTTACCTCTTTATCTTAATAAATATTACTGACTAATCTTCCCGATAAGAATATCAATAGTACGAGCCTCTTCCGAGTTCGGATACTCATTCTTTATTCTCTCATAGTATTTAAGTGCATCAGCCGTTTTACCTTGCAATGTAGCAGCTATACCTGCCTTTTTAAGATACAATGGCGTTACAAACTCATTATTACTTTGTTCAAAAGCCTTGATATAGTAGTTCAATGCTTCTGCATTATTTTTCTGTTGTAAGTAAGCATCTCCTATGTTACCATAAGCAAGAGCCCCATAAATATCATCTGTCGAGCTAAATGCCTTTAAGTGCTTAATAGCATTATTATACTCTCCCAAACGCATATAAGCCATACCCATACCATATTCAGCAAGGTTCGCCGCTTTGGTACCACTGTATTTTTCCGCTATCTGCTCAAAACCATATTTACCACGCCCCCCTTTAATCGATACTTTAAACAATGAATCTTGTGCTTGCTTGTTATCTGCTTCCATTGCCTCATCAAAAAACCGTTGCGCAAAGAACAGCTCATTAGCAGCATTCTTTTCATTAGGTAATTTCACAAACTGTTGGTAAAGTAAGTACCCTAAGCCTATAACGGCTATACCCACCAATACACCAACGATAGTTTTCTGGTTGCGCTTCACCCAGTCTTCAGTACGCGTAGCTCCCGCATCAAGGGCATCAAACACCTCTGCAGTAGTACTTTCTTTGTGTAACTGAACTTCTTTCTCTTCCTCAGTAAGCCTGTTTTTATTAGGTCGGTTGTCGTTCTTTTTGTAAGTTGCCATATATAATTTTCATTAAAGTTCGGCAAAAGTACAACTTTTATTTTAATTGACAAAAAAATTATTACGTTTTTACTTTTTAAATCATACCCCCCTACCCTATATAACAAAAAAAGAGAGTACTTATTCAAATAAATACTCTCTTTTTTAATATCACTTAAATTATTGCTTACGCTTAAAAATAGTATAATCTGTAGACTCTTCTAATGATAAACGCAATTTTGTATTATTCTCTTCTAATGAATAATAATAAGCCTTTTCACGATTTCCTACATTCTTCAAATAGCCTTTACCGTTCAGCATCACCTTTTGATAGTCATATTCGTGAATAGTTGAATAACATTCGTTATTTATTTTAGCAGTATCATAATAAGCAATATGTTTATCTGTAATAACTACTTTCATATTCTTATTGCATTCATCAAGAGGGGTTACTTTTGCACTCCATACAATTTTCTCAATTACCCACTCTCCTACAATAGGATCTTCTTCTTTTTCATCTTTGCTGCAAGAAGCCAATCCAATAAGCGCAGCACTCATTAATAGTAAAACTTTTTTCATTATACATTTCTTTTTAACGTTAATAATGCTGCAAAAATACCACTTCCATACCAACCTCACAAAATTTTATGACTTTTTTAACACATCACCTAAAATAAATCACCTCCTTAGGGGCTTCCCTCATCACTTCTCCCAAGTCCTTAAGCATCTCCTCTCTTTGCCCTTCATTCACTTCTTCTATTTTTATCTTATCCCCTACTTGCCAAAGCCTCCCTTTGTAATAAGTCTGCTTTTCCACCTTGTACACATTAGGCACCTCAGTAAGTCTTACCCCTTCTATCGCATTCATCTCTTCTGCCGTAAGCCCGCCTATCAAGTTCACTACCTCATCTCTAACCGAGTGTACCCCCCAGCTAAACATCGGCAGGGCTATATTTAGCGGCAACTTGTATTCTTTTAGTCTTTTAATATACCCTTTGGCTGTGCTTCTCTCATAAATAGAGTTACCTCCCATAGCCGTTATCTGTCCCATATTATAATACATCAGCACCCCGTAATCCACCGGTGGTACCCCCGTCTTCTCGTAGTATTTCACTTGATGCAGCCTAATAGTTGCCGAAAATCTCCAACCCCTATTCCTTTCCTTCATCTCTTCTACAAACCGAAAGTAAGCCTCCTTCGTTTTCAATGTCCAGTCGCAATCCAGTTGCAACTCATTGGTTGTAATCCCGTATTTCTTGTTTATCTGCCCTATATAATTAGTCAAGTGTCCCGCCAGTTCTGTTATATAATTTTCCTGCCGAATATCCATAAATATCTCATTCTTAAGGTACACCACAGGCACCACACTCATTGTTTGTATGCTCGCAGTATCTATCTGCACAGGGGCTATAGGCACAGGCTCATCATTCACCAGCCCTACATCACAATAGCGCACATACAGCTTTTTGATAGCGTTTTTCTGCACAAAAGCTCTATCCTCATCTGTAAGCACCAACTGTGTTTTCCAAAAGTACATAGCCTTCTCTGCCCTTATTTGCTCTTTGCCGCATCCTTCTATAACCAATACCACAAAAAATAAAAATACTACTCTTTTCAATCCGATAATCATTAATAGTTAAACACCTACTACCCTATCTCCTATCTTCTAACTCCTACCCCCCAACTAAATTGCGAATTCCTCAAAATTATCTTCCCTCACACTCTCCCCTATCTCCCAACTTCTCTCCCCTAATAATCAGCTCATTACACCTCCACCCTTCCCCCAAGCTCCTACCAGCTATCCCTTAGGATAAACGAACGAATAACGAACTATAAACGAACTATAAACGAAGGATAACCGTTACCAAGCTAATAATCAGCCATCTATCACCCGAACTTTCTCTTTGCGAAAATCGCAACAAAATCCCCCAAACACCACACTATTCCCATTCTTTCACCATTTTTCCCTCATTTTTCTCAATTATCAATTACCCTCTCCTCCTTCTCTTCTTTCTCCTTCTTGCTCCCCTCTTATCTGTTACCTCTTACCTCTTATCTCTTACCTTCTTACAAAAATCCACTCTCCCCAGTCTCTTTCTGGCAACTCCTTCACATACTGCAGCTTACGTATTTTCAGAAGATAACTCTGCTCAGCCACAGCTCGCTTCTCATCATCAGCTATCACAGCCACCACCTCACGTTGCGGATAAGTGTATAACAGCAAAAAGTCCAGCGCACCATAATCATCTCCCTCTCGCACTATTTTCGCCTTTTCAGGCAATGAATGTACCAACTCCCAATACGCCTGCCTATGCTTCTGGTAATCAGCCTTCACAGCTCGCACCACCTCAGCATCCTTGTATAAGTAGTTCAAAAATAGTTTCTTTTTAAGATAATCCACCCCTTCCAATCGCTTGCGTAGTGCCAAGAATTTCTCCCTATAAGCCGCCCCTATAGCCTTAGCACGCTCTCTGGGGCTACTGCCATAACGCATCTCATCAGCCTCAATAGGCTCCCCTACTACTACCGTTATCGCCCCATCGTAAATAATAAAATCACCCTTAGGCTGCACCTCAGCCGTACCATGAATATACACCGGCAATATAGCCACTTTAAAAGCATCCGCTATCACAAAAGCTCCCTTGTGAAACCGGTGTACCTCATTGCTCTCCGAGCGTTTCCCTTCGGGGAATATCATTACCGATACCCCCTCTTCTATATTTTTGCCAAATAAAGAAAGACCCTTTTCTATACCGTTCGAAGCCAAAAAAAAGCCCATAGCACGCACATAACGCCCAAATACTACCGAGTTGTACACCCAGTCATTCACCATATAACTAAGCTTGTAAGTATACATACTCATCGCCAGGGTATCCAGCCACGAACTGTGATTCGCTATCACCACCTGCGCCCTTGCAAGATGCTCACTGGCAGGATTCTCCACACGCTTTCGCACAAAAGGATTCAAGTACAGTACCGATTGTGTAAGCCACGCCGCTACTCTCCTCACTCCCAAACTGCTCTTAGGGCGCAACTTCACTATAAGCCAACCTATATTGGACAGAATTACCGACGAAATGCCGTAATACAACAATAACACCACCGAGTGCAACAACAATCGCAAACTCACCGGCGAAAGCCCCTTTTTAGGACGACTCCCAATAAAAAAGCCAAATAAAGTAGGATAAAACACAAAAGTAATAACCAATGCAGTAAAAATACCCAACACCGATACCGCCGCTATCGATTTTAATGCAGGATGTTTAGCAAAAACCATCGTACCTATTGCCAAAAAAGTAGTAATCGATGCCAATAACACCGATGTTTTATACACCGGCAACTCATTCCTACCATTAGTGTACTGCCGCTGCAAGGCACAAGTCATAAAAATACTAAAATCAACCGAGTGCCCCAGTACAAGCGTACATACAATCATACTGAACACGTTAAACTCTATACCCAAAAAGTACATCAAGGCAGCCGTAACCACCCCCGTAATCGCTATAGGTACCAAAGCAAGTAGCGCCAGCTCTATACGCCTAAAAAAGAAAAGTAATATTAAAAAAATAGCAACAGATGAATAGTTCACCAGCAGCAATATATCATCTTTAAGTTTGCCCAAAAAAGTCTCATTCAAGTGCTTGCGGTCTATCACTATAGTTGGAGTATTTTTCTCTGCCGAAGCAATAAAAGCCTCACGCTCCTCTGCCCGTAGCTTTACCAAGTTGGCAATAGTGTAAAAACCATCCTTTTCACTAATAAAATCATCAATAGGCAATGCCGATAGCTCTTTATAAGTAGCAAGATTTATAACCCCAAAGTCCTCATTTAGCAGCTCGAAGAAAGGAGCATAAGTACGCTCCTTAAAGCCCACCGCAGCTCCGTACACTTGTAGTTGTTTCTCCAAAGAAGATTGATGTTCCGCCCAAAAGCGTTGCCACTGGTCAATACGGCGTTGTTGTTCACTTTGCGGCAATACCACACGCGCTACCGAACTAAAATGCCTAATACTATCAGTAGCCTCATAGTGTTCAAGGGCTTGGTACAGCTGGTAATTATGCTGCAACGCCTCATCAAGTGTATTGCCATAAGCCGCCGCATATACCGATTGGTAACCACTATCAGTAATAGCTTCCAACTGTAATTGGGCTGTTTTAGCCCGCTCATTCATATAGTTGATAGCAGCAATATCACCATTGAATTTTACTTTCTGAAAAAAGAAAAAACTCACGCCTATAAGCCCCAAGCACACAGCCACCACCCACTTATTCTGATGGAAGGGGTAAGCCCCTACCCTATCCAAAAAAGTCTTACGTACTACCACTTTCTTATTGTTTCTGTAAAAATGAGGCACCAACACCAATGATAGCCCCGCCGATACCATAATACCTACAGAAGCAAATATACCCAAATCGCGCATCACCTCCGAGTGTACAAACAGTAAGCACAAAAAAGAAATAGCCGTAGTTACACTACTAAGCAGTATAGGCAGGGTAACAGCCTTGTACAGCTCTTTAGTATTATGAACTACCTTGTAATGGGTAAGTATATGTAGTGAGTAGTCAATAGTTACGCCCAGCAGTACAGCCCCCATACTCACCGATATAGCCGATATACTACCTTTAAGCACATACAATACAGCCAAAGCCGTAAGCACCCCAAATACCGAGGGGATAAAAGCAATAAAAGGTACGTACACACTCCGATAAAAAAACATCAGTAGTAAGCACAGTACTGTAAGCGAAATAAATACGGTTGAAATAATGTCGGTTTTTATTTGTGAAGCATTACTAACCGACACAAAAGGTGCTCCAAAGAAGTAAGTGCGCACCTTGCCCTCATTTTGGGCATTTATGGTATCCTGTAGTTGGTTCAGGATTTGTACAAATTCAGCATTATGACCGCTGTCATTACCTTCATATTTAGGATTGAGAAAAAAAAGAATATGCTGCCCATTAGTAGTAGTAAGAAAGCCGTTTTGCAGTTTTAAATCAGCAGCTGCATTAAGGGTTTGTAATTTCTGTAGCCCTCTAAAGGTAAGCCCTAAAGGGTCTTTCCTTATATACTGTTGGGCTACCATACCCGCCGGAGTCAGCAAAGTGCGATACTGGCTTTGTACCATTGCCTGCAAGCTATCAGCAGCAATACGACCTTCTATATAAGCATAGTCTTGTTCTTCCAAAAATAAAGGGAGATGCTCATACACAAACTCCCATGTAGCCTCTATTTCATCTTCGGCTACTACTCCTTGTATCCCAGTAATATAGTTAGTAAAAGTGCTAAGGGTATCTCGTAGCTGTTCCCCCACCGATAGCATATCGGCAGTACTTCCCCCCTTTTCAGTACTCACTATCACCGATACTTTATCAGCAAAATTCAGTTGTTTTAGCACTTTGGCAGTAAGGGTAGTTTTATCATTTTGCGGTAATACTTTGGTAATATCTTCCTCAAAGCGCAAATGCACAAACCCGTATGCAGCAATGAGTAGCCACGCTGCGAAGAAAAAAATAGCAGCCCATTTATGCTGCTTTATATAATTATAAATATTATTCAATGATAATTTATGAATGATTAATTAGAAAACATTACCTAACTACCAAAACCTCCTCTACATCATCCCAAAACTCAGGATATGATTTGCTCACTACCTCCTTATCGGCTATCTCTAAGGTAGTTTTTAGCAATAGTGGTGCAAATGCCATTGCCATACGGTGGTCATTATAAGTAGCTATTACTGCACCAGGTGTTAGCTTTTTACAAGCCTTTAAATGTAGGCTATCATCTGTAATCGTTACCTCTGCCCCTAATTTGTTTAGTTCCGTTTGCAAAGCTTGTAGCCTATCTGTTTCTTTTATCTTTAGTGTATGTAGCCCTGTAAGGGTAGCCTCCAAGCCCAATCCGCAACAAGTAACTGCTATAGTTTGGGCTATATCAGGAGTGTTATTAAGGTTTGCCTCAAAAACAGCCTTTATAGGCTCTGTTTTCTTGGTAAGGGTTATTTCTGTACCTTGAAAGGTAGTATGCACACCAAAAAAAGTATAAAGCCCCTGCAAAGCACTATCCCCCTGCAAGCTATCTTCTTTAAAATGCTTCAAACGCAAGCTTGTACCCACTGCCGAGAGCGCTACAAAACTATACCAATATGAAGCTGATGACCAATCCGACTCCACCTGCCAATGCTGCTCTTTCAGTTCTTTTACAGGCTTTACAATAATAGTATTCCCTTGAAAAAGCACTTTATCAGCTCCTAACAGGTACTTTAAAAAAGCTACGGTCATCTGCAAATAAGGTAAAGAAGTAAACTCACCTGTAAGTTGCAAAGTAAGTCCGTTAGGCAATTTAGGAGCTATAAGCAGTAGGGCTGTAATATACTGGCTACTAAGGCTGCCCTCTATACTCACTTGGTTGCCCTCAAGTTCTTGTCCTTCTATGTATAAAGGGGGGAAACCCTCTTTTTCAGTATAACTTATTTTAGCTCCCAATGCTCGCAATGCTTCAACTAAAGGGGCTATAGGGCGCTGTCGCATACGTTCAGATCCCGTAAGCAGTACCTGCCTACCTGCTTGCATAGCAAAATAAGCTGTAAGGAAACGCATTGCTGTACCAGCATGGTGTATATCAACAGTTGGGGTATTACACTGCAAAGCTTGCTGTAATAGCGCTGTATCATCAGCAGTTGATAGGTTACTTATTTTTAGAAAAGGATAAAGAGCTTGCAGCAATAAGGCGCGGTTACTCTCCGACTTAGACCCTGATAGCTGCAAACTCTTTCCCTCACAAAGTGATATTTTCTTCATCCTTTGTTATTTCTTATCCAAAAAGGTGTAAAGCTTCAAAAGTTACCAAAGTAAGATAACCTAAAATAAAGCCTAACAATGCCATCCATAGTATATTTTTAGCATACCAGAAAAAGCTAATTTTCTCCATACCCATAGCTACAACACCCGCTGCCGAACCAATGATAAGCAAGCTACCACCGGTACCTGCTGCATAGGCTATGAAATGCCAAATACCAGCATCCAATCCTTCTTGGAACATACCCATACTTGCAGCCACCAAAGGAACGTTATCAATTACTGCAGAAGCTATACCTAACAACAATACCACTACATTTTCACTTGGGATAGTTTGGTTAAGTGTTTGAGCAAAGTTAAACAAAGTACCTATGGTTTGTAATGATGCTACTGCCAATAAAATACCTAAGAAAAATAAGATACTTGAAAACTCAATACGCCCTAAAGCACGATGTATACCAAATGTTTCGTGTTCTTCTTCATTAAGTTCACTTGTAGGTTTCATTTTTTCTGAAACAAGCCACATTGTAGCTAACGCAAATAGCATCCCCATATATGGAGGCAAATGTGTTAATGATTTAAAAATAGGAACAAATATAATGGATATAATACCAATAATAAGCACTGGCATACTACTTTTATAAATAAGTCCTTTACCACTTTCAGGGCTATCTACTTTTCCTCTAAATACAGGTAAGAATGTAGCAATAACTAAAGGCACTACTAAACATACTATTGCAGGAATTAATACATATTCTACCAATTTAGCAGCACTTACTTTGTTTTTCACCCATAACATAGTAGTAGTAACGTCACCTATAGGAGACCACGCACCACCAGCATTGGCAGCTATAACAACTATTGAGGCATACCAAATACGCTCTTTGTGGTCGGGTATTAGCTTGCGCAAGATAGTAATTAGAATAATGGTAGTAGTAAGGTTATCAATAATTGCTGAAAGGAAGAAAGCAATAATACTCATTATCCACAAGAGTTTTGTTTTACTACGTGTTCGGATAAATCGTTTGATAATCTCAAAACCTCGGTGCATATCAATCACTTCAACAATGGTCATTGCACCGATTAAGAAGAATAAGATTTCGGCTGTTTCAGCCAAATGATGTTGTAGGGCTTGATCAATAGCCGTAGGGTTATCGGCTGGATTTACAGGTACCAATACTCCTTTTACAACCTCGACTACATCAAGATTAAACACTTTTAAGAGTGTCCAGCACACTACTGCCATAGCTAAAGCTGAAATTGTTTTATCAACTTTTATTTGGTGTTCAGTAGTAATACAAAAATAGCCTATAAAGAAAATAGCTATAATCCACGCTGCTTCCATATAATATTAGTTTTTTAAATTATTAGACCGCAAAATTAAAAACTTTTTTTCAAATAACAAACTTAAAAGTCGTTTTTTTGTTTTTAACTATAAAAATAGTTGCAATGTTTTGTTTTACTCTTTAATAATTAGCTGTAGCCAATACTCCTGCTACTAATATAAACTTCATCATATTGTAAAGTAGGGCATAGCGGCGCTGGGTAGTAGCCTTCCAGAGCAACGCTAAAAACACTACTAAATAAACAAGCATAAAAAACAAGAAATAATACAACTTTCCTATATTAAAATAAGCAAGTAAGAGATATGAAGGAAGATAGCTGAGCAATACTGCTAAGGTAATGAGCCTTTTGGAATATAGTTCGCCATAGACTACTGGTATGGTAGGGTAGTTATGAACTAAGTCGCCTTTAATATTTTGAAGGTCTTTTACAAAATCTTTGATGAGAATAAGCAAGTATATGAGCATAGCATGGCAAAAGATACTATGATCAAAATTACGATAATAAACAAATACTGCAAAAAAGGGAATGATAGCCAAGCCTGCAGATGTAAGATTGCCCCATATTACTATTTTCTTGATACGATGTGAATACAGCCATATCCCAAAAATATACAAGGAGAAGAAGAGTACTGCCCTAAAAGAGACATAACTTGCAACAATTACTGATAAAAAGTTCAGAAGGAAATAAAGTGTAAGCCGTGTGTGCTGACTCACTAGCAGATCAATCATTGTTTTTAGGGGCTTATTGATGAGATCCTTTTCTTGGTCATAAAAGCCATTGATTATATATCCTCCTGCTATTGCCAAAGCCCCAGCTAGCACTAACATAAACAAAGAAGTATCAGTAATTACTTCGCGCCAACCGAGTCCTGAAAGCACAAAGATAGCCGCTAAATATTGGGCTATACATACCATTACAATATTATAGCCCCGTACTGCGGAAAACAAGCTTAGTAGTTTCAGTAGTGTTGTTTTTTGTTTCACGCTTATTTGTAAATAGTGAGACGCTGGCCTACCCTTACGCTATTATTGCGCATACGATTCCAACGCTTTATATTTGATACACTTACCCCATGACGGGTAGCTATTTTACCTAAGTTATCTCCTTTTTTAACTGTATAGGTAACTTTTTTGCCTTTCCCTACATCGCCTTTTAGTACTTCAGGAAGTGGTTTTTCTCTTTTAGAGTTTTCTTCACTAAGATAACTATAAATAGTTTGTTCATTGGCTACAAACTTGCCAATTTCGGAAATGGGCAAGCGCAAGGCATAGTTACGCCCCTCAACATAGGGTACTACATCAAGCTGGTATGAAGGGTTAAAGAATTGTATTTCTTGCACATCCATACCTGTAATTTCGGCTATATTCTTAAATGGCACTGCTTGTTTTACCCTTATGGTATCAGTTTCGAATAAATGGTTCGCCCGACGTTGTGGTTTAAAGCCGTGTTCTTTGGCATATTCAAAAATATAGAGGGTAGCTAAGAAGGCAGGTACATAACCTGCTGTTTCTTTGGGAAGGTAGGGGCGCAAGTTCCAGTAATTGGTTTTACCATTAGAACGGCGTATAGCCTTGGTTACGTTACCAGGACCAGAGTTATAAGCTGCTAAAACCAAATCCCAATCGCCAAATATTTGGTATAATTCTTTTAGATATTTAGCTGCTGCCTTAGTAGCACGAATAGGATCACTGCGTTCATCGACATAGTTATTCACCTCTAAACCATAACTTTTACCAGTAGTATACATAAATTGCCACAAGCCTGTAGCTCCTGCATGTGAACGGGCTTTAGGATTCAATGCAGACTCAATAATAGCGAGGTATTTAATTTCTAAAGGGATTTTTTGGTTACTCATTTCCTGCTCGAACATAGGGAAGTAGTAATCACTCAAGCTCATTAGACGCTCTAAAGATGAACGGCGATTTTTGAGAAATGACTTAATCACCTGCTCTAAAACAGGATTATACTCTACATTGAAAGGAGTTTTTTGGTTTAGCTTTTCAAGGCGTTCTTTGAGAAGTTCGGTAGGAAGCTCATTATAATCGACATTGGTAGGGGAAGCTGCTACATCTTCACTCATTTGATAAAAGAGATCGGAATTAGAAAGTTCTTTTAGCCATTTTTCATCATATTTTTTAGCATTGGGATTATCATTAAGCCTATTAAGTCCTTCTGTTCTTTGGATAGATGTAGTAATATTGGTTTTGTTAATAGTATCTTTTTGGGTGTTGTTATTGGATGTATTTTGAGCATTGAGGACAAAAGCACTCATTAGATAACAAGTAATAGTGCTGAAGGTATATTTTACTAATTTCATATTCTTATTATTAAGCGTGTTTTTTAGTTAAATGTTTTTCAAGGGGACAAAGGTATAAAAGTTTTTTTAAATTTGCAAAAAAATAAAAGAGGTTACTGAACTTTTATCAGGTTCAGTAACCTCTTATTGCTATTTTTTATTTTCTATTTTGTGTTTTCTACTTTTTTGTAGTAACTACTCTAAGCATTTCACATCCGCGTTGTTCACCGTTATCACAAGCTTGTTCGAACCAGTCGGCTGCACGATTATCTGACTGTGCAATACCTTCGCCATGATAGTAGCAATGACCTAAGCGGTATTGTGCAGCCGCGTAGCCTTCACGAGCTGCTTGCTTATACAAATCGGCAGCTCTGTCATAAGAACGTTCGGCACCAGTACCATTATAATAACAATTACCCAAGTTATATTGGCCAGCAGGCAAGTTACGTTGTGCTGCTTTTTGGTAATGATTTATTGCTTGAGCAAAGTCTTGTTTTGCATCATAATAGTTACCTAACTCATTTTGAGCATCGGCATTATTTTGTTCGGCTGCTTTTTGAAGCCAAAACACCCCTTTAGTTTCATTGATGTATTTCATTCCTTTTTTAGGTTCAGAAGGGTGTACATCAGCTTTGATAGCCGAACGGTGCTGCATTGCTATCTCTCCTCTGCGAGGTTGAGTAGTTGTAGAAGTGTTGGTAGCTGTTTGAGGTTTGGGTTGTACTCTTTGAGTAGTAGGGGTAGTAGTATCAGGAACTAAGGTAAGATAGTATTTACCTAAACTTAACTGAGTTTCGGTATCGCCTTTTTTAGCTATTTTTTCTTGTAGGGCAATTCCTTTCTCTAAGTCTTTTTTAGGATTTTTATTATCTAAATAGAACTCAACAAGGCGTTTTTGAGCAGCTGTATTCTCTTGTTTAGCTAATTTTTCATAAAGTGCAAAAGCCTTATCGTTGTTCTTTTTAGAACCTTTGCCATAGAACAAGCCATCGGCTACTGTAAGGATTACAGCAGGAGAAGCAGGATCTTTAGGATCATTAGCATCTACTTTTTTCAACAACCATTCAAAAGCGTTTTTGTTAGATAGTTCGGCTGCTTTAATTGCCCACACCTCTGCATCTTTAACTGATTTTTTTACACCTTTACCATTGGCATAGCACTGAGATAGGATATAGAACACATCACTATAAGCTTCATCCTGCTGTTGGAAAAAGTAATCTAAAGTTTCATTTTGAGGTGTTGGCACTTGTTGTGCTGCTTTGTTGTAATATTCAAAAGCACGTTCTTCGGATTGGTTAGTATATTTACCACTGTAATATAAATCACCTAATTTTTTAAGTGCCAATAAATTGTTTTTAGCGGCTGCTTTTTCGAGGTATTCAAAGCTTTTTTTAACATCAAGTTGTCCTTCTTCTAAAAGGATAGCTCCTAAGTTATACATTGCCATAGCATCACCAGCATCGGCAGCTTTTTGGAATAGCTCAATGGCTTGTGGAGCAGAAGTACGAGTACCATTACCGGTAGCATAGCACACTCCTAAATTATTTTCGGCAACAGGGGTAGATTCTGAGTTCAGTGACCTTGATATCCAGTTAAAGGCATCACGAAATGACTGAGTACCTCCTACTCCATTATACAAACATACTGACAACTGACGTTGAGCTGCTGCATTGCCTTTGGCAGCTGCTTTGGTATAATAATCAATTGCTTTTTTGTAGGATTTGCCTATTAGAGGGCTATTGCCATAGAAATAGTAGTTGGCTAGGGTGTATTGTGCATCGGAGTTACCTTTGGCAGCAGATTTTTCAAGCCAGTCGATACCAGTTTCTTCTGAACGCTGAAAACCATTCCCTTTGAGGTAGGCTTGGGCAATGGTGTATTGTGCATTTTCATTGCCTTTTTCGGCGATTTTGAGGAGACTTTGTAGGGCATCGTTACTGTTAGGATTATTTTGGTAGTTCCACCAAGCTAATAGATATTCAGCTTCGGCATTGCCTTTTTTGGCTGCTTTTTCAGCCCATAAACGGGCTTTAGAGATATCTTTTTTAACGCCATCGGCATTGTAATAGGCTTTGGCAAGATCTAACTGTACTTCAGGTTTTTCGTTATCGGCATTTTTTTCAATCCAAGTGAAGTATTTTTCGTTGGACTGAGCAACTCCGCGCCCATCACGATAGCATAGAGCTAATTGGCGTTGGGCTGCAGGTATGCCTGCAGAGGCTGCTTTTTCAAGCCATTGTACAGCAGCTTCATCAGATTTAGAAACACCTTTACCTTCGAGGTAACAGGTAGCCAATTGGTATTGAGATTGGGCATCTCCTGCTTCGGCTGCTTTTTGAAGCCAAGTAACAGCATCTTGGAATGAGCGCTTTACACCTTTACCATTAAAATAAGCATCGGCTAATTCTATTTGTGCTTGGGTATCGCCTTTCTCGGCGAGTTTCATTAATTTTCTCACATTAGCATCTTGGCTATAGGAAGAACAAGCCAAACATAGTGAAAGCACTAAAAATAAGTTTTTCATAGTCGTAGTTCTTTATTTATTTTGTTTTTTAAGAGACTTTTTTTCAGGGCACAAATATACGTAATCTTTTTGAAATGCCTAACTTTATTTAAATTTATTTTTTTAATTTAGTTTCGTGCTTTAAAAAATTAAATCCATCAAGTTCGGCTACTAAGGAGCCTACGCGTAGTGCAGCCCTTAATTTTACTGGGATTTTGTTCTTATCATCGGTAATCCACATTGTGATGCTTTCTTCTTCCTTGAATACGCGACCATCTTGTACTAGTGGGCAAAATTTTATTGTATTGACTGTACCGAAGTTTGTTTTGAGGCTTTCGCGGCCTAATAATTTGAGTTTGAATTTGTATATTTCGTCGTCATCAAATATCATATCAAGAGTTATCTGGTCGCCTGTTTTTAGGTTATCGATATCGGGATAGTGACGGAGGGCGTAGAAAGCTGATATGACGTCATGCAAACCAGGTTGAAAGTTAATTTCGGTAATGGCGCCATTCTCGATGTTGTGTATTTTGACTTTGTTATCGGAGTGATTAAAGTACATTTTGAGGTGCTTGGTGTAGCCGCCTTCGTATATATTGCGCACAAAAAGGCGAGGCTTACCATCGGTAATGCCAAAATAGCTTTCATAAATATCATCGACACGGAAGAAGACACGAGCTAAACCTGTGGTAGAGCCTTTGCCTATGGCGTGATATACTTTTTCGCCATTATACATTTCTTCGACCAGCTGCATAGTGGCGGTACTTGCGTTAAAGATACCGTATTTTACTTTAAAACGAAGCCATTCGCCATTTTTGAATGGCAAATTATCATCGGTAGTTTGTGCTATTATAGGGGTAGCGAACAGGGTGGTTAAGGTTAAGAGTAAGAGTTTTTTTAATTGTTTCATATTTCAACTATTTATATAATAGGTGAGAGAAGCAATTAGTGTGCCATTTTATTTATAATTAGGCAGGAGGTAAAGGGGTGAGAAATGGAGGAAAAGCGTGCTGATAGGTTTTTCTGTTTTTAGGGTAAAAAATAGATTATTTTTCTGTTTTTGGGTTGTTTGGCAGAAACTGACAGTTTATTAATCCTTTGGTTAAGCTCTATGGTTCCTCTATGCTTCCTCTATGGTAGCTCTAACAGAAAAATTTTCTGTTTGGAGAGTGAAGAGAAATAGTGTTATAAAAGTTATTTTTCTTAGTAAAATAAAAAAATTGTGCCTTTGTAACTAATCATCAATTTGAATTTGCTAAAACTTCTCAAACACTTAATAATCAAACATTTGCAAGTTATTTACGAGAAATATTGAAATAAAAAATTAAAAAAATATGTGCTAACATAGTGTTTATTAAATATTTAATTCGTATCTTTGCGCCCAATTACAAAAGAATATTCACAAAAAATTAAAAATATACAAAGATGACAAAAGCAGAAATTGTAGCGAGAATTTCCGACAAATTAGGGATTGACAGGAGCGATGTGCAGCAAACGGTTGAAACTTTTATGGAGGAGGTTATTAAATCTTTAGAGAGCGGCAATAATGTGTATTTGCGCGGATTTGGTAGTTTTGTAGTAAAAAAGAGAGCAGAAAAGACAGGACGTAATATTTCTCAAAACACTACAATAATTATTCCGGCACATAATATTCCGGCTTTCAAGCCCGCACAACAGTTTGTTGATGCCGTAAAAGACAACGTAAAAGTAAATTAATATTAATCATATAAAAATAGTAAAGTTATGCCAAGCGGAAAAAAAAGAAAAAGACATAAAGTGGCTAACCACAAACGTAAAAAAAGAGCGAGAGCTAATCGCCACAAAAAGAAAAAGTAGTTTTTAACTACTTTTTCTTGCTTAAAAGCAACCTTAAGAATATCCAAAAGATTATTTAAAGGTTTGTAAAATAAAGTACATTTATTTATTAACTAAAAAATCCAACAAAGTGGAAAAAGAATTAATTATTCGTTCTGGCTCCTCTTACGTAGATTTTGCTTTGCTTAGAGATGGTAGGCTTATTGAGCTTCATAAAGAAGAAGACAGCAATGGACTGGGTGTAGGTGATATAATGCTTGCGAAAGTGCGCAAACCTATACAAGGCTTAAATGCTGCTTTTGTGAATGTGGGATATGAGAAGGATGCATTCCTACACTATCACGACTTAGGCCCTCAATTAGCTTCTCTGCTTAAATTCATTAAATGGGTAATTTCGGGGAAGTTAAAGGATTTTTCATTAAAAGATTTTCCTTTAGAGCCGGATATTGATAAGAATGGTTCGGTGGCTGATACATTGAAGCCTAATCAGCCTATTTTGGTGCAGATAGTTAAAGAGCCTATTTCGACTAAGGGTCCGCGTATTAGTTCGGAACTATCTATTGCGGGTCGTTATTTGGTGCTTGTACCATTTTCTGATCGTATATCGATATCGCAGAAGATAGAGGGGAAAGCGGAAAAGGAGCGCCTGCGTAAGCTTTTGCAAGGCATAAAGCCTAAAGGATTTGGTGTAATAGTTCGGACTGTAGCTGAAGGTAAAAAAGTAGCGGAACTAGACAAGGATTTGCAATGGCTGTTTAACCGTTGGGTTTTGATGTGTAAGAAGATTCAGAAGGCAGTATACCCCTCAAAAGTAATGAGTGAGGTAAACCGTACAGGAGCTATACTTCGGGACTTATTCAATGACTCATTCACAGGGATACATGTAGATAATGAGCAGCTTTACAATCAGATAGTAAAGTATGTACAGGAGATTGCACCTGAAAAAGAGAATATAGTGAAGTTATACCGTTCATCGGTGCCTATATTTGAGAAGTTTCATATAGAAAGACAAATAAAAACAGCCTTTGGCAGGACTGTTTCAATGCCTAAAGGAGCTTATCTGGTAATCGAACACACTGAGGCCTTACACGTAATAGACGTAAATAGCGGAAATCACTCCAATAAAAACAATGACCAAGAGACTACTGCCTTATCAGTAAACCTTATTGCTGCTACTGAAATAGCGCGCCAGTTGCGCCTACGTGATATGGGGGGTATTATTGTAGTTGATTTCATTGATATGGGAAGTAGCGAGAACCGCCGGATTTTATTTGACCATCTGAGAGATGAGATGGCTGAAGACCGCGCTAAACACAAGATACTTCCGCCAAGCAAATTTGGACTGATACAGATTACTAGGCAAAGAGTGCGCCAAGAGCTAAACATCAAGACCAAAGAAGAGAACCCAAGTAAAGAGGGTGAAATTGAAGCTCCTATTGTTCTTATCGATAAGATAAACATTGAGCTTGAAAGCATTATTAAGGAGGAAGCCTATACTGGGCGCATTGTACTGAATGCGCACCCCTTTATAGCTGCTTATATTACTAAAGGATGGCTTTCAATTCGTTTTAAATGGTTTTTAAAGTATAAACGCTGGATAAAAGTGCTCCCAAGGGACGCTTATCGATACTTAGAGTACCGTTTTAAAACTAATGAAGGCACCCCTCTTTAAATTTACAAAAAAACACAAAGGCTGCCTAAATATTTTTAGGCAGCCTTTTTATTTTATTAAGTATTATTAGCCTTGAAGACAATACTTTCAACAAAAATATTAACCGAAAAACAAAAAGAAATACTCAATGGGCGAGCTGTGCGCCTTATTGAGCATAATTTTATTGACATTGAACTACTGGACTTTAAACTTATTTCGGACTATAACTTACTTATATTTACCAGTAAGAATGGTGTGCTAAGTGCATTACAACATCCTGAGGTTGCTACCTTAAAACAAGTACCTGTAATTTGTGTAGGTGAAAATACTTGTAGGCTGCTAGAATCTAATAATTTTAGGGTGTTACATTGGACTCCTTATGCTACTGAATTAATAGATTATATGAAAGGAAACTTGGTAGATTACCAAAGTATGTGTATTGCTTTTATAGCAGGCTCATCAAGGCTGGATACCTTACCTGTTTTTTTTAAAGAAAAGGATTTAATAGTTGATGAACTGACTGCGTACCAAACGCTGCTTACCCCTATAACAATAGGAGAGAAGATAGAGGGGATATTATTTTTTAGCCCATCGGGGGTGGAGAGTTATTGCCTTACTAATACTGCTAAAAATGAAACTATTTACTGCATAGGCACTACCACAGCTAAGGCAGCTGCACGCTATTGGCAGAGGATTATCCTTGCTGATACACCTACTATCAAAAGTGTACTACAAGCTGTAATTAGAGACTGATATCTCTTATTTGCAGTTGTAGAGAGACCTTGCCATTCCAGTAATTTTCTTCTAATGAATATATTATTTTAAAAGGTTGCCCTTGTTGTAGAATGGGTAACTTATGGGCTAATTTAAAGGCTACAGCTGCAAAGAGTTGCTTCCCTCCTACTTCGCGTACATTTAACTTAAGATGGCTAAAATCTTTACCTATAGGTTTGGCAAAGCCGGTATCTACTACATTTTCGGCATAGAAAAACGGTGGTAAGTTATTAGGACCAAAGGGTTCAAACTGCTTTAATATGCGATAGAATTTATCACTTAGCATACTTAAAGGCAGAGGAATATCGGCGGTGAGCTTGGGCAGGCGACTATCTTGAGGAAGAGATTGTGCTACTACCTTTTCAAAAGCTTCTTTAAAAAGAGGATACTGCTGAGGAAGAAGGGTGAGCCCAGCAGCATATTTGTGTCCGCCAAACTGTTCTAAATAATCACTACACTGTTCTAAAGCCTCATAAATATCAAATCCTACAACAGAACGAGCTGAAGCAGCGTACTTATCACCACTTTTGGTAAATACCAATGTGGGGCGGTAATAATGCTCGATAAGGCGAGAGGCGACAATACCTATGACCCCTTTGTGCCAATACTCATTAAATACAACTGAGGTATAGCGATCTTGCTCTGCATTGGCTTCTATTTGAGCTAAAGCTTCGGCAGCCATAGAGGTATCTAACTCTTTGCGGTGTGCATTAAGAGTATCTATTTCCTTAGCTTTTAGAATGGCTTTTGCCTGATCGGTTTCGGTGAGTAAAGCAACGGCATAATTACCGTGCTCAATACGGCCAGCAGCATTGATACGTGGGGCGGCTGTAAATACCACATCGGTTACGGTTATAGAGCCTTTATGCTTGGCAAAAATAGCTTTAACCCCTGCTGAGGGCTGGGTATTAATGACCTGCAAGCCGAAATACATTAGGGTGCGGTTTTCGCCATCCATAGGTACTATATCGGCAGCAGTAGCTACTGCTACCAAATCCATTAAAGGTATGATTTCATCAAAGGGCAAACCTAAAAACTCTTGATAAGCCTGTACCAATTTAAAGCCTATGCCACAGCCACAAAGCTCTTTATAAGGGTAAGGGCAATCGGGCTGCTGGGGGTTAAGTACAGCGATGGCGCTGGGTACTACCTCACCGGGGCGGTGATGATCGGCAATGATAAAATCAATGCCTTTGGCTGTAGCGTATTGTACTTTATCGATAGCTTTGATACCACAATCTAAGGCAATAATAAGGGTACAGCCTTGTGCGTGGGCGTAGTCTATCCCCTGAAAAGAAATGCCATAACCTTCGGTATAACGATCGGGGATATAGGTAAGGAGCTGGGTAGTGAAGGAACTGAAATAGCGGTAAACAAGAGACACGGCACTGGTACCATCTACATCATAATCTCCATAAATGAGGATTTTTTCTTTTTGGGAAAGAGCTTGTGCTATGCGTTGTACCGCAGTGTTCATTCCCTTCATAAGGAAGGGAGGATGTAGATGACTTAGGCTAGGGCGGAAGAATTGTTTTGCCTGATCATAGTTTGTAATGCCCCGCTGTGCTAAGAGGGTAGCAAGGGGCTGCTCTATATTAAGTTCTTGTTGTAAACGAGTTACAATATCCTGTGGTGGTAGAGGTTTAAAGTCCCAGAGATAATTCATTTTAATTAGAAGATTCGTAAGATTAGGAGCTAAAAAAATAGCCAATTAGCAAGTTCTTTTTAGGGTTGCTAATTGGCTAATTGTATGAATTTTATTAACCTAAATAGGTTTTTAGTATTTTGCTACGTGAGGTATGCTTAAGCCTACGGATGGCTTTTTCTTTAATTTGTCGTACGCGTTCGCGGGTGAGATCAAAGGTTTCGCCAATTTCTTCTAAGGTCATAGCGTGCTGATCACCAAGCCCAAAATAAAGGCGTACTACATCGGCCTCGCGTGGGGTAAGTGTTTCTAAAGCGCGATCAATTTCGGTGCGCAAAGAAGCTAAAATAAGTTCTTTATCGGGGTTGGGAGACTCATTACTGCGGATTACGTCGTAAAGGTTAGAGTCTTCACCTTCAACCAAAGGGGCATCCATAGATATATGTCGGCCAGAATTTTTCATTGATTCTTTGACATCATTGACAGACATATCGAGCTCTCTTGCTATTTCTTCGGGTGAGGGTACACGCTCGTTGGCTTGCTCTAAATAGGCGTACATTTTATTAATTTTGTTAATAGAGCCTATTTTATTAAGGGGTAGGCGTACAATACGAGACTGTTCGGCTAGGGCTTGCAGGATGGACTGACGTATCCACCATACGGCATAGGATATGAACTTAAAGCCTCGGGTTTCGTCGAAGCGTTGAGCTGCTTTGATAAGCCCTAAGTTACCTTCGTTAATAAGATCGGGGAGGGTGAGTCCTTGGTTTTGGTATTGTTTAGCTACTGATACCACAAAGCGGAGGTTGGCTTTGGTAAGTTTTTCTAAAGCGATTGTATCGCCGGCTTTGATACGTTGTGCCAATTCGACCTCTTCATCGGCAGTAATTAAATCGACGCGACCTATCTCTTGCAAGTACTTATCGAGGGAGGCAGTTTCGCGGTTGGTTACCTGTTTGGTGATTTTTAGTTGTCTCATTCAGAAAAAATCCTTAATTTTGTGGTTTCTTATCGTTGTATTATACGTATAGAAGGTATGAAATGTTACAAAACAAGTTGAACTTTAACTTTATATTAACAAATGGGATATAGTTTTATCATTCCTGTATACAATCGTCCTGATGAGTTGGACGAGCTTTTGGAGAGCTTAACAAAGCAGAGTTACGAAGCTGATTTTGAGGTGGTAGTAGTGGAAGATGGTTCTTCTATTTCTTCGGAAAAAGTATGTGAGCGCTATGCTAATGAGTTACAAATTACTTATTTGCCTAAGGCTAATACAGGGCCGGGTGATTCGCGTAACTATGGGATGCGCTGTGCGAAGTATGATTACTTTTTGATTTTGGATTCGGATTGTATTTTGCCTTCTCATTACTTGGAGGCTGTAGATGATTATTTGCAGCAGCATTATGTGGATTGTTTTGGTGGGGCGGACACGGCTACTGATGATTTTACGGATATACAAAAGGCTATTAACTATACTATGACCTCATTACTTACTACTGGGGGTATACGAGGTAACAATAAGGGGGTGCAGCGCTTTGAACCGCGTAGTTTTAATATGGGGCTTTCGCGGAAGGCTTTTGAGGCTACTGGTGGTTTTGGGAAGATACACCCAGGTGAAGATCCTGACCTTGTGATACGCCTTTGGGGTAAGGGGTTTGAGTCGGCATTTATACCGACGGCTTTTGTATTTCACAAGCGGCGTATATCATGGGAGAAGTTTAGGATACAAGTGAATAAGTTTGGGCAGACTCGTGCTATTTTGAACCATTGGCACCCTCATACTAGAAAAGTTACTTTTTGGTTACCTACTTGCTTTGCCTTGGGGCTTTGCGGTGCTTTATTACTACTTTTGTGGGGTAATATTGCGGGGGTATTGGTGTATGCGAGCTATTTTATACTTGTTTTTTGGGATAGTGCGCGAGAGAATGGCAGTGCTAAGATAGGACTGCTGAGTGTTTGGGCTTTGCTGGTACAGTTTTTCGGCTATGGTGTTGGTTTTTTATGGGCTACACTGAAAATAGCTGTGGGAAGGAGACCTATGGAGGCGCTTTTCCCGAAACTGTTCTTTAGGTAAGAGGTAAGAGATAAGAGATAAAAAGGCGACCGCTATGGGTCGCTTTTTTTGTTTTATTCAACTTCGGTTATATCATTGAGCTTATAGGTGCCATCGGGGAGTTGTATTACTTCTGCTTTCATTTTGACACTGTAATTATTAGGCCTTTTATAAGCTATATAAATATAATCTCCTTCTTGAGTTATTTTGAGGGTTTTTAGGAAGTCTTTATCAAAATAGTAGCTACTGATAAGAGAATCATACTCGGAATTGATATCTTTGAACCTCTTGAAAAGGATGGGGGAACAGTGTTTTTCTTGAAAGGCTCTTAGATTTTGCATTAATTTATCGGGGCAACCAAAATAGATGTTTAGATAATTGCTATAAAAGGATTGGACAAAACTAAGGGCATTGGCTTGTGACATTTTTTCGGGGGTGTAAGGAGTATCGATAACATTGGTATCGACTTGCCAAGGGTAAATCTCGGTAATTTTGTTGTTTTCGACCTTTGCGAAGATATTTGTGATATCGTTGGGGTTGCTAAAAGTGTTTTGGTAGCTTATTTTGTACCAGTTCTTTTTGATGGGGGTTATAGTGAGGGTGGCCTCCATACTAGAGGCTGGGTATGTGTCGCCTATGACGGCATCGATGCGGAGCATATTGCTCATCAGGCGTAATTTTTCTGGCAAGCAGGGTGAGAGGTAGGTTTCGGCCTCGGATTGGGGAATGGTTTCATCCATATTTTTGGTATGGAAAGTTTTCATATATTTGGTATAGAAATTTTTGAGGAGTTGTATATCTTTCTGTTCGGTAGTGCAATGTGTAAAAGATGATAGAACTATTGCTGCTACTAAGATTTTAAAAAATGTTTTCATTGTATTTTCTATTTGTTTTTGAAGTGACAAAGGTAATAAATATTTTTTAATTGGCAAGGGGGGAAAATAGGTAAGAGATAAAAAAAGCGACCCATAGAGGGTCGTTTTTTTATTGGGGGGTTATTCAACTTCGACTATATCATTAAGCTTATAGGTGCCATCGGGGAGTTGTATTACTTCTACTTCTATTTTGGCACTGAAATTATAAGCCCCTTTATAGGCTATATGAATATTATCGCCTTCTTGAGTTATTTTGAGGGTTTTTAGGAAGTCTTTATCAAAATAGTAGCTACTGATAAGAAAGTCATAGTTGGTTTGCATTTGGTTGAACCTCTTTAAAAGAATGGGGGAACAGTGTTTTTCTTGAAAGGCTCTTAGATTTTGCGTTAATTTATCGGGGCAACCAAAATAGATATTTAGATAATTGCTATAAAAGGATTGGACAAAACTAAGGGCATTGGCGTGAGACATTTTTTCGGGGGTGTAAGGAGTATCGATAACATCGGTATCGACTTGCCAAGGGTAAATCTCGGTAATTTTGTTGTTTTCGACCTTTGCGAAGATGCTTGTGGTATCGTTGGGGTTGGCAAGAGTGTTTTGGTAGGTTATTTTGTACCAGTGCTTTTTGAAGGGAGTTATAGTGAGGGTGGAGTCCATACTAGGGGGTGTGTATGTGTCTCCTATGACGGGATCGATGCTGAGCATTTGGGTCATTAGGTGTAATTTTTCTGGCAAGCAGGGTGAGAGGTAGGTTTCGGCCTCGGATTGGGTAATGGTTTTATCCATATATTTGGTATAGAAGGTTTTGAGGAGGTTTTTGTCCTCTTGTTCGGTACTGCAATGTGTAAAAGATAATAGAACTATTGTTGTTACTAAGATTTTAAAAAATGTTTTCATTGTATTTTCTATTTGTTTTTGAAGTGACAAAGGTAATAAATATTTTTTAATTGGCAAGAGGGGGGGAAGAGGTAAGAGATAAGAGATAAGAGACTATGTGAAAAAGTGTAGGGAATGAATTGTTTCTGTACTGGCTATCTTTTCTTTTTCTTTAATATCTCTTTGGGTATGGATGATCTTCAAAAATCATTCAAAGACTTTCCACACCTATTTTGATTAATGGCTTAGATAATAAAACAATATTAATAGGAATATTCAAAATATAGTATTTTGTGTGTGTTCTATTTTTAGAGAGCGGTGTTCATATAAGTACTACTATCAATAGAAACAATAAAAAACTGCTTAACATTAGGGATACAAGTTTTACTTAACTATTATCCACTTACCCGATTTTGTAGAACCTTCGTGCTTTATGATTCCCAATTTGGTCATATTTTTAATATGGCATTTAATACCATTAAGGGTAATACCAATAAATTGAGCCAACTCTTTTTGAGTGATTTCAGGTTTAGAGTGAATAGCAGCTAATATTTTTTCTTGGGTAGTTATTGGCTGTTTCTTGAGTGTTTCCACTCCAAATCCTTCTTCAAAATACTTTTGAGAAACACTTTCAACTACCCGAAAAGCTGTAATCAAAGAAAAATCAAAAGAAGCTTGTGCATTACCATTTTCTTTCAATTCTTTATGGACTCGATATACCCCGCGACTGAATCGGTTTACATAACCTAAAACTTTCATTGCTTCTAAAATAAAAGGATTGCGATAGTCACTTATGTTAGGAAAATTGTCAGGACTGACCTTACCATATAATCCGCCTGGATTTTGAATTTCGATACGGTTATCATATTCATAAAACTGAATAGGAGCATTTCCCTCATAATCCCTATACATTATGGCATTATCAACAATTCTCGGGTACTTAGAAATAAGAAAAATAACCTTGTGAAAGATAGTTATGATATATTATTTTTTTATATTCTCCACACTTTTTTTGAATGTTTGGTATACATTTTCAAAACATTGGACAACAAAATATAGTTTCTCCTTTGAGCAGGTTAATTCTGAAAAAAGTAAATGGTAAAAACCTTTAATAATATCATTACTTAAAGGACCATTTTTCAGCATATTAATAAATATATTTTTGATCTCAATCTCTTGTTGATTCATATCAAGTTGTGATTGTATGATCTTATTTACTAATTTTACGCATTGAGGAGCAGAAATCATACTGATATTTTCTAAGCAGTTAGTATAATAATTATCTTGAGAATTTATTTTCTTATCAAATTCATCTAATAATTGCTTTTCAACAAATGTAAAACCTATATATTTGTTTTTAATAAACTCAATCAGTGCTGGGTGTTCGTCTCCTAAAATATTTTTTATATATTGCTCTGTGCTCATTGAGAACTGAATTTGAGCTAAATTGAATTTGAAATAAACAAAGTCGTCTGTCAGTAATATGCATCGCTTATCTTCAAAAACTAATACAGTGTTCAAGACATAGTCAATAAAATCTTCTTTTTCATCTTCTATATCTATATTTCTTTTAAAATCAATGACTCTAGGAGAAACAACAGCTTCACAGTTCTTTTTTATCCATTTTAAAAGACCTTCTAGATATATAATGTTATTTTTCCGTTCGATTTCAGGGTTCCCATAAGTTATATTACCTTCATTTATCACGACAATTGATAATTCAGATTTTGGTTCTGATTGAATTGTTCTCAATTTGTGTTTTATTATGTCTATTATAAAACGTGAAATTAAAAATTTGTGTGGGTACGTAATATTGTGTTCTTTTGCTATTTGATAAAGAATACTCAATGAAGAAAAGTCGATAATATAATTCGTTATATCAACAGGTTTACTTATTGATTTATAAAGTGGAAGGGGAATAATTGAGATGCCTCTGTGCTCATAAATCAAACTTGTATAACCAGCTAAATACTCATTCCTAAATGCCTGTATTATAACTTCAGTAAAAGATAATTCTCCTTTATAATATTTATTTATAGTAGCTTCTCTAAACTGTTTTTCATCCTCACCTTTTTGTCCAAATAGAGAAATCAATTCTTTCTTCATTTCGTCTGGGTCAGTGCTAGTAAAGTTGAAAGGTTCTATTGCTAATTCTGAAAGAGGTTGATTTGCTTCTTCTAAGATTTTATCATGTAAATAAAGATACTTATCCATTATTCTCAGTATACGAATTAGATGATCTTTACTTGACACTTTTTTGATAGATATGGTATCGCCTATTTTGTGTCCTAATAATTCATTATATGCCCCTAAATTGTTAGAATCTTTATCCATTTTAAAGAAGTGGATTTCTCCATTAGACTCATATTTAACAAAACAGTCATCAGTAATTTTATCAAATTCTTTGAGAAGCTCTCTATTTTGTGATTTTTGAGAATATATGAGTGTTGCAAGCAGATATGCAGAGCGGACATTTCTTTTATCAGAATACTTATAAAAGATTTCCATTCCTTCAACAAAATAACCTCTATTAACTAATATATTTGCCACTATTAGTATGTTTTGATCAATAGAAAAGGCATAGTCTTTAAAAATTTTTGCTATCAATTTAATTTCATTATCACACCAATCTTCGTTTATAGCATCCAAACATTCTAATTTTAAAGATAAAAAAGCCTCATCTTGTTTGTCTTTATCTAAGTATGTATTACATATTTGTAAGCATCTATTCCAATCGTGTAAAAGACGGCATAAATCCGCTTCTAACCTCAATAAATTAGGTTGAAAAGAAAAATTTAATCTCCATTTTTCTAATAAAGTAAGTAATTCGTCAGAATCCTTTTTGGCGATATATAATGAATGAATATAGAAAAATAATTGGCGATTTTCTATATCTCTATCAACAAACTTTTTGTATAAGTCTATAGCAAGCTCATATTCTCTACAATAATAATAAGTATCTGCAATATATAATAACAATTTCGGCTGTTGAATATTAGATGCTAATTCTTTTAGAATTAATATATTAGATGAATCTAACTCTTCACTAATTAGGGATTGTTCAATAGTTTCAATTAAAGTTTTTAGCTGTTGATTTTCAAATTTTTTATTTTGGATAAAATCTGATAGATTTAATTTATCTGTATTGCATATATCTTTTAATGTAAAGATTGAAGCAAGATAGTTATCAGCTACATAGTTATCAATTTTCTCTAAGGAATTTACCCAATCACGTATTACTATGCTATATTGCATTTCATCTCTTTTCTTTAGATAACAGAAAGCCCTCAGAAACAAAATATTCGATTCTTCTAATTCAGAATCATTTAAGATTTCAAGAGCATAATCTGTTTGTCCGTTCAGTTGTAATACATTTGCACAAAGCAAAGCAAGAACGTCGTTCTTACTCTCCAACTTAAGGTAGTAATTTCTTATTTCGGAAATATATTTTAGATCTTTTATAAGTATATATTTAACATAAACATTTAGCAAAAATAATTTTTCATATTTTTTTTCTAATTCAGACCCTCTGATTTTAAATAGTATTTTTTCAAAAAGTACCTCCAGTATTTTTAAAGTTTTAATATCCCCTTCATTTAAAGAAAGGAAAGTAAAATGATAGTTTTGCAGATATTCTGCAAAAAATACGTTTGAATAAAATATATTTTCATCAAAATTTGCTATTGTTATATCTTGATGATTATAATTACTAATATTTGGAAGCATTTCAAACTCTTTCATTAGTGAAATACATTTGAAATTCTTCTTTACATTGAAATAATTATAAAGCATATTTTGAAACATAATATTCTGCCTAACAAATTCTGGTATAGAACTAAAATCATCTGTCTTAGCACTTAAAAAAGAGATGTACCATGCTACTATATTATACTCATTTTCATATAATAATTCTTTAACAAGTTCATTTGCCTTAGTTGTATTTTCTATTCTGAAATAAGACAAAGCAGCTTGTTCTTTAATTTGAATATCTAATTTATTTTTAGTATATGCAGAAATAAAGCATTGGCACGTTTCGTCCTTGTTCCCTAAGAAGCGATTACATATTCCTTTTTGATATAATATTTGAGAATATAATTCATTGGAGGGTTGTTGTTTACTTGTAGCAAAACTTTTCTCTAAAGCTTCTAATAATGACAATGCTGTTTGTGGTTTAAATTGTTCTAATGTAGTTATGTAAGTATCAAGTCGGTCTTTCCATTGGGGCTCTATATTATCGTAGTTAAACGTACAACCAATAAAACTATCTGACACATTTCCAATAATAGTATTAGAATTATCTCCATTTTGTTTAACTGAAGTAGTTATAAGTTCTTTATTTTTATTCTTATAACCAAATAAATTTAACCATTTCATTGTTTGTTATTATTTATATTTCCAACATTACTATTATTCACATCACCAATAATGGTTGTTGAGTTACTTCCTTTCTGTATGATACTATTTTTGTTTTTTGGAGAAAAAGAATTGTCATTGCCAACAAAAAAACTTACAAAAGACACAACTCCTCCAAGAATTGCTACAAATGATTCTGAAGACTTCTCATAAAAAGCCCATAGAATTGTCCCTAATAAATAAATTGCATTTACTATTAGTACTGCTACTTTTGATCTCATATTATGTATGTATAATTATTGTTTTACTTTATTGTTCCTTAGTGAGTCAATCTATTCTTTTACGTCTCTCCTAATATCTCTACAATCTTGAAGACAGATTCAAAGCTTAACTCCTTTTTTTCAAGCACTTCTTTGATTCGATTCATAGGTTCATCTATCGCGTTCCATATTATGTATGATGGTGCAAAGATATGAAATAAAATATTATTTTCTATGAAAAATAAGGATTTATTTTCTCATGCTATTGAATCTTTTAAACAAGCTGAAAAAAGTGTACTAATTCCTGTTATTTATAGGCTGTGTTTGTTTATGAAGTTTATTTGCTTGTGATATATTAAATGAAGATATTTATAGTTCGTGACATTTTTGGTTGTAGTAGCTTGATGACTATCCTTCGTTTATAGTTCGTTTATCCTTCGTTATTCGTTCGTTCGGCTTATTTTGATGTTGTACTGATATTTTGTTTGGCTTTGGGGTGGGATATAAGGTAGGTGTAATTGGTGTGGGGTGGATGTGGAGGTGTGTGAAGGGCATTGTTATTTGTAATTTTTTTTGTACTTTTGCCCTCTGAAATTGAAAGGAAATGAGTAGTAAAGAACATCATAAACAACATAGTTTTAAGCAATTGGCAGGCTTTGTGCGCCCTTACAGAAGTACTTTTGTGGCAGTAACATTGTTTGCTGTTTTTTCATCTATTTTTTCGACTGCACAACCTTACTTGATTAAGGTGGCTATTGATAGTTATATCAGTCTTAAAAATTATGAAGGGCTTAAGCTTATTACTTATGCTTTGATAGCATTGCTATTGGCGGAGGTGCTTATGCAATTTCTTTTTTCATACTACTCGAACTGGCTAGGACAGACGGTTATTAGGGATGTGAGACAGAAACTATTTGACCATTTGTTGCGTTTTAAGATGCAGTATTTCGACAAATCATCGATAGGAGTGCTGGTAACCCGTGCTGTGAATGATATGGAGCGCATTGGGGAGATTTTTAGTTCGGGCTTGTTTGAAATGGCGAGTGATGTGCTTAAAATGCTTGTGATAAGCATTGTAATGTTTGTGGTGGATTGGAAATTGGCACTGATAAGCTATGCTATTATGCCTTTGATATTGTATTTTACGAGGTGGTTTCAGCGCTCAATGAAGGCGGCTTTTGTGGAGGTGCGCAGGGAGGTGGCTAACTTGAACTCGTTCGTACAAGAACGTATTTCGGGCATTAAAGTGTTGCAGCTTTTTGCACAGGAACGGCAAGAACTAGAGAACTTTAAAAAGATTAATGAGAAACACAAGCAGGCATGGCTAAAAACGATATGGTATAACTCTATTTTCTTTCCTATAGGGGATTTGGGTGTTTCTATCACTATTGCGCTTATTGTGTGGTTTGGAGGGCAACAGCTGCTGGGTGATGATAGTTATGACTTGGGGAATATCTTTTTGTTTATTCAGCTTTCGCAACAATTGTTTAGACCTTTGAGGCATATTGCTGATAAATTTAATACTTTGCAAATGGGTATTATAGCCTCGGACCGTGTGTTTGCTATTTTGGAGAGTGATGCTGATATGGAAAAAGAAGGTAAGAAGGAACTGAAAGAGGTGAAGGAAAGTATTAAGTTTGAAGATGTTCATTTTGAATATGTGGCAGGAGAAGAGATTTTGCATGGTATTAGTTTTGAGGTACAACACGGTGAGACAGTGGCTATAGTAGGGGCTACGGGAGCTGGTAAAACTACAATTACGAACTTATTGAACCGCTTTTATGAACTTACTTCGGGTGGTATTTATATTGATGGGGTAAATATTAAGGAGTTTACACTGAGTTCACTACGGGGGCATATAGCTACAGTATTGCAAGATGTATTTTTATTTGCGGATAGTATTTTTAACAATATTACGCTTAAAAACCCAGCTATTAGTGAGGAAACGGTAATTGAAGCGGCTAAACGTATAGGGGTACATAATTTCTTGATGACACTACCAGGGGGATATCATTACAATGTGAAAGAGCGAGGTAGTATGCTATCGGCAGGGCAGCGGCAGTTGATAGCCTTTTTGAGGGCTTATGTGCATAGTCCGCAGATATTGATATTAGATGAGGCTACTTCATCTGTTGATTCGCATTCGGAACAGCTTATACAAGAGGCTACCGAGAAGATGACAGAGGGGCGTACCTCTATTATCATTGCACACCGACTTACTACTGTGAAAAAAGCAGATAAAATTATAGTTCTGGACAAAGGAGCAATTGTAGAGATAGGCACCCACGAGCAGCTACTACAAATAGAAAATGGATACTACAGAAACCTGTATGAGGTACAGTTTTTGGGTAGTTAAACTATACAGTGGGTGTGTAATTACACATTATTACACACTTTGCTAACATAGTTATCAACAAGTTGTTAATAATATAAATAACTGACAAACAAGTATTTAATTGAGTTATTAACAGATGTTGAAAAGTTTGGCACGGTTTTTCCAATAATAAATATGTAAGAGTTTGAGATAACGTACTTACTGTGTATAAAAATAAATAATGGGTGAATGGTTCAGGACAATTATTGCTTAAGAAAAAATTACTGAGAAAAAATTGCTAAAAGAAACATTGTTAGATAAGAATCATTAAAACAAACATTGTGAAGAAACTAAATTCGGTTGTTGGGAAATAACCATATTGTTTAAGAAACATTGCTAAATTTTAACCGAAAAACCTTTCATTCATTAAAAGAGCTAACAAATTTGGGAGTTAGTAGTAGTATTTATATTATATGCATTGGAAAAGGCTTCCTTTTAATAGGAAGTCTTTTTTTTGTTAAGTAAGAAAAAGCTAATTAAAACAAGAGTTTTAAACAAGATAAAAAAATCTGTTTTTTTAATGATATTACTTTTATTTTCAAAAAAAGTTGTACTTTTGCACGGTTTTTGTGATAGGAGATAACACAAAATACAGATTAAAGGAAAGCTGTGAGTAACAGCAAAAGAGAAAAGCAAATTAACTATTATATTTGATTAAGATTAAGTATGAAAAATCCTATTCTTTTAGTAGAAGATGATGTAGTGTTTTCAAAAATGCTAAGTCGTTTTTTGGAGCGCAATGGGTACGATGTAATAGGTTGTTACACGCTAGAAGAAGCGGAGAAAAACCTAAGTACGTCGCTGAAAATGGTATTTACCGACTTGCGTTTACCTGATGGCGATGGTATAAACTTTTTGAAACAAGTAAAGGAATCATTTCCTGATCTGCCCGTAGTGGTAATGACCAGCTATGCAGAGGTATCGACCGCTGTAGAGGCTATGAAATTAGGTGCTTTTGATTATATTTCAAAACCATTTCAGCAAGAAGATGTGCTGAATGTAATAAAAAACGCACAAAATACTCCTGCTGCTATTGCACATACTGAACCTGAAAGGACAAAAAGACCTTATAACAAATCGGTAACGGATAAGAGCAGTCCGGCAAAAATGGTGAAAGTACCAGCTGTAAATGAGTTTAATCCGTATATTGAAGGTGTGAGTGCTGCTTCGAAAAAACTTACTAAATTCATAAACTTAGTAGCTCCCACTGATATGTCGGTGCTTATTATGGGTGAGAGTGGTACTGGTAAGGAAGTAGTAGCCAAATCGATACACTTAAAAAGTGAACGCCGTAACAAGCCTTTTATTCCGGTGGACTGTGGAGCTATACCGAAAGAAATAGCTTCCAGCGAGTTTTTTGGACACGTAAAAGGATCATTTACTGGTGCTATTAGTGATAAAAAAGGACATTTTGAGGAGGCAAATGGTGGTACTATTTTTCTTGATGAGGTAGGTAACCTCAGCTATGAAAACCAAATACAACTGTTACGTGCCCTACAAGAACGCCGTATTAAACCTATAGGTAGTTCTAAAGAAATAGATGTAGATATTAGGGTGCTTGCGGCTACCAATGAAGACCTGTTGGAAGCAGTAAGAAAAGGAGAGTTTCGTGAAGATTTATATCACCGCCTTAATGAGTTCTCAATAAAAGTTCCATCACTTACTGAGCGTAAAGATGACCTTATGATATTTGCTTCTTATTTCTTAGAGAGAGCAAATGAGAAACTACATAAAAACGTACAAGGCTTTACTGAAAAAGCAGTACAAAAAATGTTGATGTACACTTGGAAAGGGAACTTGCGAGAGCTTTCAAATATGGTAAAACGAGCTGCCCTACTTACTACTGGTGATTACATTACCGAAAATGAGTTGCCTGAATTGGTAATTAGTGAAACAAAGCACTTCCCTACTGAACGCTTTACCTTCTCGACCAAAGAGAATGAGCGTGAGCTTATTATAGGAGCTTTGACAGAAACTAAAAACAATAAAACAGAAGCAGCTAAGTTATTAGGCTTTACGCGTAAGACCCTTTATAACAAGCTAAAAGCCTATAATATAGATGAGTTTTAGCAGATAAGAAGTAAAAGGAGATAAGAGACTTTGCCAAAGGTTCTAACTGCCCAATGTGGCTCGCACCTTTGGCAAAGTTTTTACTTAAAATCTAATTGGAGAGAGAGAAGACTATAATCACTACACAAATTTTATTTATAAGCCTAAAACAAACTAAGTAAAGAAATAGAAGAATACTAAAAATGAAGAAACTATATATACTATTCACTATTCAGTTTTTGACAATAACAGCCTTTGGACAACAATCACCTTTAACAGCTAATGATGCCAAAGCTCAACAACAATGGGTGGAGGATACTTACAAACAAATGAGCCTTGACGAAAAGATAGGACAGCTGTTTATGGTATCACTATTTTCTAGCCATATAGGGACTAAAAAGGCTGATGAAATAAAGGATTGGATAAAGAAATATTATATTGGAGGGATTATCTTCTCAAAAGGAGGCCCTAAACGACAAACTAAACTTACTAATGAGTACCAACCCTTATCAAAAATACCTCTTTTTATGGCTATGGATGCTGAATGGGGACTGGCAATGCGGTTGGATTCCACTTATGCTTATCCTTGGAATATGACCTTGGGAGCTATTAAAGATAACCGCTTAGTAGAACGGACTGGTAGACGTATAGGAGAACACTGCAAAGCCTTAGGGATGCAATTTAACTTTGCACCTGATATTGATATTAATACCAACCCTGATAACCCTATTATAGGTAATCGTTCCTTTGGTGAAGATAAAGAGAATGTAGCACAAAAAGGACTAGCTTTTGCTGGTGGTATGCAACAAGTGGGAGTATTAGGTAGTGCTAAACACTTCCCTGGACATGGTGATACTGCTAAAGATTCACATAAAACCTTACCTACTATTAACTTTACTTCGGAGAGACTAAATGAGGTAGAGCTTTACCCTTTTAGATCGGTTGCTAAAAGTATAGCCAGTGTGATGGTAGGACACCTAAATGTACCAGCTCTTGAACCTAAACAAGGGCTACCTTCTTCTTTATCAAAAGTTATTATTACAGACTTGTTAAAGACTAAAATGGGGTATGAAGGACTTATTTTTACTGATGCCTTGGGTATGAAAGGAGTATCGGAGTACTTACCTGTGGGTGATGTAGAAGTAGCTGCGTTTTTGGCTGGAAATGATATTTTGCTAATGCCTTCGGACTTACCAAAAGGTTTTGAAGCTATTAAAAAGGCTTACCAAAAGAAACGTATTAGCGAAGAGCGTTTGGCACACTCGGTTAAGAAGATATTAATGGCTAAATATAAAGTAGGACTTACTAGTTTTACTCCCTTAGTAGAAAAAGATGTGATTGACAGCATTCACACCCGTGCTGATGATTTGCTTACAGAAGAACTTTTTGAGAACGCTCTTACTGTAGGGCAAAACAAGAATAACATTATCCCCCTAAAAGAACTTGAAAAGCGCAAAATAGCTTATGTGAAGTTTGGTAATGACAGTGGATGGACTTTCTATAGTTCACTTAAAAAATATGCAGAAATAGCGCTAATAGAGCCTAAAAATGACAACCAGCTGTATGAGGCTATTGAACCTTACGATACGGTAATTATAGGCTTACACAAATCTGACAAGAGCCCGTGGGAGGCTTACAAATTCACAGAGAATGAGCTGAGATGGTTAGAACACATAAGCAAGAAAAAGAAGGTAATACTAAGCATTTTCACACGCCCTTATGCTATGCTTGATGTAAAGCATATTCACCCTATAGAAGGGATTGTATTTGCCTACCAAAACCACAAAGTAGCGCAAGAGAAAGCTGCACAGCTTATATTTGGTGCTATAGAGGGAAAAGGAGTTTTGCCAGTATCGGCACACCCACACTTACCTGTAGGCACTAGTATTATCACCCCTAAAATAGGTAGATTAGCTTACGGAATGGCAGAAAGTGTAGGTTTAGACACTACACTACTTAGCCAAATAGATAGTATTGCTGCTGAAGCTATTGAAGGAAAAATGGCTCCGGGGATGCAGATATTAGTAGCTAAAAAAGGTAAAGTGGTATATAACAAGAACTTTGGTACATTGGATTATAACCCTGAACACAAAGTAAATGAATATACCATTTATGATCTTGCTTCGCTTACTAAAATACTTGCTACCCTGCCAGAACTGATGCGCCTATACACTAAAGGTGATTTTAATCCTACTGATACCTTTGGTGACCTACTACCTAAACTAAAAGACACTAATAAAGGAGGTATGACAATGAAAGAGGTACTTTCGCACTACGCTCAGTTTCAGTCATGGATACCTTTTTATACCCAAACCCTTGATGCAAGCAAAAAGCCCTCGGCTGAGTTTTATAGCACTACCCCCAGTAATGAGTTCCCTACCCAAGTGGCTAAGAACTTATACTTACGTGAGGGGTTTACTGATAGCATCTACAAACGTATAGATGACAGTAACCTTATTAAGAGCAAAAAATACTTGTACAGCGATTTGCCTTATTACTACTTTAAACAATATATTGAGAAGAGAACAAAAAAGCCATTGCAAGAAGCAGTGCAACAGCATTTTTATAGAGGATTAGGAGCTTACCAGCTCACTTTTTTACCTTTACAACGCTTTTCGGAAGAAAATATAGCCCCTGCTGAAAATGAGAAGACTTTTAGAAGCCAAGAACTTCGGGGATATGTACACGACCAAGGAGCAGCAATGCTAGGAGGTGTAGGGGGACACGCAGGGCTTTTTGGTACTGCTAACGATGTGGCGAAAATGATGCAGATGTTTCTGCAAAAAGGCTATTACGGCGGTACGTGGTACTTACAACCTCAAGCTGTTGCTATATTTAACACTTGTAACTATTGTACTGAAGGCAATAGACGCGGCTTGGGATTTGACAAGCCCCAATTAGGAACAGCAGGTCCTACCTGTGGCTGTGTGCCTATGGATAGTTTTGGACATACTGGATTTACAGGGACTTTTGCATGGGCTGACCCTAGTAATGAAATTGTAATTGTATTTCTTTCCAACAGAACATACCCATCGGCGGAAAATAAGTTACTTATTAATAAACTAATACGCCAACGAGTACAAGAAGTAGTATATAAAGCTAATAAGCAATAAAGCTACTTACTCATCTTCACTTTCACGATACACACTTTCTTCACCTTTGAGTATCTGCTGGTAACTTTTGTATCGTGACCACGCTATTTCATCATTTTCTAAGGCTTCCTTTACGGCACACTGAGGCTCATCGGTATGGAGGCAGTTATTGAACTTGCACTGGTGCTTTAAAGCAAAAAACTCAGGAAAATAATCGGAGAGTTCTTCTTTTTCAATCTCGACCATTCCGAAGCCCTTAATACCAGGAGTATCAATAATACGAGCCCCAAAAGGAAGATCAAACATTTCGGCAAAGGTAGTGGTGTGCTGCCCCTGCTGGTGCTGTGCTGAAATTTCGGCTGTTTTGAGCTGTAATTGAGGAGCAATAGCATTGATAAGGGTAGATTTACCCGCCCCTGAATGCCCTGACACTACACAAGTTTTGCCCTCCATAACGGCTTTGACCTTATCAATATTTTTGCCTGTAGAGGCTGAAATACCTATACACTCATAACCTGCCTTGCGGTATATTGCCGCAAGGTATTTTATTTCTAAGAGTTCATCATCAGTATAGGTATCGACCTTGTTAAAAAGAATGATTGCCTTGATGCCATAGGCTTCGGTAGTGACTAGAAAACGATCAATAAAAGTAGTAGAGGTAGGAGGGTTATTAAGCGTTACTACCAAGAAAGCTACATCAATATTGGAGGCTATAATATGTGTTTGCTTGGAAAGATTCACTGACTTGCGGATGATGTAATTATCACGCTCTTTAATTTCGGTAATTACCCCTCGGTTTCCTTCTTCTTCGAGGGTAAAAAGTACCTTATCGCCTACGGCAATAGGATTGGTGCTTTTAATACCTTTTAGGCGTAATTTGCCCTTAATACGGCATTCATACATCTGCCCTGTAGCAAGATTTTTAACAGTGTACCAACTTCCTGTTGATTTGTATACTAATCCTTCCATTATTTGTACAGCAATACAGTGTTTTCGGGGGTTTTAAGGTCGGTTAAGAAAATGTGTCTTGGCTCATTGACTTCTATTTTACCGTTTTGGTTGGTATCCTGACGGGCGTATATGTAAAGAGCATCATTGGCTCCGTCATAGCTAGAGCCAATTACACCGTAGCCATTAGGAATGAGTTGTTTTAGTTTATTACCTTCAAGGCTGTAAAGGTAAAAGTGACGCAAATCATTACGGTTAAGGTAACCATCATTATTAGTATCTTCATCATAACAAGAAATCATATAATAATTACGGGTTACAGGCTTAAAGTTAAGGGTGTCATTTTCTTCGGTAGGGTAGTATAAATTTTCAATAAAGGTAGGTTTTTCAAAGAGCAGTTTTTGCTGTTTTGTTTCTACATTTATCACTGCTATATTCACTAAACCATCGCCGTATACAGTATTGAATCCTGCTACAATATTGCCGTGCCAGTTATTACCTTCCTTTTTTCTGTTTATATCGAGATTATAATCATAATCATAAGAGTTGTTGGTAAGGTAACTAAGGTTACCCACATAGCGAGTATTGTGCTTATTGTAATTTACCTTGAAGATAGGTACGAGGCGGTATTTGGGATGCTGTGTAGGGCATATATCACCAGGCTCGGTTTCTATCTTGACACTGCCTTTGGGTAGGGTACCTTCGGGCATTTCGAGTATAGTAACTTCATCATTACTTGTTATGGCTATGCCTTTATTTTTTTCTTTGCCTACATCGGCAGCTGTTTTGCGTTCACAAGCTGTTAGTGCTAGAAGGGCTACTAAACATAAAAAAAATCTTTTCATATTATTCGGGTTTTATTTCTTCTTTATTTTTATCGGGAAATACATTGGCATACACTACCTCACTAATGCTTTTTACGGGCTGGTACAACAATGAGCTATTAAGAACTGATGGAGAGAACCATTTTTCGGTTTGGAAAGTGCGCTCCAAGAACACAAATAATGAACCCACTATTACTGCCGACTTGATTAACCCGAACAAAGCACCTGCGAGGCGGTTAAGGAAACCGAGCTGAGCGGCATTAAACATTTGGGTGAGCAATTTGGCAAGGAACATTACTGCTAACATCAGGACAATGAGGGTTATGGCAAAGGCTACAACCTCAATAGTAGAGCGCTGGGCAGTGATAACTTTTTCCAACAAAGAGGCTGTAAAAAAGGAAAAGTGTATAGCCCCATAAATACCCACTACTATGGCTAAGAGAGAAGCCATCTCGATAATGAGCCCCCTCATAAAACCTCGTACTGCGCCAAAGGCTAAAATTATTAGTAATATTATATCTATTTTATTCATCGTCTGTTTGCTACTTTTTTAAAATATCCGCATTCTTTAAGAACCTCTTTGTAATACTTGGTATGAGGATATTTGCGAAGCTCCTTAAAGCCATTCCAATCCTTAAAAATTATTTCTTTATAGCCTGCGCCATACCATTCTCCTTTGTAGAAGTAGGTTTGGTTATGAAATTCATTGCGTTCTACCTTGGCAAGCATATAGGCTATTTTGGCGCGTTGCTCATCATTAGTAGCGTTTTGCTGAGCTATTTGGTAGTATTTTTTGGCGAAATTCATACTGAGCAAGAAGTCTTCATTTTCTTTTTCGACCCCTAAATCACCTGACTCACCTAAGACTCTGTTACTATAGAAGAAGCGACTATTACCGAAATAAGTACAGTTATAAAAGGCGTTGCCCAGTAGTAGGGCGTTATTATAGACATCTTCGCCTTGTTCTAATTTTTGTTGCATTTCCTTTACCTTTTCCAAGAAAGACAACATACTGTAAGGGTTACGTACTCCTTTTTGGTGTTCGCAGTCGTGGCAATCGGTGATGAAGCCATTAAAAGGATTGGCGGGGAGCTTGGCTTCGCTTCTTTTCACTTTTATATCAACCCATTTTTCGGCTTTGCTATCATACTGACGTGTATCTTCAAAAGGAGTTTTGCGCATTTGGGCTATAGCCTCATCAATATCGCCTTTGTAGAAGGCATAGAGAGCCCTGCTTTCATAGATTTCGCCTAAGGTAAATCTGTATTGTTTTGCCCAATGTTTTTCCCAGTCGGTTTTATCGGGTTTTAGTAGGAACTGCTCAATACGAATAGAGTTTTGGGCATTGGTTAAATAATGGCGCTGGGGTAAAATAATTTCGCTCATTAAATCGTTCCCTCTTTCTTTATACAAGCGAGATAGGTATGCTTTGGTAAAATCGGTTATAAAGACATCGCGCAATCGGTTTTCGGATTTTTTTAGGATGGGAGAGTTCTCGAACCATTGGAGGCGCTTTAGCAATCGTGTTTCATCACCGGAATCGATAGCATTTAAGGCTGTTATTTCATTAAAAATATCGATGAGGCGTACTTGTACTTTTTGTAGGGGGTCTTTGGCTTGTGCTTCGGCTTTTTGCAAGAAATCTTTAGCCTCGTAGTAGTTATTTTTAAAGACTTCGAGGTATCCGGCTGCTGCGTTCCAGATGTAGGGATTGGATACGTTGGCTTTATTGGCTGTTTGGATAACCCAATCGGTATTGAAATTGGTAGTGATTATTTTTCGGCGTTGCTGGTGGTAACTTTCAAGGTCTTCTATCTCGATTTCATTAATTTTTGCTTCTATGATATTGACATATCGGCTTAGGAGGAAATCGATGTGAGGGGATTTGGGGTTAATGGTTAGTATTTTTTGCATAGCTGTTTCCTCATTACCGTAATAGCCTTGCATAGCCCATAGGGCGCACTGCTCGTCGGCTGGTAGGGATGAGGCTATTTGGTTCACTTCGTAATCACGCAAGGGGTGATACTCAAAGGTGGCTGTTTGCTTATAATTATATTTGGTATTGAAGAGTGTAGCCAGAGCGGCATTGGCTTTGGCGTAGTTGCCTTGGGCTTTGTAGGCACCTGCTAAGTAGTGCAGACCGCGATAGTAGATAGAGTTTTTGGGTTGGGAGTTATGGGTTTCGTTAAAAAAGCTAATTACGGAGCTGCGGTTATTGGAGTAGAATTTGAGGCGTAGGACTTGTAGCCACATACGGTTGGCAAAGAAAGGATCGGTGGAGGCAGCGGCATTGCGGAATAGCTTTTCGGCTTTTTGTATTTCGGTATTTTGGGTGCGCTCTCTGTTGATGCTTTGGTCATAATCCCAAGGGTCGTAGGTTACGTTGGTGATATGTTCGTTACCACGGGCGAAGCCTAATACGGTAAAGAAGTTGGTTACCACGCCGCTATTTTTTTGTGGTATGGGCTTGGTAAGGCTTACTTTTCCTTTATCGGGGGCGGAGTTATATTTTTCAATATCGGGCAAGGCGTTGGGGTCGTACATAAAGTAGGAGATTGCCTCGTCGGTAAGGTTTTGGGCGAGGTATTTTTTCCAGTCGGCAAGATCATCGTTACGGAAGCTGAGAGTACCGGCGGTGATATAATCGCCGTTATAGAATAGGTTATCGGGCTCCATATACAAGGGTTCGTACGGTTTTTTATTGACGGTTACCTCGGGAGCGAAGATGGAGTTATAGTAATAGCCCCAGCCCCAATCGCCCCCACAGGCGTATAGGTAGGTACCGATGGCTGCTACTGCTAGAGAAGCTGCTATGATTAACTTTTTGATATTGGACATATTTTTTAAGTCTAACTTATTTGTTATTGTTGTTTATTAAAGTTTTACACGGGTTGTACGTTTTTTGTGTTGTGGTGTAGGTACTTGATATATTACGCGGGAAAGGTGTAATGGCTTTGCCTTGCAAAGGTAGTAAATATTTTTTTATTAGCAAGTTTTAGGGGGTGGGAATGCCCTCACCCCCATTAAATACTTACTAAGTTACTGCCGAGAACCTCTGGCTAAGGAGACTTATGAGAGGTTGTTATCGGGGTTATGTATTAGCCTACGGAGACTAATTCGACATCGAAAATAAGGGTTGCGTTGGGAGGGATTACGCCTCCTGCACCGCGGGCGCCATAGGCTAAGTGAGCGGGGATTACCAAGCGTGCTTTATCGCCTTCGTGTAGGAGGAGGATTCCTTCGTCCCATCCTTCGATAACTTGCCCTACTCCTACGGTGAAGCGAAGCGGCTCGGCACGGCGGCGTGAGCTATCGAACACGGTTTTATCGAGCAACATACCGGTGTAATGTACTGATACGGGCTTACCTGCTACGGCTTGCTTACCGGTGCCGTGGTGGGTGATTTGGTAATATAGACCGCTTTCGGTTTTTTGGAATCCTACGACTTCTTGAGCGAGGGCTGCTTCGGCTTTTCGTTTTTCTTCGGCAAGGCGAGCGGCTTTGGTTTCTTGTTGTTGGTTAAAGGCTTGTAGGGCGTCCCAGTTTTGGGCTTCGGCACCTACCCTAATGATTTCGACAGTATCAATTTTATCACCTTGAGCGATGGCATCGACCACTTCTTGTCCTTCGACCACTTCGCCAAAAACGGTGTGCTTACCATCGAGCCAAGGGGTGGGCAGGTGGGTGATGAAGAACTGACTGCCATTGGTTCCTGGGCCGGCATTCGCCATAGAGAGGACGCCTGCCTTGTTGTGCTTTAATGAAGGGTGGAACTCATCATCGAAGCGATAGCCAGGATCACCGGTGCCGGTGCCGAGAGGGCATCCGCCTTGTATCATAAAATTAGGGATGACACGGTGAAAGGTAAGTCCGTTGTAATAAGGGGTGCCTATTGGTTTTTGGGAGTTTTTCATTTTTCCTTCGGCAAGGGCGATGAAATTACCTACGGTAGCAGGGGTTTCGGCATAAGTGAGGCGTAGTAGTATAACGCCTTTGGTGGTAGTGATTTTGGCATAAATTCCGTTTTGCATATTCTTTATTAATTTTTGCGGGCAAAGATACGGAACAATTGACAATTAACAAATAATTATTGATAAGATGTTTGATTGGGGGATTGAAGATAATGTAATGTTTGGGGAGTTTTGTTGAGATTTTCGCAAAAAGAGGGGTGGGAAGCAAAATGGCTGATATACAGAGATGTAAGGTGTATCCTTCGTTTACAGTTCGTTTATAGTTCGTTTATCCTTCGCTTAAAGTAGGCAAAAGATAAGAGGTAAGAGGTAGGAGGGTGAGGCAGAAAGAGGTGATTATCAGGTGGGAGATAAGTGGTAGGGGGGAAGAAAATGAGTATGGATGTTTTTGAGATATTGGCAAAGAAAATGAGAAATAGATGAGAATTTTTTATTTTAAAGGGAAAAGGTGTAGGAGGTATGGAGGTTTTGGTTATTTGAATTAATTTTTGTAGTTTTGCAGGGTGGTATTAACAGATAAGGGCTGAGGTTACAAAGTAGTATTGAGTACATTACCAAGGGAGGGTAGAAAGAGTGCGGGACGGCTATTTCGCAAATGAAGACCTTAATACATCATCAAAGTGCTAAACAATTAAAAAGTGAATGAAATGAGATTTAACATATTCTTTTTGTTATTATGTGCCTTATGGGGGGCTGTGAGCTGCTCTAAATATCCGCCTTTTGAGAAAAATAAATGCGGGGATAATGAACTGCACGGAAGAGTGAAAACCTTAAAAGAAATAGTATATGAATACTACTACAATGAAGATGGGGAGGTAAGAAAGATTGATACATTGATTACTACTTCGCACTTTAACAAACAGGGGTTCTATACTGAAATAATTACGCCAGAAGGTAAGAAGGTGTTCACTTATCCTGAAAAAGGGGTTATACACGCATTTTACACTCCTAATGACACTACAGAAGAGAAGGCAACACATTACATACGCTTTTACAACGAAAAGGGAGATTTGGAAAGGGTTAAAAATGGGAATACTGGTAAAGTACTAAATACTTATGAATATAGCTACGACAGTAATGATAGAGCTACGGAAAGGGTGCGCTATGGGATTGTTGGGGCAGTGGAAAAAACTGTTTACCAATATGATCATATAGGAAATATGAAGAGTAAGAAAAATTATGAATCAAGACTTTTTAGCAGTGAAGAATGGGATTTTGATAGTGAATGGGAATATTCGTACAACGAAAACCGACATCCTGCTACTGAAAAACTGTATGAGGGCAAAGATACGCTTAGACATATTCTCACCCTTAGATATGAGTATACTTATGACACCCAAGACAACTACACCCAAAGAACTATTTATGCTTACTATACAAAGACAAATAAGGAACTTATCTATTCGGTAGAAAAGAGAGAAATAGAATATTATAAGGATAGTGATAAATAATTGTGGGATTATGATTACTGCTTTTTACTACTTAGATATCTGTGAGCTGACAACAAGAGTTGGGCTGGGTAGTTGGGGCATAATGAATAGCAGGAGATAACGATATGTAGTGAATACTTATTCTGCCTGCAAAAAGAAGTTTATTTAGGCAAAAAGAAATGCAAATTATAGGAATGTGCGTGCTTTTGCATTGAAATATGATAAAAAATAGAAAATATTTTTGGTACTTTCAGTTTTAAATAGTATCTTTGCGCCCAAAATTTTAAAATTCTATTAGTTTATGTATTGGACGTTAGAACTTGCCTCTTATTTGAGTGATGCTCCTTGGCCTGCTACTAAGGACGAGCTTATTGACTATGCTATCCGTACCGGTGCGCCTATGGAAGTTGTTGAGAACCTTCAAGAAATAGAGGACGAAGGTGATATGTATGAATCTATTGACGAAATCTGGCCTGATTACCCGTCGGAAGAGGATTACTTATGGAATGAAGATGAATATTAGAAAATAAAAGTCTCTGCAATGAGACTTTTTTTAATTAGCAAAATATATCAATAGCCAAATGGATAAGAGTGACAATTTGTCAGTTATTAATAGTTTGGTATATTTATTGACCAAAAAGAAAAAGTAAAGATTTTTAAAAGGCTTTGCAGGAGGCTATAAAGACTTTAGCAAAGTATCATAAAATATTAAGTATTATAATGAGTATTATAAATTCCCTTATTAAAATTTTTGTTGGTGATAAAGCCAAAAATGATTTAAAAGCCATTCAACCCATTGTTGAGAAAATAAAAACCCACGCAGCCCGTTTAGAAGCTATAAGCAATGATGAGCTACGAGCTAAAACTATTGAATTTAAAGAGCGTATAAAAGAAGCTCGTGCTACCTATGATGCACAAATTGCAGACCTACAAGCACAAGCTAACGCTACAGAAGATATTGATAAAAAAGAAGACCTTTATACTGAAATAGACAAACTAAGTGGTGAGGCGTATCAGGCTTCGGAAAAGATGCTGAATGAAATATTGCCTGAAGCCTTTGCTACAATGAAGGAAACAGCACGCCGCTTTGCGAACAATGCTACTATTGTAGTTACTGCTAATGAGCATGACCGTGAACTATCGGCTTTACATGATTATGTAAGCATTGAGGGAGATAATGCGATTTGGAAAAACCATTGGGATGCTGCAGGTAAAGATGTTACTTGGGATATGGTGCACTATGATGTGCAGCTAATAGGAGGTATTGCGCTACACCAAGGGAAAATTGCTGAGATGCAGACAGGGGAAGGTAAAACCCTTGTGGCTACCTTGCCTGTATACCTTAACGCCTTAACAGGAAATGGGGTGCATCTTGTAACTGTGAATGACTACTTGGCTAGACGAGATAGCGCTTGGATGGGGCCTTTATTTGAGTTTCACGGATTACGTGTGGATTGTATAGATAACCACCAACCTAACTCGGAAGCACGCCGCCGTGCTTATAATGCTGATATTACTTACGGAACAAATAACGAATTTGGTTTTGATTACTTGCGTGATAATATGGCACATACCCCTGAAGACTTGGTACAACGTGCTCATAACTACGCTATAGTGGATGAGGTGGACTCGGTATTGATAGACGATGCTCGTACCCCTCTTATTATATCTGGTCCTACTCCTAAAGGAGAACTACACGAATTCAATGAACTAAAACCAATAGTAGACGACTTAGTAAACAAACAACGCGCTTACCTTACCAAAGTATTGGCTGATGCACGTAAACTTATAGCTGAAGGCGATACTAAAGAAGGTGGATTCCAGCTATTACGTGTGTACCGTGGTTTACCTAAAAATAAAGCACTTATTAAGTTCTTAAGTGAAGAAGGAGTTAAACAGCTTCTGCAGAAGACAGAGAACTACTATATGCAGGATAACAATCGTGAAATGCCAAAGGTAGATGCTGAACTATACTTCGTGATTGATGAGAAGAATAACCAAATAGAACTTACTGATAAGGGGTTTGCTGATATTGCTTATGGTGGAGATAAAGATTTCTTTGTATTGCCTGATATTGGAATAGAAATCGCTAATATTGAGAACCAACATTTGCCTATAGAAGAAGAAGCTGCTCTTAAAGATAAACTATTTCAAGATTTTAGTGTGAAAAGTGAGCGCATTCACACCCTCAATCAATTGCTAAAAGCCTATACCTTATTTGAAAAAGATGTAGAGTATGTGGTGATTGATAATAAGGTGCTCATTGTTGATGAGCAAACAGGTCGTATTATGGACGGTCGACGTTATTCTGATGGTTTGCACCAAGCGATTGAAGCCAAAGAGAATGTAAAGATTGAAGCTGCTACCCAAACCTATGCGACTATTACTTTGCAAAACTACTTCCGTATGTACAGTAAACTATCGGGTATGACAGGTACTGCTATTACTGAAGCGGGTGAGTTCTGGGAAATATACAAACTAGATGTGATGGAAATTCCTACTAATCGCCCTATAGCTCGTAAAGATCATAATGACCTTATTTATAAGACTAAACGTGAGAAATACAATGCTGTAATTGATAAGGTAGTTGAACTATCGGAAGCTGGTAGACCTGTGTTAATAGGTACGACCTCGGTAGAAGTATCGGAATTACTAAGCCGTATGCTTACAATGCGTAAAATAAAGCATAATGTACTGAATGCAAAACTACATAAAAAAGAGGCTGAAATAGTAGCTGAAGCAGGACAAGCTGGGGTAGTAACTATTGCTACTAATATGGCTGGACGTGGTACGGATATTAAACTAAGCCCTGAAGTAAAAGCAGCAGGAGGTTTGGCTATTATAGGAACTGAACGCCATGATTCACGAAGAGTAGACCGCCAGTTAAGAGGACGTTCAGGACGACAAGGAGACCCAGGAAGTTCATTATTCTACGTATCATTGGAAGATAACCTTATGCGATTATTTGGTTCGGAACGTATAGCCCGCCTTATGGATAGCTTAGGTCATAAAGAAGGAGATGTGATACAACACTCTATAATGACTAAACGTATTGAAACAGCTCAGAAGAAAGTTGAGGAGAATAACTTTGGTATTCGCAAACGTCTGTTGGAGTATGATGATGTAATGAATGCTCAGCGTGAAGTAATATACAAACGTAGACGTCACGCTTTGGAAGGAGAACGCCTAAAAGTAGACTTGGCAAATATGATATTTGACACTTGCGAAGTGATAGTGGAAAGCAATAAAGGTGCAAATAATTACAGAAATTTTGAATTTGAACTTATTAAATACTTTTCACTAAAAACAAATATCACAGAAACTGACTTTGGTAAATTATCGGCTAATGAGCTTACTTTTACTTTATATCGTGAAGTATTGAACCATTATCAAGCTAAAACTGAACGAAGTGCCTTATTGGCTTTCCCTGTGATTAAAGATGTATACGAAAACCCACAAAACACTTATGAGCGTATTGTAGTTCCTTTTACAGATGGTCAGAAAATGTTAAACATTGTAACAGACCTAAAAGAAGCTTATGAAACACAAGGTAAAAAACTGATAAGTGATTTTGAGAAGAACATTACATTAGCAATTATTGACGAGGAATGGAAAACCCACCTACGACAAATGGATGAGCTAAAACAATCGGTACAATTAGCGGTTCATGAACAAAAAGATCCTCTGTTAATCTATAAGTTTGAAGCTTTCCAACTTTTCAAAACAATGATTGACAAGGTGAATAAAGATATTGTTTCATTCTTATTCAAAGCTGAATTACCTAATCAAAATGCTTCTGTCCAAGAAGCGCAAGCTCCGCAACGCACTCGTGAGCAATATCAAACTAACAAGGAAGAAACCTTGAATAGTGATGAAATGGCACAGCGCGCCCGTGAAGTAGGACAACAAGCTTCACAACGCCGTTCAGTAGTAGAGACCATAGTGCGTGAACAACCTAAAATAGGTCGTAATGATAAAGTAACTATACAAAATATTCGTACTGGTGAGCGTAAGGATATGAAATTCAAACAAGCGCAACCCCTCCTAAGCAATGGAGAGTGGATTGTAGTACCAAATAATTAGCAAATATAGTTTATAATTATAAGACTTTGCCAAAGTTTCAGGACTTTGGCAAAGTTTTTATTTTTTATAACTTACTGATAATCAATAAACATTAAAACTTATGAAAATATTTTCTTCCTCAATAACAGGTATTTACAAATAATGTTGTACCTTTGCGCCTTAATTTATTAGGTACATCACTAATTGGCAGATTAGCAAGTTACCTAATTGACACATTACATTAATGAATTTATTTGAACAATTAGGTCTTGATGAACCTATCCTCAAAGCCATCAATGATATGGGCTTTGAAACTCCTTCTGAAATCCAGCAAAAAGCCATTCCTACTCTTTTAGAAGATGGATCTGATATGGTAGCTTTAGCCCAAACGGGCACTGGAAAAACAGCCGCTTTTGGCTTCCCCCTTTTACAACTTATTGATACTGATAGCCGAGTAACACAAGGTCTTATCCTTTCGCCTACACGTGAACTATGCTTGCAAATAGCCTCTGAGTTACGCAACTATGCAAAGTACCTTCCTAAAGTGAATGTAGTTGCTGTATATGGTGGTGCAAGTATTGAAGAACAAGCACGTAGCCTAAAAAAAGGAGCTCAAATTATTGTAGCTACACCAGGGCGTATGCAAGATATGATACGTAGAGAGTTTGTAGATATTACAAACATTAACTATTGTGTGCTTGATGAAGCTGACGAAATGCTGAATATGGGTTTCTATGAAGATATTACAGCTATCCTATCACATACCCCTCAAGAAAAAAGTACTTGGCTCTTCTCGGCTACTATGCCTAATGAAGTAGCTAAAATTGCTCGTAGGTTTATGCGTAAACCTATTGAAATTACAGTAGGTACACGCAACCAAGCTACAAGCACTGTACAACACGAGTACTATGTGGTAAGCGGTCGTCATAGATATCAAGCATTAAAACGACTTGCAGATGCTAACCCAGACATCTTCTCTGTAGTATTTTGCCGCACTAAACGTGATACACAGGCTGTAGCTGAAAAACTGATTGAAGATGGCTATAATGCTGCTGCCCTTCACGGTGACCTTAGTCAGAACCAACGTGACTTAGTGATGAAATCATTCCGTGCACGCCAAATACAAATGCTAATTGCTACTGATGTAGCTGCACGTGGTATAGATGTAGATGATATCACTCACGTAATTCATTACCAACTTCCTGATGAGATAGAAACCTATAACCACCGTAGTGGACGTACAGGACGTGCAGGTAAATCGGGGATTTCGATGGTTATTTTACCTAAAAGTGAGGTAAAGAAAATTAAAACTATCGAGAAAATGATTGGGCAACCTTTTGAACAGAAACAATTGCCTTCGGGTATGGAAATCTGTGAGATACAGCTTTATCATTTGGCTAACAACCTTAAAAATGTAGAAGTAAACCCTGCTATAGATGATTATCTGCCTGCTATCTACAAAGAACTAAAAGACTTAGATAGAGAAGAACTCATCAAAAAAATATTCTCGGTAGAATTTACTCGTTTCTTCAATTATTACAAAAATGCTGAAAACTTATCGGTAGAAGAGGAAAAAAGTTCTCACAGCGGTAGTAGCGCTGATGAGGTGCGCTATTTTATAAATATAGGAGAACGTGACGGATATGACTGGAAAACCCTTAAAGACTTCCTAAAAGCGACTCTTAATTTAGGACGTGATGATGTTTTCAAAGTAGATGTTAAAAACAGTTTTTCTTTCTTCAATACTGATGCTGAACTTACTGACTTAGTAATGGAGACCTTCAACGACTTCAAACTAGATGGACGCTTCATTAATGTAGAACTTTCTAGCAAAGGAGCTGGAAGAGAGCGTAGCGGACGCAAACAAAACAGCGATAGCAGAAAACGCAATGGTGATGAAAGTAGAAATAGGAAGAAAGGCCAGCGTGAAAGTCGTAAACAAAAAACTGCTGATGCCCTACAACAAGCCTTTAAGAAAAAGAAAAAACGCAAATAAAGAATGTTAGAATACCTTATTGAAAAAGATAAGCAACTATTATGTTACCTAAATGGAATGGGTACTCCTGCGGCTGATAGCTTTTGGCTATTCATCACCCACCCCCTTGCCTCGGTACCCTTATACTTGTGCTTATTATACTTTTGTTTTAAGTATTTTCACTGGAAACAAGTAGTGCTTATCTTGGTATTCATAGCATTAATTATCACTACTACTGACCAATTAGCTAACGCTTTTAAATACGGATTTCAACGTTTTCGCCCCTGCCATGATGAAACACTTATCAATGAAATGCGTATGGTAATTTGTGGGGGTAAATACGGTTTCTTTTCGGCTCACGCTGCTAATACTATGGTTATAGCTGTCTTTTTTAGTTTGCTGCTGAAAAAATACATACGCTACATAGTTCCGCTGCTATTATTATGGTCGGTGATTGTGAGTTATAGTCGTATTTATTTAGGGGTACACTTCCCTGGTGATATACTTGTAGGACTTGCTATTGGTGCTCTTTTAGCTTCTTTGTTCTATCGCCTTTTTTTATTTACAGAAAAGAAACTTAAACTTCCAACTAAAGAAGAAGCTTAATCTTCTTGTTTTTCGTTAAAAACTATGAAAGAAGATTTCTTACACTACCTTTGGAAATACAAGAAAATACCACTGAATACTGTACTTGTTACGGGTGAAAATCTAGAGATCCTCTCCTTTGGTGCTTATAATTCTCTTTCAGGTCCTGATTTCCAAAATGCGAAACTAATTATAGGCGAGCAGCAATGGGCGGGTAATGTAGAAATGCACCTTAAATCATCATATTGGTATGCGCATGGCCATGAGAGTGATCCTGCTTACCGGAATGTAATTTTGCATGTGGTATGGGAGCACGATATAGATGTATTTGATGGTAATAACCAGCCGATTCCTACCTTAGAACTGCGAAACTTAATTGCTCCTGAACTTCTGGAGAGATATAAAACAACTATAGCTTCAGCTCACCAATTTATTCCTTGTGAAAGGGAATACTTTAGTGTACCTACTATTACTTCGGTTGGGTGGAGTGAACGCCTTTTTGTAGAACGTTTGGAAGAGAAAGCTGCTGCTGTATATGAACTTCGCAAAGATGTTAATTCTGATTGGGAGAAGGTGCTTTTTTGTATGCTTCTCAAATCTTTTGGAGGTACTGTAAATGGTGAAGCTTTCTTACAACTTGGCAAACAGCTTGATTTTAGTATCATTCGTAAAGAGCGCTCACACGCCTTGCATTTAGAAGCGCTGCTACTGGGGCAAGCGGGCTTACTACCTAAGGAAAGTGAACTTACTTACCCTCAAGAATTGGCTCAAAATTACAGCTATCTGCAGCAGAAATACAACTTAACTACTTCCTCCTTAAAAATACACTTCACAGGACTACGCCCTCAAGGATTTCCTACTATCAGGCTATCGCAACTGGCTCAATTATATGAGGCACACGAGGGGCTTTTTTCACAACTTATAGAGGCTAATACTCCTACTGCTATGAAACAGCTTTTTGCTGTAGGCGCCTCTGCCTATTGGGAAACCCACTATACTTTTTCCAAAACTTCAAAAAAAGTAAAAAAGCCTATTAGTGCGAGTCTTGTTACCCTTATTTGGATAAATGTGGTTATCCCATTGAAATATGCGTACTACCAATATTTGGGTAAAGATATGAGTGAGTCTCTGATAGCTGAAATACGTTCTGTTCCGCCTGAAAGTAATAATATTATCAGCCAATTTGGCTTATTAGGAGCTTCTGTTCTTTCTGCTTTTGATACCCAAGCCTTGTTACAACAATACAAACATTATTGCCAGCACAAACGCTGCTTAAACTGTGCTATAGGGATTTCGATTTTAGGCAGGAAATAAATCTTTTTCTTCCCAATATGCCAAAGAACAAAGTAATTTTCTAGAACTTTTACTGTGCAAAATTGGTATGATTGGGTTTGTTATACAAATAGTTGTAGCAGCACGGAACAGTTTTGTAAAGTTTAAAATAGCTAATAGGGTTGATTACAAGGATTTTGATACTAGCTTGCTAACTGTGATTCTTCTTACTAACTATGGTTCGCGAGATACCCGGTTGCGCCAGCGAGATGACTATCCTTCGTTTATACTTCGTTTATCCTTCGTTTATCGTTCGTTCAGGGAGTATCTATCTTTCTGGAAATCTGGAGGTTACTTATATTTATCTTCTTAAATATCTGTAAAATAGATGTTTATATTTTGAGGTGAAGGGAGTTAAATACGTTGTAAAAATTTATGCCAGCCTTCAGTATCTTCTTTTAGACTGTAGTCCTTATATACCTGATCAAACTCACGGAAAAAAGCACGAGGGTTATTAAGAAAGTTTTTGGCAACTATATAGTGGTCTACTTCTTCTAAATGAGTCCTTTTCATCTCTTTTTTGGTAATTTGGTAAATGACTGCATCGGGCATTGCCATTAGTATGGGTGAATGGGTTGTGATAATGAACTGAGAATCAAAATCTTCTAAGTGTTTTTTGATAAGATAAATCATATCAATCTGATGTAAAGGAGACATTGCGTTTTCGGGCTCATCTAATATAAAAAGACCCTTACGTTTCATTTTTTGAAAGAGAATATGGAAAAAAGCTTGACCATGAGAAAAAGAAGAAAGATTTTGCCCATAAGTGTAAAGCATATTCTTTTTAAAGCTTTCATTGGAATTTAAGACATAATCACCAAAGTCCTCTGAACGGAAGAAGAAACCAGAAGGATCTTGTATCATATCAATTTCTAAAGATTCAGCAAGATCTCTAATAGGTTCAAATAATTTTTCTTGAAAGCCCAACATATTATTAATACGAGGTAAATTCAGTTTACAAGCAATGGTTTCGATAAGGGTAGATTTTCCTACTCCATTATCACCTACAATAAAGGTTACCCGTTGGTCAAGGTTGATACTTTTAGCATAACGTATGGCTTCAGTATCATAAGGATATCCAATAGTTCTATGTGTTTGAATATTTACAGAACGAATATACATATCTTTGCTTATATTTTTAGTTGTAACGCCTCGTTATAAGCACTTTCAAAAGCTAGAAGATTAATGCCTGTTGTGATATGCTGGGCTTGGAAGTAAGTGAGTAGCTTTTCAGTAGGTAGATAGCCCCCATATCCTTTAATTGCACTGTAGAAACACTGGTTACCTGCTTGGTATGCAGTAGCCAAATGGGCTATGGTAATGCCTTGCTGGGTTATGGAAGGTATTTCGTCTTCTAAACAGAAGATTTGAGTAGAGGTGTTTGAAAAGTCTAAGTTTTCGGTTAAAGGGAATAGTTCAGCTTTAAGGGCAATCCCATAAAAACCAACAGCCAATAAGGATTGTAAGTAATCCTTATTGGCTGTTGTTACACATTCTATAAGTTGTAGATTGTTCATAACAATTCTTTCATTGTTTGTATCCGTTTATTGGCTGCGCTCAAATCTTGCCCTCCAGATAGCGGATTATCAAAGCCTATACACTGCATTCTGGCATTTTTAGCTGCTTTTATGCCATTAGTGCTATCTTCAATTACCGTAAATTGTGCTGGGGGTAAGTTATAGCACTGTGCTACTTTCAAGAAAATCTCGGGGTTGGGCTTGCTGTATTGTACATCGTCACCGCTCATTATCACCTCAAAATAAGAGTCTATACCTGTTTGTTGGGTGAATATGTTTATCAACTTTCGGGGGGAGGAGGAGGCAAGGGATAGATGTTTTCCTTGTGCTTTAAACTTCTCTAGTACTTCTTTTACATAAGGAACTAAGGGCACTTGTATCTCTGGCAAGCGTTTAAAGAAGTAATCACGATGAAACTGCATCAGTTCTTCCACAGTTTCTGTACGTGCTGCATCATGTTTTACTTTTTCCCACATTGGATAAGCCGACATACCTGTAAGAGTTTCAATATAGAACTTATCAAAAGGAATTCCTTTCTCCTGAAAAGTTTCATATATGAGTTGTTGATGCATAGGCTCACTGTCCAATAGCACCCCATCCATATCAAATATAATATGATTAGTCATTAGCAGCTTGTTGTTTAGCTTTTAGTTGTTTTCTAAAATCACTTATAAATACACTTCCTATACCTACTACCAAACCTATAAACATCCAAATGGCTATAATCATTATTCGATTTGGCTTTGAGCGTTCATTAGGTACACTTACAGGTTCAATAATTGTGAAAATAGGTTGGTCTTCTTTTAACTTAATACGCTTAGTTTCTAGTTGTTTTGCTAACTCAGTATATACACTGAAAGCTAAGTTATATTCGGCTTGTAATTGTTGCAAACGTGTTTGAGGCAAATTACTAAAGAGGTCTCTGTTACGATCTTGAAACTGAGCTACAGCATATTGTTTTTCTTTAGCGTCTTTCTCTGCTTCAGCACAACGCTGTCGCACAAAATCGTATTCTTCTTTAGCTTTTTGTAATTTGAACTCTGTTACAGTTTCTTGTAGCAACTGTTGTGCTGCTTGTAACATCTGTGCCGAAGGCAAGGCTTCAGGCATTGCACAAGATAAGGTAATAAGCCCCTCTTTTTCATTCAAATTAATTTTAAGTCGAGTATCTATACTATTCAATATACCTCGTTCTTCCTTGCTAAGACTCATAATTTGAGTAGTATCTGCAATACTAAGAGCAGGTTCTGGAGCTGGTGTACTGCTAAATACACTCATAATGCGCCCCATAAGGCTGGGCTTAGTATGTTTTTGGCAATATTCTTCATAGGTAATAGGCTGAGGTATATCAGAAAAAGTCAGCTTTGTTTGTGCTAATTTCTTTCTGAAAGGTACACTTTCTACAATTTTAGGATATGTAGTAAGAGGTAACATCTCAGAACTTCCTCCTCCAATGCTAATACCCGCCAATGCCGCCAAACCACCTAAGTTACTACCTCCTTTACTTTCTGTTTGTGGCACTACTATAGTAGTTGCTGTATATTCTTTAGCCGAGAAAAGAGCTATTAAGATCCCTATCACCAAGAAAACTAAAGTAATAAGAAATATTCGTTTGCGTGCCGACCATATTTTTTGAATCAGTGCTATTAAGTCTATCTCATCCTCTTCAGGGGCATTAATTGCCTTTGTAGTCGCTTCCATAGTTAATTTTTTAATACATTGTAAATAAGTACACCCATAGTAGTTATAGCCGAAATAATACCTACTGTTTCACCTGTTGATAAGCGTTGACGCTCAGGTTTTGATGGCACTATAATAATAGCCCCAGGCTCTAAACTTGGGTAGTTATTAAAAAACAATGAGGTACGAGTTGCTTTAATATCACCATTAGCATACAATACATAAACCGAACTCTTTTTAGCTCTGCTACTAAAACCTCCTGCTTGTTCTATATATCTACGCAATGATTGTCCGCTTTGGTAACGTACCAGTGAAGGTGCTAATACTTCACCACGTATCTCTATAGTCTGTTTTTCCGATGGTATCATCAGCATATCGCCTTCATTAAGCAATAAGTCGTATTTGCTGTGTTTATTCTTTAATATTTTATCCAAATCAATACCTATACGATATTCACTAGTCTTCTTAGCTGCTTTTTTAAGTGATTGGGTACTATCATTTGCTTCCTCAAGACTTACCAAATCATTTAAAAAGTCTTCTTGCTGTATTTCTCCTTCATCTGTCTTCTTGCGAACTAAAGTAGCGCCTGCTTTATAAGCATAAGGAGTAAACCCGCCTACGCGATCCAAAAGGTCTGATATACGTTCATTCTTACTTTGTATGCTATACACCCCTGGGTATAATACTTCTCCCATTACCGATACCGTTTGCATAGGCGTAAATCCTTTAATATAACGTACCGAAACTATATCATTAGGCTGCAAAGTAAGCGACTCTCCTTCTGGCTTCAATTCATTATTAGACGATACTTTAAATACCTGACTTAGCCTCTGGAAGTTACCATCATTCTGCTCTCTAAAAACCTCTATTACCGAAGGATCAGCTCCGTTAGAAAGTCCTCCTGCCAAAGATATCGCATCCTCTACCTTCATATCTTCCATATACGCCAATTCACGTGGCTTATTTACAGCTCCTTCTACTTTTACAAAGCGTTTAAACTGTAATGAATCCTTATAGAAAATATATAAACTATCATTATCCTTTAGCGGAATATTATCCTTTTTCTCTAGAAGATCTTTTACCGAAAAACTAAGTGTTTTATAATCCACACGGTTTTCAGTACGGAAAATAAGTCCCCTATTCAATGACGCATCCTTTTTCACTCCATTAGCTTTATTCAAAAGGTCAAGTGCGGTCATCCCTTCTCTAAACTCATACACACCTGGCTGGTACACTGCCCCTCCTATGCTAAGTCTATTTTGGTACTCATCAGTTATTTGGTGCACTTTCAGGCGGTCTCCATTTTGCATCTTTAGTTTTGAAATATCTGCAAATGATATCTCTTTCACCTCACGTTTTGCCTCTTTAATGCGTTCCAGCACTAAGGTATTTGTAAAGGCATCAGAGGTAAATCCTCCAAAAAAGCTCACCAAGTTCGCCAGTGTCTCATTATCCAATGTTTCATAAAAACCTTTGCGCTTTACCTCTCCTTCTACCCACACACGGTTTTTGTAAGGCGATACTACTATCACATCTTGGTCTTGCAACCCAATATTGCCCTTTTCCGAACCATTGATAAGAAAATCATAAATATCAAATGTAGCTACCTTCTTTCCTCCTCTCACAAGGTTTATCTCACGAAAAGTCCCGTTTTCCGACGGACCTCCACATGCATACAAAGCATTCAATACTGTCGAAAGTGAGCTAAGCGAGTAAGTACCTGGCACTACTACCTCACCAATGATGTTAACCTTCACTGTACGCACTTGGGTAATGGTAACCCCTGTATGTATCTTAGCATAACTACCATCAGGTGCCGATATACCCGAATAAATACGTTTCAAAAACGCATTTATCTTAGTCTTTACCTCAGCAAACGAAAGTCCTCCCACATGTATACGCCCTACTCCATTTAAGAAAATATTCCCTTCGGCATCTACTTTTTGCTTAAAATTACCTTCCGTTGCCCCCCATACTTCCACCAATAGCTCATCACCAGGACCTACTTGGTAGTTCTCTGGCGTTGCCATATTCAAGTTCGGGGTAAATGATATTTTAGGATTTTTGAAAAAATCCATCCCAAATATAACCTTCTTCTTATCTTTTTTTACTTCGTCCTCCTCTACAGGCTCTTTCTTTTCTTTGCCAGTATAACCAAAGATATCATCTTCATCAGCAGGCTTGCGAAGCTTGTCGTTATCAGTTGCCGTTTTGCTTTTATTAGTGGCACTACCCAACTGTAAAATACGCTGTTTCAGCTTCATAGCTTGCTGCTCTTGCATACCACGAGCACGCGCCATAGCCACAAACTGATCCACAGTATACCCCTGCGCTTGGGCTCTCCCCCAAGCATTTTGTATCTGGCTATCCGTTAAATTATCAACATTTACAGTGGTAATATCCACGTTGTTAGATGCATTGTTATTTACCTGAGCCACAGCTATAACCGAAGTAAAAAACAAGCAAAACAAGAAAATCTTTAATTTCAACATTTCTAAATGAATAGTTTTAGGGCGCAAAATTACAAATAATTTACCAATTTACAAAACTTATATTTAAATTGATATGGCGTTTTCTTCTCATCAAACCATAACCACAAAACCTCTAAAAACACCCCCTCTCTTAACATTAAAAAATTCTCACTTATTTTCCTTTTTCCTTGCCAATATCTCAAAAATATCCATCCTCACTCTCCACCCCCCTACCACTTATCTCCCACCTGATAATCACCTCTTTCTGCCCCACCCTTTTACCCCTTACCTCTTATCTTTTACCTACTTTAAACGAACCTATAACGAAGGATAAACGAACTATAAACGAAGGATAAAAGTCACTCCTTTGGTTTTCAGTCACTTCATCTCCCCTATCCTTCTTTGCCAAATTCGCAACAAAACTCCCCAAACATTGCATTTTCCTCAATCCCCTAAAAACAAGAAAAGCCAATGCACTCACTCGTGCATTGGCCAATTCTCGAATTTATTAACTTTAAATCAACACCCTGTTTATTCTAAATAATTAAACATTTGCCAATCTTTTAATACTTCTCAGTACCAGATAGTTATATAACACACCCAATACTACCAGCAGCACCAAGGCTGCCACCAGCAATCTACTCTGTTCATTGCCAAATTCAAAAAGAGTATTCAGCTTTTCAGTATATAACTTCCTTATATAGATGCTAGCCCCCACAGCTACCCCCACAGCAAGCAGTGTAACCACACTCACCACTATCTGATAAAACTTAGCAATACGCCTCGCCCCATAACCTATATGATACAAATTCACTATTTGTTCCTTATGCTTCTGGATGATAAGATTAATACTTAACAATATAAACGACACCGATAAAACTATTATAATCAATGCTATAGCAAACACAAATAACAAAGCCGAATGAAAAAAGAAACTCATTTTGCTCAGCTCCAACTCATCTTTGTTTATCGATAAATCATTCTCCTTAAAAAACTGCAATATCCGCTCATCCGATGGGTTTTCAAACTCCACCAACAGCCTACTCGTATTAGTAACTTCAGTACTCCCATACTCCCTATTTGCCCAATCCAAAAAAGATTGAGGCACCAAAATAGAGTTTATTTTGCTCGAAAAACCTACAATCCTACTCTGGTAATTATCTCTCTTGCCATTACCACTCACCTCCAAATGAAAACTCAACTGCGAAATAGTACTTTTTGAAAACACAGGCAACCCTTGGCTTTCAGCAAAACCAAAGTTGTAAAGATTCAAATAATTCTCAGGAATAATAACCGGCACAAAGGCATCATCAGGCTGCCATTGCCACTCATCTGTCTGCACATCAAGGTAGCGGTCAGGTATACTCTCAAAAAAAAGATCAGTATAAAAAAGCGGTAAATTATCATCCTTACCCGTATAAGCCCCAATCTTGAAAGTAGCAGGAGTAAAGTGCGACACACTCTTCACAAACGACTCCTTTTGCAAAGCCTCTTGCTCTTCATTGCTGAAATAAATACCACTTTTATCTATCGTCCTAAACGCCGAAATATTCTTGCTCACCACCGCATACTTGCTCGAAAACACATCTGTTTGCTGCTGTAATAAAGGCTTCACATCCCAGTACAGTTGCACCACCGTAAGCAGTATGCACACCCCTATACACAGGGTAAGAGCATACCCCACCACTTGTGATTTTACCAGCGTATCTTTTTGTAATTTATAAATCATACTCCTACTTCTTACCTAAATCAAGTTTTTTATCATACCTAAAATACTCATTACCCCCCAACGAAGTAACCAATAACCCAGCACCCCTATCTTTAAGCTCCTCTTCAATAATATCCACCAAAATAGCCGTATTTACCTCATCCAAATGACTAAAAGGCTCATCCAATAACAAAAACTTAAAAGGCTGACACAAGGCTCTAATAAGCGCAATACGCTGCCGTTGCCCCAGTGACAGGGTCTGTACCAAGGTATCACACTTATGCCCCAGCCCTACCCTATCAATAAGAGCCTTTATCTCTGCTTCTGTTTTGTAACCTGTCAGGCTGTTTTTTAACTCTATATTCTCAAAAGCGGTAAGCGTAGGGAATAGCTTCAAATCCTGATACACATAGCTCAAGGTATCAATTCTATAACCCTGTACTTCCTTTTTGTCAAAGTGTCCATCATAAGTAATAGTACCATCATACTGAAAACTCGCCCCATAAATAAAGTTCAATAATGAAGTTTTCCCTTGTCCCGACTGTGCCCTTATAAGGTAACGTTGTCCTTGCTCAAACTCCACCCCCCTCTGTAAGTAAATGTCGGAAGAAGAAATCTCCTCTCCCGACATATACGTAGGTTTTATATTCTCTAATTTAATATTCATCTTTAAGCTCCTCGTCCACTGCCTTAAATATACTGTTTAGTATATTTTTCTCTACTCCTTTAAGGTTGTATACAAACTCAGCAGTATTGTTATCCACACGTTTTATTACTATACTTTCCGAAAAACGTTTCCAAACAGAAAAAGAATACTCATCTTGCACCTTTTCTATTAACGCCTTAGGATAGTTATCAATATTCAAATCAAGTTTAGCATACATTAAGCTCTTACTTGCTTCTTTAGCCAACTCAGTATTGGTAGCATTATTACTATAGCCTCCTGCCAAAAATCCTTCTACCTCAGCAGCACTATTACTTGCAAAAAGCATTTTATCTGTATAAGCCATATACAAATCACTATTCCATAAGTCTTTAAGATTGTAATAGCCATTCTCTTTTTGTAAATTACCTTTTTCCACAAGTCTATCAATAAGAGTTTTATCTTTTAATTCCAAAGCCACATTCATTATAGGCAATAAGGTTTCTTGAGGCGCTTCCACCCACTTATAATCATATGTATCCTCATCAAATCTAAGGGTAGTACCAGTATAAGTATGTGATTCAAGTTTAACAAGTCCTACAGTAAAGCTCCCTGCCAATAAGTTATTTAAATTATCTTGGGTAAGTCCTTCTTTAGCCAATTCTCTATTTATCTCTTTATCACTTACAATACCACTAAACTGTGATTTCATCAATTGAATATAGTTCTTAAAGTTGAAAGCCGCTGCAAAAGCAAAGTGCATTTTTTCAGGGAAATACTTTAATACCTCTGTATTAAATGATGTATCATACACATCGTATTGTTTCATTAGTTTAGCATACTCTTCACCATACAAGCCGTGCATCGTAGCCTTGATGTTCTCTTTACCAAAGTCTACAAAGCCATACACTTTAGTATCTTTCTGTAATTTCATCATACTCATATAGGCAGAACCAAGCAATCCCATTCCAGGATGATTTAGCACTGTCTCAAAGTCTATCCAGAAATTAACATCCTTTTCTCCACTTAAAAACTCATCAAAACCTTTTACTTTGGTTACTTGTTCATCTTTTTTCAGTGAAAAGAATTTGTTTACGTTTTCTTTATAGTTACTCCTATTCGAGAAATCAGTAAGTAGTAAGGCCTTATCTCCATCCCATGCTAGTGTCAAATCTTCTTCTATTCGCACTATTTTCCTGCCATCTACGGTTTCTATATCAAGCTCTTTCCCTTTACTTTTGTATATTTTACTTACAAAATCTTTAAAGTTGCTATCACTCTTAAGCGCCATAGTGACCCCTATCACAACATCGCCTCCTTGCAAAAGATAGAAATTGTAAATATTTGTCTTTAGGTCAATCCCCGACGATTTAGGGTCTCTTAGTACCTCTTCAAATAACTTCCCAAACGATTCATTATCCTTTTTTATACTTTGTTTCAATTTCTGAAATGAAGGTAAATTCTGTAGTTCCTTCACATCAGCTTTTTTATAAAGTGACTCTACATCAAACGATAGTACTACCGTTGCCTCCTTAGGGATTACAGTTAAGTTCTCCGCCTTTTTTGAACACGAGGTCAGCCCCAATACAGCCACCCCCAATAATAGTAAAAACTTTTTCATTGTATATTTGTATTTTTTTTTAATTATTTCTCAGATATTAGATTCTCTATAACATTAGCCTTATTTCTTACTGCTAACCTTTACAACATCACCATTTTTTAGATTTTTAGTAATTACAGCATACGGACCGGTAATAATCTCTTCATCTTTACCCACTCCCGAAATTATTTCTATATTCACATTATCTTGTATGCCTGTAGTTACCTCACGCAGTTCAGCCTTACCATCTTTCAGCACAAATACAGCTTCAATCTTCTTATCCCCTTCTTCTTTAGATGCTTTAGCATTAACATCCGATTTCTTTTTCACAAGTATGGCACTAATAGGCACTGCTACCACATCTGTTTTCTTTTGGGTTATAATATCCACTGTAGCAGTCATCCCTGGCCGAAAAGGTGAGTAACCTGCTGTTTTGCCTTGTAATAAGTCCGTGTATGATGACTCTTCAATATGAATTTTAACTTTAAAGTTCGTTACTTGGTCTACACTCGTCGTTGCATTAGCAGTATTGGCTATATTAGTAACAGTCCCCTTAAACACACGCTTTAAATAAGCATCCACTTCCACATTCACCGAGTCTCCTACACTTAGCTTTACAATATCATTCTCATTCACATCTACTTCTACCTCCATATTACTGAGGTTTGCTACACGCATAATCTCAGTACCCGACATCTGTATCGTTCCTACTACACGCTCACCCAGCTCCACATTTAGTTTTGATATAGTACCATCTGTAGGCGAATAAATAAGCGTCTTCTTCAAGTTATCACTAGCTTCCGATACACTTGCCATAGCACTCTGCACATTATATCGTGCCGACTCTCGTGATGCCTTAGCCACCTCATAAGCCGAAGTTGCCTTATCCCAATCCGACTTTGATATCACTCCTTTTTCAAATAATATCTTGTTGCGTTTATAGCTCTCTTCAGCTTCTTTAAGGGTTGCTTCTGTTTGTTGTAAGCTCGCTCTCACTGTTTCCAAGCTCGCAGCACTACGTTTCACTACCGATTGGTATATATCCGGATTAATACGCACCAGCAAGTCTCCTTTCTTCACCATCTGTCCTTCTTTTATCGGAAGTTCTATAATCTCTCCCGATACCTCCGATGATATCTTAATCTCCAGTTCTGGCTGTATCTTTCCCGTCGCCGATACCTTCTGAGTAATAGTCGTAGGTATCACTTTTTGCATATCTACCTCAGGAGCAGGGTTTTCATCACCCAGCCAACCTACTTTTTTAGCCACTACCAACAGTAACAATATCACTACTGAAGCAATGATAATAATAGTTTTTTTCTTTTTCATACGGCAGTAAATTTGCGGCAAAGATACAAAACAATTATCAATTAACAATGAGCAATGAGTATTTTTTTATATCTTTGTAACCTCATTAATTTACTAATTTACCCATTGGCTATATTATATGTCTTACTTAAAAAACCTTTCTAAAAAAGAAAAAACCACCTCAATCCACACCTTCTCCCTCCCTACCTCTTACCTCCTACCCAAATTGCGAATTCTTCAAAAATTCCTTCCCCCCACTCTCTTTCCTCCTACCTCTTATCTCTTACCTGATAATCAGCCCTTTCCACCCCACTCTCTTACCTCTTCACTCTTATCTCTTACCTACTTTAAACGAACCTATAACGAAGGATAAACGAACTATAAACGAAGTATAAACATAAAAACACTGATTATCAACCATTTCAATCCTAACTACCCTCTTTGCCAAATTCACAACAAAACTCCCAAAAAACTGCATTTTTCTCAATTAATCTCCACTTTATAGCTATTTTTATCAATTATCAATTCTCCTCCATTTCTACCCCTTCTTACCTGTCACATCCCCAAACCTAACTCCTAAAAAACATCCCTCATTTTTGCCGAACAAATAAAAAAGTGTACTTTTGTACGTATTATTTAATACTTATACTTTTAAAAAGATTTTATCAAAAATAAAATAGTCCATTCCCCTAAAATTAATACTAACTATAAAACCTATGAAAATCTTAGAAAATCTATTGCAACAAATCTCCACCATCACCCAAAAGAATAACGAACTTTTAGACGCTACCGGAGGTCGCTTCAATATGTTCCGCATCTGCGGAGTAAACCATTATGAAAACACCCATTCTGCCATTATTGCCGAATTGCTAAACCCCAACGGCTCTCACTCACTAAAATCAGCCTTCCTCCAAGCCTTTTTAAGCCTAATCAACAAAGATTTTATACCCCCTACATTCAATCCCTCAACAGCAATTATATATACAGAATACACTACCGATAACGGACGCATAGATATTCTTATAGAAGACAACCAAAAAAACGCTCTTATCATAGAAAATAAAATCTATGCTACCGATCAGCACGAACAACTAAAACGCTACAACCAATACGCCCAAAATAAGTACAAAGCACATAACATCTACTACCTCACACTCTTCGGCGATAAGGCTTCACTCCAAAGCAGCGAAGGGGTCAGCTACCTCCCCATTTCTTATTCCGACACTATCATCAAGTGGTTAGACCAATGTATTGCCCTATCAGCTCGCATACCCACAGTACGTGAAACCCTCATCCAATATAGTAACCATTTAAAAACACTTACAAATCAAGATATGAACACCAAAAATCAAGAAGAAATAGTAAAAACCTTAGGCGATTTTAACGACTTAAAAGCCGTACAAAGCATCTTTCTAAACTATACCAAAGTATTCGATTACTTAGCCCAAAAGCATTTTAACCCCAAAATGGAAGAATTTGCCAAACGTAACAACTTAGAATACCACTATGAGAAAGTAGAAGATAAAAATTACGATTCTTACATAAGGTTTTACCTTACTAATCCAAAATGGGAAGGAAAAATAGAAATTAGTTTTGATTTTGAAGAAGGAAGCTATTACTACGGAGTATGTAACAACCCCGAAAAATACAAACTTTCACCAGAAAATAAAGCAATCCTACACCAGCGTTTAGAAGAAAAAGGTATCCCTATTGAGGAAACGCAATGGTACCCCTTTTATGAAAACATCGATAACCTAACAGTAGAAGTTTGGGAGACAGATATTGTAAAAAATGACACTTTCTTCGAGAGTTGCAAACAAAGAGTAGAAATACTATTAGCTGCCTTAAACAACTTAGAATTATAACCCACATTATTATGTTAGAAAAAGCCATACTTATAGCTACAGCAGCCCATAAAGGACAAACCGATAAAGCAGGATTTCCTTACCTTATGCATCTCATTAGGGTTATGAATGCAGGACAAACCGAAAATGAAAAAATCTGCGGTATTTTACACGATTTAATAGAAGATACCTCTTACACATTTGAAACGCTACAAAAAGAAGGTTTTTCAGAAGAAATTATAACTGCCTTACAGTGTTTAACCAAACATCCCAATGAAGATTATCAGCATTTCATTACACGTATTAAAAATAACCCTTTAGCTATAAAAGTAAAACTCAATGATTTGCGTGACAATATCGATATTACAAGATTAAAAGAACTCACCGAAGAAGATAGATTACGGCTAAATAAATATCTAAAAGCATATCATTTTTTATCTAATTCCTAAAAAAGAAACCCAAATTATTGCATTACACAATAATTTGGGTTTCTGTATTTTAGTAATTTCTCGCTTTACAACTGTGCACCATAGTGAAACAACAATTTGTTAAGCTCAAAAAATCATCAGAACTTTGCACCCGAAAAGTTTCAAGAAACCCTTCTACTCAGTTCTTTGACATATTGTTTTTCTATTCCTCAAACCTGATATCTAAGCCCAAGCCTTTAAGCTCGTGCATCAACACATTGAATGATTCTGGCAAGCCTGGTTCCGGCATAGTTTCACCTTTCACTATAGCCTCATAAGTCTTAGCTCTACCTACCACATCATCAGATTTTACAGTCAAGATTTCACGCAAGGTACTAGATGCTCCATAAGCCTCCAATGCCCATACCTCCATCTCTCCAAAACGCTGACCACCGAACTGTGCTTTACCTCCTAATGGCTGCTGAGTAATAAGTGAGTACGGACCTATAGAACGTGCGTGCATCTTATCATCAATCATATGTCCAAGTTTGATCATATAAATCACACCCACGGTAGCTTTTTGGTCAAAACGTTCACCAGTACCACCATCATATAAGTAAGTATGACCAAAGCGTGGCACACCAGCCTCATCAGTAAGCTCATTAATTTGCTCTAATGATGCCCCATCAAAGATAGGCGTTGCAAACTTCTTACCAAGCTTTTGTCCTGCCCAGCCCAATACCGTTTCATATATCTGCCCGATGTTCATACGCGAAGGCACCCCTAGTGGGTTCAACACGATGTCTACAGGTGTACCATCTTCAAGGAAAGGCATATCCTCATCACGTACAATACGTGCTACGATACCCTTATTACCGTGTCTACCTGCCATCTTATCACCTACTTTCAGCTTACGCTTCTTAGCTATGTATATCTTCGCCAATTTCAATATACCCGCAGGTAACTCATCCCCTACTGAAAGGGTAAACTTATCACGGCGCAACATACCTTGCAAGTCATTTTCACGAATGCGATAGTTATGCAATAAGTCATCTATTAAACCATTTATATGGCTATCATTAGTCCAACCTGCCGAGGTAAGGTGTGCGTAATCTTCAATAGCTTCAAGAGCCTTTTTAGAGTACTTCTTACCTTTAGGAATAATCTCTTCACCAAGGTCATTTACAACTCCTTCCGAAGTTTTCTCAGCTACTAATGAATAGATTTTATCTAATAATTTAGCTCGCAAAGCTGCAAATTTAGCATTGTAATCAGCTTCAAGGGCAGCAGCATCTTCTTTATCTTTACTGCGTTTACGTTTATCTTTTACAGCACGTGAGAACAGTTTTTTGTCAATTACCACACCGTAAAGTGAAGGAGAAGCCTTAAGTGATGCATCCTTAACATCACCTGCTTTATCCCCAAATATGGCACGAAGTAGCTTTTCTTCAGGAGTAGGATCCGATTCTCCTTTAGGAGTAATCTTACCAATAAGTATATCACCTGGTCGTACTTCTGCACCAATGCGAATCATACCATTCTCATCTAGCTCTTTAGTAGCATCTTCCGATACGTTAGGAATATCATTAGTAAGTTCCTCTGCACCCAATTTAGTATCACGTACCTCAAGGGTGTATTCATCAATATGGATAGAAGTAAATATATCATCACGTACAGCACGTTCCGAAATTACAATCGCATCCTCAAAGTTATAACCCTTCCAAGGCATAAAAGCTACTTTCATATTACGCCCTAATGCCAATTCACCATTTTCAGTAGCATATCCCTCACAAAGCACTTGTCCTTTTTTCACTCGTTCACCTTTTTCTACAATAGGCTTCAAGTTAATACAAGTACCTTGGTTCGTTTTGCGGAACTTAATAAGGTTATATACAGTCTCATCAGGATCAAAGCTTACTAACTTCTGTTCTTCAGTACGATCGTATGTAATGATAATTTTCTCAGCATCTACATAATCAACAGTACCATCTCCTTCAGCATTCATTAGTACACGTGAGTCCGAAGCAATACGGCGTTCCAAGCCTGTTCCTACAATAGGAGCCTCAGGTTTTAACAAAGGTACAGCTTGGCGCATCATATTCGATCCCATCAACGCACGGTTCGCGTCATCATGTTCCAAGAACGGAATAAGTGAAGCCGATATAGATGCAATCTGGTTCGGAGCAACGTCTATGTATTGTACTTCATTAGGTTCAATAACAGGAAAGTCTCCATCCTCCTTCACTACCACTTTCTCCTCAGTAATTTTACCATTGCCATCCAAAGCAATGTTTGCCATACCAATGCGCAAGCCTTCCTCATCTTCAGCAGTAAGGTAAGTCATATCTTTTAGGTCTACCTTCCCATTAGTAACCTTGTGGTAAGGAGTTTCTATAAAGCCCATACCATTTACTTTTGAGAACACTGCTAATGATGAAATCAACCCGATATTCGGCCCCTCAGGAGTTTCAATAGGGCACAAACGTCCATAGTGAGTATAGTGTACATCTCGCACCTCAAAGCCTGCACGTTCACGTGATAAACCTCCAGGTCCTAAAGCCGATAAACGTCGCTTGTGAGTTATCTCTGCCAATGGGTTTGTTTGGTCCATGAACTGAGACAACTGGTTAGTTCCAAAGAATGAATTAATAACTGATGATAGTGTTTTAGCATTGATCAAATCAATAGGAGTAAATACCTCATTATCGCGTACATTCATACGTTCACGAATAGTACGTGCCATACGAGAAAGACCTACACCAAACTGAGCTGCCAACTGTTCACCTACAGTACGTACACGACGGTTTGAAAGGTGGTCAATATCATCTACTTCAGCTTTTGAATTGATAAGCTCTATCAAATATTTTACAATAGTAATGATATCCTCTTTGGTAAGCACTTGCTTTTCCATAGGGGTATCTAAACCTAATTTTTTATTGATACGATAACGTCCTACATCTCCCAAGTTATAACGCTGGTCTGAGAAGAACAACTTATCTATAATACCACGAGCTGTTTCTTCATCAGGCGGTTCTGCGTTACGCAATTGTCGGTAAATATGTTCTACTGCTTCTTTTTCAGAGTTCGTAGGGTCTTTTTGTAATGTATTGTGAATAATAGTATAATCAGTAGCCTGACTGTCCTCTTTATGCAAAAGAATAGCCTTTACATTAGCTTCTAGAATCTCTTGAGTATTATCTTCATCAAGTACTGTATCACGATCTAAAATAATCTCATTACGTTCTATTGAAACTACTTCTCCTGTATCTTCATCCACAAAGTCCTCATGCCAAGTATTAAGCACACGGGCAGCTAAGCGTCTACCTATGTATTTTTTCAAAGTAGTTTTTGAAACCTTAATTTCTTCAGCTAAGTCAAAAATTTCTAATATATCTTTATCACGTTCAAACCCAATAGCGCGGAAAAGTGTAGTTACTGGAAGCTTCTTTTTACGGTCAATATACGCATACATCACATTATTGATATCAGTAGCAAACTCAATCCAAGAACCCTTAAATGGTATAATACGTGCCGAATAAAGTTTGGTACCATTAGCGTGAAACGACTGACCAAAGAATACCCCTGGCGAACGATGTAATTGTGATACTACTACACGCTCAGCTCCATTGATAACGAATGTTCCGCTTGATGTCATATAAGGCACAGTGCCTAAATAAACATCTTGTACGATAGTTTCAAAGTCTTCGTGCTCAGGGTCGGTGCAATAGAGCTTCAAACGAGCTTTCAGTGGTACACTATAAGTAAGTCCTCTCTCTATACATTCTTCTATTGAATAACGCGGAGGGTCTACGAAATAGTCAAGGAATTCAAGCACGAATTGATTGCGAGTGTCAGATATAGGAAAGTTTTCCTTAAAAGTATGGAATAATCCCTCGTGCACTCGGTCTTCCGACTTGGTTTCCATCTGAAAGAACTCTTGAAACGATTTAATTTGAATATCCAAAAAGTCAGGATATTCAGGGGTGTGTTTCACGGAAGCAAAATTCACTCTTGCGGTTTGATTCGTAAGCATTTTCTTTACTTTAAATTATTATTTAGTGTGTTAGTAGTAAGTTGTTATCATTAGTTGTTAGCTGCCACAGTAGATATAGGTTCTTGCAACACCATCTTCTTCTCTTTCTACTTCAGAACCTTCATAAAGTATATGGTCACCTAATTCTTTATTAGCCTGTTGGTTATGTACTTTCATCAGAAATTCATAACCCAAAAAGCTCTTTCCATTATCAGGAAGCAAAGTCGCTGCCAATTCTACCTGATAACCATACTCATCATCATCAGGTTCTTGCTCAAAATAATCTTCATCTTCCATCAGCTCCTCATTGGGTAGTATATCTTCTGGATGTACCCAAGCCATATATTGCATTTCAATACTAGGCTCATCAATTACTAGCTCATCTAATCGCCATTCTTTTTCATTTTCACAGCTAATATTATACTCTTCAATATCCTTTTTAAACTCTTCTACAGTATTGTAATATTTCTTAGAGAAACTCCAATAGATGTTATTTAAGCGTTCAAGATGTTTGCTCATTTTGTTTTATGTTTATTTGGCAGAAGTATCTTTAATATTCCACCATAATATTGTTATTGTATTGTTTTGTGCGTTAGCTTTTATTTAAATTACAAAATGGTTTAGGTCTTTTTACCATTGAAAAAGACCTAAACCTTATGGGGTTTATTTGTAAAATTATTTCAATTCTACTTCAGCTCCAGCTTCTTCTAAAGATTTTTTAAGACCTTCTGCCTCTTCTTTAGAAACACCTTCTTTTACTTTTGAAGGAGCACCGTCTACTACTTCTTTAGCTTCTTTTAGTCCAAGACCAGTAAGATCTTTTACTAATTTAACTACAGCTAATTTGTTAGCACCTGCTGATTTCAAGATTACGTCAAATTCAGTTTTTTCAGCTGCTGCTTCAGCTCCACCTGCTGCAGGTCCTGCTGCTACTGCTACTGCTGCTGCCGCTGGCTCAATTCCGTATTCTTCTTTAAGGATTTGTGCAAGCTCGTTTACTTCTTTAACGGTTAAGTTTACTAATTGTTCTGCGAAATTTTTTAAATCTGCCATTTTTTCTATCGTTTTTTTAATTGTTTATGAATAAATTTGTGCGTTCTGAATTACTCTTTTTCAGACAAGGTTTTGATAATACCTGCCAATTTTCCGCCTCCTGATTTAAGAGCAGAAATAACATTTTTAGCAGGTGATTGAAGCAAGCCGATGATGTCACCAATAACCTCATTCTTAGATTTGATTGCCGCAAGAGAATCTAATTGGTTATCACCTACAAAAACAGCCGAATCAATATAAGCCCCTTTCAAAATAGGCTTTTCTGATTTTTTACGAAACTCTTTGATAAGCTTAGCAGGCACATTTCCTACTTCTGCATACATCAATGAGGTATTACCTTTAAGAATACTTGGTAATTCACCAAAATCCTTATCTGAAGCTTCCATCGCTTTAGCAAGCAAGGTATTCTTCACTACTGCCAACTTGATATTTGCTTTAAAACAAGCACGACGTAACGCACTTGTAGCTTGAGCATTTAATCCAGTTAGGTCTGTTACATAAATAACATTATTTTCAGCTAACTGAGCAGTCAAATTTTCTATTACTAATGATTTTTCTTCTCTTGTCATAATTTCGTTTTTTAACTACCAATTAAACTGTTTTAGTATCTACTGCCACACTAGGACTCATAGTAGTTGAAAGGTAAATAGATTTCATATAAGTACCTTTTGCAGCGGTAGGCTTCATTTTTATCAATGTTTGTATAAGCTCATTTGCATTATCTACAATCTTCTCTACTGAGAAAGAGGCTTTACCTATTGAAGCATGTACAATACCTGTTTTATCTACTCTAAAGTCAATTTTACCAGATTTTACTTCTTGTACAGCTTTACCTATCTCCATAGTAACAGTACCTGTCTTAGGGTTAGGCATCAAACCACGAGGTCCTAGCACACGTCCTAAAGGTCCTAATTTACCCATTACAGCAGGCATAGTAACAATAACGTCTACATCTGTCCAACCATCTTTAATTTTTTGTAGATATTCATCCAACCCCACATAGTCAGCACCAGCTGCTTTAGCTTCAGCTTCTTTATCAGGAGTTACAAGGGCCAACACTCGCACATCTTTACCTGTTCCGTGAGGTAGTGTTACCACACCACGAACCATCTGGTTCGCTTTACGTGGGTCTACTCCCAATCGCACCGCGATATCTACCGAAGCATCAAATTTTGTGTAAGTGATTTCTTTCAATAATGCAGAAGCATCTTTGAGGGAATAAAGCTTATTCCTATCAACTTTAGCAAGAGCTTCTTTGTGTTTCTTTGTCAATTTTGCCATAATGCTTTCCGATTAAAAAGGTTTTTCACCAGTTACTGTTATACCCATTGAACGTGCCGTACCAGCAATCATAGTCATTGCTGCCTCAAGGGTGAATGCACTCAAATCAGGCATCTTATCCTCTGCTATAGCCTTTACTTGTTCCCAAGTAACATTGGCTACTTTCTTACGGTTGGGCTCTCCGGAACCTCCTTTAACCTTAGCGATTTCCAATAGCTGAACTGCAGCAGGAGCTGTCTTTATAACAAAGTCAAATGACTTGTCTTTATAAACTGTGATAACAACAGGAAGTACTTTCCCTTGTTTGTCCTGTGTACGAGCATTAAACTGTTTACAGAACTCCATAATGTTAACACCGGCAGCACCTAATGCGGGTCCAATTGGTGGCGAAGGGTTCGCTTGACCTCCCCGAGCTTGTAGTTTAACTACTTTACTAATTTCTTTTGCCATTGTTTATTATTAATATTTATTTAATTTTTCCCTCACACCTATAGGCATTCAGGCTCTTTGTTACATTTTTTCTACTTGGGTATAGCTAAGCTCTAATGGCGTTTTTCTTCCAAAAATCTTCACCATTACTTCTAGCTTGCGCTTCTCCTCATTCACACGCTCAATAGTCCCGTTAAAACCATTGAAAGGCCCATCTATAAGCTTCACCATCTCTCCTACTTCATACGGAATAGCTACCGCTTCTACTGTCTCAGCTAGCTCATCTACTTGCCCCAACATACGGTTCACATCCGCCTTGCGTAAGGGCAGCGGGTCTCCCCCTTTGGTTTCACTTAAAAAGCCTACTACACCTGGAATTGATTTGATTATATGGACTACCTCTCCAGCCAAATGAGCTTTTACCATTACATATCCTGGCATATGCACTCGCTCCTTAGTAATTTTCTTACCATTGCGCACTTGCACCACCTTCTCTGTAGGCACTAATACCTCTTCTACATAGTCAGCATAGCCCAAACGGCTTGATTCACTCTCTATGTAGTTCTTTATTTTATTCTCCTGACCGGTAACTGTTTTTACAACGTACCACTTCTTTTCTAACAATCCAGACATTATCCGTTGTTTTTATTGCATAAATTTAAAATACTTACCTATAAGGTATTCAAATGAAGAATCCATTCCCCATATAACTAATGAAAATAGCACGGCAAATACCACTACTACCACCATTTCTTTCTGTGAACTAGCAAGTGTAGGCCACGTTACGTGGTTCTTTAACTCTTCATACGACTCTTTAATATACTGAACCATAATATGTTATGTTATATCAATGTGTTATTTAGCACACAATTATGCACGCTTTTGGGTGGCAAAAGTACAACAAATATTTTAACCTGCAAAACTTTTGCAACTTTTTTTGAAAAAAAACTTATTCCACAGCGCAGTCTTGCCAGCCTACAGCTTGTTTATAAGCCTCAACCGATCTATATGGCACCACTACCTTCCCCTTATACCCCAAACTCCTATTTACTTCCGGAGGCGTTACTGCCTTACAATGCAATTCTGTAAGTCCGCTATTCTCAAAGGCTGCCAAATCAATCTTTTCTACTGTAGCTGGCAATCTCAGTTCTGCCAAACTACTACAACCATAAAATGTCTGTACCCCTATACTCGTTGTAAATTTTGATAGTTTCACTTCTTTTAAGCTACTACAATTATAGAAGAGTTTTGCAGCCACCTCTATCACTGCACGAGGCAACTCTATGGCTTGCAGGCTCGTACATTCACCAAAGGCAAATACACCTATATATTTAACCTCATCAGGAAGCGTTATTTCTTGAAGATTCTTGCAGCCATAAAAAGCCCCGTAATATATATCGGTAAGCGCCAACGGAAACTGCACCGCTGCAAGTGAAGTGCAATTTCTAAAAGCATGCATATTAATTTTCTCTACCGTATCTGGAATGATAATAGCCTGCAAAGCAGTACAATCCAAAAAAGTATCATTCAGTATATGCCGCAAGCCATAAGGCAACTTTGCTTGTTGTAACCCCGTACAACTATGAAAAGCGCTAGACCCTATATATATCACACTGTCAGGAATATCAATAGCCTTTAGCCTCTTACAATACTCAAAACAGTCATCTCCTACCACCTCCAAGGCCTCAGGAAGCAAAATCTCTTCCAAAGCCTCGCAATAAGCAAAAGCACTACTCTTAAGATGCCTTACACTCGCTGGCAAATTCACCTTTTTTAGTTCCTTACACTGGTAAAATAACCCCGACGGTATCACCCTTAGGTTTTGAGTGATGAAATTCACTTCTTTAAGATTCGTATTATCTAAGAAAACCCTACCACCAAGCACCGTAACACTTTCAGGAATATCAACCTGTTGTAACAAAAAGCATCCTCTAAAAGCCTCCTCACCTATCTCTGTTACCGAGTTAGGTAATGTAACACTCTGTAATTTAGAACAATAAGCAAAAGCTTGCGCACCTATTTGCTGAACCGAATTAGGCAACATCTCTACCCCTTCAAGAGCCGCACATCCCAAAAAAGCACGCTCATCAATAGCTGTTACTCCTCCCCCTATATCAATACTTTTCAGCCTATTACAATCCTTAAAAGCCTCAGCACCAATCATCTTTACAGTGCGTGGCAACTCAATACGCCCATCCGCCGGAATCTTATTATTCTCACACTTCAGTAGCGTACCCTCTTTAATAAACAAAGCCTCTACCCCTTTTTGTGCTGTCAAAAACTGCACACACAATAGCAGAAACCATAAAATGTATGTACGAGTGGTAGTCTTCATTATATTTTGCTTTTATATATTTCAAGCTGCAAATATACAATTTATTTATAAAATAACAACTAACACCAAACAAAAATAACACCGATTTTACATTTAAAAAATACTCCCTATTCCCCTGTCAAACAATATCTTTAAAGCCCACAACTCCCCTTCCTCTACTCCCAAAAGTCCCATCTCCTCTACCTCACCCAAAATTAAAAAATTCTCACCTTTTTCTCATTTTTGTTACCAATCTTTCAATTTTTTCTCATCCCCCACCCTCACTTCTTATCTCTTGGATCTTATTTGATAATCAACCCATTACACTTCCATCCACCCCCCAACCACCTTATAACTATAGCTTAGGAAGAACGAACCTATAACGAAGGATAAACGAACTATAAACGAAGGATACACCTCACTCCACTGATTATCAACCGCTTCACCTCCCCTCCCCCTCTTTGCCAAATTCGCAACAAAACTCCCCAATCACCACATTTTTCTCATCTCTCCCATCTCCCTCAGCTACTCAGTACTAACAAAAAAAACTTTGCTAAGACCTTATAGCCTTAGCAAAGTTTCCATTTGTCAATTATCAATTATTAATCCTTAGAAGTTTGGTCTTAGCTGCTGTTTATTATTGTAGAAATCTTCTATCACTTTAATCACCTCTTCTTCTGTATCCACCAAGTGAAACAAATCCAAGTCCTCAGCACTAATATTACCAAATTTCTCCAGCAAAACCTGCTTAATCCATCCCACTAAGCCTCCCCAATAGTCAGTACCTACCAAAATAATAGGAATTTTATCTATTTTACCAGTCTGAACCAAGGTAAGCGTCTCAAAAAGCTCATCAAGCGTACCAAAACCACCTGGCATAGCCACAAAAGCCTTCGAATATTTAATAAACATCACCTTTCTAGCAAAAAAATAGTTGAATTTAATATTCTTATCGTGGTCTATATAGCTATTGTTGCTCTGTTCAAAAGGCAAGTCAATATTCAGTCCTGCCGATACTCCTTTGTTAAGGTGTGCCCCCTTATTACCTGCTTCCATAATACCTGGCCCACCACCAGTAATAATACCAAAACCCTCATCTACTATCTTTTTGGCAATGCGCACAGTAAGTTCATAATAAGGATTATCAGGCTTAATACGTGCCGAACCAAAAATACACACACACGGCCCTATCGAGCTCATCTGCTCATAACCGTGTACAAATTCCCCCATTATTTTAAATATCGACCAAGAGTCGTGTGTCTTAGTATCATTCCAAACTTTTGAATGTTTTTTCATTGAGTTAAGTGTTAAAAATTAAAAAAAATAAGGCATATAGCCTTCCCAACCATAGTTATCAAAATACGTGTCCTAATAGCCCTCTATATCATCGCCTACAAGCGTTTTTCTATTAAAAGCTGAAAATAACAATAATATATATTAAAAAAAAAAAGTCCTCCAACCCCGATGAATTAGCAATTCATCTTACACCTCTTTCTCTGTCCTACTCGCACTTTCAAACTTTTTAAGGTCATTACCCTTCAGTGCATTCTCTACCAGTTCAGGCAATCTATCAGGCGTACAAGCAAAACAAGCAATACCCAATTTACTAATCTCTTTGCCAAGATGTTCATCATAATCAGGCCTACCACTGTCCGACAAAGCCAAAAGTACTATTACCTTTACCCCATCTTGATGCATCTCATTCAGTCTGCGCAAAAGCCCCGCTCTCACCCCTCCTTCATAAAGGTCTGATATAAGGATAAACATCGTCTTACGCGGATTCTCAATAAGTGTCTGGCAATACGCCACCGATTTGTTAATATCAGTTCCACCGCCCAGTTGCACCCCGAAAAGCATATCCACAGGGTCTTGTCTACAAGCCTCCGTAAGGTCTGTAATCTCTGTGTCAAACACTACCACGTGAGTATCCAAAGCTGGCATACTTGCAAAAATAGACCCCATCACCGATGAGTAGATAATCGAATCACACATCGAGCCACTTTGGTCTATATCCAGTATCACCGTCCAATTCTTTTGCCGTTGGGTACGTTCAAAAAAGTAAAACTTCTCAGGTATAATACGTTTCGTAGCCGTATCGTAATTCTTAAGGTTGCGTTGTATGGTTCTTTTCCAATCTGTCGATGAGAAATTAGCTATAGGGGTATGCGCTTTTTTGTTCAAAGCACCCGTAACAGCCCTGCGCAAGTCCTGTTCCATACGCTTCATAATCTCGTTCACCACCTCTTTTACCAACTCTCTGGCTGTATCTTTTGATTTGGCAGGAATCTGCCCCTTCAATGCCATCAACGTACCCACCATCGAGATATCTGGCTTTACATTCTTAAGAGTTTCAGGTTCAAAAAGAAGTTTAGTAAGCCCCTTGCGCTCAATAGCATCCGTTTGGATAACACTCACCACATCAGGCGGAAAAAAAGAACGTACATCAGTAAGCCACTTCGCCAAGTTAGGAGAAGAACTCCCCAACCCAGCCGAGCGCTTTCCTCCACCACCTCCATTGCCAGTACCATCTGTATCGTCATAAAGGGCAGCAAGAGTAGCATCCATCAGTGATTGCTCTTCTGTCAAAGACACATCTCCCATAGCCTGTGCATCCCGACCCAAAATAAGTCGCCATCTTGTAAGTTGATCGTTCATTATAAAATATAAAACAAGAGTCCTATTTGTAACACATTTGATTTTAAGCTTGTACCATCATTGGCTTTAGCATCACTCAGCATAGGCGAAAGATTATATTGCACAAAAAAGTTCAAGGCGTTATAACCAAAAGCAATAAAAGTTTTTAGCTGAAAAGTTTTAGCTATATCAACATTCTGGAAAGAAGTATCTACCTCATTAGCCGTATACAAGCTCCTACCGCCAAACAAGTACGCCAATCGTACACCTGTGTACACCCTCCAAAACTTATGACTTTCAGGAGTCGAAGTTCTAAACCTAAACTCTACAGGTATCTCAATAGCATGTGTCTTAAAATAATTCTTACTGATGGCCAAATCTTTAAAGTGCTCCACTATCTCATAAGTTACCACATCCAAAGCTCGGTTAGCCACCATATTGTTATACACCACATCATAAGCATACCCCACACCAATACCAAAACCCAAATTGCGTTTTTTATTCAGAGGTAAGTCACGTATAAAACCTGCGTGTATCCCGTGTGATAAATTATGTTGCACCACACTATTTGCTTTCCCAGCAAGGTAATCGTATGTAAGTCCAATATAAAACTGGTCTTCCAAGTAATGCAAATCAGTAGTAGTGCCGCTTATAGTACTTGCGGCAGTCCCTATCATACCATCATCACTATCCTCTTGCCCAAAAGCATTTATAGTGAAAAGCAGAAATAAAAAAGGGAAAAAAATCTTATCCATTCTTTCTAATTTTCGGCAAAGGTACAAATAATTAGCAAATTAACAAATGTACCAATTACCATATTTAAGTCAAACACACACCACCTTTCTCTCTCCTCAGCACAATAATCCATCCTTACACTCTCAGCCAACCCTAAGTTAAGACCGAACGAACGAATAACGAAGGATAAACGAACTATAAACGAAGGATAGTCAGCAAGCCACCGCAGCTGAGTATCTCCCAAAGAATAAAACTAATCACCTGCTGCCACAACCCAAAAAATGCTTTTTTATCCAAGCATTTTTATAATTTCCTGCGCTATACGTTCCTTATTCTCTTTTCTCCTAAACGAAAAATCTTTACTTACAATATCCACACGTCCTATTATCTTAGCTGCTTTTTGTAGTACGCCAATCTCATTTTCTGTTTGTAATAATAATTCCGAAATAATTTCTAAAGTATTCACATCGTTTTCATATTCCAAAAATATAGCCTCCACAGGGGTATTCATAAAATAAGTAAGGGTATGCCGAGTGTATTTCTCAGCATACCCTTCTAAATGTTTTAATTTTTCTTCTTTGAAAGGCTTCTTAGCTAGCAAAGCAGTAAGTTCCTCAAAAAAAAGATCTATTTGCTTCTTCAAATAGTCTTTCTCTATCATATTTTAATGCGTAATATAATAAACAGTTCTTTCTACAGTCTCCTATAAATTATAAATAAACCTGCAAGTATACTGCTACACCTTTTAGTTGCCATACAGCCCTTCCAAAAAGCCTTCTTTCAATGATGACCAGTTATTGTACAAATATACCACTGCCATCATAATGAAAAAAGTACCTGTAATCCATTTTCCTGTTTTTGTCTTCATATCTTTTTAATTATTTATTTATTTTCTAAAATAAAACTTTCACTATCCTTGTTATAAAGTTTTAGTTACATTTTAGCGTTGTTTTCCCAGCTGATAACCTTCCCAAAACGAACTTACAAGGCTATCCCAATCTTGTCGTAACAAAGCCACCATAAGGGCAGAAACCACCACAATCAAAATCTTAGTACGTGTTTTCATATTTTAACAAATTATATTAGTACCGCAAAGATACATATAATTAGCAAATAAACAAATAAATCATAAAAACTTTGCAAAATATATTAAATCTCTTCATCATGGTGCCAAGCGCTCCAATCTCCAATCATAGTCTTCTGTGAGGGTGTAGCGCAAGCGGTCGTGCAAGCGGTTAGGGCGTCCTTGCCAAAACTCTATACTTTGGGGGCGTACCAAAAAACCTCCCCAATGCGCAGGTCTTGGCACCTCCTTCCCTTCATATTTCTGTTCTAAAACCTGCAAACACTCCTCCAAGTACTCCCTTGAGGGTATTACCTCACTCTGTGGCGATACTATCGCCCCTAATTTACTCCCTAAAGGTCTGGACTCAAAGTACCCATCCGAAAGGTTCTCTGCTAGCACCTCTGCTTCCCCTTTAATAATAATCTGCCGTTCCATATTAGGCCAAAAAAACGACAAACACACCTTCGGATTAGCAAGAATAGCCCGTCCCTTTTCACTATCGTAATTAGTATAGAAAATGAACCCCTCATAAGTGTATTCTTTAAGCAGTACTACTCGGGTTTTAGGATAACCATCCAATCCGATAGTACTCACACTCATTGCATTAGCTTCATCCACCCCATCATTCTCATCTGCTTCATAAAACCACGTCTGAAACAACTGCATAGGGTTCTCTGGCACATCACTTTCTAACAGAGTGCGCTTCTCATAAGTCTTTCGGTAATTGCTTAAGTCCATTTTATTTAAATATGAATAAGTGATTATAATAAAAAAATAAGAGGCAAGAAGTAAAACAAAAACTGTTTCCCTTCTTACCTCTTATATATTCTATTGCCTATTAGTAAAATACGCTTATATTTTCTTTAATCTCAGCATTGCTTTCCAATGATTTGAGTATTCCTTGCAAAGCACGATTAGTGCGAAGTTTCTCAATAGTTTCTAAGTATGTCTTATAATCTTCCGATGGAGGAGCTATAGTAGCCGATGTAAGCTGAATTACATACACTGCATTCTCTCCATCAATAGGTTTAGACACAGCTCCTTGTTTCAATCCAAAAGCAGCTCCTACTACTTTAGGTTCACGTCCCTCTCCTATAATAATAGGACTATTCATAGTAAGACCTGTAGCTGTTTTTACTTCCGTATTATTAGCCGATGCTATTGCTTGCAAACTTGCCCCTTTAGCTTTTTCTTTAAGCATAGCAGCTTTCTTCTCACGAATAAGAATAGGCTTCACAAAAGGAGCTACATCTTGCACTTCGCTAAGTCCTTCCTCTCCTTGTTTTACTAACTGAGCTACTATATAGTTATCACTTGAAGTGAACATCTTAATATCACCCACTTTAGTATCTTTTTGGAACAACCACTGTACAATATCACGCTTAGAACCTAAACCTATTATCTGGTCATCAATCTTGTGCAAGTTATCAGCACGAAGTACCGATAGTTCTGCATTCTTAGCTATATTAGCAAATTCTTTAGGATTTTCAGTAGCTTTTAGCTGAAAGTTCGATGCTTTTGAAAACAAATCATTAATTGTAGCATCTGATGGCTCCACTTTACGACTGATAGTAGCAATATTCACCACATCAGCACGATCTTCAATCTTAATCACGTGATAACCAAAATCTGTTTCTACTACCCCTAAAGTACCTACAGGATTAGAAAATACAAAATCATTAAATGGTTTTACCATTCTACCACGAGTAAAGTATCCTAACTGTCCTCCACTATAAGCAGCATTAGGTTCATCCGAGTTTTGTGCAGCAAGTGTATTGAAATCTGTACCACCCTTAGCCTCACTCAAAAGTTCCTCAGCCTTAGCCTTAGCTTCTTCTTTACTACGAGTAGTATTAGGACTAGCAGCCATACTGCCAGTGTAAGCTATAAGTATATGGCTTGCCTTTACAGCTCCGTTAGCACGTTTGCCTACCATTCTACTAAGTTTAAGACTGCCATCTTCTTCATACGGACCATAAAGCTTACCTACTGGAAGTGCAAAAAGCGTATCAGCATAAGCCGATTTAATATCATTTTTAGTAACATAAAGTGTATCGTAAGGTGTATCTGATTTGCGATTCACAAACTCCTGTACATCCTTAGTAGTAGCAAAACCTGCGATAGTATCATTACTGTTAGTAGTACTATTAAATACTATTTCTGGCTGCAAAACTTTTAACAAGCTCTCTTTTTCTGCCTCTTTATCAGCTTCGGATGCCTTTTGGTTTACAACTATATATTGAATATTGCGGTAAGCCTCTTGTTTAAACTGTTTTTCGTGTTTCTTAATATAATCTTTAATCTCACTATCATTTACAGTTACATTCTTATCATCAATACTACTATATTGCAAGGCTACATAGCTAATATCTGCCATATCCTTTTCCTCATGGTAAGCCATTTCAGCTTCAGCATTAGTAACACCTAAGCCTGCGCGAATAAAACTAAAGTACATTTGTTCTTTAGCCCCTTCAATAATAGCGTCCTCCTGCATTAACCACATACCGTATTCATCAGGATTTGTAGCTTTTAGGTTAGCAATATAAGCGGTGAATTTTGAAGCGTCAAATACTCCATATTCATTAGTAAAACGTGGGTCTGAAGCCAACATCTGATTCTTAGAAAGAATATCAATAATTTGATCTTTCTCCACACTTAGTCCTAATTTCTCAATCTGCTGTTTTAGAAGGATACGTTGTACGTTTTGTTCCCATACATATTTTGCTGCCTCAATAGAGGTAGCTCTTCCTTGCGCCTGATGCACAGCATTCTCCACCTGCTGACGGAAAGCACCAATAGGAACTTCCTCACCATTCACACTACCAATTTCACTAGGCTGATGGTTACTAAACCTTCCTTTACCTATAAAGTCTGAAATAATGAAAGCAAAGAGCGCAAGCCCTATAATCGCAATCAGGAATACAGTTTTACTTCTAATTTTTTCAAGTACTGCCATTGTTTACAATCGTTTATAATAAGTATAAATTTGTTTGGTATTATTAATCAAACGGCAAAAGTAATACTTTTTATTGAATTACAAAAATTATTACAACATTTTTTCTAAAATCATCTTCCCCTACCCCTCTCTTTTACCTCTTACCTAAAAAAGCAGCTGCCAAGTTTCACCCTCAGCAGCTGCTTTTCTTAATTGTTAAGTAGTAAGAAGAATACTTGTTTATAGTATTCCAAGTTATTAAAGTAACTAAAAAAAATAATCCTTTTTAAATCATAATTCAGTAAAATCTAAAAACTTAGGTATTTCAGCTAATTGTAAAAGAGCTTCTTTGAGTTTCTCTTTCACCTTAAAGAAAGAAATATCTTTCACCACCTCTCCTTGATGATTAAGTGCTTGTATCTTCAACACATCCGAAGACTGAAGCGTATAGTTTTCAGGAAATTTCACATCCTCATTATCCCCTATCACAAAACGATAAGCAAAAGTAAAATACTTTCGCCACAACTTATTATCCTCTTTAAAGATAATTCTAAAATAAACCATAATCTATTTGTATATATAAATATTCACAACACTCAATTTCTGAAAAGCATTTTCAAACTTATACTTATCACAGAAAAAAGCTCTTTCTTGTAAAAAAGATTTTGCCTGCACAGCGGAGGAAAAAAGAGAATATTCATTAAGTTGTTTTTTATATTCTACACAAAAAGAATTGTCAATTCTTAGTATCTCATTGTATATGATTGAAAAACCTATATAGAAATCATCAATTGGCTCATATAAATAGCCACAATCTACACCTATTTGTTTAAAATCGGGAAATTCACAACTATCTTCACTGAAGTATAATAGATGAAGATTATTCTTAAAAAGACTTTCCTTTTCTTCCAGAATACGCTCAAGATATTTTGTTTCTAGAAAATAATCATCTACTACAGGATATTGAAAAGATTTTTGCCCCCATAGAGAAATATTTCTATCAAAACCTAGGTAATTAGTGTTATCTGTTAAGATGATTCCTTTCATTGTCTCTTGTGCTTTTCCTTTACACTATATCTGTATTCCTTACAGTATTATTTTCATTTGCTTAATTTACTAAGGATAAGATCTTCTAACGAATCGAAGAGTTTTTCATACACTCCAATATCGTGATTATATAAAATCACTTCACGAATTGCCGTATCTATCAATATAGGATTCCCCATATCATCTACCGAGATAACATATTGTTGTGTCTCTATACTCATTTGTTCTCTAAAATCATTAGTAAGTTCTACAAAAGTTTCATCACCTATTAATTCAGCATTTTTTAGCCCATAAATGCGAATGTCACCTATTACTCTACCCCTCCATAATGTAGTAATAAATATCGGTGAGTTTCATCTAATCTCAATTGCATAGTTTGTTCCACAAGCAATAGCTCATCGGCTGTGGAGGGTTCTCCTACTGTTATAGGATTCTTTCGGAAAAAATCCTGCAATTTCTCAATAAGATTTGGATTAATCATCATTTCTACTATTTATGTCTGTAAACTTCCTCAAAAGGCAATCTAAACCTTTCTCCCCAGATGCCGCGCTCTTCACGAATTCCACAAGTGACAACTATACTCACCTCAGCCCCATAAGGTAGGTGCAGCAGTTTCTTAATACGACGGCTATCATACCCCCCTAAGGGACAAGTATCGTACCCCTCCTCTGCCATTGCTAGCATAAAAGTTTGCGCTACAAACGCGCAGCTTTTATGTACTTCCACACGTACATCACTTTCAGAGAGTTCTCGCACCATAGGGCGAAACCAACTGGCGACCACCCCAAACAGTTTGCGGAAAGCACCTAATAAGCCAAAAAAACGACTGTACACAAAGGGCATCAGTTTGTCGTAATCCTTCTCTTTATCTTTAATGCGTTTGGCTTGCCTTTCGGGGGGACTATTGCGCTTTATATTACCGCGTTCAAATTCCAAGATAGCACGAGCGTGCTGGCGGTGCTTATCCTGACGGGTCACGAAAACCACCATCTGTTGTGCCGTGGTTGCTGTAAGTTGCCCTAAACAGGCTTTTGCTAATTTTTCTAACAAAACCTTATCGGTAATATGGTACAACTCATATAGTTGCATATTGAAACCTGTAGGAGCTAGTGTAGCGAGCTTAAGGCATTCACGCACCTTTTCCTCACTAATAGGCGTAGGAGCGTAATAACGCACCGCCCTGCGAAAATGTAAAATATCTTTTAACATGGATTGATTTTTTTTAAGAAAAGTGAAAAGTGAACTACAAAGAACATTTTTCACTTAAAAGGGTAGACTAAGACATATAGCTATAATAGCGGGCATAGCTTGGGCAAAAAATATTTTCCCAGAGGTGGTGATTCCTCCATAAATCCCTGCTACTGCTACACAACCTAGGAAAAAGAAACGTATATATAGGCTCCATTGGGGATCAGAGATACAGAAGCTCCATATCAGCCCTGCTGCTAAAAAGCCGTTGTACAAGCCTTGATTGGCGGCCATACTTTTAGTGTCGGCAAATAAATGTTCGGGTAAAGACTTAAAAAAGGCCTTACCACGAGTCTCCCAAGCGAACATTTCTATATAGAGGATGTATAGGTGCTCAAGGGCTACTAAAATTGTAAAAATACTTGCTATCATTTTTTTAGTTTTATTGTGGCAAAAATAGTATTTTTTTCTTGATAAGCAACTCTTTAAAAACAAGAAAGGGACTTCCTTTATTTTCGGAAGTCCCTTTTCCATTTTAAAAAATAACCTATGAAAACATTTCTTTTACTTTTTCAAAAAACGATTTCTCGTTCTTATCGGGGTTGGGGTTAAAATTCTCACTATCTTGCATTTCCCTGAAAAAGGCTTTTTGCTTATCAGTAAGATTTTTAGGGGTCCATACATTTACGTGAATGATAAGATCACCTGCTGCACGGCCTTGCAAACTTGGCACTCCTTTACCACGCAAGCGCAATATTTTACCCGATTGTACCCCTTCATCAATCTTGATGCGCACTTTACCTGTAACAGTTTCAATCTCTTTAGTAGCTCCTAATACAGCTTCGGGGAAGCTGATATATAAGTCATAATGTAGATTATCGCCTTCACGTTTTAGGGTTTCGTGTTCTTGCTCTTCTATAAGCACAAGCAAATCACCAGGTACGCTATTTTTAACAGGGGCTTCATTACCTTTGCCGCTCATATTAAGCTGAATGCCATCCATTACCCCTGCCGGAATATTTATAGAGATGGTTTCTTCAATGGTTTTTAGCCCTTGAGCATCAGTATCTTTATCGTGTTTATCAATTACCTCACCAGTACCGCCACAAGCAGTACAAGTACTAGCTGTTTGCATTACACCGAGCATAGTGCGTACCTGCTGCATTACCTGTCCGCGCCCGTTGCAAGTAGTACAAGTTTTGTAAGTAGTACCTTCGCCTTTTACCTTACGGCGTACTTTTACTTTTTTCTCAGTACCTTTTACAATATCTTCCAAGGTGACTTTCACACGTATACGTAAGTTTTCGCCTTTTACGTACACCTGCTGTTGGCTGCTTCCTCTTCCAAAACCACCAAAGCCACTAAAACCTGAGAAATGGCCACCAAAGATATCGCCAAACTGGCTGAATATATCATCCATTGAGAAGCCTCCGCCACCCATACTGCCTTCAAAGGCAGCGTGCCCAAAACGGTCGTACTGGGCGCGTTTGTTTTCATCACTCAGTACTTCATAGGCTTCGGCAGCTAATTTAAAGTTCTCTTCAGCCTGCTTGTCGCCTGGGTTTTTATCGGGGTGATACTTAATGGCTTGCTTGCGGTAAGCTTTTTTAATTTCGGCAGCCGAAGCTGTTTTGGCTACCTCTAATATTTCGTAGTAATCCTTTTTCATTGCTCCTCCTTATTGTGCTACCACTACTTTAGGAAAACGTATTACTTTATCGGATAACTTATAACCTGTTTGTACCACATCTACGATTTTACCTTTGGCGTCGGGGGTGGGGGCAGGTATTTGGGTAACAGCATCGTGATGTTCACTATCGAAAACATCGTTGGGTGCTACTTCTATTTTTTCTAAACCTTTAGATTTGAGGGTGCTAACTAGCTTAGTATAGATAAGTTCGACCCCTTTAAGGGTTTGCTCATCGGCTGATTTGGCCAATTCAATCAAAGCGCGATCAAAATCATCTAATATAGGCAGCATAGCTGACAAAATGTCTTGCCCTGCTGTTTTGAATAGCTCTATACGCTCTTTGGCTGTGCGTTTTTTGTAGTTTTCAAATTCGGCAAAAAGGCGTAAAAACTTATCTTTCTCTTTTGCTAACAAATCATCTGCTGTTTCTTCGGCTGATGTAGGGGTAGCAGTAGCCTCTTGTGCAGAGGTATTAGTTGTATCGGCAACCTCTTGTTCATTCTGTAGGTCGTCTGTTTTAATATCTTCAGTACTCATAATGATTCTTTTTAAAATTTACTTGTTAGGATATAGCAAATTATTTGCCAAACCCGCAAAGAATGACAAATTGGCAGTTATTTAAAGCTAATACGGATTACACAGATATTACGGATTTATTCCGTACTGTCCGTGCAATCCGTGTGAGATAGCTGCCTGCTGTGAGGCTACCAACGGATGATAGCACTTGCCCAGGTAAAGCCACTACCAAAGGCTGCGAGCACTACGAGGTCGCCTTCTTTAATTTTGCCTTGTTGTACGGCTTCGGTAAGGGCGATAGGTACCGATGCAGCGGTTGTATTACCGTATTTCATTATGTTATTGAATACTTGCTCATCGGTGAGTTTGAATTGGTGCTGTATGAATTGTGATATACGCAGGTTGGCTTGGTGAGGCACAAGCATATTGATATCGGCACGTGTGAGTCCGTTAGCTTTCAAGCCTTCTTCTATCACTTCGGAGAAGCGTACTACTGCGTTTTTGAACACGAACTGACCATTCATATAAGGATAATAGCTTACATCATCGGGGTTGTTTTCGGCTAGTATTTCGGGTACCCATTTGGTGCCTACTCCTGGGGTAATCATTGCCAACTCGGCAGCGTGCTCTCCTTGGCTGTGTAGGTGGGTAGAGAGGATACCTTTTTGGGCATCATCGGAGCGTGATACAACGGCAGCTCCTGCTCCGTCGCCAAATAGTACTGCCATATTGCGCCCACGGGTAGTCATATCTAAGGCTGGGGATTGGGTTTCGGACCCTATAACTAAGACATTTTTGTACATACCTGTTTTGATGTACTGATCGGCTACTGAAAGGGCATAGATGAAGCCTGAACACTGGTTGCGGATATCCAATGCTCCGACATTGGGCAGCCCTAATTCCTTCTGTACCAATACACCGCAACCTGGGAAATAGTAATCGGGGCTTAATGTTGCAAATACAATAAAGTCTATTTCTTCTTTATTGATTTGGGCTGCTTCGATAGCTTTTAAACTTGCTTTGACACCCATTGAGGTAGTAGTTTCAGTACCTTTAAGGGCATGGCGGCGTTCTTTAATACCTGTGCGCTCTTGTATCCAAGCATCGTTGGTATCCATTAATTTCGACAAATCGTCGTTGGTAACAATATTATCGGGAACGTAAAATCCGAGTCCCTTAATTTTTGAACGATATAACATATTTTTAGTTTTAGTATTCTTAAGTGTAGGGGCAAAAAAGAGGTGCTGAATAATTGTTTAGATTTTTGCCTATTTTTTGCGATATACCGAGCTATAAGAGCTGGCTTACTATCCTTCGTTTATAGTTCGTTTATCCTTCGTTCATCCTTCGTTCAATAAGAAAGATGCCTTTGACAGATTTTTTATCTGTTTGGGGTATGGAGGTAATTTTGTTGTATTTGGAGAGTATTGGTAATAGGATTATATGTATACTTCTAACAAATCCATTCCTTTGGTTTTTACTTCTAATTTGGGGCAAGCAGCAGGGAATAAGATTGTTTCACCTTGCTTGATAGGAAGCTCGGTAATACCATCGGAAAGGAAGCCTTCACCTTTTACGCACATATAAATATGGAAAGAATCATCTTGTGCTAATGATTTTTCATATCCTGCTGTAAGAGGGAGCAAATTTGTAATAAAATAGGGGCAATTCACGACTTTATTCACCTGATTGGGCTCTTGGGTGTATTGCACTTTGAAATCATCCTTGCGCTCATAATCAATGGCTTCAAGAGCAAGCTCGGTGTGTAGTTCGCGTAGGTTACCATTTTTATCGCGGCGGTCAAAATCATAAACACGATAGGTAATATCACTAGTTTGCTGAATTTCGGCAATAATAATACCCTTACCTATGGCGTGTACTTTACCTGTATTAATAAAAAATGTATCACCATTGTGTACCTTTTCATAGTTAAGAATATCGGTAAGAGTACCGTTATTGAGGTGTTGTTGGTATTCATTTTTAGTAACTGTCTTGTTAAAACCTACTATGAGTTCAGCTCCTTCATCGGCATGGAGTACATACCACATTTCAGTCTTACCAAAGGAGTTATGACGTTCCTTGGCTAGCTTATCATTAGGGTGTACTTGGATTGATAGGTCTTCACGGGCATCAATAAATTTGATAAGTATAGGGAAATCATTACCAAAACGCTGGTGCACATGCTTACCAAGTAACTCATTAGGATACAAGTTAATAAGCTCTTGAAGACTTTTGCCTTCTAAGGCTCCATTAGCTACCACCGATATATCACCAGGTACTCCTGATACTTCCCAGCTTTCACCTGTGATATCGGTTACAATGGGTTTGTTAAACAAAGTTTTAAGTTTTGTACCTCCCCAAATTCTCTCTTTTAGGATAGGTTTAAATTTTATTGGATACATTTTATTACACTTGTTTAATTAATTTCTAAAAGAATAGGGCAATGATCACTATGCTTAGCTTCGGGCAGTATGAGAGCTCGCTCCATACGGCTTTCCAAAGGTGAAGCTACTAAGTGATAATCAATACGCCAACCTTTATTATTATTACGGGCATTAGCTCTATAACTCCACCATGAGTATTGATGAGGCTCTTTATGAAAATAACGGAAACTATCAATAAAGCCACTTTTCATAAAGGTATCTAACCACTCACGTTCCACTGGCAAAAAGCCTGATACATTGGCATTGCGCACAGGATCATGAATATCAATAGCTTGGTGACAAATATTGTAATCACCACAAATAATGAGGTTTGGAATAGTTTGTTTCAGTTCATTAATGTATTTCTGAAAATCGGCCATAAAGGTTAGCTTAAAGTCTAAGCGGTCGATATTGGTTCCCGATGGCAGATACAAACTCATTACCGAAAGGGTATCAAAATCAGCTCGTATTACCCGGCCTTCTTTGTCCATATAGTCTATACCTGTACCTATCTCAACATGTTTAGGAGCTATTTTAGAGATAATAGCTACCCCACTATAACCTTTTTTCTCGGCACTATGGTAATACTGGTATTCATAGCCCAATTCGGCAAATATTTCTGTAGGTATCTGAGCTTCTAAGGCTTTTATCTCTTGCAAGCACAACACATCAGGAGCTGCTGCTTGTAACCACTCTTTTAATCCCTTGGTAAAGGCAGCTCTAATTCCGTTCACATTATAACTAATAATTTTCATTAGTAGCCTGTTCCTTTCTCTCCTTTCAAGATAGTAATACCATTGGAAGTCCCTATACGCTGCACTCCTAAATTTATATATTGTATAGCTGTTTCATAATCACGTACCCCACCCGATGCTTTTATCTTAGCGTGTCCTTGCACGCTTTCTTTCATCAGTTTTACATCTGGAAGGGTAGCCCCTCCAGTACCAAAGCCCGTAGAGGTTTTTACAAAATCTGCTTTTGCATCAAGGGCCAATTGGCAAGCCAAGCGCTTCTCTTCATCTGTAAGGTAGCAAGTTTCTATTATTACTTTAAGCACACGGTTACTACCCACAGCAGCTTTTAAGGCTGCAATCTCCTCACGCACTTTATCTATTTCGCCTGATTTTAGCCAACCTACATTAATTACCATATCAATCTCATCTGCTCCATCTGCTAATGCTTGTTCTGTTTCAAAAAGTTTAGCTTTGGATTGCATAGCTCCTAAAGGGAATCCCACTACACTGCATACTTTAACAGTAGTTCCTTCTAAGAATTTTTTAGCAGTAGCCACATACGCGCTATTCACGCATACCGAATAAAAATCATACTCCACAGCCTCTTTGCAAAGAGTTTCTATCTCGGCAATGGTAGCTGTTGCTTTTAATAGTGTGTGGTCAATAAGTTTATTTAATTTCATATTTTGTTTGTTTTTGGTATTGTTTAAATATTCTTTTCCCATTGCTGTAAGGTTTTCAGCACAATATCTCTATGCTTCTTAATCTTGATAAAAGTAGGCAATTTAGCTACTAAGCTCATTCCTTTACGCTCTCGCAAATCCGATGCCACATAATCTGCCATTACCTTTATATGCTCAGGGTTCAAAGCCCAAAAAAGATTGCCTTTTATATTGGTTTGAAAATAGTAAGGTAACCCAAAAATACGGTCTCGTTTAAGCCCTCCTTGTTGCTTAGAGTAATAATCAGGATTATATTGTAACTGATAACTTGGCTTAACTTTAAGAGTATGCTTACATTTAGGATTGGTACAATTCACTGCCATCTCCTCCAATTTATGCTTCACATTAATTATTTCTTTAAAGATAGGCAAACCACAATTAGGACAGTTTAGCTTAATAGTCGCTACAAATGATTTCTTAGCTCTGCTAAGTTGTTCAAAACCACAATGGCTACATCTCACTACTACAGTCTCAAAATGATAAGGAGTCTCTCTATTCACATCCTCCTCTGTAGGGTAATGTTTTTTAGTAGTAACTTTAGCCCCTTTCCCACATTTAGGGCACACCACCCATTTATCGTTAACATACACATCAAAAAAGTACCTATCTTCAAATCGCTTCATATTATGCATTCTTTATTGTCAATTACTTTCATCTCTAAGTTAGTCAAAACTCAGAACTATATAAGTAAAATTCTTTTATTAACATAGGACTGAAGTAGATACTTTTTCCCTATATCTTCCATCACATACTCAGCCATTATAGCCTGGTTATTATCCCTCAATTACCATACCAGATAAATAGTTTTTCTCATATCATTACCAAGATATATTTATTGAGTACTGCATACGCACCCTATCTACGGCTTATTAACGTTTAATCTTCATTTCATCTATCAGATAGCCTGCTCCTGCATATTTATCAATAATGAATAGCACATACCTAATATCCACCATAATATTCCTACATATCTTAGGATCATAATGTATATCACTCATAGTCCCTTCCCATACTCGGTCAAAATTCAGCCCTATAAGGTTACCTTGTGCATCAATAGCAGGACTACCCGAGTTACCTCCTGTTGTATGATTAGTCGCTACAAAGCACACTGGCATCTTGCCATTCTTACCATAAATACCATAATCTTTCTTCTCATACAAAGCACGTAGTTTAGCAGGCACATCAAATTCGTAATCACCCGGCACATATTTCTCCATTACACCATCCAAATAAGTAATATAATCATAAGTTACTGCATCCTTAGGTGCATATCCCGCTACTTTTCCATAAGTCACACGCAAGGTACTGTTAGCATCAGGGAAGATGCGATCTTCTGGTTTCGCAAACTCCAAGATAGCCTTCATATAACTGCGCTGCAATGCCGTAATCTCTTCATTTAGTTCAGCAAAGGTAGGATATACTTTTTCGTAGAAATGATTTATAATACCTTGTACTAATTCCACCCCTACATCTCCTTTTAATCGTTGCTGGAAAGCCTTAGCATCTAAGTTCAATACCTTTTCCATCTCAGCTCCCGAAGCCAAAAACGATTCTCCGTATAACTTATCAGCCATAGCCTTCACATCTATGTTCTGCATATTAGGAGCCAACAGCTCTTTAGGCATCGTCTTTATATAATAAGCCGCTGCTGCCTCAAATACAGCCTTATCCACCTTTAAGTCATAATCCTTAAATACTCCCCGAAACATCGTTACATAAGCCTTCTTCCTATCGTTAAATGACTGTTCCCCTCTCTCAAGCAATGCATTTTGCAGCTGTAACACCCTTAATCCGTTTGATAGCAAAGCTACATTACGCTGCACAAACTCCGAGTACAAATCTACCGAAAGCTCATAATCCCTTATAGCAGCATATTTTTTAGCAAAATCATCCAAAATATTCCCATATTCCGCACTCTTTCCTGCCTTTGCAATAGCCTTCTGGAACTTCTCTTCTTGCGCGCGTTTCAGCGCCACTGCGCCCGATTGTTCCAAGCCCTGTGTCTCTCCTATCCATTTCTTCCAATAGTTAGCCACACTAGCATATTTTGAAGCATATTTAATCTTAATCCCATTATCAACTCTCATAAAGCCATCCTGCACTTTCAGTACCACATCACGAATCCCTATCTTGGCAGGGTTCAGCACCTTCACTATTTGCTCCACAGCTACGGAAGGCAGATACTCCTGCGTCCTTCCAGGATACCCAAATACCATAGTGAAATCACCTGCCTTCACCCCTTTTAGTGAGATCGGGAAAAAATGCTTAGGTACATAAGGCACATTGTCTTTGGAATACTCCGCAGGCCTATTATTCTTATCAGCATATACCCTGAATAACGAAAAATCTCCCGTATGTCTCGGCCACACCCAGTTATCCGTGTCCGACCCAAATTTCCCTATCGATGAAGGCGGAGCCCCCACCAATCGCACATCCTTAAATGTCTCAACCACAAATAATATATACTGGTTCCCCTCATAAAACGCCCGAATACGATTCTCCTGCCACGACTCCTTAGCCGAGTTCTTTACCAAGTTCGCTATATTCTTCTCTATCTTCGATGCCCTATCCATCTCACTACTCAATCCCTTAGTATCTTCAAGCACCTTAGCCGTAACATCCTCTATACGCACTATAAAAGTAACCTCCAAATTCTTATTAGGAAGCTCCTCCGATAAGCTCTTAGCCCAAAAACCATTCGTAAGATAATCATTCTCTAAGGTCGAATGAGCCTGTATCTGCCCATACCCACAATGGTGATTAGTAAGAAGCAGCCCCCTGCCCGAAATCACTTCAGCAGTACACCCCCCATTAAAATGAGGCACCGCATCCTTCAAGCTCGATTTATTCACATTATAAATATCGCTTACCGACATCTTCATCCCAAGCGACTTCATCTCCTTAGCATTCATACCCTCCAACAACGACGGGATCCACATCCCTCCCTGCTGTGCCAATAAGCTAAAAGGCAACAAAAAACAACCTACAAGTAATAAAATAAATTTCTTCATATTACAGTCAAAAAAGTATAAGTATAATTAATTTTTCAGACGGCAAAGGTAACTAAACTTTTTCTAATAACCAAAAAATACTTATCACCCACCCCCATACCACCACCTCCCAACCATATCTCTCCCACATCAAAATCACCCCCTACCCCGAACGAACGAATAACGAAGGATAAACGAACTATAAACGAAGGATAGTTGCCAAACTCACCCAGCTAACTACCTCCCCCCCTCTTACCTCTTACCCTCTTACCTCTTACCTAAAAATCACTTTTCTCTATGCATTATAGATAAAAAATATTAATAAAAATTATGTTATATCAAATTTTATTCATACCTTTGTACCAAATTTAATTTAATAACTAATTTAATAACATTAATTCTGAACACTATGTCAAAAACAGCAAATGTAGTATTAGGCTTAGCAGTAGGTACTGCTATCGGAGTAGGTTTGGGCATCCTTTTTGCGCCCGACGAAGGTAAAAACACACGTCAAAAAATTAAAGACACTCTCAGAGATAAGTCTCAAGATTTAAAAGATCAATTGGATAACCTCACAGAGAATGTACGTGAGAAATCATTGGAACTAAAAGGCTCTTTAGAAGAAAAAGTAGACAGGCTATTTTCAAAATCAAGCAATAAAGCCGAAGATGTAATTAGCCTTCTAGAAAAAAAATTAGCTTCATTAAAAGAAGAAGCCGCTAAAATTAAAAAATAATTTTATGCCCATTCATTCTATTAAAGAAACATTTGTAGAAGTTCCTACAAAAGCAAACTCAGCCCTTAATTCACAGTTATCTTACTATAAACTCGTGCTTTTTAGGTTTATAGCCAAATCTTCTTACGGACTAATAAGTTTTTTTGTCTATGGCTTTGCAAGTTTGCTAATACTGTTTTTCCTATCTCTCGCCGCCGCTTATGCCATAGGCGAAGCATTAGGTAGTAATGGTTTAGGATTTGCTATTGTAGGAGCTTTCTATATAGTGTTATCGTTAGTAGTTCTATTATTTCGCAAAAAACTAATTGAAAGGTCTCTATTGCGAAAACTATCCGAAATCTATTTTAAAACAGACCCCGAAGACGAAGAAGAAAATGAACAATAAAACCTTTTCATCATTTGAAGAAATCGATAATGAAATTAGACTACTGCGATTAGAAAAAGAGATTGACCGACTGTCTCTCACACAACAAGTATCAGCTTCAGCAGAAAGTTTAAGTCCAAAAAACTTATTAGCCAATACTTTGGGTTCTTTATTTAACAACAAACGATGGTTAAATATAGCTTTGGGATACGGAATGCAACTTTTAGCAAAAAGATATTTAAACAAAAACAAATAAAAATGTCTTCTATAGTTAGAAAATATCACAATCAATATCTTTTAAAATTGCATTAAGCATCTCAATAATATATTATCACATCAAACTTTAATATTAATTTTTAAATTTAATCAACTATGAAGAAAATTATTGCATTAGCTTCAGTGATTTGTTTATCACTAGTTTTTTTTGCTTCTTGTAGCAAAAATGATGACCCAGCCGACAACGACCTTTTTGTAGGAACCTACAAAGGTAGCATCTCTTACTCAGATGGTAAAGAGAAAAAGGCTTTTGATAATGGTTCAGTAACTGTTGTCAAAACTGGGAACGATTACCATTTCCGTTTTTCAGACGGCATTCCTAACCTTACAGGTGTTAGTTTCAAAAAAGAAGGAGATAACATTTTAGTAAATGCTGATTTGCTAGATGGCGTAAAAGTAATTAGAATCAACGCCTCTTCATTGAACATTCTGTACACTACAGACGGAAAAACCTGGACTGCCAACGCAAAAAGGTAATTTAAAACATTTTACTAAAAAACCCCGAAAATATCAAATATTTTCGGGGTTTTTTATCTTTAATAGCTATTCTTTTTCTCTTATTACTTCTTCTTAAATATCAAATTTATCAAGAATAGAATAACAATAGCGCCAATAGCTCCTGTTAAGATAGCGCCAATCCAACCTTCTCCAAGTGAGATATGGAACACACTTTCCAAAAGCCAATAACCAACGCTACTTCCAAGAATACCAATAATGATATTCCCTATAAGTCCTAATCCACTACCTTTGTAGATAGTGCCTCCTAACCATCCAGCGATGGCACCAATAATAAGTGTTGCAATAATACTCATAATTTTAAAATTTAAATTAGAGTACAAAGATAAGAATTATTTTTGATAAAACCAAACAAAAATCGCAAAAATAAGAAGTACCACTCTTTTTCCTTCCCTTGTCCCTCAAAAATAGTTCAATTACCATCTTCCCTACGCAACCCAACATATTTTCCGCAACAGCATTCTAAATTGCTTTCAAACTTTATAGCTATATGATTTACAACAACTTATATAATTTGCTAATTTGCTAATTTGCTAATTTATAATTGTCAATCTCTTTCAAATTTTGTAGTTTTGTGATTGATAACAACTTGGAGTAAATCATCAATAGTGCATTTCACTGAAAGTGAGCATAATCCGAGCTTTTCAGAGGCGTAAGAAAGGTCAAGAACTGATACGCCTTCCTTGGTAATTTGGCATAAAACTTGCGCATCATTTTCATACAAGCAGCAGATGTTGTAGTGTATTACGAAAAAGGAGAAGTAGTACATTCTGTAACCATAAGTAGTTCTAGTGGGTACATAGAAGGCAGTACAGGTTCGGGATTAGGAGGTGTTCAAACAGATATTAGCACAACTTCTTTAATACGTGGATTTCATAAATATGATAAATTAAATTTTAAACACAAAATGAAAAAAATTCTTTTAATGGCTCTGATTTGTGGTGTAGGTTATTCACAAGAGTCCAATTTTATCTCGAAAAGTGTTCCTACTCCAAAAACAGCATTTGGTTCACAATTCTATAGTTTCTATGACATAGACGTACTTGGAATAAATTATAAGTTTTTATATCTATCCGATGATAAAAAAATAGAAGTTGTAACAACAAAAGACCCAAAATTTACTATCAACGGAAAGAATTATTGGAACATTCCATATAAAGATTTTTCAGAAGAAGTAAAAGGGTATTCTTTCATATATGGGCTTTATTTTGTGAAGTTTGACAATGGTTGGTTTGGTTGTTATGGAAAATATCAACTTCCACATCTTATCGAAAACAACAAACCTTTGCCTCCTGATGATGAAAAACCTTCATTTTTTGTAAAAACAAATCTTTTGGAATAAAATTTTGCAAACACACTTATCCTAATAAATTATTTCAACCCATTGCAAAACAATGCAATGGGTTATGTTCTTATGTTACCCAGCTAACAAAACAACTTGCCTTACAAAAAATATTCAGCAATAAAAATGTTCATATTATGAAAAACTTTTTATTCTTTATTTTCGTAGGAGTAGTATGCTCCTGCAAGAACACATAAAATCAAGAAATAAAAAAGGAAGAAGCCAAAAAACTTTCTAAATTAGAAATATTATATATGCTCCCCAAAGATTCTATTTATGAATTTTATGACTTGTCAAATGATAGTATCAAAGAATTTCCTGATTTATCGGAATATTCTATTAAGAAATTGGATTTGTCTCGTAATATGATACAAGAAATGGAATATAAAAAAATGCCTAAAAGCATTGTAGAATTGAACCTCTCCCATAACTTTTTTTTGAAAAGTTTTTTTCTGAGCAACAAAACACCTAAAACTTTAAAAAACTTGAATTTGTCATACAATAATATTTCAAGTTACAATACAGTTATTTCGTTAAAACGGCTTGCTATAAATAACAATAATTTAGAAAGTATTTCATTAGGAAATGAAAAAATGGACTTTTTAGACATCTCAAATAATCCAAAATTGAGTAATGAAATGTTTTTTGACCCAAAATATGTAGATACAATCATTCATAACAACATAGCTAATAATAAGCCTCTGGTTTTTTATTTCAACAAAAGTTTTATCATCGAGTAATATTCTGAAAACCCTTATTATTTATTCTTGTGGGAGTATTATGCTTCTGCAAGAATACATAACCTCAAGAAATAGATGTAAAGCAAGAAATTAAAAAAACTTTCCAAATTGGAAATGCTTTATGCTTTGCCCAAAGATTCTATTTATGAATTTTATGACTTGTCAAATAATAGTATATCAAAGAATCTCCTGATTTATCAGAATTTCCTATCAAAAAGATAGGCAAGCACTCACGTTCATTGTGAATTGCTTTCAAATTTTGTAGTTTTATGATTGATAACAACCAAAGCCGAACTACAACGCCGTGAACAAGCGTTGTGAATTGCTTTCAAATTTTGTAGTTTTGTGATTGATAACAACTCTATTTTATATTAATTACAATGAATGTTAGTTGTGAATTGCTTTCAAATTTTGTAGTTTTGTGATTGATAACAACTCTTAGGTCATAGAGACTTCCCTGGTGTCGGTTGTGAATTGCTTTCAAATTTTGTAGTTTTGTGATTAATAACAACACAAAAATAATATAGAATGCTTCTTTTCCCGTTGTGAATTGCTTTCAAATTTTGTAGTTTTGTGATTGATAACAACTAAGGCAAAAATATATGCATTTCAAACCTCGTTGTGAGTTGCTTTCAAATTTTGTAGTTTTGTGATTGATAACAACCTTAGTTTGGGGCTTGCCAGCATAGCTATAGTTGTGAGTTGCTTTCAAATTTTGTAGTTTTGTGATTGATAACAACATATTCGTATTAGTAACGTTTAATTTTGCAGTTGTGAATTGCTTTCAAATTTTGTAGTTTTGTGATTGATAACAACGAAAAGGCAAAATTATTAACGGAAAATTTAGTTGTGAGTTGCTTTCAAATTTTGTAGTTTTGTGATTGATAACAACGAAGTAATTCTGCAATTCATTACTTGATTAGTTGTGAGTTGCTTTCAAATTTTGTAGTTTTGTGATTGATAACAACTGGTTGGTTATTTTGGTGAAGCAAAATTACGTTGTGAGTTGCTTTCAAATTTTGTAGTTTTGTGATTGATAACAACATTAAGGGTAAGATGATGTTAGCAGAGCGGGTTGTGAGTTGCTTTCAAATTTTGTAGTTTTGTGATTGATAACAACATGGGCAACAGTAACCTCTGTAGATTGGCAGTTGTGAGTTGCTTTCAAATTTTGTAGTTTTGTGATTGATAACAACTAAAGACGTTTGTCTTCTTTGCGGATACGTGTTGTGAGTTGCTTTCAAATTTTGTAGTTTTGTGATTGATAACAACTATTATATGGCAGTTAGTGGTGAGTTTGTTGTTGTGAGTTGCTTTCAAATTTTGTAGTTTTGTGATTGATAACAACTTCTTTTGTTACAGCTTCGATAAAAAAGGCGTTGTGAGTTGCTTTCAAATTTTGTAGTTTTGTGATTGATAACAACATTCTTGTTAATAGCCCCGTCAATTCCCCTGTTGTGAGTTGCTTTCAAATTTTGTAGTTTTGTGATTGATAACAACCTCAATTTTCTAAAGGTTTTAGTATCAATCTGTTTTACTGAAAAACAGTACTGAAAAACCTCCTCTTTAGCCTTATAAGCAAAGGCAAAAGAGGAGGTTTTCTCTTTCCTATTCTTCTTAAAAAAGTTCTAATTGCACATAGGTTTCGGGGGCTGCTGTTTCCCTCTGACAGTAAAAGAACTCCATATCTCCAAACTGCTTATCAGTTAAGCACATAATAGCTATATTACCATACTGAGGTAAATTTTGTTTTACACGATTGATATGCACCTGAGCATTCTCTCTACTAGGGCAATGCCTTATGTACATCGAAAACTGAAAGAGCGTAAAGCCGTCCTTTATGAGTTTATCACGAAAGTTCTGTGCTTCTTTACGCATTTTCTTCGTTTCTGTTGGCAAATCGTATAATACTAATACCCACATAATTCTATAAGCATTATATCGTTCGGCTATGATCATAATTCAGGATAAGCTATCAATCGCTTTTCACCCGTATAGCATTTGTACAGAGAAGAAGCTGTGTTCTTCACTGCCACTATTAAGGGGTGGATATTCTTTCCTATTTGTACATCACGGGTTGCAATCTGCAGTATATGAGCTTTACTTTCTTTGTTGAGTTCTTCTACTTCAGGATATACTGTGAGCCATTCCATTACCAATAAATCTACTATGGGACGGTAGGGTTTCATTATGTCGCTTGCCAAACAATAAGGGTTGTACTTATTGCGATGAAAAATTCCTAATACTAATAATAAACCTGTATCTACCAATGCGCGGGCTACTATACTGAGCAAAACTCCATATCCGAAATTGAAAAACTGATTAGGATACTCTCCAAATCTATCTCTTAGAAAATCATAATCAATAAGATACTTCCAATAATGTTGTGCTGCAATGCCTTCCATATTGGTTGTATCACCCGATTTTACTTCTTTTAGATAGTCGTACATTGGGTCAGCATACTTTCCTAAATGCTCTAACACTTTAGCTTGATTCTGAATTTTGCACTCTACAGTTTGCTTCCAAAGTTGTTTTTTAGGGGTTCACTCACTTTCAACTGTGTTTTCACCCGTTCAGAATATTGAGTATTTCCACCAAAAGGAAGCATTACTCCTAAGGGTAAGTGTTTTTCATCACAACTGATAAGCACCACATTGTTCTTCATCAATTCTTGCAATAACTGATGAGAAACGGTAATTTGATAATGATCAAGCATCAGTAAACCTAAATCTTCAATAGACACACTCCCTTTTACAGTTTGGGTAGTGGGGTCTGTTATTTTGAGTTGCTTATCCTTCAACTTCAAATGGGCTGGATTGCCAATGTAAATAGAACGGTATAACATAGTTTAAAGGGTGTTTTTATTGTTTTTTTAAAAGCTCTATGCTTTAGTGATGTTTCCTAGGCGGTCTACTTTTAGTTTAATACAGACTTCTTTTATTTGTACCCCTTCTATACTCGCTGTTTTAGTATCAAAAGAACCAGAATCTTTTCCCTTTTTATCAATCTCTTTAGGACAAATAGCTTTTGCAACTCTATTAGGTGTAAAATAACAAGTGGTAGAAGAAAAATCATTTACATTGTAAATTCTTTCTTTCTGTTCTTTGCTGAGATTATTGAAATCTATTGTCTCTGCGATTTCTCCTTCCATAGGCACATATACCAAATCGTTAGGCGAAAGGCTAAATAATAGTGGTTCTCCTTTTTTATTACGCTCAGGGACAGAAGGATGTCCTTGTTTTTGTCGTTCAATTACTTCGTTGAGGGGGATCGTTGCATAAGTGCGTTTTCCTTTGCCTTGATATACTCCAAAATACAAGTTAGGTGCTCCCTGAACATATTTCTTAGACTTTGTCCCTTTTTCTCCTAATACAAACCTACCACTTCCCTTTTCATAAATTCTCACTTTATAAATAGGTTGATGTTTCTTGCCATCGTTGTATTGGGCTATATTTTTGTTGAGTTCTTCTAATCCTTCTGCTGAAAAAGCTACTTCTGGGCTTCCTTTATATTTGAGATAGTTGAGTAATATTTTTTGGATACCTGTATCGGTAATTTTACTAATTTTCTTCACATCGAAACTACTATCAACTGGTTTTCTAGTAGCTGTTAATATATTCCCCTTACCTACTTTTTCTCTTTTTAAAGAAATTTTCCCTGAAAAAGTTTCCTCGTGTAAAGGCTTTCTGATAGCCCAATTAGTTCCCTCTTGTTTTACTTTCTTTTTTACAAGTACACCATTTTTCTCTTCCCATTTTTCATAATAGTTGGTAGCTTTATTAATCACTCTTAGGTTTTGTTTAAAACTCACTACTATATATTCGAGGGATTCTTTGGCTTCTTGAGTGAATGTAGCCCAAGGTTTCTTGAATTGCCAGTTATTATTCTTTTTCTCACAGAGGATGGCGCGAAGGTCTATGCGAGATTGTTGTTTTTCTTTTTTATCCTTGCCCTTATCCAATGCGTGTTGGTTATTCATATAATTGATGTGCTCTCTAGTAGCACAAGCAATCACTAAGGCGTCCATAGCGTGATGACGGTGGTCTATACGTTTCTTTTGGAAACCTTGGCTGTACTCTATTGGAACTGTAGGAAGATTTTTTTGATATCTGTCGTTATATGAGGTAAAAAGCTGTGTTTGTGTAAGCTGGTTCATTCGCTCAAAACGAGGAAGTATAATCTCGTTCCACACATCATTAAGTCCCCAATCTTGTTTGAGGGCAGTAGTGATTTTACCTGTACAAGGTATTACATTTTTAGAGTTTACTCCTTCATCTTTTTCATCTGACCGCACTATTTTAGAAAGTATTTCAGAAATATACTTACTAATGTAACGAGTGTCATTCAGCTGGCGAGCCACCATTTTTTCAGGTATCTCATTCAAAAGAAGTTTTTGTTGTTTAGCTAAATTATTAGCGTAATGTTTTTTCACAAAGTCTTTGTATTGTTCCTCTGTGAAAATAGTAACTTCTTTATTACCTGCTACACATACCTTTTCTCCATGGTGTTTTTGAATAAATTCTAATCCTAATAGATTTGTTTTTAGCTTATTTACAGCCGATTCGCATATTACTTTATTAGAAAAACTATCATCGTAATAACGGCTTTGCGGAATAATATGTTCTATTTCATACTCCTCGGTAAATAGCTTTGTGAGTGAAATCAGCTCTCCCGTATAAGGCGATTTATACTTTTGTTCTAACCAGAGCTTGTAGCGTTGTATCTCAGGGGTGGTAGGTTCAGCTTTTTTGCGAATTTTTTGAATTTCTTCGTCTATTTCATCTGTACTACTGAAGACACCTTCTTCATAGATTTTAAGCAGTTCTTGCTGTACAAGCGAATACGGACGGACGTTCTGTATGCTTGCATCTTCTTTTAATTCGGCAAGCAATTTCTTAATGCGTAGGTTGGTATTTTCATTCTCTTGATTTTTATTGGAAAGTTGTTTTCTTTCTTCGGCTGTTTTTTTGAGTTCTCTACCCAGTTCTATATGTATTTCATCAAAGAAATTCGCTTGTCCCCCGCCGTATTGTTGCCAGATATCTCTTACTACGCGTAAAGTTTCGGTTACTACTTGCTCTACTATAGGGTTTCTAAGAGAATGTTGCTTGAAATCTTCTAAATATATTTCTAAATCACTCACTGAAGTCCATTTTTCTATATCAGTAGCTTCGGCGTGACGATTATAGACTATATGCTGAGCTAGCCAAAGCGGTAAGCCTTGAAAGCAGGTCTCACTATTGAGCTGATACTTCTCTGCTTTTTCTCTAATGATGGTACGGATATCCTCATTTGCCACTCCATTGATAAGGTCATCTACACGTTTTTGAGTAGATACATCAATGCGATTAAAGTCCCAATGATTGCCAAAACGCATTAGAGGGAGCAATTTTTTAATAGCTTTTTCGGAGAAACTACCATACTCATTAGGATAGGGTTTGAAGTTTTTGAAACTATCTACAAACGATGCTTCGTTTAATTGATATTTCTGAGCAAATTTCTTTAAAGCTTTATCAAATTCAACTTTGTCCTTGACCGAATATAACAAATGCCACAATTGATATGTTGTATCAAAGGTTAGAAAGTTGGCTGGGAGTCCTTCTACTTTCTGCAAATACCGCTGAAGGTCATAACCTGTTTCATTCATAGGGTATTTTTTGGAGGAGTTATCCGCCACATCATAGACATAGTTCCAGCGATAAGTAGTGAGCCATTTTTTAAGCTCGCTTTTAGCTGCTTTATCTTTAATTTGAGGATTTTTTGCAAGTAAAAAGTATTTCAGTAAACTTTCGTTATCTATTTCTTTTTGAGACATCAAGAAATTGAGGAGAGCCTCATAGTCTTGGGGTGTTTCAATAAACTCAGTAGTTACCTCACGGTCAGTTTCTATTTCGTAAATTCTCAAGTTTTGCAGCCATTGCAGCACTCTAAACTCTTGGTAATAAGGATTAGATTTGGCACATACTTTTATAGGAGCATCTTTGCGCTCATTAGTTTCCTTATCTATATACAAACGCTTTTCTAAGGTACAATTGGCAATAGTAGATTTTTTGCTGCGCAACGGGCGTTGGTAGAAAATGATATCTTCTACAAACAGATGAAGGAAATCTTTTGATAATAGATTTTGTTGTTGCTTCTCGTTTTTGCGGTATAATTCTCTTATACAGTCCGCTAATAGGTTTTCGGTAAACAATTCTGGTTGAAGAGCTATTTGTTGGGTTAAAATAGCTTTTAATTCATTTTTATAGTATTTTCGTTCAATCGTATGAACTAATTTACCTTTAATCTTCTGATTGGGGTCTTGCAACAAATGGTCGTAGATATAAGCACCTACAGTTTTTCCAGAAAAATCAATATCGTGTTCTGTTTTCTTTTTGAGCAAGTTCCAGTCGTTTTCTTCAGGAGCTCTGAAGGAACGTTTTTCTTTACCCTTTTTGTCTACTTTAATAGTGCCATCATCATTAAGGTCGGTAGTAACGATAAAATCACGTGTTTTTCCCTTCCAATCGTCCAAAGGGATTTTACTTGTACGACGGTATATCCAACCATTTTCCAAACGGATTGTATACCAAATCTCACCTTTTTTATTAGGAGCTTCAGCCTCTACCTCTACAACTTTTAAAGAGTGAAAAGCAACTTCTTTGTTAGGGTTTTCAGTTTCTTCTTCGCCACGCAACTGGTAGTACCCTCTTTTTTGATTGAAGTGAAGTATAAGCCAAGCTAATTCTTGTTGGGTAATCTTTTGCGAAAGGGCTTTTTTGCGCAGGTAATAAATTGTCCAATCATAAGGAATTTTACTCTCTTCGCCATTAGATTTCTTATAGAATAACTGAGGTTGGTATTTTTTGAAATCCTCAATCATCTCATTGAAACTATTCATAAAGATAAAATTTCCATTGTTATAAGCTATTTTGGGTTCAGCATTATC